>JABDIN010000108.1 GCA_013003715.1 Desulfobacteraceae bacterium | reverse complement strand
AATATATGCCGAATTGATCAAACGCTGCGATCTGCCCAGCTTTCTGGACTGCCATATCAATGCCTTTGATTTTTTCGGCGCCGTTCCAGCCCAGATTTTATATGACCGCATGAAAAATGTTTACATTTCATGTGTTTGAAATCATTTTTCCCAACTGCCGATCCGGCCTTGACCTCAACATCGAGTAGTGCATTATCTTCCCGTTCAATAAAAAAATCGATTTTACGCTTTTCCCGGTCACGGTAGTGAAAGAGTTGATAGAGGCCATCTGCAGCATGGACTTGTGCCATAGTTTCATTGAAAGCAAAAGTATCCATCAATTTACCGGAACGGTCCGGATCAAAACGGATCTGGTCCATCTTCCACCTGAGCAGTGTCGCCATCAGGCCACTGTCTACCATAAAAAGCCGGCTTTATTTGCCGACGCGTGAATAGTCGGTCTTGGTCCAGGGATAGACACGCTCCACCAGATAAAGTGCTTCCAATGCATTGATATAACTCTCGATTGTGGGCCTTTGGATGGATAGGCCGGAACCTATGGCCGATATGTCCATAAATTTGCCGGACCATGCCGCAAGTATGTTTACCAATTCTCGCATGGCGTTCTTGCGATGAATTCTGGCGATCTCTTTCAGATCGCGCTCCAGGATGGCGTTAATATAGTCCGTGTGCCAACGTCTCCTGCCACGATTCTGAAGTCTCATTGGTTCTGGAAAGCCGCTATTAAGGATCGTTTTAATTATAAGGTGACCGCTCAAAAGGAGGCGTGGAGGTTTTACCGATTGTGTGGGCTTAAGCACCGTGAGTGATCATGAAGATGAAATATTTTAAAATTCGACCTAAAAAGAGTATGCCGCACAATACTCCGATCCAACCGACCTGGTGTTTGTATCGGAGGCATATAATTCCGGATATAAAAGCAATTAGGATGGCTAAATTTGAGAAGAGGCCATAGATATGGATGATATTTCCGGAAAGAATATTGCCGGAGAGTAAAGGAAATTTTTTGAAAAATATTTCAGAGAGTAACCATTGGATCAGATAAAAAACACTTGAGACAATGCAAACGAGCCGGATGTGATGTTCATTCATGGTTGCCTTTTTTTCATCATGATGCGTTCTAATTCCTATTTCTTCGAGTGCTTCATGTCCTTCATGGTGAGAGAAAAGTACCTTATGCCGAACGCGGTTTTGCTGTGCAGTATTTCTACAGAAGGCGCGTTATCCGTTTTTTTGAAGCCGTACGCTTTGCAGCACACGGGTAAAATCGTCGATATACCGTTCAAAATAGTGACGTTTTGCTGCCGTATACCGGAGGGTGAATAGAAAAGGGGGGGTTACCACGCCGTAGAAATGGGTCTGTTGGTCCATGCCGTTCGGGTCTTCGTAGACGTAGTCAATCTTGAATCCCAGGCTGCCGTCGATCATTACCGGCGCATTGTCAATAATGCGCAGCCGCCGGAGCGCCGGATCAGCACGAAGATCATTTATAACGACCTGGGCTGCTTCATGGGGCAGCATGGCCCTGTCAATTTTAAGATTGGTGTGGCGGTACTTTCGTTCCAGGGGTCTTGATTGCACGAGAATGTAGTGGAGATACGGCCCATCTTTGGAAAACATATGGTAATCGCTGGTTTCGAGCAGCATCCATTTTTCGGGGATATCAATGGACCAGTGGGGGGTATGGACGTTTGGTGCGGCAGTCTGCCAGAGGGTGCCGCAGCCGCCCAGGATCAGCAGCAGGCAAAGCGCGCACAGGCTTCTTCTATCGAAAATCAGACGGGCTCTATGTAAGGTCAGTCGTTGCACAGCGATAAGTATTTATGGATGTATTTTTTTTCAGCTGATTCCGGTGCAATGTCGATGTAGGCCTGGAGGTAATTTCGAGCCTTCTCCATATGGCCGGCTTTAAAATAGATAAGCCCCATTGCCCGGTAGGCCGGTGCGTATTGCCGGTTGAGTGCGATGGCCCGGTCAAAGGATGCCAGGGCTTTATCATGCTGTCCGTTTGCGGCGCTTTTGTAAAAAATTTCTCCCCTGAGACAATAGGCGCCCGGTTCATCGGGCCGGAAGCGAATATAGCGTTCGATGTCGTGTCTGGCTATCTCCCAATCACCCATCTGGGATGCGGCTCGTGCATTCGCCAGAATGGATGGTAATATTGCCACATAAAAATCTGTTCCGGCAACAATTTTCTGCGAATTCGCCGGCGCCGGGTATCGCTGGTTGGCGATTGCAAGCCGGAGCTGCTCCAATCTGTGGTTCAGGATCGGTTTAGTGCTCTTGGACGCGGCTTTCGTTTCCTGATCGTCGGTTATGGATTTCAATATGTTTAACAATCCAATGGATTCGGACGATCGGTATCCGGCGGCGGCGATCAATGCCAGGCCTTCGCGATCGGCCTGCAGTTCGGTTGATTGCAGGAGATCCGCCAAGGATCGACCCTGATGGTCGAAGGTGTTTTTGTGTTGGGTATCGTTGAGCAGGTAGGACCGCGACCCCTGCAACGATGATTGATATGCCAATAGGGTATGTTGCCGGAGGTAATGAATCATCTCGTGGGCAATGGCCATGGCCAGTTGATCTTCGTTTTCCAGGTTTGCCAGTAAACCGGTGTGCAGGTAACAGACGCCGTTGGGATACATATAGGCGTCGGGTGCGGGGTGCCGGACAACCCGGATTTGAATAGGGGGGAGTTCGGAATGGGTATTGGCCCATAGTTTTTGAGCCAGTTCCGTCAGGTAACGATCCAGGTCCGCATCCTGCAGCAAAAGGCTGCGCTGTTCCAGATCCGCCTGCTGATCCCGTGCGATTTGATTCAGACGATTGAGATCACCGGTGTTCTTTTGACTGTTGTTGTTTCCGGCTGCAAGGGAAACGCGGGGTAAGCACAATGCCAACAGTGCGAAAACCACGATCAATTGTCTTTTTGTCATTGTGTACCGCTCGGAAAATTCTGCAATGTTTTCTTTACAAGCATGGCCATATCTTTGATATCGCCAAGTTGCAGAATTTCATTAGCGCCCTGTACACAATACCAGACAATTTCACCCTTGGGTTCGATCAAGGCGACACTGATCCATACCCGCGGATAGAATGAGGATAGCGTCTCTTTGCCGGTAACCAGCACCATGGCATCGGCGTTGTTTTTCCGAAGTAGATTTTCGATATTCCCCACGGCATATTCGAATGATTGTTTTTGAAAAGGGAACGGCTGGGAACCGTATGTGTGGAGTTGAATCGACCGGTTGACAGTGGCAAAAAGGGCGGTTATCTGTTGGATTTCATCGGCGGCTGCGGTTTCCGGCGGCAAAACACGCGTGCGATAATCCTTTCCGGTCAAATGGTCCACAACCGCCTCCAGCGACAGCTCACCGGCTGTGCGGCTCAAATCGCCGTTGTAGAGAATTTTTTGGTCCGCCATCTCGTCCATGATTTGAAATTGAGGCGGCAGAATCAGCAGTGTTCGGAAGGTACCTTTATAATTGGCATAATCGGGGTGATGCCGTTCCGCCATCGAAGCGCAACCGGTTGATATAAAAAGGAAGAGGAACAGGCCGATAGCGCCGGCGGAAGTGTGCGTTGATATATATTGTTTCACGCCTTGTTCTCCTGATTGAGCGATGAAAAGGTGAATACAAAAAGATCAAATTAAACAAGAAGCAAGATACAGACCAATTTGGTTCATGGTTTTTAATTGATTTCACCGTGTTGGGAATGAAGCAGATTCAACGGCGAGCCTGAAACTTGAATAATCAGGATAAAAGGGGCCTCCAGGCGATTCGCCGATGAAGGTCCCGGATTGAAAATGACGGTCAGTTTTTTTGTGATTGGCCTTTTCTGTATTTGACATCCGGCCCGTAACGACCTATATTTTCCCACGTTCCGTCAGTAAGTATCGCCCTAATATTGAGTCGAAAACAGTATCACCAAAGGGAGGAAGAGATGAAAAAAATCATTTTTTTGGCAGTCATCATCATTTTTTTGGCAGGATGCAGCAGTATGAGTCAGTCCGGGTACGCCGAACATGATACCCATTACAAAAATTGGGATCATATGAAGTTCAGCCTCTGGGGCTATCGGAATCCAGCGCCCGAAGATTTGACGAAAGCTGAAGAGCAGGGGTGGTGGGGGCTTGATGTTCCCTATGTACCGGCTCAATAGTGCCGTATAAAAAATTGTGACGCATAAATAAGCCTGGTGGTATGTGGCATATACCCCCAGGTTTTTTATATGCCAATTACTGGAGGCATGAGGAAACCGGAGCTGTTTTCGACCTACGGCGTGATGGCAATGTCCACCCCGGCCTGTTTTTCAATGGCCAGCTCATAAACCCGTTTGGCCACGGCAATATCCTGGATGGCCATGCCGGTGGACTTGAAGATGGTGAGTTCCGCATCATTTTCCCGCCCTTTTGCTTTTCCGGCGACAATTTCACCCAGGGTGGTGTGCAGTGCGGCTTCATCAATGGCACCGGTGGCGATGGCGTCCGTGATTTCCCCCACCAGCAGTGCCTGCTTCGGCAGGTCTGTCACGCATTTGTCCGCAGATCCATAGACTTGCGGTGAAAGCTCTCTCCGATCCGCCATGTCCGCACCGATGGCCGCGATGTGAACGCCTTCCTGAAGCCACTCTTTTTTTACGAATGGGTGGCGAGAAGATGTGCAGGTCGCGAGGATATCAACCTCCCGGCAGGCCTGCTCAGGATTCTTAACCAGTTCGACCTCAAGGCCCAGGGGCGCTGCCGTCGCCGCAAATCGTTCCATGGCGTCCGGTCTCAGGTCATATGCTTTTACGCGTTCAAGCCGGGAGACCTGGCAAATGGCCCGGACCTGAAAAACGGCCTGAACGCCGGTGCCCACGATACCGGCCACCCGGGTGTTCTTTTTTCCCAGGTATTTAACGCTCACCGCCGTGGCTGCACCGGTGCGCATGGCGGTAATGTGCGCACAATCCATTATGGCCAGGGGCATGCCCGTGGCCGGATCATGATACAGGATCAATCCCATGCCTTCGGGCAACCCTTTCTTATGATTGTGTGCGTGATGGCTGATGATTTTGACACCGGCAGCCTGAGAATCTGCCAGATACGCCGGCATCATACCCATCATGCCGTTGAATTCATCCAGTTCGAGTATTGACCTGTGCGGGATCCGTGTCCGGCCGTAGCCGTGAGATTTAAATGCCGCCTCGACAATTTCAACGGCCATCTCCATGTCCATCAGTTGTTCCACGTCCTGCCGGGTTAAAATGCGTGTCATGCCATCCTCACATGGGTCATTTTCCGATGAGATCAAGGGATTGATCCAGTGCCGCAACGGGCAGTCGGTAATCGTCGTAACCATTGCATGTGGAGACAAGGTCATGGATGTCGATGGTCTGGTCCGAGCCCGGCCGGTATGGTTTTTCAATCATGTGCTTTATTTCCGGGCTTTACCCGAGTAGTGATCGATGAATATCTTGATTATGGCCGTTTTTTTCAGGTGCTTGGTGATGTAAGCTTCACCTTCGGTGACCTGCTCCGGGGAATACTTCCGTATCAATGCCCGCAATGCCGCGATTTTTTCATCACCATCGATCATGGATGCGCGGCCGAAGACAACTACACTTTCGTAATCCGTGGAAAATTCTTCGGGGATCAACCGTGTATTGCCCACCACACAAAAGGACACTTTGGTATTGAGGGCGATGTTCTCGATTTTATGACCGGCAGTGGCCGAGTGAATATAAATTGAATTGTCGGACACCGCATAATTGACCGGTACGCCATACGGCTGGTTATGGCTGTCGGCGGTGGACAATACACCGTATTCACTGTTCACAAGCAGCGTGTGAGCGGATTCATCGTCCCAGGCCCGGTCTTTTCGTCTCAGTTGATGATGCATTTTGTCTCCTGAAAGCTGTGGGTTGATGATGTCATTGATACGCCATAGCATTAATCCGTCTAAAACACTACCGCCGATATCGGACATCGCAGGGGTATTGGTCGCCGGCCGGGCTTGGAAATATATGGCCTTAATTGATCTCAAGCGTGAATTGGAGTTCTAATACCCGGTCAGGGTTTTTGTAACCTTCGGGCGATTTGATTCGTCTACGTCTTGAAAATAAACCCAAAAGGAGGTTACACTCATGAATCACAAACAAGAGGTAATGGTAAGTCTGGGGGCGGCCATCGGTGCGAATTGCATTCCCTGTTTCGATTACATCTATTCAAGGGCCAAGGAAGTCGCGTTGACGGACACCGAGATTAACGAGGTCATCGAGACCGCCTTCAAGGTCAAAAACGGGGCTGCCGTTTTCTTGAAAAACGCTGTTTCCGATGTGACGGGCGAAGTGTCGGATGTGGCGGACACCTGCTGCGGGGCGGCTCAATCCTGTTGCGAACAGGCATGAAAGAACCGGCAATGGATCTATACGAGATATATGACCAGTACCATGACAGGGTTAAATCGGCGATATTGGCCAAGGTGCGGGATGTGTGGACAGCAGAGGACCTGACCCAGGAAACCTTTGTCCGTGCTTTCAACAATATCGCCGGTTTGAAGGATCGGGAAAAGATTGCCCCATGGCTGTTGCAGATCGCCCGGAATCTCTGTATGGATCACTTTCGCCGCGTCTCCTCACTACGCGGGAAGGCTTGCCAACAGGAGGCTGAAGCCTTCCCGATGTTCTTTCCCCTGGAAAAAGAGATGGAAAAACAGCAGATGAGCCGCTGTGTCCAACAGCAACTCAGATTCCTCCCGGAAACCTATCGTACGGTGCTGTGGTTGTTCGATGTCATGGGGATGTCCCAGAAAGAGATCGCCGGGGCACTTGACCTAAGCATTGAAAATGTAAAAGTACGGCTGCACCGGGCGAGGGGGAAGTTCAAAATCATACTGCAGGAGCGGTGTATATTTGAAAAAGACGAACGGGATGTGCTGGTCTGCGAACCCAAATAACCCGGATGTGTAATTTTAAATTATAAATTACAAATTTTAAAACAATATCTGATAGTTGAAATCTTAAACACGGTCGGTTTACTGCTTCGGGAGAAAGTATGCTGCTTCAAGCCTATCGCCTGGAAATATTCAATAATGAATGTATGCCCGGTGCCGTGTCCGTGCAGTGTTTCGCCCATCTTGACCGGGACGTGGGAAAGGCGTTGCCTTTTTTGAATGCGGTACTCGGCGGGTTTGAATATATCAAGGATCCGCCGTCGGTGACCTTCAGGACCCACGGCAAGCTGATAACGGTGCATGGCCGCAAGATCGCGGTGAATGCCCTGAAAGATGAGGCCGAGGCACGAAAAATAGTTGAATGGCTGAAAAATGAAATTAACGATGCCTGGGAGAACCGCACCGGCATCACACCACGTTATGAGGGAATGCCGCGGCCCGTGATATTCGAAATTTTGAAATTACTCCCCAGAACCAATTGCCGTGAATGCGGGGCGCAGACCTGTATGGTATTCGCCACCCAGACGGCTGAAGGTGCCAGGTCCGCATCGGATTGTCCGCTGATTTCCCCGGGAAACCGGCTCCTGCTGGATGAATACATGTCCAGGTTCAATCTTGAAGTATAATCAGGTTGCGGGGGATTCCGTTGGGCGGTGTGCCGGACAATCATCAAACATCCATTTGATATGTGAGGTACTCATCCATGAGTGTTGCCCGCACCACTATTGTGTCCCTTAAATAAAATTACTCCGTGCGGAATCCGGAGATCAGATAGAAAACATTCGGGATCTGTTCCTGGAATACGAACGGTTTTTGAATGTGGACCTCTGTTTTCAGGGCATTGAGGCGGAACTCCGGACGCTTCCGGGCAGGTATGCGCCGCCGGCGGGCGATTTGATCATAGCCATGTCTAATCGGCCGCTCATCTTCTCAAAGCCGCCTTTGAGAACATGTATTCGGGGATCTCGGCGTCCAGCTCGATGTTGTCGATGATAATCTGGGTGCCATCGCCGTCCTTGAGAACATCCTTGAACGTGAATCGCTTGGGGTACCAGCGGCCGTCCACCCGGAATACTTCCTGGATCGTCACTTTTTTTAACAATTTGCCGCTTTTGGCAAAAAGATCCTCGCGCAGGGCCAGAAACCGCTCCTTGTCAACCCAGAACTTTCGACTGTGATAGGCCACCTTTGATCCCGGTTTGGCGGTTAATTCGAGGACGTAGCACGCCCGGTCCAAATAGGTTTCCGTTCCGGAGATATTCACATCATAGGTTTTGTTTAGCTCGGGATCTTCCATAAAATCCTCATAAGAGGCATCCGATCCCATGAGCGATTGACGGAGCATATGGCCGGCGATTTTGATCAGCCGGTCCGTCGCCGGGGTGTAAATCCACAGGGCGTCCTCGATTTTAAGCATTTTGGTGCCTTTTTCGCGGGGCGGTGACAGGAAGTGGGTGAAGGTTTTTCGGGTGCCCTGTGCCCATTGCCTGGAGGTGATCGTTCGCGTGCCTCTTCTCCCCGTGATGATCATGGTGCTGACGGAGATGCTGCCCGAACTCAGAAAATTGTCGTCGATGCGCTTCAATATTTCCTCCCCGGACAGATCCTCCGCCCACACCGGAGAGAAAAACAAGACCAGCAGGCAAAAACAGGAGAGGGCCGTCATGTATATGGCATTCATACTTCAAGTTCCTTGAATAGTTGGGCGGTTTGGCGCTGGAAAACCCCGATGCCGGCAAACAGCGTCCCGATAACGGACGCCAGCAGACCCGGAAAAAATCCGATGACATAGCTGAAGGGTGTGACCTTGGCGCGGATTACCCCGGACATGAGCATGGTGGACTGCCGCATGAAGTCCGTGAAGTCCAGTCCGTGGTATTGGAGCCAATACGCCGTCAGGATACCGAAGATGGTGCCGACAACCGATCCAATGATGCCGATACACACGGCCTCGACGATCATGCTGCGGTAAACATCCCCTTTGGACTCGCCCATGGCCAGCCGTACGCCGATTTCACCATAGCGCCGTATGCCGTTCATGAGGCCGGCATTCCATAAAACAATGGACATGGCAAAGACAAATACAGCAATGATGATACCGCCGCCGATATTGGTCATTTCAAGGATTTCCCCCAGCAAGTCCTTTTCACTCAAGGCGTGCATGATAGGCGAAAATTCATCCTCCGCACTGTTGAATCGCCGGTTAAACGATTGCGACAATATTCTCATTTCCTGATCCGCATAATCCAGTTCCGGTTTGAAACCCAGGATTTCACCGGCACCATCCGTCATGTCCAGTGCCCGTTGGGCATCGTTGATATCCACCAGAATGAGCTGTCTGTCCAGGGCAGCCATCCCGAAATGCACCGTGCCCACCACCGTAAAATTGTGCAGGGTCATGCTGCCATACATGGTGGCGCTCATGAGGGTGACGTTTTTGTCCAGCGGCACACCAAGCTTGCGTCCAAAGGTTTCGCTGATCAGAATTTCATCCGGTTGTTCAGGCATCCGGCCGCGCACAAGGGATTCGTCCAATTTCAATATATTTCGTTCCGGTGTATCCTTGTTCAAGAGGTCAATGGCGAGTCCGGCAACGGGCCCCTGGGCGCGGGTTTCGCCATTTGCGTCCGGAACATCCAGCAAGCCGCCGAAGCGTATCCGTGGTGTCCATACCATGCGGGGGTGGATGGTCCTAATGGTAGCCAGCAGGTCATCCACGCCCAACAGGGCGAGATCATTGGGGGCCTGGCTTTCCCGGAGGTGATAGGCCCGGCTGACGATTTTGACATGGCCGGTATCGAAGCGCGCCGAGGCATCCACCATGTCGCCGACCATGCCTTTGATATATGCATACAGCACCACGGTCAGGAATACACCGGCACTGACCATGAGTACCGGGAAAAGACTTCGGGAGCGATCACGCAGCAATCCTATGAGTAAAAATCGTATCATGTCAATTTCCCTTTAAGGGCATCTGTGGGATTGAGCTTAGCAATACGGCGGCTGGGCAGGAAACTCACGATGGTAATGGTGATCATGACAATGGCCACGGTGCCGGTGATCAGTGCGGCAGAGTACGCCGGAAATAAGCGGCTGGCAACGGCAAAACCCCAATCGCTGGTATCATCGGAGATGGGTAGCCCTTTTTGGGCTGTATAATACAATGCCGGAATCCCGTAAACCGCCGCCACCCCGATGGCAAGGATGCCGAGCAGGATTCCCTCCAGCGTAAACAAACCAATCACCCGGATCCGGGGCATTCCCAGCGCCATCATGGTACCGATCTCCCGCCTTCGGCGAAAGATGGCCAGCACCTGGGTGTCGAATATAGCCAGCATGGCCAAAAACATGAGGATGATATACATGAACACCGCGCCACCGCGCTTGGAGTTTACCATATCATTCACATCCCTGAGCAGGTTCGCTTGATCTTTGAATACCCAGTTTTTTGCGGCGGGCAAACCCCGGACCTGCTGATCGACAACCACAAGGGTGGCCTGCTTCGCCATACCGGACAGCTCTTGCAAGTCCGCCAGGGGAACCCAGATCTGTCCCTGGTCGATGGCCGGCACAATGGTATCCATAATCGAGACGATGTGGCCTTCGATGGCGTCAAAAGTGCCGTCTGCGTCACGCCACCGGATCACGAACTCTTCTCCCTGTGTCAATCCATTCTTTCTGGCCATGGTTTTGCCGACCATGACGGGTAACCGGTGCGGTATATCCTGCAGATCACTGCTGGGGATGTCCAGAATCCGCTGGTCCGGATCGATTCCTTTTATCAGAATCGACTGCATGCGGTTTTTCGGATAAATGGTGCCCGGGCGGACAAGTATGGGTGTGGCCGTCTCCTCATCGATCAAGGAGAGAAGATCGGTGGGGATGTTCTGATGGCTGTCTTCAATGGTCAGGGGATCAAAGGGGTCATATCCCCGGCACCAGAACTGGCCGCCGCTGATTTCATCACTGATCATGGCATTGACGGCATGGCGTTGCATCCCGAGCAATATTCCCTGATGCCAGATCACGAGGACATAGATAAACGACAGCACCCCCACATTCAGCCATGTTCTCAATCCGGCGCCGGTGATATTCCGCCAGGCCAACCTTAATGTCAGCATATTCTCTATTCTCCTCTGTTACGGTTCTTCATCTCTCACGACCTGTCCATCGTTTAAGGAGATGATGCGCTTGAGATAACCGATCACCTTTTCATCGTGGGTGGCAAAAATGAAGGTGGTGCGGAATTCCCGGTTCAATCCGATCATCATTTTAAGAATATTGTGAGAGTTCTCCGCATCCAGATTGGCTGTGGGCTCATCGGCCAGGACGATTTTCGGGTTTTTGACCATGGCCCGGGCCACGGCCACGCGCTGGCATTCACCACCCGACAACCGGGCCGGTCGCATGTCGACCTTGTCCGTCAAACCGACCCATTCCAACGCATCCATCACGGCCTTTCTCCGTCCGGATTTTTCCATCTTCAGCAGGAGCAGCGGAAATTCCACGTTCTCAAAGACCGTATATACCGACAGGAGGTTAAAGGTCTGAAAGATAAACCCGAGGTTATGGTTGCGCAGCCTGGCGGCTTCCCTGTGCCGCAGTGTTTTCGTATCCCGATCCAGGACAATCGCCGATCCCCGGGTGGGATTGTCCAGGGCGCCGATGATATTCAACAGGGTGGTTTTTCCGGAGCCGCTGGGACCCACAAGCCCGGAAAATTCTCCTCTTTCAAACTCGAGGGAGATACCGTCCAAGGCGGTAAACCGGCGCCCGCCCATGGGAAATTGTTTGGTGAGGTCCTGAATACGGATCAATGCACTCATTTAGATTCCTTTCACCGTTCATCTTAATGGTTGAAGATGATCATGAACTGGGCCCCAACCCCTTCCACGGATGAGGTGCTGGAAAACATGGCGGTATCCCCAGGGGCCTGTGGATAGGAAAAACCACTGAGACTGAAGGTGACACGGTCATAGGTCCGGCGCCACTCAACATGTTGGGCATGGGTATTGTCGTCCCAATTGTAAAATCCCAGGGCCGTTACATTATCGAGAATGTTCAGCGGATAGTCCAGGGAAAAGGCGGTGGCGTGAACCGTTTCCCCGGTGTCCAGGGGGTGGCCGCCGGCTGCTGCCACGAAATGCTCCAGGGTCAAATGAAGGCCGTTGCCGATACTGAAGGTATAGTCCGCGCCGAGCGTCGCCAGATGAAGGTAATTGTCATGGATGGCCGGTGTGGTCTGCTGCACAAGCACGGCCTCGAACCATGTGCCCACGGTTACATCCCAACTCCCGTCCAGTGCATAGCGGTTTTCCGTGAATTCATCCGGAGCGGGACGGTCGCCACCCACTTGCCGGGTGTGCGCGGTGACGGCGATTTCTCCGGCCGGCACCGGGTATTGAAACCGGCCGCCGAACTCGGGCCGGTCCTCACTGGTCGGTAACTGGTCCATGCCTTTGAGATCTTCATTGCCATAGAGTATCCACAACCAGGCGTTGGCATTGTTCAAGGCGTTGTACCGGAACAAGCCGCCCCACACCCCATCGGTGAACTGCTGGGGATCGGTGGGGTCGAGCCGGTCGAACCACCGCAGAGAGCGGAGGATCCTCGCCGGTCCGAAATTTATTTTCTGCAACCCGATCCGCGTAGTGGTCTGCGGTGTTGCATAGCGCACAACAGCCCGGTGGAAGTCCGCATCGTATTGATCGTTGTCCATGCGGGTATCCGCATACCAGAAGGCGTTGACGGATACTTCGGCATCGATGAACCTTTCACCGGTCAAGTCCATGTTCATTGACAACCGGGGGATGTATCTGCCGCCCAGAAGATGCGTTGTCCGGCCGTCATCATGGTTTTCCTGTATCCAGACCGACAATTGACCACTGAAGTCGACGGATTGGGCCAGTGCCGATTCCCATCCCGGCGGATGCCACAGGGAAATGAGCAGCAACAGGACCCATTGTATTATATCCGCATGCTTCATGCCGAATGCCGTCTCCTCTTCGAAAGGGATCAGGATTTCAAAACCTTGATAATTCGCTCCATCTCATTCACGTAGTCATTCAGTGCATCACTCCCGGTTAAGGTTATGCCGACAGTGGTGTAAGGCTTGTTGTCCCTGAATGCTTTTTCAATATTGATGTATCCGGCGTTTTTCAGTTTTTTGAGCTGAACCGATAGATTCCCCGGGGTCAGTTCCAGGGTACGCTGCAATTCATTGAAACTCACCGAATTATGATCATGACCCGCCACGTAAGTGAGAATCAGCAACCGGACCCGTTCGTGGATGATTTTATCAATGCCGGCCACCGGATCAATCCTCCGTACGATATCGATTCGAGAAAAAGGCGATTCCCGCAAAGATCAGGTAGCCGGCGCCAAAGATGACCCCCACCGCAAGCAAAGGGGAAATGCCGGGTGCCAGAAGGGGCACCAGGCCTGTACCCAAGGTCCAGTATCCCAGGAAAAGATACGACCCGTTGTCAAAGACGGTTCCGATGAAGTTATACAGCAAGCCCAGGCCGATGGCGGCGGTGGGCACAATAAGGTGGGGGAAGCCTTTATGCGCCATGTAACTACTTAAAAAAACAATTAATATTGTGGTCGGAAGGTAAATATGAATAATCTTATAACTGAAAAAGGCTTTGAGAATCTGGCCCAAGGTGAGTGATGGATCAAAACTGCGGCCCAGTTTCCTGACAATGTGCTGTTTGAGAAGCGACATGGTAACCATGGTTGCGGCGATGGCGCCATAGCTCAAATATCGAAACACGGTCGGAACCAGGTTGAAATCACCATAATGACGGATCAGACAATAATACAGCACGCAAAAGAAAATCACCCCCATGCCGAAGAGCAGGGCCACTGGGATAAAATGTCTGGGGATCAATACGCGCTGAAGCAGGATTCTGTTTTTGTCCAGCACCGATTTAATGGCGGCGATGTCTTCCAAAAGTTTATCTATCTCTTTTTTTTCAGTCATCATCGTTTCTTTCTGCAATGCCCCGATACATCAAAGGGTGTAAAGATTGAGAACCAATAAATTGCCAAGCTTACCAATTCGATGGGCATAAACTACTTTATAGTATAAAGTAGTTTATCGGTTTTGTATTCAGAGTCAAGAAGTATTTCTTCGAATAAACGAATATGGCTCCCGATAAAGCGCCAATGACAGGAAATTTGCAGATTTGATTCTCCAGGATGATGCAATTTTTGTTATGTCCATCACCGTCCGGGGAGGGGTGAATAAAAAAGGGACCACGCGGTTAGGCGTGATCCCTTGTGTGTCGGTTGGCTGAGGGACCAGGATTCGAACCTGGGCTGACGGAGTCAGAGTCCGTAGTCCTACCACTAGACGATCCCCCAGTGTTAAGTGTGGGTGAAATTAGTAAATCAGGGTTTTGAAGTCAAGGAAATTTTAGTGCCGGTGCCATCCTGACCACCGGTTCATTCCACCGATGCCCGTTCGTTGATATAATCGACCGCCGCCGCCAGCCGCTTGGTGACTTTTGTTTTGCCCATAACCTGGATTATTTCGAAAATACCGGGGCTTACGGATGTGCCGGTGAGGGCGACACGTACGGGCTGGGCGATTTTCCCCAACTTTAACCCGGTGTCGTCCATCACGGACTTGAAGACCGCCTCCAGCTCTTTTTCTTCAAAGGGTTCGGAGAGGGCGGACAATTTTGCTTCGAGCATGGATATGGGGCCCAGTGCGCCCGGTTTCAAAAATTTTTTGGCGGCCTTCTCGTCGAATTCGATATCATCCGAAAAATAAAAACCGATACCATCGGACATCTCCTGCAGGGTCTTGCTGCGGGTGACCAGCGTTTGGATTGCCCCGTTGAGATAGTCACCGGGCTGGGTGGTAATCCCTTCTTTTTTCAAAAAGGGGATCAAATGACAAGAGATGGTATCCGGGGCGGCCGCTTTGATGTGATCGGCGTTAAGGGCGGTGAGTTTGGTTTGATCGAATATGCCCGCGGATTTTCCGATGTTTTCCAGGGTGAACTTCTCGATGAGTTCATCTCGCGTAAAAAATTCCTGGTCCCCGAATGACCATCCGAGCCGAACCAGGTAATTGATAAAGGCATCCGGTAGAAAACCCATATCCCGGTAGGCGGTGACGGATGTGGCGCCATGGCGCTTGCTCAACCGGGCGCGATCGCCGCCAAGAACCATGGGAACATGGCCGAATACCGGTAATTTGCTTCCCAATGCCTGATAAAGCAGTATTTGTTTCGGGGTGTTCATGACATGGTCGTCCCCGCGAATAATGGTATTGATACCCATGGTCATGTCATCCACCACCACCACGAAATTATAGGTGGGGGTGCCGTTGCTGCGGCAGATGACAAAGTCATCCTGTTCGCTGTTTTGGAATACGATATTGCCTTTGATGACATCTTCAACCAAGGTTGTCCCGGAAACCGGGGCCTTGAATCTCACCACGGCATTATCGGACTTGCCCAGGCCCTTCTCACGGCAGGTGCCGTCATATTTCGGCTTATCCCCTGTTTCCATGGCCTTTTTACGCATGAGATCAATTTGTTCCGGCGTACAGGTGCAGTAATACGCATTTCCGGTGTCGATAAGCTGGTTGACATATTTCAAATATATTTCCTGGCGTTCACTCTGAAAAAACGGTCCTTCGTCCCAATCGATCTCGAGCCATTTCAGGGCGTCGAATATGGCATCCACTGATTCCCTGGTGGATCTCACGCGATCCGTATCCTCAATCCTCAGGACAAATTTGCCGTTCATGTGCCGGCTGTACAACCAGTTGAACAAAGCCGTTCGAGCGCCACCCACATGCAGGTAGCCGGTGGGACTGGGCGCGAACCGTGTGACGATAGTTTCCATTTTTACCTCATTGTGTCGATTACACTCATCCGGGTTCCCCGGATATTCTACTATTTAAACTGCTTTATCTTTCAGTGATAGCCTATGATTGGTGTTTGACTTGAGCTTTGTGTACGAGTGTTTTGGCGTTTACCTTTAGATCTATTAGTAAAAAGTATAATTATGCCTACATTGACTTGCGAAAAAGTTAAGTAATTAGTAATTGTGTGGGCCGGATTGTTTTTATCCAAAAAAATAGCCGGACCCGTAGCCGGCAGATACCATGAATCCGGGCACCCGGAGACACGAAATGTGCTCAGTAAATTTTGTGCATAATTTACAATACGATATGTCTTTTCAGGGTTCCCCTTGGTGACTCGCCTTTTCATAACATATACAAATGTGGAGCACAACCGGACAAATTTTTTCAAAAAGCCTTGACATTCAAGATCTTTTAAATTACTAGAAGCGAACTTTATAATATAAGTCAAGGTATGATTGATTTATCAAATAATTTCAATGTGTTAGGAGATTACTTATGGCAGTACCAAAACGAAAAACATCCAAGTCAAAGCGTGACAAGCGACGCACCCATCAAAAGCTGGAAGGGCCTAATCTGTCCACCTGTCCGGATTGCGGCGAGGCCGTTCAGCCCCATCATGCCTGCCCGAGTTGCGGTTCATACAAAGGGCGCACGGTGATCGAAACCAACGAAGATTAATTATAAAGAAGGAAAAGGTTAAACATGGTTGCACCGGGAGCAGAGTCAGGCCGACTCAAAGGATTGGATGACGAATCACGGCAAATGGTTGTTGAGACCGTTCGACAATTGCGCAGCAGACTTCTGACCAAGGAAAAAATATTAAAATGGGACAGGGATGAAGTTTTTCCGGAGCGGGAAGTCCGGGAAATGCTGGGGCCGGAGATCGGTTTGCAACTCCTGTTTATCCCTGAAGAATATGGTGGTTTGGGCGGCGGTGCGCGGGATTGTTGTGCCGTCACCCGTGAAATGGCGAAGATCTGTCTGGGCATCGGTACTGCTTTTTTTGCGATTCAACTGGGGGCCGACCCCCTGCTGGTGGGTGCCACGGAGGCCCAAAAGGAAAAGTGGTTGGGTGCCATTGCCGAGGGCAACTCCCTGGTCGCCTACGCGGTAACCGAGCCGGGCGCCGGAAGCAACCTGGCCTCTCTGAAAACCAAGGCGGTTCCGATTGCCAACGACGCCGGCGATATTACAGGGTACAACATCAACGGGACCAAACAATTTATCTCCACCGGCGGGTATGCGGATTTCATCACCCTGCTGGCCCATACGCCTGAAGGCCCGAGTTTTTTTGTGGTGGAGAAGGACACAAAAGGATTCGATCAGAAAAAGGGCGAGGAGAAACACGGGATTCGCGCATCCAATACCTCTCCCCTGACCTTCGACGATGTGTTCGTGCCCATCGATAATCTGATCGGCGGCGTTCCCGGTGTGGGGCTTAAACAAGCCAACCTCGTCTTCGGCTACACACGGTTGATGGTCGCCTCCATGGCGCTGGGGGCGGGGGACGCGGCCATGGAAATCGCCATTCCCTATGCCAAAGAGCGCATTCAGTTCGGCGGCCCCCTGTCTGAAAAGCAGGGATATACCCATAAATTGATCGTTCCCAATGCCGTCCGGCTCGAGGCCGCCGCAGCGTATATCGAGGAAGTGGCTGTCCTGCTCGATGCCAGTGATGCGGATTACCAGGTTGAAGGCGCCATCGGAAAATACTTCGCCACTGAAGCGGCCAACAAGGCGGCTGATGATGCCATACAGGCCCTGGGCGGATACGGGTATATCAACGAGTACGAAGTGGAGAAGATCAAACGGGATGTGAAAATCACCTGTATCTATGAGGGGACCAGTGAGATTCAGCAGAACATCATATCCACCTTCCGCTGGAAAAAGACCCGGAAAACCAAGGGGGCTTATTATAACGGCATCGCCGAAGAAATGATGGGCCTGGATACCGCCGGTGTGGATGTGGGGGCCCGCTACTATGGCCTCGCCGCCAAAGCCTTGAATCATTGTATCGACACCGCACACGAAAACAAGTTGACGCGTCGGCAATTCATCATGTTTTCCCTTGCGGACATGATGACCTGGGTCGAAGTCGGCGCGGCGCTGGCCCGGAAAGCGGTCCGATTACATCAGGCCGGTGATCCCAATGCCGTAAAGATGGCCGCCGTTGCCCGTATTTTCGCGGCGGAGACAGCCCAACTGACAGCGTCCAAGGCGCTGATGCTCATCATGGGCACCGATGTCATTGCGCCCGAGGAGTCGGAAGCATTGTTAAATGCTATTTCCTACAATGAACTGATCAGAAGCTGCCGCAATGTTATCAGCGATATGGATGTGGTGGCGGATAACCTGTTTGAGAGGTAATCATGGCAGATAACGGGAAACGTGTCATCATTGTGACCGGTGGTTCCAGAGGCATCGGACGCGCCATATGCGTCGCCTTTGCCGGCAATGATACCGAGGTGTTTTTTAATTATTTTTCACCGGGAGATCCCGAAGGGGAAAAAACAGCGGCCGCGGAAACGGAAAAAATGATCGCGGAAGCCGGCGGTACCGGCAAGGGGCTGTGGGCGGATATCGCCTCCCGGGACGAAACCAACGCTTTTTTCGATCAGGTGCTCGAAGAAGCCGGCCATATCGATGTGCTGGTCAACAATGCCGGAATCACCAAAGATGCTTTAATTGTAAGGATGAAGGAGGCTGATTGGGACGCCGTACTGAATGTTAACCTGAAAGGCCCCTTCAATTGTATTCAAATCATAGGCAAGATCATGATGAAACAGCGCCACGGCCGGATTATCAACATCGCCTCCATTGTCGGGGTGACCGGAAATGCCGGCCAGGCAAACTATGTTGCGTCCAAAGCCGGAATTATCGGCCTCACGAAGACCGCCGCTAAAGAGCTGGCCCCGCGGGGTGTCACGGTGAATGCCGTGGCCCCGGGTTTTATCGTGACCGATATGACCGCCGTTGTTCCCGAAAAGGCGCGGGAAGCCATGCTGGGTCAGATTCCCATGGGACGGCCGGGACAGGCGGAGGACATTGCCGGAGTTGTTACATTTTTAGCCTCAGAACAAGCCGCTTACATCACGGGTCAGGTGATCCATGTCAGTGGCGGGATGTACATGTGAAAGGAGTGTATGGATGTCTGTAGAGGATAAAGTAAAAAAGATTATCGCGGAGAAATTGAGTGTGGATTTGGAAGAGGTTGTGCCTGAGGCATCCTTTGTGGATGATCTGGGTGCGGATTCCCTTGACCTGGTGGAGCTGATCATGTCCATGGAGGAGGAATTCGATATTGATATCTCCGATGAGGATGCAGAGAAGCTGGTAACTGTAAAAGATGCTTTTGATTATATCAATTCTCACTGATTGTGCTGACTCGAGCGTGTTTTAAGCAGTAGCCGTCGCTATGACGAATGGGCGCGGCAGGTTTTCCCGCCTGCCGTGCCCGTACGTATTACTCAAAAGCATCGTTCCGTGTATATCCGGAAATAGTGGATTCATATCCATTTGTTGCTCCCGCGAATAAAAGCAATTGATTGAAATCCGAAATTTACCATTTGCGGATGTATACGGTGCCGGGTGTTGGTCGTCCCGTGGTTGTGCCCGGGCCATCATTCATTTATCGAACGGAACTCGACAATCTCTGGTTCAACGGATGTTATCGTGCCTTTCGTCCCATGGGCACCATGCGGTAAGAGCGTATTGAAATACGATGCCGGCTTTCCGCCGGTGAATCCATAATTCGCCCGGCGCCGGGAATCAACGTGCTGGTTACTCATTTCCCTGCGGGCGGGCAACATTTATTTGATGATCACGACAGAAACGAGGAGGTTTTTCTTGGACAGACGGGTCGTTGTAACGGGAGTGGGCCTGATCACCCCTTTGGGTACAGGAAAAGATACTACATGGTCCGGTTTGTGCGCCGGCGAATCGGGAATCGGCGAAATCACAAGGTTTGACACAGCCGGTTTCAATACCAGAATTGCAGGAGAGGTCAAGGACTTCAAGGCAACCGACTTCTTATCCAAAAAAGAGGCCAAACGGACGGAGCCGTTCATTGCTTACGCTGTGGCGGCTTCGAAAATGGCCATTGAAGATGCCGGCCTGGTCATCGATGCATCCAATGAAGCCCGCATCGGGGTGCTCACCGGATGCGGACTCGGTGGGCTATCCATGCTTGAATTGACCGCGAGAACGGTTGAAACCAAGGGCCCCAACCGGGTCAGCCCGTTTTTTATTCCCATGCTCATCGGCAATATGGCCCCGGGCATGATATCCATCATCTGCGGCGCCAAAGGCCCCAACGCATCCGTGGCCACCGCCTGTGCGGCCGGCGCTCATGCGGTGGGTGACGCCTTTAACCTGATCAAACACGGTCAGGCGGACGCCATGATTACCGGCGGGGTGGAATCCGTAATCACCCAGACCTGTATTGCCGGATTCAACGCGATGAAAGCACTTTCCACCCGAAACGAAGATCCCCAGCATGCCAGTCGGCCATTTGACCGCGACCGGGATGGATTTGTGGTTGGGGAGGGATCGGGTATTCTGATCCTTGAGGCCCTGGACCATGCCCTGGAACGAGGATCGAAAATCTATGCGGAAATGGCCGGTTACGGAATGAGTGGAGACGGGTACCACATGACCTCCCCTTGCCCGGACGGCGACGGCGCCATCAGATGCATGAAGGCGGCTTTGGACTATGCCGGGATTCAACCGGCCGACGTCGACTATATCAATGCCCATGGCACCTCCACGCCATTGAATGACTTGTATGAAAGCCGTGCCATCAAAGCATTGTTCGGCGAGAGCGCATACAATGTGCCCATCAGTTCCACCAAATCCATGACGGGTCACCTGTTGGGCGGTGCCGGCGGAATAGAAACGGCATTTACAACCCTGGCGATCCATGAGGGGATCATTCCGCCCACTATCAATTTCGAGAATCCCGGCGAAGAGTGCGACCTGGATTATGTGCCTAACCAGGCTCGGGAAAAAGAGCTGACCTACGCCATGACCAATTCCTTTGGGTTCGGTGGCACCAACGCCAGTTTGATCCTGAAAAAATATACCGATTAGACCTTTCCTACGAAGCTGTCGGTACCCCTGCTACGGTCTCTAGAACCCTGGTTTTTTTCTTGCGGTTCGCATCGATAGGTTATAAGTGTCGAGTTTGATATTTCGGTCGATCCCGGGTCACCGTCCCGGGATGCCGAATTCACCCTGATGGCATCGCACCGGGGACTGGCGTTGTGTGAGCTACGCACCGCCGGACAGGGCCGCAGGTCGCGGACCCGGCATTCTTGCGAGGACATCTTTAATGAAGGCCACTCATCGATCGGGAGCAGAAAATGAATGAGCTCAAACCCGGAATTATCATCGGTTGCGACCATGCCGCGCTGACCCTCAAGGAAATCGTAAAAACCCACCTGATCCGGCAGGCCGGATACGAAGTGGAAGATGTTGGTGTGCATGATGAATCCAGCGTCAATTATCCGGATTACGGCATTAAGGTCGCTGCGAGCGTGTCGGAACACCGATTCGATCGTGGTATTCTTTTGTGTGGTACCGGTCTGGGCATGTCCATGGTGGCCAACCGGTTTGCCCATGTACGCGCGGCATTGTGCAACGACCTGTTCTCCGCCGCCATGAGCCGCCGGCATAATGATGCCAATATACTGGTCATGGGCGGCCGTGTGATCGGCGATGTCCTGGCCATCGAGATCGTAAATACCTGGCTGAACACCGCCTTTGAGGGCGGCCGTCATCAGACACGCCTGGATCAGTTTGATAATATCAACCCTTAACCCGAATCCGGATTAAACGAGGAAATTAAAGTGGAATCAATCTTGAATCAAATAGACGCATGCGATCCCGAGATCGCCGCAGCCATCCGGCATGAGATCGATCGGCAGGAAGACCATCTGGAGCTGATTGCTTCGGAAAATATAGCCAGTAGAGCCGTAATGGCCGCCCAGGGCAGTGTGCTCACCAACAAATATGCGGAGGGATATCCTGAAAAACGGTATTACGGCGGGTGCGAATGGGTGGATGTGGCCGAAAAGCTGGCGGTGGAAAGGGCCAAAGCGCTTTTTAATGCCGAGTATGTCAACGTCCAGCCCCACTCCGGTTCACAGGCCAATATGGCGGTATACTTTGCGCTGCTCAAACCTGGGGACTCGGTATTGGGCATGGACCTGGCCCACGGCGGACATTTAACCCACGGTAGTCCGGCCAGCTTTTCAGGCAAGTTATATAATTTCGCGCATTATGGTGTTCAGCGGGAGACCGGCACCATTGATTATGCCCAGGTAAAATCCCTGGCGGAATCCCATCGTCCGAAGCTCATCGTTGCCGGGGCCAGCGCCTACCCGCGGATCATTGATTTCAAGATTCTGTCGGAAATCGCGAAGTCGGTGGATGCTTTTCTGATGGTGGATATGGCCCATATCGCCGGTCTGGTGGCGGCCGGTGTCCATCCGTCACCGGTGGGGTTTGCCGATGTGGTGACATCCACCACCCATAAAACCCTGAGGGGTCCACGCGGCGGGCTTATTCTGGCGAAGTCGCAGTTCGAAAAACCCATTAACAGCGTTGTGTTCCCGGGTATCCAGGGCGGCCCGTTGATGCATGTGATCGCCGCCAAGGCAGTGGCCTTCAAGGAGGCGCTCGGTGAGCCGTTCAAGCAGTATCAGGTCCAGGTAGTGAAGAACGCCAAATCGCTTGGTGCGTTTCTGGTGAACGCCGGGTGGGAACTGATCTCCGGCGGGACCGACAATCACATGGTGCTGGCCGACCTGAGCAATCTGGATATCACCGGCAAGGATGCGGAAGCGGCATTGGGCAAGGCCGGCATCACCGTGAACAAGAATGCCGTTCCTTTTGAAACCCGCAGCCCGTTTGTGACCAGCGGTATCCGCATCGGGACGCCCTTTGTGACCTCCCGGGGTATGAAGGAACCGGAAATGGAGCAGATCGGGACGATGATGGCCGATGTGTTGAAATCCCACGATTATGACGGTAAAATTGCAAGGATCCGCGAACAGGTCAAACAGCTGTGCAATAACTTCCCCTTATACTCGGATTAACCCGAAAGGACAGAAGGAGCCTTTATGAGTGAACTGCAGGACCGCCCTAGCTGGAACCAATACTTCATGGACATCGCCACATTGGTGGCCAAACGTTCCACCTGCAAGCGGCGGGCGGTCGGAGCGGTTATTGTAAAGGATAAGCGCGTTCTCTCCACCGGTTATAACGGAGCACCTTCCCGGATTCGACATTGCGCGGAAGTGGGATGTCTGCGGGAACAGATGGATGTCCCCTCGGGCGAACGGCACGAGCTCTGCCGGGGGATACATGCGGAACAGAACGCCATCATACAAGCGGCATATCATGGTGCGAGTATCAACGGTGCATCTGTGTTCTGTACCAATCTGCCTTGTTCCATTTGTGCGAAAATGATCATCAACGCGGGGATTGAACGGATTTACTATGAATCCGGCTATGCGGATTCCATGAGTGAGGAAATGCTGGCGGAAGCAGGCGTCCAATTGATAAAACTCGAAAACGGCTGTTAGGAGGCGGGGCCATGAAATGTCCTTTTTGCGGTATTCTCGACAATAAGGTGATTGATTCCCGGGTGAGTAAAGACGGCTCCGTTATCCGGCGGCGCAGGGAGTGCATCGATTGTAACCGTCGATTCACCACATATGAGCATATTGAAGAGATTCCCATCATGATCATCAAAAAAGATGGCCGGCGGGAGGTTTTCAATCGCGACAAAGTTCGTGCCGGTATCCAGAGGGCCTGCGAAAAACTGGATATCAGCATGAATGTCATTGAGGATTTCATCGACGAACTGGAACGGGATCTCCGGGAGACCGGCGAAAAAGAAATCCCTTCCCATCAGATCGGGGAAGAAGTAATGCGGAAACTCCATGTACTCAACGATATCGCTTATGTCAGATTTGCATCGGTATATCGGGAGTTCAAGGATGTGAATGATTTTATATCTGAATTGAAAACACTGCTCAGCGACCGGTAGTATAATGGGCGTGTTCTGCCGGTGCTCCCGAGTAACGGATGCCCGCGGGACGATATGTCGGGCCTCGACCTTGCGAAGGGGCTGCGGGTGGTTTCATGACCGGATGCCGACATGCGTCCGGTGAGGTCATGACCATCTCGGACTTGATAGATAATGGATGATCTTTCTTTTATGAAAAAGGCTCTGGACCTTGCGGAAAAGGGCCGGGGGTTTACCGCACCCAATCCCATGGTGGGCGCTGTTGTGGTCAGGAACGGGCAAGTGGTCGGCAGAGGCTACCATGAAGCCGTGGGCCGCGCCCATGCGGAAGTCAACGCCATTGAAGACGCCGGTCCCCATGCCCGCGGTGCTCATCTCTATGTCACCCTGGAACCCTGCAATCACACCGGCCGCACCCCTCCCTGCACCCGGAAAATCATAGATGCCGGCATCAAAAAAGTGTTCTCCGCCATGGACGACCCCAACCCCGATGTGGCCGGAGGGGGACACGCCTATCTTGAATCAAATGGGATAGACGTCCAAACCGGATTGCTGAATGCCGAGGCCGAAAAACTCAACGAAGCCTATATAAAATTTGTCCGGACCAGACGTCCGTTCGTCATCATGAAGTGCGCCGCCACGCTCGACGGCCGCATTGCCACACGCACCGGAGATGCCCGATGGGTGACCGGATCGGAATCCCGAGCCCGTGTTCATGAAATCCGTCATGGTGCGGATGCGATTCTGGTGGGTATCAATACGGTGCTGGCGGATGACCCGAGCCTGACCACACGGTTGGATGGTAAAACCGGAAAAGACCCGGAGAGGGTGATTTTAGATACCCGGCTTCGCATCGGCGAAGCGGCAAAAGTCATTACCCGGCAATCGGATGCCGGAACCCTTATTTTCCACGGACCCGAGGTCGACCGGCATAAACGGGAGCGTGTTTCGGATGCCGGGGCGACATTGATCTCCACATCTGTCATGAACGGGGGGCTCGACTGGCGGGAGATACTGGACCGGCTCGGCCAAAGAGCGATTACCAGCCTGCTGGTGGAGGGCGGTGCAGCGGTGATCGGCAGCGCTCTGGCCGCCGGGGTTGTGGACAAAGCCCTTTTTTTCTATGCGCCTAAAATTCTCGGCGGGGACGACGGCATCCCCATTTGCCGGGGAAAGGGCCCGGCGCTCATGGCAGCGGCCCAGACCTTGAAAGACATTCGGGTCACCCGCTATGGTGAAGATACCTTGATAGAAGGATACCTTTGAGAAGTAAGAATGACAAATGTGAAATATTAATGTCAAACCAACTTCAAATGACCGAACGATAAAAGACAGGAGCGAGGACTGCCCATCACCATAGGGGTTTTGGGTCCTGTTTTAAAATTTCAGTTTTAAAATTCATTTAAAATTAAAAATTTGATATTTAAAACTCTCCCTTCTGCAATAAACCGAATAACGATTAGAGGGTATCGTGTTTACCGGAATCATTGAAGGACTGGGCACCGTGGCGGGGATTCAACCTGCCCATCAGGGCACCCAATTGAGCATCACCTCGGATTTTGCACTCGACGGCACCACGCTTGGTGACAGTATCGCGGTCTGCGGTGCCTGCCTGACGGCCGTCAAATTGGAGGGCCGGAGATTCAGCGTGGATGTATCCCCGGAAACCCTGGGCAAAACCATCCTGGACCGGATAAAAACCGGAGACCGGGTGAATCTGGAACGGGCACTTCGTTTGTCCGACCGTTTGGACGGGCACCTGGTATCCGGCCATGTGGACGGCATCGGCACGTTAGTGGAACGGGCGCATCAGGCCAATGCCGTGATTATCCGGTTTCAGGTGACGGAAGACGTATCACGCTATTTTATAAAAAAGGGGTCCGTGGCGGTGGACGGCGTCAGCCTGACCATTAATGATTGCGATTCAAATGGTTTTACGGTAAGCATCATCCCTCATACCGCCAAGCTGACCACCATCGGCTTTAAGAAGGTCGGGGAATCGGTAAATATTGAAACCGACATGATCGGCAAGTATGTGGAAAGATTTTTGCAAAAGCCGGGTGGTGACACCGGGAAGACACATCCCGGCGACGCTTCAATAGACTTGGCGTTTTTGAATAGAACCGGTTTTTTATAACCGTTTAATATTGTTTGAAAAAGGAGCTCCGGCAACACATGTCCCACATTACCATCGAACAGGCCGTAACGGATATTCAGAACGGGAAAATGGTCATTCTCGTGGATGATGAAGACCGTGAAAACGAAGGCGACCTGACCATGGCCGCTGAAAAAGTGACCCCTGAAGACATCAATTTTATGGCCAGGTTCGGCCGCGGCCTGATTTGCCTCTCCCTGACCAGCGAAAAATGCGATGCGCTGAATCTCCCGCTGATGGTGGATGACAACACCTCCCCGTTCCAGACCGGATTCACCGTATCCATCGAAGCCAAAAAAGGTGTCTCCACCGGGATATCCGCCGCGGACCGGGCCACCACCATACGGACGGCCGTGGCCGATGATGCCACCGAGAATTGTCTTGTCCGCCCCGGGCATATTTTTCCCCTGCGGGCCCGGGACGGCGGAGTGATGGTCCGGGTCGGGCAGACCGAAGGCAGTGTTGATCTCGCCCGCCTTGCCGGGTTGAAACCGGCCGGGGTTATCTGTGAAATCATGGACGATGACGGCACCATGGCCCGTATGCCGTCACTGGAGGCATTCAGTGAAAAACATGGCATCGGTATCTGTACGGTGGCCGATCTTGTGGCCTACCGGCTTCGGACCGAATCCTTTGTGCATGCGGCGGCCGAAACCGTCATCCCCACCATTTGGGGCGGAGAGTTCAAGGTCATCGCCTTCGAGAACGACGTGGACGATCTCACGCATATTGCGCTGGTAAAAGGACAAATCGATCCGGACGAACCCACACTGGTTCGGGTGCACTCGGAGTGCATGACCGGTGATATCTTTGGTTCCCAGCGGTGTGACTGTGCGGATCAGTTGCACAAGGCCATGGAGATGATCGATAGAGAGGGCACCGGCGTGATCATCTATCTGAGACAGGAAGGCCGGGGCATCGGGCTTGTCAACAAGCTTAAGGCTTATGAGCTCCAGCGTAACGACGGATTGGATACAGTGGAAGCCAATCGGGAGCTCGGGTTTGAAGACGACCTGAGGGATTACGGCCTCGGTGCTCAGATGCTACGGTACATCGGGGTGCGTAAGATGAGACTGATGACCAACAACCCCAAGAAGATGGTCGGGCTCGAGGGCTACGGACTCAGCGTCGGTGAGCAGACCCCTATCGAAATCGAACCCAATGAGCACAATAAATGTTACCTGGAATGCAAGAAACTGAAAATGGGGCATCTGCTCAAGTTCCAGGAATCATCCTAGCGTATGTGATCAGCGGTTCAAAACACATGAAGTCGTTTCACAACACCATGCAAAGTGAGGAAAATATGCCAAAGATACTTGAAGCCGGCCTGGTCGCCAAGGGTAAAAAATTCGCCATTGTTGTCAGCCGTTTCAACGATTTTATTACCGACAAACTGGTTGGCGGCGCCGTTGATGCGTTGGTGAGAAGTGGTACCAAGGATACGGATATCAACGTGGTGAAGGTGCCCGGCGCCTTTGAAATTCCGCTGGTGGCCAAAAAGATCGCCGAAAAAAAGAAACACGATGCCGTCATCTGCCTGGGAGCAGTGATACGGGGCTCCACACCCCATTTTGATTATGTGAGTGCCGAGGTCTCCAAAGGAGTCGCCGTGGCCGGGCTGGATTCAGGCGTGCCGGTCATCTTCGGTGTCATCACCACGGATACCATTGAACAGGCTATTGAGCGGGCAGGCACCAAGGCCGGGAATAAAGGGTGGAGTGCGGCCGTCAGCGCCATTGAAATGGCTAACCTTATGGAGATCGTAGATCAGTTATAGTTATGGGTACACGTAGACGTTCCAGAGAAAATGCCATGCAAGCCCTATTTTACATGGACATGGTTCACGATCATTCAACAGAGGCCATGGATCTCTTTGTCGACTGTTACCAATTGTCGAAGACCGTCCTCCCCTTTTTCAACCGGCTGGTGGCGGGGGTGCTGGAGGCCAAAAGCATATTGGATCATATAATTGAAAGATTCTCAAATAATTGGAAAATCGGACGCATGTCCTGCGTGGACCGGAATGTGTTGCGGATCGCCGTATACGAAATGCTGCATTGTGAGGATATCCCGTTAAAAGTCAGCATCAACGAAGCCATCGATGTGGGCAAGCGTTTCGGCACCGAAGAATCCGGCGCTTTCATCAACGGTATATTGGACAGCATACGGATCGCCATTGAAAACAATACCCTCGATGCCGTTGCCGCGGAACAGCACTGAACAGCATACGAGATTAACTGATAGGAGGTTGACGTGATACTTAAACAACTGGCCCTCGGCCCTATTCAGGCGAATTGTTACATACTGGGGTGTGAAAACACTAGAAAAGCCGCGGTTATCGATCCCGGCGACGAAGCGGATAAAATATTAGTGGCGCTGGCGGAAGATCGGCTTACGGTCAGCGCCATCATCAATACACACGGCCATTTCGATCATGTGAGCGCAAATCGTCGTATTAAAGACGCCACCGGCGGGGAACTGATGATTCATCCCCAGGATACGCCGATGCTGGCCCAATTGTCCGCCAGTGCATCCGCATGGGGATTGAACGCCGAGGATTCGCCGCCGCCGGACCGTGAATTGAACGACGGAGACACCATCGACGTGGGAGAACTGACCTTGAAAGTGATCCATACCCCCGGACATACCCCGGGTGGCATCTCCTTGTTCACCAACAATCATGTGTTTGTGGGAGATACCTTATTTGCAGGCTCCATCGGTCGTACCGATTTTCCGGGCGGCAATTACGATACGCTGATTTCCAGTATCCAGAAGAAACTTTTCCCGCTGGGGGACGAGGTACAGGTCATGCCCGGACATATGGGACCGTCAACCATCGGTCAGGAGAAACGCACCAACCCCTTTTGCGGCATACGATAGCCCCGGCTGTGCCGATCCCGTTGCCGGTTAACGCATTCCCGGTGTATCGCGACGCATGAAGCCGGTAATCTCCGGCGGGTACGCCGAATCCCTGTGGCAAGGGGAAAATCACGGCGGTACATGGATATTTTCAATGGCCTGGCGTTTGAGAATATCATAATAAATTCGAATTCGTTGCACATAGGTGACCGGCTCATCCCCACGGCAGTATCCGAATTGGGTTTTTTGATAGTACTTTTTGAATTTCAGCATGGGAAGCGTCCTGGTTAAGGAAGACCACTTCAGGGGATCCAGGTTCATCTTTTTGGCCAAGCGCTGTGCATCCCGTACATGGCCGTGGCCGATATTATATGCGGCCAGGGCGACATAGAGCCGGTCATCGCCGGTGAACCTGTCAAAGTAGTCATATAAAAATTTCAGATGGCGTGCCCCGCCGATTATGTTCTCTTCGGGGTCATAGATATCCTTGACCCCAAGCGCCTTGGCCGTTGTGCGGGTCAGTTGCATGAGACCATAGGCACCGAAATGGCTTTTTGCCTGGACTCGAAAATGGGATTCCTGGTAAATTTGGGCCGTGAGCAACCGCCAGTCCAATCCGTATTTATCCGCCGCATTGTTGATGAATACACTGAACCGGGGCATCCTGGAATTCAGTGAACGGCGATAGCGCCATAGATCCACATAATCGAACACACCCGCTTCCTGATAGTAACGGTTATAAATTTCCGCAAACAGTCCATTGCCTCTGGTTTTCCGGAAAAATGCGTTTATTTCTTCGAGCAGACGCGGTGCGCCGGGAGAGACCGCCCATCCCAGATATTGCTTCCGGCTGATGATGCCCGTCAGCACGATTTCAGGATAATAACGCTGATTCATCAGCGCCACGTTCGTATCCGCAATGGTCACCTCGATCTCTTGCTCGTGGACCTGCCGGATGAGTTCTTCGGTGGGGACATCATCCACCAGCGCCAGCTTTATATCGATGCCGTCTTTCTTGAGTTTCAGCAGCTGTTCATGGTAGGAGGTGCCCTTTCTGACGTGAACCTCGCGGCCGTTGAGATCTTCCGTGGATTTGATATGCGCGTTGTTGCGGTGAACGACGATATATTGATGGACCTTCATATATGGGTCGGAGAAAGCGATTTTCCGCCGGCGTTTTTCCGTATTGGTCATACTGGCGGCAACCACAGCGCCACGACCCTTTAAAAGACCCGGTATCAGCCCTTCCCATTTTTCAACTATTTCAATATTGAGCCGGACCCCCAAATGGTCCGCAAAGGCTTTCAGCAGTTCATATTCAAAGCCCATGGGTTCTTCGCGGTACAGATAGTAACAATGGCTGTTGTTCCGCGTTAATACCGTTAATTCACCAGCTTCCAGCACATCCTCGAGGGTTACGCTTTTGTCCGTCAACAGATAAATGGCGTCATTGATCAACACGGAAGTGAACATCATCTGGAAGGCCAAAAACACGACAATAAAGAGGGTCAGGCCAATGATTACGGCGCGCTTCATAAATACTGATTCCCGATGTGAAAACGCATATTACGCTGTATTAACAATAATATAGAAGTCAATTGACCTGTATGCCCAATTCAACGCGGCCATCCGTTCCGTAGCCGTTTCCATCGATTACCACCACCAGCGGATCAAAATTTCCCATCATGCCTGGCCCCAAATTATGCCAAGAAATATGCATAAATGCAAATACCGGTTCAGGATTGAAGAATGGCAGCGCAATCCAGTCAGAAATCATTGAATCATTCTGCCGGAGGGGACCATATTCGTTGACTGAAATGGATCGGGGAACACACCGGTTCAAAACGGCCTCGGAACCAAAAGAATGGAGGTATATAGCAACACGTACAAATGAACATGTCTCTAATACCCTGTTTTTTACTAACGATTCCTAAAGAATTCAAACATTGCACAAGCGTGCTGAAAAATCACCGGACCCGCTTATCTTCCGCTTCTATATGTAAAATTCCCCCGACCCCTCAAATAGGTAGAATACATTTTAAGGCCGCCTCCATGGTTGCATTTATTCTCCAAGAACAATTTTTCCTTCGGATTCCAATTGCCTGTATGCTCTGGTCATTCTGTCGACCATTTCTTTTTCTGTTATCTTTCCAAAAGCCAAGTACTCGGTGACACTGTATGCATCCATGACTTTTACAATCTTTTTTGTATCCCCATCGTTTGCTGTACCACCAACTGTTGTTTTAAATTCGGTTGACAGGACAAAGTCAACCCGACCCCCTTCAAGTACCCTTAACAACTGCTTGTTATCCGTGACAGTCAGTATATTCTTATGGGGTAGATCCAATAAAAAATCGTGTTGGTGCCCACCTCGTAAAACGCCTACGGGATAATTTTGCAGATCCTGAATCGATTTAAGTGACACTGCCGATTTTTCCAATTTAAAGATACTGCAAATCTTATTCTCGATGATTGGTCCAATCCAGTAAAATAGCGCTTCTCTTCTGGGGGTTCTGGCAAGGCAGGCGATCATGTAGTTCGGTTGATTCAAACCCGATAAATAGACCCTTTTCCATGGGGCTATAATAAATTCCGCCTCAATTCCTGCCTGTTCCGTCACTGCCTTCGCAATTTGATAACCACTGCCCTTAAGGATCTCGTTTTCGACATAGAAGACGGGTTTCCAGTTCGTACAGGCGACCGTTATCGACTCTGCCTGCAAACTGCTATGAAACAGGATTACCAAAATAGTAGAAAGCACAAATTTGATAATGTCGGCCATATTTCCTCGATTTATCTCATTTTTACATATAGTTAATAAATGTAGACTTCCCTGGATAAAAGCGTTCAGTATAGGAGCCAAGGTACGGTGATAATGTCAAATGACCAAATCCAAATGCCAAATGAAGGAATGCTGTCGTTTAATCTTCACTTTATCGTCAAAGCGATCCTTGAAAATGGATAGCATACCGCCATTTGAAGTTTGAGTTTTGTCATTTGACATTACCTGTTTTCATCGGACAATATTCCATCCGTATCATTCCTACACGCATTAGCTCTGCCGTCACCCGCATTTTCATTTGTTTTTCAATGGTTTTTCAAGTATAAAATCGATTTTATACGTTTTCCGGAAGATGCGGAAGACGGTTTGTTGGCGTAAGGTTTGTCTAATACTGCCGGTGGATTGGAGAGTGAAAGAAGAAATCAAGAATCATATCGTGACGACACGGAAAAAAACCCGGCAAATTATGGTGGGGAATGTTCCGGTGGGTGGTGATGCGCCCATTGCCGTCCAGTCTATGACCACCACCAAAACCGACGATGTCGCTGCCACGGTTGCGCAGATTCTGCAACTGGAACAGGCTGGATGTGAAATCATCCGGGTGGCGGTTCCGGATATGGCGGCGGCGGAAGCCGTCCGGGCGATCAAAAAAAGCATTCATATTCCCTTGATCGTGGACATTCATTTCGATCACCGGCTGGCGTTGGCCTCAGCCGCCGCCGGTGCCGACGGGCTCAGGATCAATCCGGGGAATATCGGTTCGAAAAAAAATGTCAGCGCGGTCGTGGATTGCGCCAGGGATTTGGGACTGCCCATCCGCATCGGTGTGAATGCCGGGTCCCTTGAAAAAAGAATTCTGAAAAAACATGAGGGGGTCACTGCCGCGGCCATGGTGGAAAGCGCCCTGGGGCATGTGAAACTGCTGACCGATCTGGATTTTCAGAATATCAAGATATCATTGAAGGCGTCCGATGTGCCGCGAACCATTGAAGCCTATGAATTATTGTCGTCCACGGTGGACTATCCGCTTCATGTGGGGGTTACCGAGGCCGGCGGGCTCTATGCCGGCATTGTCAAATCGGCGCTGGGTATCGGATCGTTGTTGATGGCCGGTATCGGTGATACCATACGGGTATCCCTGACACGGGATCCGGTGGAAGAGATCCGGGTGGGGTATGAAATTCTAAAAAGTCTGGGCATCCGCATCCACGGTCCTGAAATCATCTCTTGTCCCACCTGCGGACGATGCGATATCAATTTGTTCAATATTGCAGAGCGGGTGGAAAAAGCCTTGTTGAACACGTCCGCCCCCATAAAGGTGGCCATCATGGGGTGTGTGGTGAATGGACCCGGTGAAGCCAGGGAAGCGGATGTGGGCATTGCCGGTGGCGATGGTAAAGGTATATTGTTTAAAAAAGGAAAAATTGTGAAATCGTTCGCCCAGGATAAACTGGTGGATGTGCTGCTGGAGGCAGTGGCCTCCTTTGAGCAGGCATACGAGCGAAAATTGAAAAAAGACGTCAAATGACAATGCTCTTATCGAGAGGAAAGCAATGGGAAAACAAGTGAAAACGGCGATCACCCCCACCCGGGAACAGGATTATCCTGAATGGTACCAACAGGTCATCAAGGCATCGGATCTGGCTGAACGTTCACCGGTCAGAGGATGTATGGTCATCAAACCCTGGGGGTATGCCCTGTGGGAAAACATCACGAGATGGCTGGACGACAGGTTCAAGGCAATTGGTGTCAGAAACGCCTATTTTCCGATTTTTATACCGCTTTCTTTTCTGGAGTCCGAAGCCAAGCATGTGGAAGGATTTGCCAAAGAATGTGCGGTGGTTACACATCACCGGCTGGAGAAAGGCAAGGGGGGCGGGCTTGAACCGGCCGGAAAACTCACCGAGCCCCTGGTGGTCCGCCCCACATCGGAAACCATTATCATGGATTCGTTCAAGAAATGGATCTCCAGCTACCGCGATCTGCCTCTGCTGATCAATCAATGGGCCAATGTGGTGCGCTGGGAAATGCGCACCCGGATGTTCCTGAGGACCAGCGAGTTTTTATGGCACGAGGGGCACACCGCCCATGCCACCGCCGAGGATGCCATGGATTTGACCATGAAGATCCTGGATATTTATGAAGACCTGGCTGAAAATGTGCTCGCCATGCCGGTTCTCAAAGGGGTGAAATCCGAAGCGGAGCGGTTCCCGGGTGCTGATGACACCTTTGCCATCGAGGCCATGATGCAGGATCGTAAAGCGCTTCAAGCCGGTACCTCGCATTTTCTCGGGCAGAATTTCGCGAAAGCCTCGGATATCAAATTCCAGACGGCCGACGAACTCGAAGCCTATGTATGGACCACTTCCTGGGCCGTTTCAACTCGGCTGATCGGCGGATTGATAATGACCCATGGTGACGATGACGGGTTGGTCCTGCCGCCGAAGGTGGCCATGTCCCAGATTGTGTTATTGCCTATCTCAAGAAAACCCGAAGACTACGAAAAAATAATGGCCTACACCGACGGTCTGGCCGAAGAGCTGCGGAAGGTGCATTACCACCATCGGCCGCTTTCCGTGGAAATAGACCGGCGGGATACCGGCGGGGCGCGGGGATGGGAGTGGATCAAAAAGGGAATTCCCCTGCGGGTGGAGATCGGCCCCCGGGATATGGCAGCGGATTCCGTGTTTGTCGGGCGGCGCGACAAGGGGCATAAGGACCGCGTTTCCATGAAAAGAGCTGAATTTGTGGACAACATCGGCAATCTTCTCGATGATATCCACAGCAATTTGCTGAATCGCGCCCGGGATTATCAGAAAGAACACACCCACCGCATGGACGATAAAGAGGATTTCTACCGGTTTTTTACACCCGAGAATAAGGAAAAACCGGAAATTCATGGTGGATTTGTCGAATCCCATTGGTGTGGAAATCCGGAATGCGAAACGAAAATAAAAGACGATCTGAATGTCACCATCCGTTGTATGTCCGTAAACGGCGAAACGGAAGACGGATCCTGCATTTGCTGCGACGCCGCATCGACGCGGCGGGTTGTTTTTGCCAAGTCATACTGATTTTGCCATTTGACTTTTTATTCGTACCTTGTATCAACGCATCCGATGCCATGCCAAATCCACCATGCGATCATCTCGGGGGCGGATGGATTGAATTGTCTTTCGGAAATGTATACGCTATCGTCTATGATGCCATTGCGATATTCAATCGATAATCTGAAATCCGAAGCGGTGTTTCGGGTATGATCCGTATCACAGATATTCTCGACAATATAAATGAGTACAATCCGGATTCCGATCCGGATATTATTGATCGGGCCTACATTTTTTCCGCCAGGGTACATGCCGGCCAGGTTCGGTTGTCCGGTGAGCCCTATCTGTCCCACCCGTTGGAAGTCGCCCATATCCTGACCCTGATGAAGCTCGACAACGTGAGCATCGCGGCCGGCATGCTTCATGACGTTATTGAAGATACCCATACCACCCCGGAAAAGATCGGAGAATTATTCGGCCCCGAGGTCTTGCACATTGTGTCGGGTGTGACCAAGCTGAGCCGGCTGCCCTTTGGTTCCGGGAGGGCCCGTGAGGCCGAGAGCATCCGTAAGATGATTCTGGCCATGGCGGACGATATCCGGGTGATTTTAATCAAGCTGGCCGACCGGCTGCACAACATGCGAACTCTTCAATTCCACCGGTCGGAAGGAAAAAAGCGGAAAATCGCCCGGGAGACCCTGGACATTTATGCGCCCATTGCCGCCAGATTGGGTATTTACTGGATTAAAAACGAGCTGGAAAATATCTCCTTCAAATATCTTGAACCGGAGATTTTCCACCAGATAGAACAGCAGGTCGCCCGGGAACGAAAGGACCGGGAGCAATACATCGAAACCGTCCGGGAAATTATCCGGGAAAAGATGGCGGAGAACCAGTTGAAATGCGAGGTCCTGGGGCGATATAAGAATTTTTACAGCATCCACCAAAAGATGCTCCTGCAGGATCTTGCCTTCGAGGATGTCTACGACATCAGGGCGTTTAGAATCATTTTAGAAACAATACCCCAATGCTATGAGGCCTTGGGCCTCATCCATTCCATTTGGAAACCCATTGCCCAGAAATTCAAGGACTACATCGGCGTTCCCAAACCCAACATGTACCAGTCACTGCATACCACCGTCATCGGGCCCAAGGGGGAGCGCGTCGAAATCCAGATTCGTACACAGGAAATGGACAGAGTGGCCAAATCGGGTATTGCCGCCCATTGGAGCTACAAAGAAGGCAAGCGGATAGATGAAGAACCGGCCACCAAACAATTTGTCTGGATACAAAATCTGGTGGAAAACCAGGAGAACTTCCAGGACCCCAACGAATTTCTGGAGAATGTACGGATCGATCTGTTTCCGGATGAGGTATACGTCTTTACCCCCCAGGGCCAGATCAAATCACTTCCCAAAGGGGCGACACCGGTGGATTTTGCGTACATGATTCATACCGAAGTCGGTAATCAATGCACCGGGGCCAAGGTGGACGGCCGGATGGTACCGCTTAAATATGAACTGCGCACCGGCAATAGCGTTGAAATCATCACCACCAAGGGATCGCATCCCAGCAAAGACTGGCTTAACTTCGTAAAGACGGTCAAAGGCCGCCAGAAAATCCGGCAGTGGATAAAGACCCAGGAAAAGGAAAGAAGCCTCAGCCTGGGGCGTGAGATGCTCGAGAAGGCCTTCCGGAAATACCGGATGAATTTCAATGCCTTGATAAAATCCGAAGAGAGTGATGCGGTGGTCAGCCAGTTCGGCTTTAAGACCACGGAGGATCTCATTGCCAGCGTCGGGTATGGAAAAATTACACCGCTTCAGATCGTGCGCAAATTTCAACCCAAAGTGGAAGAAGAGCCGGAAGAATCTGTTCTGAGCAAGATAACGGGCCGTCTGCGCAACCGAAAGGATAGAGAAGGTGTTGTCGTTAAAGGAATTGACGATATTCTAGTTCGGTTTGCCAAATGCTGTCAACCGGTACCCGGCGATCCCATCACCGGTTATATTACCCGTGGCAAGGGTGTTACCGTTCACCGTACCAATTGTATCAATGCACTGAAAATGACCCCGGAGCGGCAAATTGAAGTGGAGTGGAACAAGGGCACCGCGGAAACCTATCCGGTGAAAATCGTGGTGCGTTCCTACGATCGTATGGGGTTGCTTGCGGATGTGGCGGCCCTTATCAGCAAGTCCGGCGCCAATATACTGAACGCGTCCACGGAGACCCATGAAAACAAAACAGTGGACAGTTTTTTCACATTGTCGGTTGCGAACACCAAACAATTGAAAAAAGTGTTGAGTGATCTGGGGAAGGTCAGCAGTGTCTGGGAAGTAAAACGATTGGGGTAGCGAAGGCCCGGTGAACCGCCGTACCATGTGTCCGAAACGCCTGTTGAACTATGCTGCCTTGACGATTTTTCCGGATTTGATGCAATTCGTGCACACCACCATGCGTTTGACCTGATTGCCCTGTTTGGCACGCACATTTTGCAGGTTGGGATTGAAACGTCTTTTATTGATATTGTGAGCGTGACTCACATTGTTGCCGACCATTGGTTTTTTGCCGCAGATTTCACATTGTTTCGACATCGGAATTACCCCACCTTATCATTATTTGAATGCGTCCTTGGTTTACGGACCACACTTGCCCGCCGTGAATTTTACGGCCGGACTGGTTTGTACTGAATGTATCCAGCGGATCAGGATCCTGAAAATCGATATAAATATCCGAATCCAAGAGATTTGTAAAGGGTTTTATTTCAATTCCCAGGACCAACGCATACGACTATTTTAAAAAGTCCGATGTCATGCCAAATTCCACTTGGGATCACTCTGGTTCAATTCCGATCAGTGTCCTCTCCGGCTTCCATTTGGCTGATCAGGGCTTCGCAGTTGGCGATATAGTTCATGGCGTCTTTGTGTATGCCCACATCCGGATAATTGATGATGATCGACTTGAACCGTTCAAGGGCCGCTTTGTAATGACGGGAGCGATAATAATAGACGCCCACATAATAATCATGCCCCGCAAGACTTTTATAACAATCCACCATGTGGCCCTCAGCCAGGCGGGCGTATGACGAATCGGGAAAAAGGGTCGTAAGGCGATCAAATCCATCCAGTGCTTTCCACGCTGCGGTTTGATCACGATCCACCGTGTCGATCTGATTGAAGTAACACCTGCCGATGCGATAGAGCACATAGGGAATGGCGTCGTTGCGCGGGTGCAGTTTTTCAAACTGATCATATGCAAATACCGCGTCCTCATATTTTTTAAGATTGTAATAGGCATCCGCCACTTTAAGCTCAGCCAGGATCGCGTATTTGCTGAATGGGTACCAGTCCCTCAGTTTCTCGAAATCCTCGATGGCCTGGGTGTACTTTCCGTCGTTGTAGTTGTCCATGCCGTCACGGATGAGTTGGTCGGCGGGTTTTTCTTCCTGGGATTGAAACCAGGCACAGGCATTGAGGGACATCAAGACCACGATGATCCAGGCCACCTGGCGTAATTTCCGATTCATAGACTTTCCCGGTTTAGCGGTTCACGATGACGGCACCCCGACAATGGTACGACAGGGCACACGATACAAAGCGGTGATGAACAGGTGCTGCTTCACCACCGCTTTGTATAATCAAATCAGCGATCGGTCAATTGGGAATTATGCATTACAGAACGTTGTTGATTGCCTCTTCCAGTTTTGGTTTAGCAACCATTCCCGTAATTTGTTCAACGACCTTGCCGTCCTTGAAGAATATCAATGTGGGGATGGCTTTGATACCGAATTTGCCTGGTGTTACCGGGTTATCATCCACATTGCATTTGGTGAACTTGATTTTATCGCCGAAACTGGTTGCCAGCTCCTCAATGACCGGTCCAATGGCCTTACACGGACCGCACCACGGTGCCCAAAAATCAACTACTGCGGGTTTATCCGACGCCATGATTTCAGCGTCGAAATTGCTGTCGCTTATTTCAATAATTCCTTCGGCCATTACAACGTCCTTTCTTGGAAAAGCCCCTTTGCCGTAGGTGGGGCGCTTATACACTTGATTTATTGTATTGAACAGGTTTGCGGCTTCTTCATAAACGCCTACAACATAATGGCAGCGTGACTTAATGTCAAATATCAAAAGACAAATACGCTTACCCTGTGGAGATTTTGTCACTCCATTGGCAGGCCGTCGCATATAAGGCGGGCAGGGCGGCCTCTTCTATCTCCAGGATACCGGCAAGTGAGGCCACACCCGGCCAGTGGGCGGATTCATAACGGACAGCGAGGGCCAGATAATTGTAATGATCCCCTGTATTGTCAAGCAGGGCCTTGTGAATCTGTGCGGAAAGGGGTAACTCTTGCATGATATCTGCCATGGGTATCTACTTTTTCCGCCAGTAACAGCCGGTTGTTGCCACTCAGCTCCTCCGGGTAGCCACGGATGTGATCCGGGGGTGTCAGCAGAAAATCGAATTTGATAATGTTGGCCAACGATATCAGCTGTTCCAGGCCTGGTTTATATTCAAAGTCGTCCAGGGCAAGTATGTAGCCGTTTTCACGCAATTCTTTGCAGGCGGTGATGATGTTGGCCGTGGGCGCCACATCTTCCAGGACTTCAACCACAATTTTTTCTTTGGGCAACAGATGGAGAGCCTCTGTTCCGAATAGCTTGTGATGGATACGATCAACAATAATTATTAGCCCCCGTTGCCATTCATGTCCAAATTTGGTATCCGTTGGCTGGGTTGTATTTTCGGACAAAGCTTCAATATCCCGGTAATACAGGGGTTTTAGAACAGGTCAGGGCTCGAGAAATGAAAACAAAAGTTAAAATCGGTGTGTTGATATCCGGCGGCGGAACCAACCTTCAGGCCATCATCGACGCCTGTGGGAACGGCGGCATTCCGGGTGCGGTCAGCTTTGTGGGAACGGATAATCCCGGTGCGGCCGGGCTTGGAAAAGCGACGGCCCATGGGATACCGACGCTGGCCGTCGACTACAACGCCATCGTTCGCCGTTATACCCGGACGCCGGATTCATTCATCCCGCCCGATGATTTCAGCTTCGTGGAGATCAAATCCAAACAGCGGCTGTTCCATAAGGGCACTGACAATGCCAAGGTGGAAAAATTTTTGAAAACACGGGCGGTTGCCGAGGACCAGTTACTTGCCGCCATGGCCCCCTATGGTGTGGATCTGCTGGTTCTGGCAGGGTTCATGCGGAACCTGACCCCCTTTTTTATCGATAAATTCACCGGTGCAAAGGGTAATCCGCCTATCATGAACATCCATCCGGCCCTGCTGCCGGCGTTTCCCGGCATTGACGGTTACGGTGATACCTATCGTTACGGCTGCAAGGTCGGGGGGTGTACGGTGCATTTTGTCGACTATGGCGAGGACTCGGGACCTATCATCGGGCAGGCCGCCTTCCCCATCCTGGAAACCGATGGCCTTGATGCGGTGAAACAGAAGGGGCTGGCGTTGGAGTGGGAACTCTACCCCAAGTGTATACGATGGTTTGCCGAAGGACGAATCAGAATCATCAAAATGACTTACGCACAACGGAACGGACACGTTAAACAACGGTCCGTGGTGAAGATCGCACAACCCGGATAGACGATGCCGGCCCGTTGCATTCCCCGGCCGGTGAGTGGAAAAGGGTATGGGGTGAAGCGGTTTACAGCACTTTCATCATCAGGGGAATGGCCACGAAGGTGCCGATGACGCTGCCCAGGTTGGTAAACACCACCACCAGCAGAATTCGTGTCACCTTGTTTCTCCAGAAACCCCTGACGGACAGGATGTCTTCCGACAGGCTTTCGAAGTCCCGGACGCGTGGTTTACGCGAAAACGCTTCCACCAAACCGGAAACCCATCCTGCAGCGATCATCGGATTCAGGGATGTCAGGGGCGCGGCGACAATCGAAGACACTATGGTCAGCGGATGCGCCAGTGCAATCAATGCGCCCAATCCTGCCAGTATACCATTGGCGAGCACCCACCAGGTCAGCATGTCTTTTCCGGCTTTAGCCCCGCCGTAGAAAAATCCGGTAACAATCAGGGCACCGATGAACAAGGGTATAAACCATTTGAAAAACAGGCCGCTTTTTTTCTTTCGCGGCCTCTGGTCCAGTTCGGATATGTCGATCTCATCGTTCCAATAGCGTTTGATGCCGGGCACATGGCCGGCGCCCACCGCGGCGACAATCGTGTCCCCGGGCGCGGTCCTGATTTTTTCAGCCAGGTATTTGTCCCGTTCATCGATGAGCGCGTTGCGGATCGCCGGATGGCTTTTGCCGACTTCCGCCAATACCGAGTCCAGCATGTCCTGCTCTTTCATCTTTTCCACATCCGCCTCATCGATGTCAGTGGCATCCCCCAGGGATAGAACCAACTGGAAGATGAGCTTTATTTTTTCCCATATCCCCATAATACCCCATGCCCGTGACAAGGTGGTGCGGATGTCCCGGTCCGCCAGATGCACCCGGGCGTCGATCATTTCGGCAGATTCAATGGCCTGAAGCATTTCCTGACCGGGGGTGACGTCGAATTTTTTAGCGATTTTTTTCTGGAATGAGGCAAGAATCAGGTTGGACAAGAGGAGCAGCGCTCTTTTCTCCTTTATGACAGTGATGATATTAGTGTTTTGCCAGGCATCCTTCTGCCGGATGGCATGATACCGGGACGGGCATAATTCCACACATACCGTATCGGGTGATTCACTTTCAATGATATTCCGGACCAGTTCCACGCTTTCCTTGGACACATGGGCGGTTCCCAACAGCAGAATTGATTTGCTGCCGAAGGTCATGGGGTGAACCATATCATGGTTGTATTTCGAAACCATCGATTATATACCTTTTCTCTTCCTTAGTATTTGCGCGTGGCTCAGGTTGTCTGCGGCATTGGCCAATATAACGGTTTTGTTGGGGATGTCAACAAATGGCTTTCGCGTCGTCAGGGTGACCGCATCTATATTTGACATTACGTGACCTGTTTTCATCGGAAACCGGGTCTGGGAAAAAATGGGAGGAAACGGATAATGTCCCTTCAACATCGTCAGGAAACAGACGCCGGTCCTTTGGTGCCGGAACCGTTTTACGTTGAGATTGCAGAGGAGGTTCGTTTGTTTGAAGCGGCGAGCCAGGCGCGGCTGCCGGTGATGATCAAAGGGCCCACAGGATGCGGGAAAACCCGGTTTGTGGAACACATGGCCTTCCGGTTGCAACGGCCTCTGATCACTGTGGCCTGTCATGAGGACCTGTTTGCTTCCGATCTGATCGGCCGTTTTCTGCTCCGGAACGATCAGACTGTATGGACGGATGGTCCTCTGACCACGGCGGTTCGCACCGGCGCCATCTGCTATCTGGATGAAATCGTCGAAGCCCGTAAGGATACGACGGTCGTCATCCATCCGCTCACCGACAACCGTCGTGTTCTCCATATCGATAAATTGGGCGAATCCCTGCACGCTCACCCGAATTTCATGTTGGTTGTTTCCTACAATCCCGGCTATCAATCCGTTTTAAAGGATCTAAAACAGAGTACCCGCCAACGATTTGTGTCCCTGGAATTCGATTATCCGGCGCCGGAAAAAGAGAGTGAGGTGGTCGCCGGGGAGAGCGGCATTGACCAGGCGACCGCCGAAAGACTGGTGACGCTGGCCGCAAAAATACGGCGTATCAAGGCACATGGACTCGCCGAGGGTGCCGGTACCCGCCTGTTGATATATGCCGCACATTTGATCAAAGATGGTATTGCGCCGGCCAGTGCCTGCCGTTATGCGATCTGTTCCCCGCTCACCGACGATGTGAAACTTCAGGAAACCATGAATGACCTGGTGGATGATATGTTCTGAACTAGGTTGACATCTATAGTTATGTATAAGTAATTCAAATAATTATAGGAGCGAACCCTATGTTCATCATGCAAAGGCCCTGATCATGCCGGCTTCCCCCCTTGAAAAACTGCGAATCGCAGATCCGAAAGTCGCCGGCCATGTGGTGGACAAGCTGAACCGGTTGGGCCTGGATCTTGGTCCGGCCGCCGCCGCACTTCTCGCCGACACGGTCATCGATGCCCTGACAATCAATACGGATTTCGGATTTCTGGTGGCTGACGGAATGATCGGACTCGCCGGCAGAACCGGAAATCCACGGATGGCGGCATATGCTGAAACCATCGAACATGCCGGTCGTATCGGTGCCACTTACGGAATTCTGATGGCCTCTCACCTGCCGCCGGTACTGCTGGCGGATGACCCGGCATTGGCAACTCGCTTTAAGGACGTCGTGGATATCCTGCATGCAAAGGGCGTGTACGCGATGAAGACACCCCTGGAGCGGTTGACACGGCTGCTGCACGATAACGAAGTGGCGGCGGCGAAAGCGTTTCTGGAACTGCTGTCCATCACTTTCAGCCGGGACCTGTCCTATAACCGATGTTCACGGCTGGCCCGATCGCTTCCCAACGCGGTAGCCGGCTTTTCCGCCCGGCACCGGGTCTGGCAAACCCGCGTCTTGATCAGGACAGTGACGGCCGACGAGCGATTGATTGAACCGTTTCTGAACGGTATGGCCGCCGGACTGGCATTGTTGGCGGAGGATGCATTGGGCCGTTTCATCGACTACGGCCTCGAAAAATACTGCGTCCATCCCAAATCAGGCGCGGCTTTTTTATCCCTGGAATCCCAATTGGGGCAGGATTGGTTCTCTCAATTGCAGGTAACGGTGGCGCTGGATCAAGTCCGGTCCCAGTTGGACGATTACGTGAAGGCCCGGACCGGGATGGCCATTGGTGTTAAACCCATATCCACCCTGGGGCGCGGTCTGGACACCGCTGCAGCGTCACCGCCCTGGGTGTGCTCGGATGGAGCGTTCATCTATCTCCCGGACGAAATCAGCCGCTATGACAATCCGGCAAAAAATAAATTTCTTTACAAATTACTGGCCAAAATAGAATCTGGATTTTACGAATTCGGCTCCTTTGGTTTTGATATGGAAAAGCTCATAGCGATCCGGCCGGATGCCGGACATGTGCCGCAGCGACCGGCCGATGAGCCGGAAGCCGCAACGGACATCGATGGATTTTACCGGTTATTCCCCCTGCCCCTGCTGGCCGCGGATCTGTTGAACATATTCGAGCATGGGCGCATCCGGCGGCAATTCGTGAGCAATTATCCCGGATTGGCTGAAAAGGGGTATGCATACCTTGGGGATGAATGCCGGTCGCTGTCCGCCAATGGCGCGGACCGGCATCCGCTGTTCCGGTTGTACAAGGAAATCGCCCTGGGCATGCCGGTGGTGCATGACGGTCATCTGACACCCGCGACCATTGCCGTTATTGATCGTGTTGCGCTCCGGTTTGCGGAGACGATCAGCATCGACAGCACCATAAATGACTGCGGGGGCCTGGTGTGGCGGTTCTACTCCGAAGTTGCGGAATTGTTCAAAGAATGTGACCCGGCATCCGCATTCGCCGCCGTATACACATCTATGGAAACCCCTTTCGGGCTAAGGTTGCGCCCGGAACTATATGCCCGAACCCTTGGCGGCATTGAACGGTTGGCCGGCCGGATTCGGTCCATTTTAAACCGACACGGTATCCGTGTATTTCAATCTGATCTGAAAGAGCACCTGTACCGGCGCAACGAGAGCCTCACCGCTGAAGATGTCCGGGAATTGGCCGAACGCCGTGGGGCTATGCCGGAAAAAGTGGCGCCGGCGGTTCAGCTCGACCCCGCCATGGTGCAGATTTCAACGCTGACGTCCACAACAGCGGCGGGGGCCTCCGCGCCGGGTGCTGCCGCCGGATCCGTTTTTCATTATGCCGAATGGGACTACCGGATGGCGGATTATCTTCTCGATCATGTCAGAGTGCGCGATCGGCGGATCACCAGCTCATCCAATGATTTTTATGGCCGGACACTCCGTCGGTATCCTGAATTGACCGGCCATATCCGTCATGCGTTTGAAATGCTCAGACCCGAGAAACTCGTGATCCTGCGGCGCTGGATGGAGGGGGATGAGTTTGATTACCGCGCCCTTCTGGATTTCGCTGTCGATCGAAAAAGCGGACGAACACCGTCGGAGCGGATATACGTCAAACGCCTTAAGCAAACGCGTGACCTTGCCGTGCTGCTCCTGGTGGATCTCTCACGATCCACCGCCAATGCCGTGCCGGGTACGCGGACCTCCGTGACCACTGTTATGGATGTGCAAAAAGAAGCCATCGTTTTGTTCTGTGAGGCACTGGATGTCGTGGGCGATGCGTTTGCCGTGGCCGGATTTTCCGGCAGTGGACGGTCGGGGGTGGATTATTATCGAATAAAAGATTTTCAGGAATCTTTGAACGACGGGGTGAAGGATCGAATAAAGGCCCTGGCACCACAGAGAAGTACACGTATGGGAGCGGCCATACGCCATGCCGGCAGCGTATTGCAAAAGGTCCCCGCGCGGGTGAGGCTGCTGATTATCATTGGTGATGGTTTCCCCAACGACGAGGGATATAAACGGACCTACGCCATCGAGGACACCCGCAGGGCCATATCCGAAATGAGGGCCGGTCACGTCCAGACAAAGGCATTGACCGTCAACATGGGGGCGGACCCACGGCTCGATGATCTCTACGGTAACGTGCACCATTATGTCATCAACGATGTCCGGGATCTGCCGGACCGGCTGGTGCGGATGTATGGCCGGATTACCCGGGCATAACCGTTACTAGCTGTAAAAACAGCACAAATTGTAATAAATAGCTTGCGGTGAACGATCAGCCCGGCTAATATAGGTGATCATGAAGGGGTTTTACAGATAGAAATGATGAGGCGTGTTTCTCCGGGGTACCTAAGAAACGCCGCGCCACGGACAAGCGCAGTCCGCTGCCCGGATTTACTGCCATTGGGTTTTGCCGATGCCGGAATCCGGCGATACACTTCGGTGAACCCATGTTGATCCATGATGATATTTACACCTGGAAAGGCTGGGGCGGCAATTTCAATCTGGCAGCCGGCAGTTGCAGACTCAGAATTTTTGACTTGACTGACCATGAAGACCATAAGATAACCCATCTCAAACCGATTATTGTTGTTGTATCAGACCTGCCCGCCGAAGCCGGAACCAGTTTAAGATCCGTCTCAGTTAGAAGTTGTTGCAGCCATATCGCCTCAAGCGTTGCAGAAGAATTCGATCTGGATCCCAGCCGAATGATGTTCGTTGAGTATTCCCCTGAAAGTTTTTATGGTAACCGGAAACAGCACCTTATTGCCGAAAAAGTCGATGTGGTGGACTTGAAATGGCATGGCAGAAAGGCGCTCCATCCCCAATGGCGGCCGTTGAAATCGCCCCTCAGGGAAATACTGGTTGATATGATGGATTCAGTTTCCACTGCCTGATGCTGTCAATCTGCATCCGTTGTTGTGAGAAATTCCGTTACCGGCAACATAATCGAATGGATTTGCCATGGAATATAGAGAGATTCTCCTTGCGGAAGACGACCCGAGGGATATTGAACTGACACTTTCAGCCCTGGATGCGCAAAATTTAGCCAACCATGTGGTGGTTGTGCAGGATGGTGCGGCGGCGCTGGATTATTTGTATCGTCGCGGAGTTTTTTCCGATCGGAACCCTGGTGACCCGGTGGTGGTGTTGTTGGATTTGAAAATGCCGAAAATGGACGGCCTCGAAGTGCTGAAGACCGTTAAAGGTGATCCGGAATTGGGTCATATTCCGGTGGTGGTCCTGACCTCATCGAGGGAGGAAAAGGATATTCTGGACAGCTACAAGCTTGGCGTGAACGCATATGTGGTCAAACCGGTTGAGTTTGAAAGCTTTGCTGATGCCGTTCGACGGATAGGCCTGTTCTGGATTCTGACAAACGAAACCCCCCATGGCGCCACCTGACACCGGAGATATTTTGGGATGCCGGCCATCACACCGGCCCTTTCGGACAAGGGGGAAAGGTTTGTCTCAACCCGTTTAAAGTGATAATGACGTCAACCCGTCACCGGGTGGGCCGAACCCGCAAGGAATGATGATGTCGAAACAGATTCGGATATTAATGCTGGAAGACAACCCGCTGGACGCCGAGCTTTCAATCGGTCAACTCACCGCGGCAGGGTATGTCTGCGACGTCGAACGTGTTCAAACCCGTGATGAATTTTTGGTGAAGTTAAACGATCCCGATTTCGATCTGATTTTGGCCGATTATAATCTGCCGACATTCGATGGGGCCAGTGCCCTGAAAATCACCGTTGAAAAAGGCATCGCAATACCCTTTATCTTGGTTTCGGGGGCCATCGGGGAGGAAGCGGCCATTGATATCCTCAAGGCCGGTGCCACGGATTATGTGATCAAGGGGCATCTTTTCCGGCTGGCCCCGGTGGTGCAGCGGGCGCTTGAAGAGCGGGAAGAGCACGAGCGGCGGCAACGTGCCGAGATATCGTTGATTGAAAGTGAAAAACGATACCGCATGCTATTCGAAAAGGCAAAAGACGCCATCGTCATTCTCCAGGCCGAGGGCGAGGCGGCGGGGAAAATCATCAACGCCAACCAGGCCGCCGCGGATATGCACGGATTCGAATTGCCGGAATTGCTGACCCTGAACATGGCAGCATTGAATCCACCGAAAGATCTGTCGCTTTATCAGGAAAGAGTGCAAAAGATATTGTCCGGGCACTGGATCAACGCCGAAATCACCCATCTTAAAAAGGATGGTTCCGGTTTCCCCCTGGAAATCAGCGCCGGACTCTACGAGGTGGATAGCGAAAAATTCATTCTGGCGTTTTACCGCGATATCACGGAACGCAGAACCAAAGAAAACGAGGCCAAGCTATTGGAGGATCAGATCCGGCAGGCCCAGAAGATGGAGGCCCTGGGCACCATTGCGGGGGGAATCGCCCATGACTTCAACAATATTTTATTTCCCATCGTCGGTTATACCGAGTTGTCCCTGCTGGAAATTCCCCAGGACCACAGTGTCCGGCAAAATTTAATGGAGGTGCTTCAGGCCGCGCAGCGGGCCCAGGCGCTGGTCAAACAAATTTTGGCCTTCAGCCGTCAGCGGGAAGATGAGCAACGGCCCATCCAGATCAATATGATCATAAAGGAAGTGGTCAAACTGCTTCGCTCCGTTTTGCCGAGCACGATCAAAATTGATCAGAACATCGAGGACGGGGACAGCATCATCATTGCCGACCCGGTGCAGATACATCAGATTATCATGAATCTGTGCATCAACGCCTATCATGCCATGGAGGGTAAGGTGGGTATCCTGGGTATCCAGTTGCAAAATGCCGAATTCGCCCGGGAGCAGGTGCTTTTAGATTCATCGCTGTTGCCCGGCCCGTACGTTCGGCTTCGGATTACGGACAACGGTTGTGGTATGGATGAAATCGATCTTCAGAAAATTTTCGATCCTTTTTTCACCACAAAAAAGAAAGGAACCGGGCTCGGGTTGTCCACGGTCAAATCAATTGTGCATGGATTGAACGGTGGCATCACCATTAAGAGCCAGCCCAATGAAGGCACCCGTTTTGACGTATATTTGCCGCGTACCAAAAAAGAAGCCCTTTCAACGGATTATAAACCACCGGAACCCATTGTTGCCGGAGACGAGCACATCCTCATCGTGGACGATGAGGTTGAAATTGCCCGCATGGTCGAAAAGGCGCTCAAACGATGGGGATACCGGGTGACCCAGACCAGCCGGAGCACCGAAGCGCTGGCATTGTTTGAAAAGGACCCGGATATCTTCGACCTGGTGATCACGGATCTGACCATGCCGGATATGACCGGCATGCAGCTGGCCAAGCACATCAACGACATACGGACGAATATCCCCATTATCCTGTGCACGGGATTCACTGAAACCGTAAGCAAGGAAGAGCTGTCCGCCATCGGTATTCATAAACTGGTGATAAAGCCGATCGTCATGAATGAACTGGCCGCCTTTGTTCGAGAGGCTTTAGAGGAGATAAAAGCAGCCGACCGGGCATCAGTCGACCGCTGAAACATCAGGGGGTGCAGATCCGTTCAAACAATTCCTCCAGGTAGCGCAGGGACCTTTCAAAATCATCCGAACCAAGATTCATGAATGAGATTTTCAAGTGATTTTTATATGCACGGGAAAATGAAAAGTTTTCTCCCTTGTCCCAGGGCAGATGCGGCAGATCAATTTTCATGCTGGATTTGACCCAGAGGCTGTAACCGGATTGCTTATCCCAATTGCCGCCAAAGAGGGCCGGGTAAGCGTTGAGTACCTTGATCAATCTTTTTTTACGCCGGTTTATCCGCCGTTGTGTGCCCGCCACATATTCACCATAAGCCCCGGTTTGGATGAATCGTTTCATGAATTTTTGCATAATACCGGGACTGACGATATCCGACGAATATTTGGTATATAGAAATTTGTCATATAAACTGTCGGGCACGATCATGAAACCAAGGCGAATCCCCGACACCGTAGTCTGTGTAAGGGATTTGATATAAACCGTTTTTTCGGGGACTATATCCACAAACCGGGTGACGGGTTTCCTGACGAATTCGGACAGATAGTCATCCTCGATAATATAAAAGTCGCCGGTAAGGGCGCGATCGGCGATTTCCCTCTTTTTCTCCGGGCTGTAAGTGATGCCTGTTGGGTTATGAACCGTCGGCATTGTATAAAACAGTTTGATTTTAGGCGACAGCGCCCTGTCCAACATGGAGAGATCGGGGCCGTCTTTTTCCATGGGCACGAAATGCGTGGCCTTAAACAAGGATATGGCACCCGGATAGGTTGGATCTTCGAACAGCATGGCATCGGCAAGCCGGGCGCCGAAAACCTTTGCCGTTAAATCCAGGCCCTGCTGAGCCCCGGAAACGATGAGCATCCGATCCGTGGACAACCTGAACTGCCTGCCCAGGACCTCCCTAAAATCTTTTTCGCCTTCAACCGGTGTTGTTGAAAACAGACCGGCTTTTTCCGTATCGAACAAGTGATTGAAAATATTCCTGGCCACCTGGTGGGGGAAAAAGTGTTCGGACACATAAGCGGTCTTCAGGTCGTAAACCGCACCGGAACGGCTGATGTTCTCCGGAAAACGGACGAACGATCCGCTGCCCACGATATTGTCAAGATACCTGTCCTGCTTGAGTCTTTCAAAGGCCTTTTGAACCGTCAGCTTGTTGCATTCGAATTCCACGGCCATGTCGCGTATGGAGGGAATTTTTTGTCCCGGTTTGTATTGTCCCGATTGAATTCGTTTCCTGATCTCTTCGGCGATGTTTTCAAATAGAGCCATCGATTAAACCTTGACGTATTAATACACTTTGATTAATGTACTACCGTGATTTATGTATTGTATGCCTTGATTTTCGTTATTGTTCTATAACATACCCTTTGTGAAAGGGCAAAACTTGGGAAGGGGAACTACCATGGAAAGGGAACTTGTAAACAAGGGATTTGCGGAAATGTTCAAAAACGGAGTGATCATGGATGTCACCACACCGGAACAGGCCCGGATTGCCGAAGACGCGGGTGCTGCGGCGGTCATGGCCCTGGAGCGGGTGCCGTCGGATATCCGAAAGCATAGGCAGGTGGCCCGCATGAGCGACCCGGACATGATCGAGGCCATCATGCGGGCGGTCTCCATTCCGGTGATGGCCAAGGTCCGCATCGGTCACTTCATGGAGGCGAAAATTCTCGAATCACTCAATGTTGACTTTGTGGACGAAAGTGAAGTGCTCACACCGGCCGATGAGCTGCGTCACATCGATAAAGTCGGATTCCAGGTGCCGTTTGTGTGCGGCGCCCGTAACCTGGGTGAGGGCTTGCGGCGTATCCATGAAGGGGCATCCATGCTGCGGACAAAAGGGGAGGCGGGCACCGGAAACGTGGTGGAGGCCGTGCGGCACATGCGCACGATCACCGCCGAAATCGAGGAATTGGCCGAATTGGATGATGATGCAATGACTCAAAAGGCCGGGGCACTTCGCATCCCGCCATCTTTATTGGCGGAAACCCGCCAACTACATCGATTCCCGGTGGTCAATTTTGCGGCTGGTGGGATTGCAACACCAGCGGACGCAGCACTCATGATGGCACTGGGTGTGGATGGCGTATTTGTCGGTTCCGGCATTTTTAAATCGGAAAACCCACCCCGGATGGCCAGCGCCATCGTGCAGGCCGTGATACATTATGACCAGCCGCACCGGCTGGTGGAAATTTCACGTAAACTGGGTGCTGCCATGACCGGTCTTGAGATGGATTCCCTTGAAACCCACATGGCCGAACGGGGTGTATAGAAGATGATTGCCGGTCTTCTCGGTTTACAGGGTGCATTTTTAGACCATATCCGGCACCTTGAGTCGTCGGGGGCGGCCTGGAGAATTGTGAAGGCCGCATCCGATCTGAAATTGATCGACCGTCTGATCATACCCGGCGGCGAAAGTTCGGTCATGAAAAAATTCCTCGACGAGTTTGACATGGTCGGACCGCTTTCCCGGCAAATAGCCGCCGGCATGCCCACCTGGGGAGTCTGTGCCGGAGCGGTTATATTGTCGGAAGGGGTGGATGGCGCCCCTGGCGTGCTCAGGGCCATCCCCATGGCCGTTCGTCGAAACGCATACGGACGGCATGCGGCCAGCGGTACCCATGGGCTCCGTATTCCCTTGTTCAAACGACGTCGTTTCCCGGCAACCTTTATCCGCGCGCCAAGAATTCTGGTCCTCGATCCATCCGCCGCAGTACACTGCCGATGGCATGGTGATCCTGTGTTTGTGCAATACCGGCGGGTAATGGTCACAACCTTCCATCCGGAACTGGGTGAGGACAATGTATTTCATCAATATTTCCTGAAGATCTGAGATCCGGCTGATCAGCCGGATCCATCCCTCCTATTTTGGTTCCCGGTACCATCAGCAATCCATCCAAAAAAATTGTTTGCCAACGACCCCAAGCAATCCCATATTAACTGATACGCACCTAAAGTTGAATTCACAGCCATCATCCCACAAAGGACCACAGGAATGGAGGAACACGTCAACAAGCCGGCAGAAACACGGTGGATTAAAGCAGAACTGAACGCGGCAATGAAAATCGTCGAGAAAAGCCCGGTTATATTGTTCCGCCGGTTACCCGGCGAAGATGCCCGGCTTGTCTATGTTTCCGAAAATGTCATGCGGTTCGGGTATACGGCGGATGAGTTCACGACATTAAAAGTTTCCTTTGAAGATTTGGTGCATCCGGATGACCATGACCGAATGGGACAGGAAATCAATGACTTCGCGGAAAAGGGCGTCACGGATTACACCCAATATTACCGTATTACCGCCAGGAACGGGAATGTTCACTGGGTGGAAGATACTACGACCACTGAAACCGATGCCGACGGCAATATCCTTTTTTACCAGGGAACCGTGGTGGATATCACCGAACGGGTATTGGCCGAAGAAAAACTGAAGAAAACCGAGGCCAGGTTTCGCCGAATTGTGGAAACGGCCGCCGAAGGCTTTGTCATGATAGATGTCAATGCCCGGATCATGGATGTCAATGAAGCATTCTGCCGTATGTTGGGCTACAGCCGCAAAGAACTGCTGGAACGCGATCCCCTGGATCTTGCCGATTCAGAATTCAGGGCATTTCTGAAGATCAATGGTCCGGCGTTGCTCAAACAGACACACAGCAGTTTTGAAGGCTCGTTGAAGGCCCGGAATGGACGCCGTGTCCCGGTGCTGCTGCATTGTAATTCATTACTGGCGGATTCCGGCGAGATGCTCGGTTATGTGGGATTTGTCGCCGACCTCACGAGACACAAAAAATCGTTGCTTCTGGCGGGAGAGGTTCAGAAGAACCTTTTGCCCAAGGGACCGCCGGCCATCTCAGGTTTGGATATTGCGGGAAAAAGCGTTCCCTGTGAAGAAGTCGGGGGGGATTTTTTTGATTATCTGCAGCCGCGGACGCCCGATGGCCCGGATCCGAGTGTCCTCACCGTGGCCATAGGCGATATCGCCGGTCATGGTATAGATTCGGCGCTTCTGATGGCCACGGCGCGTGCCGTGTTCAGGGACCAGTATACGGTCACCGGCAACCTTCCCACCATTGTGGCGGAAATGAACCGGGTACTGCAGTCCGATTTCAATCCCACCAGCGGGTTCATGACCTTGTTCGCCCTGCAGATCGATCAAAATCTATGCGCCCTTCGGTGGGTGCGGGCGGGCCATGATCCTGCGCTGGTTTATAATTCGATGGCTGATTCTTTTTCAGAACTCGGTGGCCCGGGTGTCGCCCTGGGTGTTCTGGATGATACTGAATTTATCGAAGGCAGCGTAAAGGGAATTGCCCCGGGGAGTGTTATCAGTCTGGGGACGGATGGTATCTGGGAGGCGTTCAATCCTTCCGGAATGCGGTTCGGCAAGGACAGGTTCAGATCACTTATCCGGAAGTATGCTTCAGAATCAGCCGCAGATATCCTCAAACATGTTTATCGTGAAGTCCATGAGTTTGCCCAGGGTGCAAAACAACAGGATGATATTACCCTGGTGATCATTAAAGTCCTGGACGCCATCTCATGTGGCTGACGCCCCGTTGAACCATTGCCGGTCCGGTCCGTATCCTCAAGGGAGGCTTCCCGTCCTTGCCGTTTCATCCCACAACGCATTCACCCTTTGATTATCGCCGCCATTCGTGTGCAAAATACAGTGGATAAGCATTACGGTTCCCGCGTGATGGCAGGCCAGTCCACAGTCTTTATGTAATTCGTCAATTCAGCCGCTGCTGCCTGCAGCGAGTCCATCCCCGGACCCACCATATCAAGCGTTCTGTTTTTCCCATGTTGCTCGAGATCATAGGCAATCTCGGAGAGCTGTTCGACACTTAAATTCGCCGCCGCTCCTTTTAAGGAGTGTGCTTCATATCTCAACAGCGTGGCATCCCCAGCCGAGTAGGCATCCCTGATTTTTTGAATCGAATGATGAAGATCTCCGGCAAAAAGCTCAAGCATCTGCCGATAGAGGACTGAATCCCCCATCAGGCGGTTGAGCCCGTTCGGAATATTGACAATGGCGGATGAGTGGTGCGAATCGGACATTTCGGTCTGTTGCTTTTTTTGGACTGCAGATCCTGGATCGGGTACCTGGCCGTCGCCAATGTACGCCCTGACATGGATACCAATTCCTTATTGCGGGTATCAAGTGTTTTTATCAGGAGGACTTCATAATACGGTATTTCGAGATAATTTGACTGCGGCATGGAATAGTGATAGCAGATGACCGGGTAGGGGCGCACAGCCAGTCCGGGCAACCCTGTCCGGCCACTGCCAAGTCTGACGACAGGCCGGTTTGAGTGCAATTGTTTTTCTTGTGCCGTGGGTGGGATTTCGCTGCATATTCCTGATAACCCTGAAATTAAAAGCCGATGGTCCGGTTGGGTGTTGACATTTTGTGCCACAATGTGACAATTCTAAAATTGTCTTAACTGTTCGCCGGACTAACCGCTTTTTTTGAATCTAGTATTTAGCAAAGGCAATCTACAATGGAAGGCAAACAATTTTCAATTTATCGAAAAAAGCTTCACAAAACCCAGAAACAGATGGCCGAGTTGCTGGGGGTTTCCCTGAAAGCCGTTCATAGCTACGAGCAGGGATGGCGGACCATTCCCGGGCATGTCGAGAGGCAGATTCTTTTTTTGTTCACCCGGTTAAAGTCCATGAATAAAATGCAGAAGCAGTGCTGGAAACTTAAAAAGTGCCCGGATGACCGAAAAAAACATTGCCCGGCATGGGAATTTCAGACCGGAAAGCTGTGCTGGTTCATCAACGGCACCATTTGTGACGGCAGCGCCCATAAAACGTGGAAGGAAAAAATGAAGGTGTGCCGCCACTGCGATGTTTTTACATCCCTGATCGGGTCCATCGAAGAGATCTAACCGGGGGGCAAGAGGTGTTCGTTCCAGAACCCCGCTATCAATCCAGCCCGATGCATTCACCATTTGAGCATTGCCGACGTTTGGACACCTTCATCGAGGATGTTGTTTTGGATTGATCCGTGTTATTCCCGGATGCGGCCGCCCCATCGTTTTCGGCCGGATCCTCGTCACCAACCATTTTGCCGATACACTCCTCCTGCCGGCATTTGGCTTCGGATCCAAATTGCATGGACGATTGCGTCCGTGGCTGTTTTTTGCAGGGGGGTGGTTTCGTCTTTGCTTGTTGTGGTGTTGCAGGGGTCATCCCGGCCTCCTTTTTCTTGGCATTAACGGTTTTTCTTGGCATATGCCGCTGCTTCTATTCCGGCAACGCAGCCTTCCCCGACGGCTTTCGCCATCTGCCACGGGGGGCCGCAGACATCTCCGGCGGCAAAAGCACCCGATATATTGGTGTGTTGTTTCTTATCCGTGTCTATATACTTCATGTCCGCATCGAGTTGTATGCCCAGTGAGGTTGCCAGTTCCATGACACCTTTTGCACCCAATTCGATGAATACGCCGGAAACCGTGATGATCGTTCCATCCGTAAACTCCAGCTTGTCCACTGCCTTTTCACCCCGGATGGCATTTACATCGGCACCCTCGTGCACAATGATATCACTGTTTTCGATCTTTTCCCTCAACGCATCGGAAACCTGCAGTTTGTCGCACACCAGGTGAACTTCAGCGGCGGTTCCCAGTAAGGTCAGCGCTCCGTCCGCAGCGGCGCTTTCATTGCCGATCACGGCCACGGTCTCCCCGCGGAAGAAATTGCCGTCACAGTCCACACAATAGCTCACCCCCTTGCTTAAAAATTCCTTTTCGCCAGGGGCGTTCAAACGCTTGCGGGAGGTGCCGGTCGCGATGATCAAAGACACGGCTCGGATGGCCCTGCCGCTTTCCGAGGTGATACCGAATTTGCCATCGGTGAACGTGATTCGGAGGACATCATCTTCGAGGAACCGGGCGCCGAAGGAAGCGGCCTGTTCTCTGCCGGTGGCCAGCATCTGCGCCCCGGACATATTGAATACGGAATAATAATTCTCAATATGCGCATGAAACAGTGAACTTTTAATTTCCTTACCCAATACCAGTACCGATACCTTTTTCCGGGCGGCATGAATCGCTGCCTGCAATCCGGCCGGTCCGGTACCGAGAATAACGACATCATATTGTTCGAGGGACACCATATCCGAGACTCCTCCCCAGTTGATTCAACCAAGCTTCGGTCATTAAAAAAATCTTTGTTCGTCACGTGAAATAATGATAATCCTTATTGAGCGAACCGCATTGACTTATGTCAAACTCACCCGCCCTCTCTTTGCTAAGATGGATAGTGATTGCTCCGAAATCAAGCCGTGAAGCCGAAATAGGTATAAATACCGATATAATGACCATCGACATGATGGAAATCAACGAATCCAAACTCATCGATGGTGCGGTGGTGTGGACCGCCGAAGATTTCCTGAAATTCGCGAAAGAATGCAAGGTCTGCCTGTTTACCTGAAAAGAACGGGTAAATCGGCTGATCCCTGATCCGGGGACCCCGTGGGGAAAAACAAAACCCTGCTTGCTTGAGCAAGCAGGGTTTTGTTTTTTTGGGGCCCGTACGACGGGGGTGTTTATTGATCCGGGAATAACTCCTTGGGTTTTTGGGTGGTGCCGGTGGCGTTGGGGAAGTCCGTGGCTTTGTAAGCTTTTTTATTATGGCTGATCAGCTCACGGGCCTCTTCCATGTATGAGTTGTACCGTTTTTTACATTCGTAAAATCCATGCCACCAGGCATAATCCGGCGCCATCATCGCCGTTCCCATGCGGGCACGCCGGCCCTCATGGTGCCACAATTCATAATATTCGACCTCCAGGTGCTCATCGAAGAAGCGACTTTTATCCATGAGCCCCTTGTCGTACAATTCGTCGAGTATTTTCTTGGCCGGCTTGAAGTACACTTCGTTATACTCTTCGACCACCTTGTCCAGCTTATAATAATGGTCGTCCACCCAGGTGTTTCCGTGACACTGGGTGCACACTTCCTTCATTTTATCGCGCTCCGTCTGCCAGTTGGTCTTGGCGGGGAACGCCGCGAAATCCTGGGGTCTTACCGTTAACGGGGCCTGAATTTCCCAGGAGAGGCGTTCGGTAACATCATGGCTGGTCAGCACGGTGCCTGATCCGGACATGTGACAGGAGGCGCAGGTGGGGCCTCTGAAATCCACTCCGGGTGTCCAAGTGCCCGGCGCTGAATCCCAGTTATAATCATCGCCATGGGCGGTGTAAATATCACCGTGCTTCGATTCCATGAAGATTTCGATCTGCGGATGATCCGGTCCCAGGTGGCACTGGCCGCAGGCTTCGGGTTTTCTGGCCTCCATCACTGAAAATCGGTGACGCGTGTGGCAACTGGTGCAACTGCCTTTGCTGCCGTCCAAATTGATTCTGCCGACCCCGACATTCGGCCAGGTTTCCGGGTCCAGCTTTCCGTCCTTTGTTTTCAGGATCGTGCCATGGCAGTGGTAGCAGCCGGATGCCCGTTCAAAATCACTGTTCATGCCATGGTTCAGCCAGGGATCGATCTTCCAGATAATCTCCATGGTGTTGGCATGCTTGCTCACGCTGTACTGCTTGGATTCATCCGGATGACAGCGTGAACAGTCTTTTGGGGTCACCACCGCAGCAATGGGTGTTTTATACTCGCTGGTACCGAACTTATGGTCGGAGCGTTCATATTGTTTGTAGTGGGCTTGACTGACATCCGCGTCCGTGGCGTCGGCTGCGTGACAATCATAGCAGGTGATGTTGGCTGCAGCGTGACGGCTCTGGGCCCAGTCCGCAAACAGACCCGGGTTCTCTTTTTTATGGCAATCGATACAGGCCATGGCCTCCTTTGGCATGCCGCGCTCGATCCGAAAAGATTTCTCTTTTGGCTGATTTTGCTGCGCCAGGACATCGGCGGTCACCATCGACGCCGCGATCAATCCTGCCGATATCAACATCGCAGCAAGTATCTTACCCGTTTTTTTCATCGTAAGCCCCCCTTAATTGTGGTATCTCTTTAAATCAAAATCGAATATGTGCCCGTTTCATTGATTCGTCGGTGGTCAATCGGTTGCAAATGCATTAAAGTCCCAAGCCCTTGTAGGCTGTCTTGAATTGTTTGTATTCATACACATCGCGCTCCACGTGGACCAGATTTCTATGGCAGTCCACACATCGTTTTTCAAAACCCTCCCGGGGATAAATGACGGACCGGTGGGCCAGCATGGCGCCCCGTTTTTCAGGGATATATAAAATATTCCGGTGACATTTCTGGCATTGCTGGTTTGTGAAAGCGTCATAAGCGGCCTGCCGGTTTTTTTCCCGGTCATAGGGACCGCCCAAAAAATGAACAAAGACATCTTTGATACCGTGGAAGGTTTTACTATAGAAAAAGTTGATCGTGTCGTGGGGGGCCGGCAGGTGGCAATCCATGCAATCCGCCACAAAACCCTGGGCATTGTTGACATGGGTGGATGTTTTCCACGTATTGTAGGCAAACTCAATTTCATGACAGGATGCGCAGAATCCGGGAGTTGATGTACGGACCATGGTATAGTAAGTCATGCTGAACAGGGGAAATCCGATAACGATACCGGCGGCGATCAATGTTATCCCGATAATATGCTTTTTTTTCATACCTGACCCAGGAGATGTTATCCGGAATTTCCGGACGGGTTGCACGCGGTTAAGGACCTCATCATTAATGGTTTATCGATGGAAATAGCAGGTGATGAACCGGCAATTGACGATTTCCACTCAAGATTATCTGGAAAGTCATCATCAAAGTATCAAAACCCAAGGTAAAGATGCTGTAAAAGGATGTAAAAAAAGTGTAAATTTTACTCAGTCGGTCCCATCGGTACCACCTTGTGGTCTTTGCTTGTTTGATCAAACCAAATTTGATATCGATATTGTCGGTTTCCCGAATATCGATCGTCATCAAGCTCATAAAAAGAGACCTAATGCTCACATATGCCCGTCGACATATCTCCTTAAAGTATCTGATCATCACCGGCGTGATGCTCGCTGCGGTTTTCAGTGCGCTGTATTTTTGGATATCCGGCAGGCAGGAGCAATACATCATGGCGCAGGTGGAGAAGCAGGCGGTTATCCTCCACCGGCAGATCGTTCTCACCCGTCAATGGGTATCGGACCATAACTATGTTCTGGTGGCCAATAAGGACAACACCTTCACCGACTATATCCTCGACAGCCCGAAACTTCATGATGTGCACGGAAAAGCCTACACCCGTATCACACCTGCGGGATTGACCCGAAGCTTGTCGGAATACGCGGGCAGGAGCCGGCTATACTCGTTCAATTTAGCCAACCATGATGGTATCAATCCCCTGAATCAGCCGGATGAGTTCGAATCCCGGGCCATCGCCCTGTTTAAATCCGGAGAGCAAAACGGTCTCGGCCGCCTGGAACGGACAAACGGCAACTATGTTTACCGTTATGCGGCGCCGCTGTTGATACGGGAGAGCTGCCTGGGCTGCCACACCACAACGATTTATCAGGTGGGCGATGTCGGCGGGTGCATCAGTGTGCTTATCCCCTGCCGGGAGGCCGTGGACGCAATCAAAAGCGAAAAGTTGTCCCTGTTTTCGGCCATGGCCGGACTGACCATCACCGTTATGATGATTCTGTTCTTTTTGACCCAGCGCCTCATTTCCCGGCCCATTAGAAAGATCAGGGATATTACCTCCCGAATCCGGTCACAGGACTTTGACCATGTTCCGGAGATCAAAGGTGACGAGTTATCCCAGCTTACCGGCCTATGCTACCTGATTGACGACAAGCTTAAAAATCAGCACCTGGAACTGGAAAAAAAGATTACCCAGGCCACCGGACAATATCACGCGACCAATCGGAAGCTTTTGGAGCTCAATGGCGAGTTGACCAAATTGAACCAGGCCAAAACGGATTTTTTCAGCGACATTTCCCATGAATTGAGAACCCCGCTCACCGCCATCAAAGGCGCAACCGATACCTTGATACGCAAATCCTCGTGTGCGGACCCGGTATATGTGAACATCATCCGTAAAAACACCGAGCATCTGCACCAGACGATCATTGATTTTCTGGATTATGCGCGGATTGAAAACGGTCGACTGGAATTGGACCGGCAGCGGGTACAGCTGTCCGGAATGGCAAAGGACGTCATACTCTCCCATGAGGCGGTGGCCGCCGAAAAAGCAATCCGGATCGAATTGAAATGCCGGGACGAACTATACCTCAACGCAGATCCCCACCGCCTGTTTCAGGTGCTTTCCAACCTGGTTTCCAATGCGGTCAAGTTTTCTCCCCACCACAGCAAGGTGCAGGTTGACATTGCGCGCAGCGGCAACCATATCACGACGGCGATTGCGGATGAGGGACCCGGTATCGATCCACGGCATCACGACGCCATATTTCAAAAGTTCTATCAGATACCCGGACGGCCCAATGATCATGTGCACAAAGGATCCTCCGGCATCGGGCTTTCCATTTGCAAGGCGCTGGTCCTTGCACACGGAGGACGGATCAGCGTGGAGAGCCGGCCGGGTAAAGGAAGTGTTTTCAAATTCGCACTTCCCATGGAGCCGCAGCATCAGGACTTGTTGAATTGAACTTTTACCATACGGAAGTGATCATGGTGAACCCCGTCCAAAAGCATCACATACTGGTTGTCGACGATGATCCGGATATTCGGACTATTCTTGAGGATAACCTGCGGCTCGACGGGTATACGCCGGACATGGCGAGCTGCGGGCAGGAAGCCCTGGACATATTCGACCGGTATACACCGGAACTAGTGGTGCTGGACCTGATGCTGCCGGATATGGATGGCATACAGGTATGCCGGGCAATCCGTGGGCGGTCACCGGTACCGATTATCATGCTGACCGCCAAGGATGGCATCTCGGACAAGGTGTTGGGCCTGGAGAGCGGTGCGGACGATTACCTGGTCAAACCCTTCGACTATTTGGAGCTTGCCGCCCGTATAAATGCCTGTTTGAGAAGAATGCAAACCTCGCATCCATCCGGTGTGGCGCAGGAGATCAACGGTCTTTTCATCGATCCGGACACACGGGAGGTCATGGTCGGCGGCCGCTCCGTGAACCTGACCAAAAAAGAGTTCGAAATCCTGTCCCTGCTGTCAAAACACGCGGGATGTGTATTGGACCGGCATACCATCCGGCGTGAGATCTGGCCGGATAAAACCCTGTATAAGTGGAGCCGTGCCATCGATGTCCATGTCCAGCATCTGCGATCGAAGGTCGAGGAAAATCCGGACCAGCCGAATTATATCCTCACGGTTCAGGGGGTGGGGTACAAGTTGAATACGTCCAGTTCCACCGGATGATCTTGCCTGCAATAATAATCTGCTTATGTTAACAGAATCAGTCATATCCAAGGAGACGGGAAATGGTAAAGAACACCCTGGAACTCGATAAGGCATGCCGGACCGATGCCGAGGTGAGTGCCGGCATCCGCGCCAGGTTGCCGGAGATTGCCGAACAAATCATCAAGGATTGCATTGATACGGACGCGTTCTCCCATGTGGAGTATGAACCCCTTACAACAGAAGGTTATGTTTCCGAAATAATAGACAAATTCAGGGAGATTTTATTTCCCGGATATTATGAAAAGGAAAAGCTGGATCCGGCAAATCTGAAGTATGGCATGGGACAATCCGTATCCCAACTCTATGATCTGCTGTCTGAAAACATTACCCACCATATCCGTCATGATTGTTTCAAATATCACCAATCCTGCAAGGATTGTGAAGAGCTCGGGCAGAAGATCGCCCTTGATGTCCTGTCATCCGTTCCGGCCTTGCGGCGGATTCTGGCCACGGATGTTCAGGCGGCGTTTGACGGCGATCCGGCGGCCAAAGGCTACGATGAAATAATCTTCTGCTATCCCGGTATCTATGCCATAACGGTTTACCGGGTGGCGCATGAAATCAGCAAACATGGTGTCCCCATGCTGCCGCGGATAATGACCGAACATGCACACCGGGAGACCGGTATCGATATCCACCCCGGCGCTCAAATCGGTGAGCGGTTTGCCATCGATCACGGCACCGGTATCGTCATCGGGGAGACCACCGAAATCGGCCGGAATGTGCGGGTCTACCAGGGGGTTACGCTGGGGGCATTGTCACTGCCCAAGGACGCCGGGAAAAAATTGCGCGGTAAAAAACGTCACCCCACCATCGAGGATGATGTGATTATCTATTCCGGCGCCACCATCCTGGGCGGCCAAACCATCATCGGCGCCCGGTCGGTTATCGGCGGCAACGTGTGGATCACCGGCAGCGTGCCCGCAGATACGACGGTGCTTCTGGAAAACCCGAAGCTTGTGTACAAGTCCAACCGGTCAAAAATCGCCATTCAGGAGGCAGGGTAGCCGGTCTGAAAATGATCACCTTTTGTGAATAGGAGACAACATGAAAATATTCAATACCATTCAATCCACCATCGGCCGGACACCATTGGTCCGTTTAAACCGAATTGCCAACGGCGCCGGCGCGGAGATTCTGGCAAAAATTGAATTCCAAAATCCCCTGGGCAGCGTGAAGGACCGCATCGGCCGGTCCATGATCGAATCCGCCGAGAGGCAGAATCTGATAGGCCCCGGCAGCTTGATCGTCGAACCCACCAGCGGCAATACCGGTATCGCGCTGGCTTTCGTATGCGCCGCTAAAGGGTATCGCCTCTGCCTTACGATGCCGGATACCATGAGCGTTGAACGCCGGAAGCTGCTGACACACCTGGGCGCTCAACTGGTGCTGACCCCGGGGGCCGATGGCATGGGCGGCGCCATACAAAAAGCCATGGAAATAACCGAATCAACCGACAATGCCTATATGCCGGACCAATTTAAAAATCCGGCCAATCCGGAAGCACACCGGGAAACCACCGCCAAGGAAATCTGGGAGGATACCGAAGGCACCGCAGACATCCTGGTCAGCGGCGTCGGCACCGGCGGCACCATTACCGGTATTTCCCAATTCATCAAGGCCAAGAAACCGGCATTCAAATCCATCGCTGTTGAACCCGAAGCCTCTCCGGTCCTGTCCGGCGGCACCAAAGGCCCGCATAAAATCCAGGGCATCGGTGCCGGGTTCGTTCCCGAAATTCTGGACACGGATATCATCGATGATATTGTCACCGTCTCCAATGACAATGCATTTGAAACCGCCCGCCAGGTCGCCAAAACGGAAGGGGTGTTGTGCGGGATCTCCTCGGGGGCGGCCGTATGGGCGGCCCTTGAGGTCGCCGGGCGCCCGGAAAACAAGGGCAAGCGCATCGTCGTCGTGCTGCCCAGTACCGGAGAACGCTACATCAGCACGGATTTGTTCAAAACCGACACCGATTGATCCGATGTGAGAAAAAGGACTTTGCCGGTTTTTTACAATACAGATAACATGCCGTCACTTGCCATTTGAGCGCTTGCATTTGACATTATGGTCATACTCCCGGCCGGCTAGTTTAATCGTTTAACGAACAGCTCTTTTCCGGGAGACCGCGACAATCGTTTGCTAAGCGTTGCCGGGCAGCATTTTTCGAATGCCATGGACAGGTATAGCGAAATGAGTTTGGGATTGTTGGTCACTGATATTACCGTCGAATATCCCTGGTTTTTCATCTCTTCTAGAAAGGCCCGGATGAGGAACAATCCGACCCGTTGATTTCGAAATTTAGTGGAGATTGCCAGCGCTGCCAGTTCCACTGTTTTTTCATCGATCAGAATCTTTTCCACGCATCCCACCACGATACCATCGATTTTAGCCGAATAGAAACAATCGGCATGCCGGCGGATATATTGCGGCGACCGGGGTTTCAGGTACCCGAGATTACGGCAGGTTTTCAATATATCCGCCACAATCCGCGCATCCTCTTCCGTCCTTACAGCCGTGAAGTTTTCCGTAAAGTTGTTGGCGATGAGTGTACCGGATCCTTCGACGGTGAACAATTCATGCTTGATGCTGTGTTTACCGGCGGGCAGGATATGCACCCGTTCGACGTGGCCGCTTTCGATCCGGCGGCAGATTTGTTCGATGATGGACTTGAAGTTGAGATTTCCAATCAAATCTCCATAGCTGTCGATATGGTGTCGCGCGTGCCGGGTGGTCACCGAATTCAAGCGGTATCCCTGGGGATCAAGCAGGTATTTCCGTTCGAGAAAGATGATCTTTCCGGCTTTCTTGGAAAATTCGAGAACCGACCGGTAGAAATCCTGATCCGGTGAAACCCGAATGACGCAGGTGCGGGGCAGTTTGGATCCAATCTCGGCGAATAACTTTTGATTGGCAAACCGGTTGCTGATATTGTGAAATAGATGCGTATCCAGACCAAGCCGGTTCAGGAATTTGATATCCATGATGATGGATGAGAAGTGGTCACGAAAAATGCCTTCTCTGCAGGCAATGAAAATCGTCCGCCCTTTAAGCACATGTTTATATTCATCTATGTATAATTTCGGCATAGGTTTACCTGGCTGTTATATCCTCCGGAAAGCACCGATTTCAGGACGGATATTATGACAGATTCCGGGAAGGAAGGCAAAAATGACCTATAACTTTGATCCGGACCGTTGGTATGACAATGCTTATGACGCCGTGAAGATGCGTTTTGACAAAGGGTTTTTATCCGAAACGGAATTCACGGATGTTTGTGAGGTATTGATGGATCGATATGAAGATATGCTGGATCGTCTGAACGTATCCATGGATGCTTTTCGCAAGCCCTCATCTTGAGGCGATACCCCCTCTTAGCCGTTCGACTGACGGGATCCGGATGAAATGGCGTCAATTTGCAGGCAGTGAAAGAATTTCTCTGATTTTCCCGTGTATTTCTTCCATGGTAAACGGCTTCTGGATGAATCCGTCGCAATTCATACCCATGATTTTTTTCGCCTGCTCATTGAGACTATACCCGCTGGCCAGCAGCACGCGCACCCCGGTATTCAATTCCTTCAGGCGCTCAAAGGTTTCCCGGCCGCTCATGTCGGGCATGATCATGTCCAGGATGACCAGATCGATATCGTTTTTGGCCTCCGCATAGATTCGGAGGGCTTGTTCGCCGCTGTTTGCAGTGAGAACCCGATATCCCATGCGTTCTAGCATTTGTGTCACGGCGCTGAGACTGATATCCTCATCGTCCACCAATAATATGGATTCACTTCCCTTTAAATCGGATTGCGGCAGTTTGATATCTTCAGTCACATTTTTATCGGATGCCGGGAGGTAGATACTGAACGTGGTCCCCATCTCCTTTTCACTGGATACCGTGATGATACCCCCATGGTTTTTGATGATACCGTAAGCGGACGCCAGGCCGAGCCCGGTGCCGTGGCCGATTTTTTTCGTGGTGAAAAAGGGTTCGAAAATTCGGCGCGCGGTGCTTTGGGACATGCCGATACCCGTATCCATTACCGATATTTTCACGTATTTTCCCGGCGCGACATTATGGGGCCGGACAAAGTCAGATGATAATCGGGTATTGTCTGTCTGCAGGTACAATTGGCCGCCGGAGGGCATGGCCTGCCAGGCATTCACATAAAGATTCACCAGCACCTGTTCGATCTGGCTTTTATCGATTTCCGCCGTGTATAGCTTGTCCTGTAATTTGGTGTGAATGGTAACCTCTTTTTTCGTCCGTCCGAACATCTGGGACGTCTTCAGAATTAGTTGGTTCAGATCAGCCGGTTTCACTTCATACTTGCCGGCCCTGGCAAATCCCAGCAGCCGCTTGGTCAGGTCCGCGGCGGTTTTGACATATGATTCGATATTTATAAGGCGTTCCGCATGGGGGTGACCGGGTTTGATTTTCTGAAGCAGCAGGGTTGCATTGCCAAGGATTCCCATGAGGATATTGTTGAAATCGTGGGCGATGCCGCCGGCGAGGGTACCGATGGCCTCCATCTTTTGGGCATGCACCAATTGTTCTTCCAGTGCTTTGGTATCTGTAATATCCCGGGCATTGAAGATGATCACGGAAACGGATTCGTTCTCATCGAAGAAGGGGTAGAGGTGGATATCCATGTACTTCCGGCCCCAGCCGGGGAAATCGAGATGTTTTTGTTCATGACATTTTTCTCCGGCAAGGCATAGATCCATCTTCTTTTTCACTTTCTGATGGAAATTGTTGTAGCCGAAAAGCTCCGAGACATGTCGCCCGGCAATGGACCCCCGGCTGCGATTGAATGCGGAGGCAAAGCTTTCATTCACGACCTGGAAAACATACTGATCGTCGATCAGCGCCATAAGATCCTTTGAGCTGGCCACAATATGTTCATACTTGCGCAGGGTTTTCTGGGTTTGTTTTCTTTCAATCAATTCCGCTTCAAGCCTGGAGTACAGCTCGGCATTGTCCATGGCGACCTGCACCAATGCCGCAAAGCGTTTCATCAATACGACTTCCTGATCGCCGAAATTCTTATGTTTCGTGAAGTGGCTGACGCCGATGACACCGGATATCGCATCCCCGGATCTTATGGGAACACCCATGGCACCGGCCAGGTTGTCCAGGGTGGGATCATTCACCCTTTTGGCCCAGGTGCCGTAGTCATCGATGACGATTGCTTCGCCGGTCTGCCAGACAGCTCCCCCGATACCTTCCCCCATGCCAACGCCTCGCCCGGTCAGTTTTTCATAAATGCCGGTACCGGTGCGAATGACCAGCTTGTCTTGTACCGGGTCCACCAGGTGGATATAGCCATGGACAGTGCCCACCAGGGCGCAGGCGCGTTTGACGATGGCGCGCAGTAAATTATCCAGGTTCAATCGTTTGATAAGCCCGAGGGTGGTGTCATGCAGCGCCGTCAGGTATTCGTTTTGCAACCGCATCTGCTCCTCGGTCTTTTTTCGCTCGGTAATATCTTCCAGGACGCCATCCATGTACTTGATCCTGCCGTTTTCATCATATTTGGCGGTGGTGGTGAGGGAAACCCATATGGGGGTCTTGTCCTTTTTGAGTAAAATGATGTTTTTACCCCGAACATGGCCTTTGCGCTCAATTTCCGCTATCAGTGCTCGCCGGTCTTCGACACCCGGATAGAGGGATATGGCCGGGGTTGCCATCAGTTCTTCAGGGGAAGTGTAACCCAATATGCGGGCCAATGCGGAATTGACCTTCACAAACGTTCCTTTTCCGGTGGTGCTGGTCTGGTAGATACCGACATCCAGATTTTCGATCAAGTTGGCCAGATCCTGCCGGGCATTCACCAGTTCCCGGGTTCGTTTCTCCACCCGGTTTCGTAATTTCCGGTTCCACAGCCAGACCCATATGGCGGCCAGTCCCACAATGCAGATGATCAGGAGTATCTGAGGGAGGTATGCCAGCAGCAGGCCAGGAGGGCGGCTGACGGCCGTTCCCAACCACTTTTCCCGTATGCCGGCGAGGGCGCCGCCATCCATAGCGGATGTGATGCCCTTGTTCAGAATCCGCACGAGCATGGTTTCGGATTCCTTCACGGCCATGCAATTGTGGCCCGCATAGAGGGCTGGCCCGATCCGTTTGATGCGATCCGATATCCGGTTCATATAAATATGGTAGAGAACGATCTGCTCATCACCGATCAATGCGTCGGCTTTCCCGGACAACAGCAGTTCGACCGCCTGACCGAAATCCTGGGTGTCGATCACATCCACATGGATCGCCTTGGAATCCAGAAATTCCCGGGCATAGTCTCCGGCCTGCATGGCAATTCGCTTGCCGTTCAGGTCTTCGAAGGATTTGATGTCCGGGCGGTCCGACGACAGGAAAATCCGTGCCGGGACTTCAAACATCAACTTACTGAATGCGAACAACAGATCTCTTTTTTTACTGAAAAACAAGCTGGTCAGAACATCGGCCCGCCCATCCAGGACCGCCTGTTTGGCCATCTTGAACGGCATATTGATAAACTCGGCGGTATACCCGTGGGTGCTTGCCATCCATCGGGCGAGATCAATGGTAATGCCGGCGGACCGGCCTGATTTATCAACGAATTCAAACGGCGGATAATTTGTCTGATGAACAAAAACGATGCTTTTTTTCCGTGCTAAAAAGGCGGACTCTTCGGGGGTTAATTGTTCAATGGCGGTGGCGGTATATGGAAATAAATAGACTATCAGAAAGGTGAGCAGAGCGGCCTGGTGCAATTCTCGTAAGAAATTCATAATTATCAGCGATCCTCAGACAATAGCAGGTTCCGAGAGAAGGCCTATATGCCGGTAATGAGGAGGAAACGGCGGCTGACACATAGTCCTGTTGCGAGCTTGCGTATTGATATTTTGCGTCCGGATATGAATTACATGTGTATCGCTTTGTAAACACTCGTATAAAACTAATTGCAATGTCTTGTCAAATTTGATTTGAACCTGTCTTTTAAAATATCGGTTGTCACCGGCTCGCTTTCAACTCTACAATGGGTCAGTTGTCCGTTTGTATCGAAACCGTCCATATCGAAGGGTATGGCCCGGCAGACAGAAGCCCTGCCAGGCTCCCGGAGAAGAAAGGAAAAACCATGTTTCTTGACCTGATTTCACAGCGGCGGAGCATTCGCCGCTACGACCCAAAACCGGTGGAAGGGGAAATTCTGGATAAACTCGTTGAAACCGCGCTCCGGGCACCCTCATCCCGGGGATTGAATCCCTGGACGTTTATTTTCGTGACGAATCCGGACACCATCGGGAAATTGTCCGAGGCAAAACCCCATGGCGCATCGTTCCTGAGAAAGGCCCCATTGGCCGTGGTGGTTTGTGCCAATCCGGGCATATCGGATGTATGGGTGGAGGATGCCGCCATCGCGTCGATCTTTCTGCATCTTGCCGCCGCCGATCTGGGGCTGGGCAGTTGCTGGATCCAGATTCGAAAGCGGATGCACAATGAGAAGCTGAGCGCCCATGAGTATGTCGCACAGCTGCTGGGGCTGCCGGCAACGCTCGATGTCGATGCTATCATTGCCATGGGCTATCCGGCGGAGACAAAAAATCCACACCGGAAAAACAGCCTGCAATATGAGAAGATTCACTATAATCAATACGGCCGAAAAAACCAGTAGCATCAGTCTTCTGCATGTGTCGATGACATATTGCTCTTGGACGTGAGCCATGGGAACACGACGGCAATGGAAACCAGTGCTCGTGATCGGAGCCACCGGGTACGTGGGCGGGCGCCTGGTCAAGCTGTTGTTGCGGAAGGGCTGCCACGTGCGGGCCATGGCAAGATCCCTGGATAAACTCCGGGCGCGCTTCCCGGAAGCGCATCACCGTTTTGAAGGCGTCCGGGGGAACGTTTTGGATCCGGTATCCCTGCGGCAGGCAGCCGACGGATGTCGGGCAGCTTACTACCTCGTACATTCAATGAGCAGCGGGCGGAAGTTCGTTGCCACAGACCGCCGGGCCGCTCACAATATGGCCCGTGCCGCCAGTGCCGCCGGCCTGGAGCGTATCATTTATCTGGGGGGTATCGGTGGAGAAGGTGTTTCGGACAGCAGACACCTCGCGTCCCGGTACGAAGTCGGCCGGATTCTCAGGAAAGGACCGGTTCCGGTTACCATTTTGCAGGCGGCTGTCATTTTAGGATCCGGCAGCGCCTCATTCGAGATTATCCGTTATGTGGTGGACCGGCTCCCGGTAATCGTCGCACCAAAGACCTTGTTCACCCGGTGCCAACCGATCTGTATCCGGGATGTCCTGGGTTACCTTGTGGCATGCCTGGCCCGGGATGAGACCATCGGGCAGACCTATGACATCGGCGGACCCGATATCCTCACTTACAAGGATCTGATAGATCTTTACAGCAAACACGCCGGGTTAGGGAGAAGGCGAACCATCATTTTACCCTTCTTCGGCCTGGGACTGGTTTCCTATCTCGTCGGCCTGATCACGCCTGTTCCCCGTCATCTGGTGAGTCCCCTGATCCGGGGATTGGGGCATGAGGTGATCTGCCGTGACAGCCGCATCAGAGACATCGTCCCCCAGCGCCTTATGAGCTGCGACCAGGCGATTCAACGCGCCCTTGAAAAGATTTCCCAACAGATCGTGGACACCTACTACACCGATGCCGGCATGGTGCACCGCCCCGAATGGGTTGAAAAAGGCGATGAACCCTATTCGGGGGGCGCCATCATGTCCTGCGCCTATCATATCCGGATCAGGACATCCGCGGATCAAGTCTGGGAGCTGATAAAAAATATCGGTGGAGACACCGGCTGGTATTTTGCCGGCCGGCTCTGGTGGCTGAGGGGGTTTATGGACAAACTGGTGGGTGGTGTGGGTCTGGATCGCGGCCGGCGTCATCCCCGTCGCATTCAAATTGGTGATGTCCTTGATTTCTGGCGGGTACTGGATGTCCGTATACACCGACGACTGGTACTGCTCGCGGAAATGAGGCTACCCGGAGAAGCTATCCTTGAATTCATCGTCGAATCCCGGGACGGGGCGCATACCGAGTTGACCATGAATGCCAGGTTCCTTGCCAAGGGATTGGCCGGATTGGTTTACTGGTACAGCGTATCCCCGTTCCATGATTACGTATTCAAAGGCATGCTGGCCAACATCGCCAAAAAATGCAATGCCGGCGTCATCACCGGACCCCGCCGAATGGATGATTAAACAATCCGCGCCGATTCCAGATGCGGTCGCCCTTTGCCCGCAACAAAGCGCTCTTGAGCTTGGCACCGGCTTCTGGTATTGTCGTCCCATAGTCTCACGGATCTCTTCACCCCGACGGTTCTGGCTGCATCGCCTCTGCAGCATCAGGGGAGCTCTTCACCTTTATCTTTCCAAGGAGTATCGATTGCCATGAAATACAATCGCCGCTGGTTCGGAGTTTTGCTTGTCTCAGCCCGTGATGCCTTGTCTCCCTGTTTTATCATGGCGAATGCCGCGATGATTGTCATCCTGGCGGTTGCTTTCCCGGCGGAAGGCGCGGCGCTTGTGCTGTCCAAAACAACGCTTCCCGCCACTGGCAGGCAGGAAGCGGTTCTCACCATCCCTGATTTCGGCCGGTATGCCCTGAGTGTCCAAGGCCCGGAAGGATCGGCGCTGCAATTGATCGACCGCATGGCCGGTCCAGGGGATCGGTCAGGCGAAGCCGGGATTTCGAACGGGCGGATCGATACCTTTCTCGAGCATGGCCAATACAAATTGATCATCACCTCCCATGAAAAAGGAGAAGGGACGGCAACCCTGTCGGTTCGTCCCTTCACTGAACGGAATATGCCCTCACCACCGTTGCTGGTGGCGTATAAGACGGTTCGATCCGAGCTGAAAGATGTGGAACAGCGGTCTTTCTGGTTGCGAATACCAAAAGACGAGGTTGTGGCCATTGAGGCGGCCGGACGAAGTCTCACGGATTTGCGATTCTGGAAAGACGGCTCCTGGCTGGTGGATGCCGTTCCGGAAAAAAATATGTTGGAACCGGCACCCGGAAGGTTCCTTCGTGTATGCCGGCTGACGGCGCGTCTCAATGCCGGGTTGTACCGGGTCACCGCCTACGGGGGTATCCCCCTGGACTGGACCGGGGATGACGACCGGTTTCCGTTCCATATCCGGTATGGTATTCCCACTCTCCCCACGGCGGGCCGGGGGCACTATGAAGCAGGTCCATTCGGTCTGGACCGGTTCCTTGTACCCAAATCGGCAACCTTTTACCGTCTCGAACTGCCCGAGGCCGAAAACGCCCGGATTCAGGTATCGCCCTTCAATCCAAACCGCCCTTTTGCCGTGTCCGGCCCCAGTGCCGGTATCAGCAAAAAATCCGTGCCGCCCGTGGCGGAACTCTCCTCGGCCCGTGCCGACAATGGATACAATCAGGTGACCATTCAGCGTGAAACCGGTAAACCATACGTTCTGCAGCATTTCAATGCCGCCCGGGAGCACCGGATCAAGGGAAACGGGGCCCATTGGATCAGCACCATCACTGCCGGTGATGTGCGGGACACCGTGGATGTGACCTCGCTGTTGACGGAAACACCCCGGCATCAGACGGAGCGGTTGGTCGACAGGCAACTGGTCCGCCTGGACGAACGGACGGGGTGGCGGGGTAAATTCAACTTGTTGAGCCAGCTCACCCTTTTTATCGACGTCAGGGATGCCGGCGGATATACCCTCTCGGAAACCGGGGCCCATGCCCGGTACCGGATCGAGCCGTTTTTTATAAGACGGCCGAAAAATTATGAGCCGCCGGCGTTTCGGAATGCCGGATATACCTGGGATCTGGACACCGGTATTTATAAACTCACCATGTCTCCGGCAAGCCAGGGGAAAGGCATTCTTGAGGTCCGCCTGGATCCCGTACGGGCTATCGGTGCGCCCGAATATGCCTTTCCGTTGTATGGCAACCGGTATGGCAGTCGGATGCTCGACAACAGCTCCCGGTACACCTTGTACCTGAATCAACGGCCCGGTGTGAAAACCGGTTTGGTGCTCCGGCCGCTGCCCATTGATTTGCAGGATGCGCTTCCCGTTACCCATGAACCGGGCAGGTCTCTGGACATCCCGATCCGCGTCGATGAGCCCGGAGATGTCCGCGCCGTGGCCGGTAGCGGGCAACTAATTGAACTGGCGGTGGACCGCAGTGCTTTAAAAGCCACTCATCACCTGACTGCCGGACAATACCGTATCCGCATTCCCAATGACGGTGACAAGGCCTTTCAATACAACCTGGAATTCCTGCCCGAGCGGTTGAAGGAGAGCGTTTCCCTGCCCCCGCTGCCCGAACGGGAATTGGCGGCCATACCGGATTTCCGGACCCTGGACGATACCTCGCCCATCTACCTGGATCTGAAACGGCGGCAGACAGCGACCTTTAATGTCAAGGTGGCATCCGACTCCCTGTACCGGCTGGCATCCACCGGTCTGCTGGAAACCGAAGGCAACCTGAGAACGCGAACCATGGTATCCTTCGACCGGCAGGCAGCCAACGGCGTGGGGCGGAATTTTTTGATTCAACAATATCTGCGGCAGGGGGATTATCAGTTGTCGGTGAAACCCCGGGGCCAAACCCGGGGACATCTGGGGGTAATGCTCTCCCGCACCCCTCTGCGCAACGGCGGCCGCCTGATATCCGGTATCCCGGTCCGCAAAAGCCTGCCGGCCGGAGAGGGCATCCAATACGAATTCCAGATAACGGAAACCGGACGATACCGGGTGGAAACCCTGGGGCTGAACCGGGCCTATACAGCGCGGCTCGAGGATGCCGGGGGATGGCCCCTGACCATACCCGGGCAAAGAGCCTTGTTCGACCGCCGTTTTTCCCCGGGGGTGTATCGTCTGGTGATATTGCCGCAACCGGTGACCGCCCGTGCGGTGACTCTGTTCGAGAAGGTTCCGGAGCCCATGGCGTTCAGCGGCCATGGCCCGCATCATATCGATGTGAACACATCCGTTGGGCATCGATGGATGGAGCCGGAGCCCGGCGGGGAACGGGTCCCGGACCAATGGTGTTTCACCCTGCCGGCCCCGGCGGATGTACGTATTGCGCTCGGTGCCCTGATGAGCGGTGACCTCGTTGATCCGGCATCGCAGACCGTGTCGCCGGATATGCAGATACTACCGGGGAAAACCTGGTCGGCGGTCCTCGATGCCGGCGAATACTGCCTCAGGGCAAAGAGTGTCCGCCCCAACAACCGGCTGGATTATGTCGTCGCCATTTCCACGCTGCAGCTCGTCTCCGGTGATTCCCGCCAGGTGAACGCCCCTGCCGACATCCCCTTGTCCGTGAGCCGATCCGGGCTGGTGGAAATCTCCTCCTACGGCAGCCAGGACGTCAGGGCCATGTTGTATGATGGCGCCGGTAATCTGATCGACGGCAGTGATGACCGCTCCGAGGATTGGAATTTTTACCTCGCGCGCCGCCTGGAACCGGGATTTTACCGGTTGCGGGTTGCCCCTGTGGGCGCTACCGGTGCCCAATGCCGGATATCCATGGTCCAGTCCGGGGAAATCATGGAGCCGCCCCTTGAACCGCCGGCCGACTTTTCCGTTGCGGATATAAGGGTGCATACCTTCCCCATCACCGGTGTGACCCCCGGCACCGTCCTCGTGGCCACCGGAAAATCCGATCATGCCATGGGTATGTCCATCGAGATACAGGGGGAAACAGGATGGTCGACCCTGCAACGCCTCTCCGGAACATCACCGGCCATTGCCGTGCCGGTCCGGGAGGCGGACACCCGCCTGCGGCTTCAGGTCTGGACCGTCGACCAGCGGCCGGCGGAAATGGCGATCCATGTGCTGACCGTCGACCTGACACCCGGTACCGAAGCCGATACCGGAAACCAGCGTCTTAATTGGGTGAACGTTCATCCCTCGCGGCCGGATCTGCACCTGGCCGCCCTGAATCTGTCCGGTCCGGGCCTGCTTGCATTCAACGACGCGAATGCGGAGCGCACTCTGGTTTCCACCGGTGCGCTGCGTGCATTCGAACCGGTAAACGATATCATCACCGCGGATCAGGACCGGATCTGGCTGCTCATCAATTCAGATCGTCCCCCCGGTGAGTCCATGGAATTGAGACGTGTTCGCCTGTCAGCGGCCGGGGATGTTCAGTTTTCCCTACCGCCGCAGCGAAGGGCCCGGATGAATGTGACCCGGTCCCGGGGGGATAGCCACCTGTTGATCACGGCCGACTCACGGTCCGGACATCCCGGTGTGGCTGCCGTGACCAACAAGCCGTCCCCGGTGGATATGGACAATTCAGGGGGCGGCGAGCATACCGCGGCGGCCCTTATGGCGGGAAAGGGCCCAGGTGCGGTTCATATCTGGGATGCCGGCGGCTCAGCGGCAGGCCTTTCCGTGGCATTGGCGGTTCATGAATTTATCCCCGGCCATTCGGGCGGCCTGACTTGGGGTGTCAACGATATTGAGTTGCTGCCCGGCCATTCACGGACATATGATCTGCCCGAGGGTGTGAAACGAATCAAGCTGGTGGTCCCGGCCCGGACCGCAGTACGGTTTCTCGGCGACGGCCGTCAAACCGGACTGGGATGGTCGGGAGATCGGGATATGGTGGCCACATACACCCGTACGGCCGATCAGGTGGCCTTTTACCACACGGGTTCTTCCACGGCCATGGCCGAAGCCACCCTGTTGCCGCCGGACACCGCGGCATTGCCGATGGTGGCCGCCGATGCCGTGTTTACCCGATACTTCTCCCATGGGGGCGTTTTCGAGCTGAAGGTCGATCTCCCGGCACACAACGATGGTGAAGGATTTCATCTTTTTGTCCGCGGACCGGAAAGCCGTGGGATTTTCCTTGACCATGACGGCCGTCTGCAATCCGGCAGGCAATTCCGGTTGCCGGGCAGCGGACGGTTGCTATTGCATCATGGCCGGGGGGTAACCGCCGTGTGGCTGGAAAGCCGGAAAACAAATCCGTGGCAGGTACCGGCGGCCCGGAATACCGTGACCGTCCGTGCCGGAAACCGAACAGCCCTTACGGGAAAAACCATGACCTTGAGATACAACCGGGACACCCCGACCATGCTGTCACTGGGGACGGACATACCGGCCCTGGTGCGGGTCGGATCGGCAGACGGCCCGTCATCGGCGGATATCCATGCCGATGGTGTGGACCTGCATCACTATCTGCCGGCGGGTGAAAACCAGGTCACCCTCGTGGCCCTCGGCACACAGGCGCTATCCGGAATCGCCCGCCATTCGTTCACGGCCATCCGCGACTTGAAAGAGGGGCTCGGGCCGATGGTCAGGCTTGCACCCGGAGAAAACCGACTCTTCTCCTTTGCCGTGACCACCCCGGGGCGGGTGGGGGTCGGCGTCAGAGGGGATTCGGACCAGGCGGTGAGCCGGCTGATGGACAATGAGGGCCGGGTACTGGGACAGGGACTGGTTCAGATACACGATCTCCCGGCGGGCACATACGTCCTTGAGGTCAGTGTGCCGAAGGATGCCCGTGCCGTACAGGTTCAACCCGCCGTGGTGGGCATCCAGCCGCCGGACAAGGGGCCGCCTGAAGAGGTGATTCGGCGATACCTGGAGATGGAAAAAGGGGAAGATGAATTTTAAATCAGAGCCTGGTTCTTGTTTTATCATTTTTAAATTTGTAATTTAACATTTGATATTCTCAATTCATCTCTTTTTTGGAGAAAAACATGGCGTCCAGAATATTCGATAAATTAATAATCTGCTGCATATTGAGCCTTCTACTCCTCTGTCCCTTGGCTGCCGGCGCCGAGCCGTCTCCCCCCGGCCTTCACCGGCCGCCGGGAGCGCATATCGTGCCCGATGCTTTTTTGCGGCGGTGGGATCCGGTTACGCTGTTTTTCGATCAGGATACCGGACCGAAACAGGGCGGTGCCGAGGATTTTCCGGACAAGTATGTAGACCTTGACCCGACGCATCCCGGGGCTTATACATGGCTGAATGCCCGGACGCTCCAGTTCAGGCCGGCCGAACCATGGCCCGCCATGGCCGGGTTCGTCTGGACCGTGGGGAACCGGGAGCATCGGCTTTTTACGCTCATGTCGGTCCCCACAAATACGATCCCCACGAACGTTGAAACCGGGTTGCCCCCGGTGGATGCCATCACCCTGAGTTTCCCGGAGCCCATAGATCCGGGTGTCCTGTCCCGGATGGTCAGCATCCGGCTCAGACCCCTGCCCGGGGGGGACGACACGGATGCCGTGGTTCTGGACCACCGTCATTTCACCGTGAAGGTCATGGAACGGCGCAACCGGAATGATCCGGCGGGTTATGTCCTCGCCCTGAAGGAGCGCATCGGTCCCGGCACCAAGGTGCTGGTGAATTTAAAGCTCTCCCTGGCCGATGATGGGGCTGAAGCCTTCCATACCATTACCTTTTCCACGGCAAGACCGTTTCACATCACCCATTGCGGATGTGGCGGGCAGACATATCCCATTCCAACCCAACGCACCGATTATTCCCGGGAACAAGCCCTGGAATGCCCGGCGGAGAACCGCACCGTGGAAATCTGGTTCTCATCACCGGTGACCGACCCGTCACCCACCGGCCTGCGCAACCTGGTCCGTTTCAGCCCGGTTGTGGAAAATCTCAGGTATACCCTTGAATCCAACGTACTATACGTGCAGGGGGATTTTGTTGCGGATACACTTTACCAAGTGTCGCTCTTCCCCGCCGACATCACGGATAGGGCCGGCAGGCCATTGTCCATGACCGTTCCGGCAAGCCTGTTTCTATACTACCCGGCCACCGAAGGTTTTTTACAATGGAAAACGAGCCAGGGTATTCTGGAACGATTCGGCCCCAAGATGGTTCCCCTGAAGGGCCGGGGATTCCAGCGGGCTGACCTGAGAATTTATAAAGTGGATCCGCTGGACCGGTCGTTCTGGCCGTTCCCGAATCACCCGGTGGCTGTTGACGAGGACCGACAACCGTTTGCACCGGGAGAAGAGCCCGTACCCTTTTCACGTCCCGATCGATACATATCCGCCGATGCCTTGTCCGGCCAGATCAAGTCCCTGGGATCTCCGGCATTGTCTCAATTGATTCCCATCCCCTTGCGGCGTTCCGGCTCCACCGCCTCGTTCGGACTGGATTTGTCACCCCATTTCCAGTTGCTGGACGGAAAGGACGCTCCGGGCACCTATCTAGTGGGGATTCGCATCCTGGACGGGTCTACGTCGAGAGAATGGATCCGGGTGCAGTCCACGGATCTCTCCCTGTCCACCTTCGAGGAATCCCGTGCTGTGAAGTTCGCGGTGACCTCCATCGCCACCGGTCGACCGGTGAAAAATGCCAGGGTGCTGGTGGAAGGCTCGGAGCGGAAGGGCGGGAGCAACCGGTGGAGTGTTTTTGCAGACGGCAATACCGACAATACGGGTATCTTCACCTGGCCATTGACCAATGATGACGCACGGCGGTTGCAGCGTAACGTCCGCCGTATCAGGGTGCAGAAAGGCGGGGATCACCTGGTTCTGGATCCCACCCGTCCCCCCGAGGCATTTGCCCGCAGCCATTGGGAGGCGCGGCAGGAAACATGGCTCCAATGGACCCTGCATGAACTTGCACCGGTTGAGGAAACCGAGCGGCTCATCTGTCATCTGTTTACCGAGCGGCCGGTGTACCGGCCCGATGAACCCGTGCACCTTAAAGGATATTTCCGCCGGTACAGCGCGGCGAAACTGTCGCCGGTGGCCGGCAAGGGGTTTCTGGTGGTCCGGAGTTCCGGTGACATGGAATGGCGATATCCGGTGACCATCACCGAATACGGCAGTTTCTATCATCAATTTGACGAGCCGAAGTTGCCCACCGGTGAATTTTACGCCTACCTGGAGTACAAGGGCATAAGCTACGGCCCGGTCTCCTTTTCCAAGGAGGCGTACCGGTTGCCGAAATTCGAGGTTCAGCTCCATGGGCCGGACAGGGTTCGGCTGGATGAACCGTTCAAAGTGCAAATGACCGCCGCCTACTACGCGGGTGGCCGGGTTGCCGAACAGCCCGTGGAATGGCGGGTGACCCAGTTCCCGTATACCTGGACACCCCAGAAGCGCGAAGGGTTCTATTATTCCACGGATGCCCGTTTTTCCGGCTACGCCCGATTCCGCAGCACCCCTGCCCGGCAGGTACAGGGCACCACCGACATTCAGGGCGGCGATGTCATCACATTGGATCCGGGGATTGAACCCACCGCCCAGCCCCGGCGTTATGTGATCGAGTCCACGGTGACCGGCGCTGACGATCAAACCGTCTCCAACACCCATCAGGTACTGGCCCTGCCGCCGTTTGTACTGGGCCTCAAGGTGCCGCGGTTCCAGGATAATGCGGATCTGCTATATCCCGAAGTGATCGTGGCGGACGCCAGGGGCGACCTTTTGGCCGGGCAGCAGGTGGTGGTCCGCCTGTTGCGGCGTCAGTGGCATTCCTACCTCAAGGCCGGGGATTTTACCCAGGGCGTGGCGAAATATGTCACGGAGACCGTGGATGAACAGATCAGCGAAACGCCCTTCACCAGTAAAACCGGTGTCGAAAAACTGTCATTTTCACTTCCCGGCGCCGGTGTATATATCGTCCAGGTGGAATCGTCCGACCTGCTGGGCCGGTCCCAGATGGTCTCGGTGGACTTGTTTGCCGGCGGTAAAGAACCGGTGACCTGGTCAAAGCCCGCAGCCAAGACGTTTACGGTGACTGCGGAAAAGAAATCCTATGCCCCCGGCGAGACCGCCAAACTGGTCCTGGAAAGTCCGTTTCAGAATGCCCGCGCCATAGCGGTGGTGGAGATTCCCGGAGACCGGAACCGATATGAATGGGTGGATATCAAAAATGGAACCGGTGTTTTTACCCTCGACATCGATCGGGAATTTATTCCGGCCATACCGGTTCATTTCCTGCTCATGCGGGGCCGTGTCGGTAAAGCCCCGGAGTCACCGGTGCAGCCGGATCTTGGCAAACCCGCCACCCTGGCCGCCAGCGTGTGGGTGACGGTGAAAACCAATGAACATCGTGTTCTGGTCGACCTGGCGCATCCGGATAAAGCCCAGCCGGGTGACCGAATCGATGTGACCATCAATCTTACGGACAACGATGAAAAGCCCATTGCCGGGGAAGTCACCCTGTGGTTGGTGGATCAGGCCGCACTGGCCCTCGGAACGGAGCAGCGTCTGGATCCGTTGCCTGATTTCATCGTGCACCGGGATTCCCGGATCACCATCCGGGACGTCCGGAATCAGGTGCAGGGATACTTGCCGTTCATGGAGGAGCCCGGGGGCGACGCACCGGACATGATGGAAGCCAGAATGGCCGCTCCCGCGGATCTCCTGGACCGGGTCACCATCCGCAAGAATTTTTCACCGGTACCCTATTTCAACCCGGCCATCATCATCGGCAGATCCGGAACGGCCGTGGTTCAGGTCCAACTGCCGGATAACCTGACCCGCTTTAAAATTCGGGCCAAGGCGGTGAGCGGCCCGGACCGGTTCGGGTTCGGAAAAGGGGAAGTGGCGGTCCGCCTGCCGGTCATCGTTCAGCCCTCCCTCCCGCGTTTCGTGCGACCCGGTGACCGGTTTTCCGCCGTTGCTATCGGCCGGGTGGTGGAAGGTGAGGGCGGTGACGGCAAGTCAGAGATGCGTGCCGAGGGCCTTGAGCTGCAAACCGCCGGTCAACAGTCTTTTCAATGGGATCCCGGGCGCGCAAACCGGATTGAATATGAGGTCCGGGTGTTGCCGCAGACGATAACGCCCGGGGGCGGCCTCGACCGTGATACCGTCAGGATCACTGTGGGGGTGGAGCGAACCGCCGATGCAGCGCGGGACGCCTTTTCCGTGGAGTTGCCCATCCGGCCGGACCGCCGTCCGGTGAGGGAACAGAAATTGGCCGGGCTTGCCGGGGATGAAACCTTGATCATCCCGGCGGTGACCGAAACCGTCCGGCCCGGCAGCCTCAAACGGTCTTTGCTCATATCCGGCCAACCCGGCCTGGTGAGGATGGCCGCCGGCCTGGATTATCTTTACCAATACCCCCACGGGTGCACGGAACAACGCATCAGCCGCGCGCGGGCGTTTCTGGCGGCAAAAAAATTCCGGACATTGTTGGCCGACAATGACAATGATGCACGGATCGACAAGGTGGTCAATGATACCCTGGCCTGGCTGGATTCGGTGATGGATGCCAACGGCCTGACCGCCTACTGGCCGGGATCCACGGGGTACGTATCCCTCACCGCCTGGACCCTTCAATTTATGGTGGAAGCCGGGGATGCCGGTTATCCGGTGAACGAACAGCTCATGGCGGAAGCGAGCCGCAGCCTTAAGCAGGCGCTCAGGTCGGATTATGCCCACCATATTTTTGGGGAGGCATACGCGGACCGCTGCTGGTCGCTCATCGCCCTGGCGGATGCCGGCCTGCTGGACAAAGGATATGCCGCCGAACTTTCGCGCAAATCGGAATTTCTCTCTCTGGAAAGCCTTGCCCATGTCACCCAGGCACTGGCCCGGTCCGGCGAAGCCGGTGGGGATGTCATGGAGGGGCTCCGGGAACGGCTTTTCAAGGGGCTCGTGTTCAGACTCCACCAGGGAGAGAAGATTTACGGCGGGCTGCAAAAGTCGGTGAGTATTTACAACGCCCTGGTCCTCCCATCCGAGACCCGAACCATTTCCGAAGTACTCCGCGCCGTCGCCCGGATGAACAACGGATCCCGGGATCAGGACCTTCTGGCCCGTGCCCTGGTCACGCTTGGACAAGGAGACGGTTGGGGAAGCACCAATGCCAATGCCGCCGCACTTCTGGCGTTGACGGACCATTATCGGCAGGAATCGGCCGATGGAACGCCGAAAACCATCGAGGAGTTCACGGGCGGCACGAAACGAACGATCGAGCTGTCATCCGGGAACGACCTCAAACAAACCATTTACACCGACGCCCATGAAATTTCATTGAAACTTCTCAATTCACGTCCTGAAGACCGCCTGGCTGTCCGCAGCGATATCCGGTACCTGCCCGGCGATGACGGCAGCCACGCGGCGTCACGGACCAATGGGTTTGTCGTGCGAAGTGAAATTCTCCGGGTGGCGGATGAGGGTAAACCCTTTGTCCGCGAGAAGATCGATACGCCCGGTTCGGAACTGGGGTTCGGTGTGGGAGACATCGTGGAGACCCATGTTGAACTGGTCAATCCCGAAGACCGGCATTACGTGGCCGTGGTGGTGCCGCTGGCCGCGGGCATGGAGCCCATGAACCCGAACCTGGCCACGGCCGCCGCGGAAAGCCGGCCCAAGGGCGTTTTGACCCGGGCACCTGACTATGTCGCCTATATGGACGACCAGATGGCCTTTTATTATAACCAGCTGCCCAAGGGAATCTATCATTTTTATTTCCGGACCCGGGCCGTCATTCCCGGCCAATACATCCAGCCGCCGGCTTATGCGGAGATGATGTACAAGCAGGCGGTGAACGGGCAGGGGAATGGTGTGAAAGTGGTGATCGAATCAAAGGCCGGAGAATAGGACCGATTGCGGATGAAAAGAAGTGGATTGTCGTTTCAGCTATTCCGCCACTTATAACTTGGGTTTTGACATTTGAAATTATCCGTTTCCACTGGTTATGAGAATTGACAATTGGTACCGAGATTTTCTGAAATAGTTCGTAAGGCCCCATGGTTCCGGGGTCCGGGCATGATCCTTGCCGCCGTGATCCTGGTGACCGGTATCCTGGTTTCCGGCCTGGGCATCTTCGCCACGGCCATGTCCCGATCGGCGTTGACCACCCCCGCCCCCACATTCCTTCTCCTGGACCGGCATGGACAATTTCTGGCACAGGTGGGTGGCAGCGATAGGTCCGGGTACGGGTACTGGCCTTTGGATCCGGTGCCGGAGCGGGTGGCGGCGGCCACCCTGGCATTGGAGGACCGCCGGTTCCGGTACCATCCGGGTGTGGATGTGGTGGCGTTGGGGCGGGCGTTGGGGCAGAACCTGCGGCACGGGCGGCGTATTTCCGGGGCATCCACCATTGCCATGCAGATCGCCCGTATGCAGTCCCCGGCACGGAGAACGTATCTGAACAAAATCCTTGAATCCGTCACCGCCCTGGTCATGACCTTCCGCCATGGCCGCGATAAGATTCTGCAACACTATCTTCGGCTGGTTCCCTACGGCAACCAGAGCCACGGCATGGCCCATGCGGCGAGAATTTACCTGGATAAACCCGCCGGGGACCTGAGTTGGGCGGAAATCGCCTTTTTGTCGGCCATCCCCCAGGCACCCGGCAGAATGAACCCCTTCACCGCCGCGGGCCGCGCGCGCGCCATTGACCGGGGGGGGCGGATTCTCCGATTTTTGGTTCAGGAAAAGGTCATCAACGAACCGGATTATCACCTGGCCGTTTCCCAGATTTCCAAGCTGACCGTTCCGCCGAAATCCCGGCGGCCGGCTAACACGCTTCACGCCATCCTGAATCTGGAATCCCTGCTGATCCAGGGGACAGGCCGCCTGTCCGACGGCCGGGAACCGTGCATCATCACTACACTGGATCCGGAGGTCCAACAGGTCGTCCAGACCGTGGCCCGGCGCTTTATACGGACATGGCAACATGCCGGTGCCGCCCACATCGCCGCCATGGTCGTCAAGCGCGATACCATGGAGGTGTTGGCCTGGCTGGGTTCGACAAATTATACGTCCGGAAATGCCGGGGCAATGGATTTCTGCCGTGTCCAACGGTCACCGGGCAGCGCGTTGAAACCCTTTGTCTATGCGCTGGCACTGGAAAGGGGAATCATTACACCGGCCACCATTCTGGAAGATCTGGAGCGCGTATCCAGCGGGGTGGCCAATGCGGACAATTTCTTCCTGGGCCCGCTGCTGCCGCGGGTGGCCCTGGCCAACTCCCGCAATATTCCGGCGGTTAATCTCTCCAAGCAAAATGGTATCGATGAGACCTTCTTTTTTTTGGAAAATCTCGGTATCCATGACGGACGTTACGGACCCGGTCATTACGGCCAGTGTATTTCCATCGGGTGCCTGCCCACAACACTTGAAAGACTGGTGCAGGCCTATGGGGCCCTGGCCAATGATGGTATGTTCCTGCCGCTCAAATGGACGGCTTCTCCGGCCGTATCCGCCGGTAAACGGGTCATGTCCGCCGGCGTCGCCCGGCAGATCACCCTGTTTCTCAGCGATTCCATGGCGCGTTTGCCGGCTTTCCCCCGCATGGGCACCATGGAATACCCCTTTCCCGTGGCCCTGAAGACAGGCACCTCCCAGGACTTCCGGGACGCCTGGATGGTGGCCTATTCGAGGCAATATATGGTCGGTGTTTGGGTGGGAAGGGCGGATGCGCTTCCCATGAACCGGCTTGGCGGGGCCGGCAGTGCCGCAACGGTGGCCAGGGATATTTTGATGTCTTTGCACCCGCGTGCGGAACGCCGCAGCACCGAGCTGTTTTTTCCACATCCGGAAGGATATAAGGTCCGCGAGATCTGCGCCCTCACCGGCAGGATCGCCACGATACATTCCCCAAAAAAGATCCCGGAATGGTTTCCGCCGGGCCAGGCACCCGACGAGACCGCTGCGACGGTCATGGTGCCCGTGGATGTGCGTAACCATCTCCGGGCGGGTCCGTGGACACCGCCGGAATATACACAAAACCGGTATTATACGCGTCTGCCGGACCGATTCCATCGCTGGGCGTTGTCCCAACAAATCCCCATGCCGCCCGAAAGCTATAGTGCCCTGGATATGGATACCGCCGAAATTCCGGCGCCCGTGAAAACCGCCTATACCGATTCCGGTCATACCCTCACAGGTCTCGTGCCGGTGAGGTTGTCCATTGACGCCCCGGAAAACGGATACCGTGTATTTATCAATCCGGAGACCCCTGAATCCCTGAACGCCCTGGCGCTCCATGCCAGCGTAGAGCCCCGTATCCCTGAGGTCCTGTGGCTCGTGAACGGAAAGCCTTATCAACTGGCGGATTTTCCGTACAGCATCCGGTGGCCGCTGGTCCCGGGAACCCATCGTTTCAGCGTCCAGGCGCCATTTGGAAAGGAGACATCGGCGGAGGTACGGATCATCGTACAATAGGGGGGCGACGAGTTCACAGGAAAAGGAGAGATTGTGGCCCGTGTTCAGATCGCCGCCTTGCCATTGGCGGCGACTGTGCTGAACACCCGCATGAAGTTGCCACCCCGGATTTTCCGGATCTCTTCGGCGGTATATCCTCGGCCTTTTCGAGAACCTCCGTGTCGGTCTCCTCCGGGAAGACCGGTGGTACGAGCAGATTCAAGTATAAAAGGATTAACGCGGGGATATATTTCATGGATGGATGGTCTCCCAAAATCAGATAGATTCCCTTATGGTGGAAGATGTCCCGCAGTGTGATGGGGGGCTTTAATTTTTCAATTCTGAATTTTTGATCTTTCCGGCGATTTCGGTGAATCGTCGGGCTTCCGCGTCATTGCCGGTTTGTGCGTAAATTGCGCTTACCCGAAGAAAGTATTCCGGTGCATTCGCCGGGTCTTCCTGGGCCAGGGAGAGGTAGGTTTCCAGAATTTTCACGGAGGCATTGCCGAGGTCAAAGTTCAAATCCGCGTACTTTCGTTTCAGGAAGGGCTCCACCCGGGCCCCGCACCCCGTGCATTCACCAATGAGATCGGTATAGATACCAAGGGCCTCCTGTTTTTGACCGAGGGCTTCGCAGACCTTGGCCAGTTCCCGGACGATGACTGGATTCGATCCGTAGTTATGGATACAATCCGTGTAGAAGGTCTTGGCGGCATCCAATCGTTTGCGTTGAAAGAGATGCTCTCCGTGAAGGAGAAACGTGGCCACGGACCGGGACACCGATTCGGGTATCCGGGCCAGCAAGTCATCGGCTTTTGCGAATTCAGCGGATTCCCAGTAGATTTCGCATAACAGCCGGTAGGCCGGTAATGCCTCGGGGTAATTGGTCAGATAGCTCACGAAAAGGGCTTCCGCCCGGGTGGTGTCACCAAGGTTCAGGCAGGCATTGGCCAGTTCGAATTCGATGTAGGCACCCGTATCGGGGTTTTCAGCCAAGGCCTTGGACAATGCGGTCGCAGCGGTTTCAAAATCCCCCCGGTTTAAGGCCAGGAAACCGGTTTTAAAGGACTCGCCGTACCCATAATACGCTTCCTGCACGGGGTCGGGCAGGGTGTTGCAGAGGGCTCCGAATTGTTCATCATCATGTTCAGCGACATCGTTCGATGCGTCGAAGTTGTCGGGATCGGGCGAATAATAGTCATCATCGATGCCGGCTTCCGGGTGTTGCGCTTCCCCCTGGTCCGTTTCCACAGACAGCCGCTCTATCTCCCTGCGCCGTTCAGGATCTTCGGTGAGTTGACCGGCCAGTTCCAAAAGTTCCCGGGCGTCTGCCCAGCATCGGGCGGCAATCAGTTCTGCGGCGTTGGCGGCATGCTCTGCGGCCAGGTTTTCGCGGCATTGTGCGATTTTTTTGGCCAGTATGTCCAGGTGGGTGATTTTGTGAGGGGCGTCGGCCTCCAGTTTTTCCAATGCGGTTTCGAATTTGATCTTGGCATTGCCCCAGGATTGCTGCGTTGCGTAAATATCGCCTTCATTCTCGAGGGTCTCCACCGATTTGCCGAACAGATTGTTGAGAAAGCCCATTTTTTGTTCGCTTTGTTGTGTGGTTGAGTGGTTGTGGGTGTCTCTTCACGTGGGTGAATTGCCGTTTGACCTGATGTTTAATATCAAATGTCAAATTTCAAAGGTCAAATGGTGGAATGCTGTCTGATTTAGATAATGGGCGTCATAACACTCATTGTGTTTTAATTCAACTGTTCAACCATAACCGGAAACCCAAAAAAAAGCAGCGGGGCACGGGCCTCGCTGCTTTTGGTTGGGGGTTTCAGGTATTGCCTGCTATATTATTTAATCGGCGTTCACCAGTTCGCCTTTGATAACTTCAAGGTCAACACTTGTGGGGTATGCGCCCACCAGTTCTGTCTTGGAGGCATCGTACTCCAGAGCGGTCGCCGTTAAGGTGTAGTCGATTTCCAGTGAATTCGCTACGCTGATATCATCCACTTCGCTCATGACCAGGCTTTCTTCGGCGGCCTTCACGTAGTAGGTGTTGCTGCCGACCGTGAACGATGGTCCGTCGGCATGGCTGTCTCTCAGGTTGATAACCGGAAACCAGTCGTCATGGTCTTCATCGAATTTCCATGGAATCATCAGGTCAAAACCATCCCATTCCATACCGAAGATTTTTCCATCGTTGGGATCGTTTGTGTCATAGTTGATATCATATCCGGTTTGATGGGTGTAGTTGATCCGCAAGGGTGCATCAAAGGCCACATAGTCGCCGTCGCCGTCCTGCAATACGGTCAGTTTGTTCCAGTCATCTTCACCGGTGGTCCAGGAGTAGAAGACATCCAGGTTCCAGACCTCATGCGGCTCCATCGATTCAGACCAATCCGCATCCGGCACCAGCGGCATGATATGCCAACCCCAATCGTTGTCGGAACCGGACTCGAATACGATGGGTTCGGCACCGTTTTTCAGCATCATTGCGCTGGCATCGAAGGTATACTCACGCCAATCCGGACTCGACCAATCCTGAGACCCCGGCGTCGCCGGTCCGAAGTGGTGAAGCGTGGCGTTTACCGGCAGATTGTCGGAGCCGGGTACGACGGTTGTCTCATTATGGTAACTTAGTGTCCCCTCCGGATCGATCAGATCTCCGGATTCGTTGAATAATGATCCCAACGGCAGGTACGCGCGCAGTGCTTCGGCCCATGCACCCTCCCATTGCTCAAATGCAACGGCCGTCTGCTCTCCTATGGGGAGTGGTTCGACATTCCAATTGGTTTCTTCGTTGCGGTATCCGCGTTTCACAAATTCCTCGGCGGTTGAATCATATTTGACCACAAGGTCCTGGCATCCGCTTTCATCACAGTCCCACGTGCTCAATTCAATGCCGTTCAATTTGCTCAGCAGGATTTCTTCTTTACTGTGTTTGATCAGTTTCCCTGCTTTTTGTACAATGGTGTATTGATCGAAAGTGCCTTCCCGGATAACGGTTTCACCATCCATGTCTTCACCACCGAAGGGTGACCAGATCCCATGGTAGCCGGCATAGCCATGACCGCCGTCTTCAAATCGAATGGGGAATCCGGAATTTCTCTCCACCAGGGCACCATCCTCGTCAAAGAGCCGATAGCGGTAGATTTTATGTACCAGGTCGCTTTTGCTATAGACGGAGATGACATCATCTTCGTCCACCTTGAAGTAATCATCATTGTAGGCGAACCACGCGGTCATCTCGTTGGATCCACCGCCCCAGGACTCTTCTTCTTCAATATACGCCTTGCCTTCGGTGAGATCACTGCTGGCCAAAACATTCACATTCGTGCTGTAGAACCCTTCCGGCTCCGTGCCGTCCTCCACCAGTTCGATGGTCACGCTCCCGCCGGCCGCACCGATACGCATGGCCATTTCAAAACCGGCATCGATGTCAAGTTCATTGCCGTTGCCGTCCAGGGGGGTACCCGTGAAATGCGCTTCCATGGCGCCGTAGGGGTATTCATCACTGACACCCTCGGTGACTTCGAAATATCCCCGGATCAGCATGGCATTTCCACCGGAGCCATCACTCTCTTTCACCCAGATCTTGACGATCATGGGGTCGTCATTGCTTTCACGGGTGACATCCACCACCATCTCCATCAACTCTTCGGTGGTTGCATTGGTTGAGGACTGGCCGGTCTGGCTTTGTTCGGAATCACCGACTTTTTTGACCAGGGCCAGATACGGGCCGTCGTTCATAAACTCTCCATATGCGGTATCCTGAACCACGCCCAGTATATCGTTCACAATTTCCAAGGCATCGGTATCATCCACCCAGGAGTCTTTTACCAGGTTGGTATAATCCGTACCCTCATCCGTATACACGGCTCTGGAAAAACCGTTCTGGCTGGTCGAAGCCGAGACGCTGTCGTCTTCCGCCCGGGTGAGCATTACACGGCTGGGTATTGACAGTGCATCCACATCCCCTCCGAAACCGGACGATGAACCGCCGCCGCTGCCGCCGCAGGCACTTAAAAATACCATACCCGCCATGGCCAGGATCATCATGGACAATGATTGCCACGATGTTGCTCGCTTTTCAGTACGCTTAAGACCCGTTCGATGGTTGACCTTCCTGGTGTTTCCCGTTTGTCGTGTCATGCTTTCCCCCTGAATTTTTTAAGATGTTGCTGTTGATGCACCGGACTGAGTAGCCGGTTCCCGTTTCCCCCCGCTGCCGGGAGCTCTTTTCTACACAGGGCTTAGAGCAATTGATGTGCCATAGTGTGGGTTCAGATATTAAAGTAATAAAATCTAATGGTTAACTAAGTGGCCAGCCGGTTTGGCCGGAAGGACGGCATTGTTTGAATCCGCGTATGTTCTTTTTTCCGAATACCGGTATTCGGAAAAAAGAACATGTTCGGGATTGCGGACTGAGAGACGCACTTCGATCCGGTTTCAGACCAGCCGGCGTACCGGCCACCCGAAACGGATAGGGGGGATGAATAAGGACCCCTGGTGGGGCCAGCGAAGTGCACCGGAGTGAGAGGGGATGGATGCAGTGACAAGGGGTGTGATGTTGTTCAGTCCGGACCGATGGTTTCTCCGGTGGTGGTTCGAAATATGCGGCTCTTATCCATGTTCAACACCATCTCGATGGTGTCGTTCAGCCGCAGTTTTGAATCGGAGCTGACCAGTGCCGTCATGGTATGCTCGCCGGTATTGATATCAATGGATATTTCCTTTCCCAGCGGTTCGATGACGTGTACCCCGGCTTTAAACGACGGATAATCGACCGGCAATTGTGTATTATGGTTATTTTCCATGATATCTTCGGGGCGGATCCCGAATATGAACTCGTTTTCACCGGTCGCTTGCAGGCGTTTGCCCAGGGCAGGTGCCAGCGGGATGCTGAAATCGCCGTTATCCAGAACCGTGGCATCCATTTTACGCCGCAGACGGCAGGGGATAAAATTCATGGCCGGACTGCCGATAAATCCGGCGACGAATTGGTTGGCCGGGTGGCGATAAACGGTCAGCGGCGATCCCACCTGCTGGATGGCGCCTTTGTTCACCACCACGATCCGGTTTCCCATGGTCATGGCTTCCACCTGATCATGGGTGACATAGATGGCCGTGGCCTGAAGCCGTTCGTGAAGTTTTTTCAATTCCGTCCGGGTCTGTAGACGGAGTTTGGCATCCAGGTTGCTCAAGGGCTCGTCAAATAAAAATACGTCCGGATCCCGGACGATCGCCCGGCCCAGGGCCACCCGCTGCCGCTGCCCTCCGGACAACTGGCCGGGTTTGCGATGCATCAGGTTTTCAATGTTCAGAATTGTCGCTGCCTTTGAAATGAGGCTCTCCCGTTCCGGTTTGGGGATTTTCCTCATTTTCAGGCCATAGGCGATGTTGTTGAACACATTCATGTGGGGGTAAAGGGCATAACTCTGAAACACCATGGCAATATTCCGGTCTTTGGGGGCAAGGTCATTCACCATCCGGTCTCCGATTCGTATTTCGCCCCCGGTGATCTCCTCGAGGCCGGCCACCATTCTCAGGATGGTGGTTTTTCCGCATCCGGACGGGCCGACGATGACCACGAATTCCCTGTCGGCGATGGTCAGATTGACATCATCGACGGCAACGACATCGCCGAACCGTTTACACACATTTTTCAATACCACTTCTGCCATGGATTGTTCCTTTTTTATTGTCCCCGACGGTTTTGCATCCAGGTTATCCTTTCACCGCACCGGCTGTGAGGCCCTTGATGAATTGTTTGGACATGAGCAGGTAAAGAATCAGGATCGGCACAGCGGACAGGGACAAGGCACTGAGAACCCTTGTCCAATTGGTCTGATACTGGCCGAACAGCAATGATACGCCGATGGCCACCGTCCGGTGGTTGTCGGCCAGGTTGAAGATCAGGGGAAACCAGATATCATTCCAGATGGGAATCAGGTCGAAAATGGCCACCGTGGCCAGGGCCGGGCGAACCAGGGGGAGGATGATGGTCCAGTAAATCCGCCATTCCGACGCGCCGTCCACCCGTGCCGCGTCGAAAATTTCATGGGGCAGTTCGCGGATAAAGGTGGTGAGCACAAAGGTGGCAATGGGCAATCCCATGGCCACGTAAATGGGAATAAGGCTGAAAATCGAACCCGCAAGCCCCATGGCGATGATCATCTGGAAGATGTTGATGGTTCCCAGGCGTATGGGCACCATGAGACCGGCAATGAAAAACAGGTATACCAGGTTCGAGGTCCGGGACCGCCAGTTGGCCATGGCATATGCCGCCAATGATCCCAACACCAGAATCAACAACAGGGAAACCACCGTTACAAAGATGCTGTTCCGGAAATAGATATCAAAATTCGCCCCGGTCCATGCATGCCGGTAGCCTTCGAAGGTGATTTCATCGGGTATGCCGAAGGGATGACGAAATATTTCCCGTTTGGGTTTTATGGAATTGACCAGCATGGTCCACAGGGGAAACAGCACCACCAGGGACCAGGAGATCAGGATCAGATGGATGGCCAGAACGGATGGCCGTTTCCCGTTATGTTTTTTCAACCCCATATTTAGGTCTGTCCATTCCGGCGTCGCGATAGGATCAACCATACGGATACACCGGCCAAAAGTGTCAGAAAGGTGCAGGTGGCCACGGCCGCACCGATACCCATATCCGGGCGGGCCACGGGGTGTTCGCCCGCAATGGCGGTACGGTAAAAAAAGGTCGCCAGCAGGTCGGCGGCATATCCCGGTTCCCCGCGCGTGCCGGCCATGGCGAATACCACGTCAAAGGCATTGAAATTTCCCACAAACGTCAATATCCACACAATGCCGATAACCGGCTTGAGTAAGGGGAGCTTGATTTGCCAGAAAATCCGCCAGGCGGATGCACCGTCAACCCGTGCGGCTTCGATCAGTTCATCGGGGATGGTCATCAGCCCGGCCAGGAACATCATGGTGGGAAGCCCCACCCATTGCCAGGAGGAAACCAGTGCAATAACGATCAGCGCCAGGTCCGGATCGCCCAGCCAGGGTTTGGCCCATGCACCCAGACCCACTGCTTCCAGCATCTGGTTCAACATGCCCCAGCGGGGATTGAGAATCAGGGTCCATAAAAAACCGGTGACCAGCACCGACAGAGTGGCCGGGGTGAAAATGATGGTTCGGTAGATATTTCTGCCCCGGAACGGCGTGGCCAGCAAGGTGGCGAACAGCAATCCCAGGGTGTTTTGTACGGCCATGTGAATCAAATGGAAGATACAGGTGTTCTTGAATGCATTGGTGAACGGGTCCCGCCAGATCGGGTTGGTGAACAATTCCCGGTAGTTCTCTAACCCGACGAAATGATCCGGTGTCAGGCCCTGTCCGGTGTAAAAGCTCAGCCGCATGGAATTGAACAGGGGAAAAGCCATGAAAACGGCATATATCAACAGTGCCGGGATGAGAAACAATACCCACACCCGCAGGCGCCGGGCAGCCTCGCTGCCCAGGCCCGAAGTTTTATGATGTGGTGCGGCAGAATGGCTCAAATGCTGGTCCTCTGTTTATGCTCACTGCAATGCGCCTGAATTTGTACGACCCGAATCCCGGTGGTCCGTATGGGAAAGGATTCGGGTGAGTACACCGGTCGATGGCTACTTACAGGGTTTTCCCGTTTTCAGCCATTGGGCGAGCCCTTCCTGGAGTGCATCCGCTGCCTGTTTCGGGGTCAGCTTGCCGTTCAGAACGCCGATGGCGCCGTTTTGCATGAGGCTGTACCCGTCCGGCTTACCGTCCAGTAATTTGGGCCATGCCCACCGGACATCCAATCCCCTTCCTTTATTCAAGGAGAGAAAGGTGTTGGCATGGTCATTGGACAATTCCGGCGGTGCTTTACACACCGGGAAAAAACCGGGCAGTTCGTTTCCAAGTAATCTGGCGAACTCATTTGTGGTCATCCATTCCAGAAATATTCTGGCTTCTTTTTTATGCGTGGACGCTGCATTCAATCCCATGCCCGCATCCATATGAAAGGTGACATGTTCGGGTTGACCCGCCGGTGCCGGCATGGCAAAGACGCTCCAGTTGAAATCCGCTTTTTCGGTCTCAAAAAACGAGATGTCCCATGAACCGCCCATCCACATGGCGGCCTCGCCCATGAGGAACATCTGCTGACTGTCGTAGTAGGACAACGCTTCCTGCCCCTTGGGCAGATACGGACTAAGATCGCCCACCGCCTGAAATGCATTCACCACATGCGTGTCATTGAAACAACGATCGCCGGACAGGTAGGCCAGACGGCCTTCCCGGCCGCCGATGAAATTGGGCGCCAGGTTCATGAAAACGATTTCCGCGATGGTCCATTCATCCCCGGAAGCATTGGCAAAAGGCACGATACCTGCTTTTTTGACGGCTTTGGCCGCATCCATCAATTGTTCCCAGGTGTCCGGAATGTTCAATTTCAGTTTGTTGAAAATATCCGTATTGTAATAGATGCCGTGGGAAACGGCCATCATGGGTACGCCGTACGCCAGCCCGTCTTCGGTGGCCCACGGGGAAATGGTGGCCGCCGTGAAGTTCTCCTTCAATCCCGGCAGATCCCCCAGCGGTTCCAGGAATTTTTCTTCGTAGAGCTGCCGTGATGTGGCAAAAGACCGCAGATAAAACAGATCCGGCGCCGTGCCGCCTTCCAGCTGAGTTCGGAGGGTCGCATTGTATTCCGGTGGATTCGTGGGTTGGAATTTGATCCGGATGTCCGGATGTTTGGCATTGAAGGCGGCAATGATGCGGTTGACCTGATCCACATCATCCACCCGCCATGATCCCAGGGTCAGGGTGACGGTTTTAGCCGATACCGATACAGGTCCCGCCGCCAAGACCATCAGTGCGCAAAGGCTGAAAACGCTTGCCGCCAGGGTTAGTCGTTTACTCATCTCTCTCCTCCTTGATGTATTTGGGGTAAATTGCAGGGCTGGTACCCGAGCTTCTCAGGCATCGGGTGTGATACACTACAGGTATTTGCGGATTTTCTCTTCCACCTCCTTTTTAAACCGGTCGATCATCCCGGACACATACGCCATCGGGTCCACCTGCGTGTCCCTGATCAGCGGGGTCAGGTCCATGGCATAGGCTTGACCGGTATTGTCGTCCGTGTCGTGGGATTCAAAATAGGTGGCATTGGCGGATCTCCGCCCCATGGTGGCCAGATCGTATCGCTTGCCGCCGCTGATCTGGGAATCGAAAACACCCACCAGGGCGGACTGGAGATTCTGCCGTGACGAGGTGTTGAACACAATCTTCTCCGTATCCGGCATCCAATCCAGATCCCTCCAGATCTCACAGCCATAGAGTTTTTTCGGCTGCAGGCTCTCCGGCAGATCCCGGATGGCCGACAGCATCCGCATGGCGACGGCGATATGGGTGTCGTGCTTGTCCGCCAGGTTATGGGTATACACCACTTCCGGGGCGGTCGCCGCCAGAATTGTTTGCAGGTCCGTCGTACAGTCCGTTTTGTCCGGTGTTTTCACCTCGATGCTGGTATAATTGAGCATGATCTGGGCGTTGTATTCACCGATGGCGGCCGCTTTGGCCTGCTCTGTTTTCCGGACGGTTTTCATTTGCTCATCGGTATACGACGCATATGTGCCGGCCCGTGCCGATCCGCCGCCGTCGGTGACGATGACACCGCTGAAATGTTTCGATGCGGACTGAAAACAAGTGAGAATGCCTTCGATCGCCATGATTTCAAGGTCGTCCGGATGGGCGCCCACCGCCAGATGTGTCGTCTTGGGCACGGTGGTGTCGACGGACCTGTCGTCCGGTTCCAGTATGCATGCCAGTGGATTTTTGAACTTCATTTATACCTCATGTGCGCCTGGTCTTGTTGATGGGTTATACAGCCTTCGCGTTCAGTTTCGGCAGGCTGGCGGCGGCGATGGACTGCCCGACCCGGCGGATCTTTTCATCCGGCAACTGCATGTTGATGCATGAGAAGATCTCGGGAAATTCAGCCTCGAGAACCCGGCGGGCGCCGTTAATGATCATATCTCCGCCCTTGCCGGAAGTGCATCTTCCCAGGATCAATACATGCCTGAAATCGTAGAAGTCCGCATAATGGGCGATGGTATAGCCCATGTAGAAGGCCATGGACTGCCAGATCTTATCGGCGCCGGCATGCCCTTTTTCCAGGTACGCCTGAACATGTGCCAGTTTTTGGGCATCGGAAATGCCTTCGGGAATGTCGATCCCCGCCATCGGCGCCAAACGAAAAACGCATTGCTGGGAAAAGTAGAGTGCGCCGCATCCGCGATCTCCGGACCATTCATCCACCGGCGCATGCGGGCTGTAATCCACCGGTGCAAAAGCCAGCTCGTTCAATCCGTCGGTAATATTGCCATTGAGGTTCACATACCCGGCGGCCTCACTGGATCCGAGGGCGATGCCCAATACGCCGTTGTCTTCCAGTGCCATGGAACCCGCAAGGGCCGTCACTTCGCCGTCATTGACCACCTCCAGGGGAACACCGAGATCATCCCGAATCCGTATGAACATCGAGTGGACTTTATCAAATTGATCTTTTGGAATGCCGCGGAACAACGACGCCACCATGGGGCGGTTATTCACGTAAACACCCGCGGAACTGCCGCCCACAGCATCGACCCGCGGCATTTTGGAGGCGGCCAGTTTCAACGCCGCTGTCACTTTTTCCATGTGATAGGCCGGGTCAGTCTGTGTTTTGGGCGACCATTCTATCTCCGTGCTGAATATTGCCTCGCCGTTCACCACAGCGGAGACCTTAAGATCCGACGCCCCCAGGTCGAAACCGATACGGCAGCCGTTCAGATGACGGCCCAATGGTTTCTCAAAGGGCTTTTCCGGCGGTACCGCTTCCGGACTGCAGCACACCACGATAAAAGGTGTTTCATAGACCGTTTCACCCATAAAATGATAGTCGAACGCCCGGGAACCGTCGGGACTGTACTCTCTTTGAATATGCTCCCCCACCGACGTGGGGCCGCCCACGTATACCTTCCACGCGCCGCGCTGCCACAGGAGAAATTTGAGCAGGCGTTCGGCATAAAACAAATTCGCGGCTCTATGGGGATGCGAATCCGGCAATACCCGCGTTTCAAATTGAGAAAGCGAGCCGTCCCTGCGCTCCAGACCGAAAATCAAGGGTTCTCCGCCACCGGACCGCGCTACTTCCACGGCAAATTTCCGGTTGGCGGAAGCCGCCGGCCGGAATTCCGGATCCAGCGGCGGCACATGCCTGGGGGGATCTAAAAAAAACAATTTTGTTATCATGCGTTATCCTAAGTAGTTGGTTTTTTTTCTAAGTGCTTGAGTATCAAGCGTTACGAACAGTTCTTCTCAACCCAGCGGGCTTTCCACCACCACCTTGCTCAACCGGATGGGAAATTGAATCTCATCGAGGCTGTATCCGCGCTCGATCCCCACCAGCAAAAAGACCAGCTGCAGGCTCACCAGGGCCAGGAGAAGGCTGTTAACGGGGTTACCGGCGGCCAGGGGAATATTGGGAACGCCCAGGTCATGCGCCCCCAGCGTAACCACATGGGGAATATAGAGCCGCAGTTTTTCCACATGTTTTACCATGGCGTTTCTGCTGACCAGCGGGTCCTGCAGGTACAAAGCCGTGCTGACATCCGGGTTCAGGGGGCCGTGGAACAAGGAGTGAAATATGGGTTCCAGGTGAATCCGCGCCAGTTCTTTCGCCTTCAGGGACGCTTCCGCCAGCAGGCAATCCGAAAAAAATCCGGCCGCCGTAAGGTAACCATGGTTGGTTTTCACCAGACCGCGGTGCAGTTCTTTTGCCGCCGCCGCCATGGAATTCATGCGTTGCTGGGCGAACAGATCCTTTAACTGGGACGGCAGACGGCTGACGTCATCGAACACACACTGATAAACGGTCATGCCGGTGAGCATGTCACCGACAGTGGCCAGTACCGCCGCGGCGGTGAGCAAGGACTTGAAAAAACCGACGGTTGAGGCAATGGACGCTTCTTCCGGCACATTCAACGGCAAGAGTACGCCCTTTGCCGAACAATACCTGCCCAAGGCGGATTTCTCATGGTTGGTGATGCCGGCCACCAGGGCAGCCCTGTCCAGAACACCCTCGTCGATATTCTGTTTGATTTCCGCCGTATCCCCGGAATTGGAACAGACGATCACCATGGCATTTTCAATGGTGGTAAATCTCAGATCGGCTGCCGGGATACGATAAAAACAGATGAGTTGTCCGTACCCCTTGTGCAGCAACCAGGCCGCGCTGTTCAGGGCAATCAGTGAAGAACCCTCCCCCACCAGAAATACCCGGTGGTTGGACTGCTCCACAACCTTTTCATCGAACAGTGAAGGGTAGGTGTCGCGGTCATTGTTGAATTGCCTGGCGGCCTGCTGCTGGGACAACATTTCCCGGACGATGGGTGTGCCCTCGAAGAAATGATAGAAGTCAGAGACCACGTGGTCCACCAGTTTTTCATAGCTGTTGGTTTCAAAGGGGATCTGAAGGCTCAACAGAAGGTTCACGGTCCGCCGGGCGAGAATAGGACTCATCCGGGTGGTGTCCAATTTGATCTGTGCGACGTCGGCAAATGGTTTAAGGACTTCCTGTTCGATGAGAAGCGCCTGCTGGTGCGGCAAATTGTATTCCTGGGATAGACGGGTCTTCAGCCGGTTTTCCTCCTGCCGCCGGGTCAGCACCGGGATGTCGGCGTGAAGAAAGATAATAATATTGCCCCGGCATTTCCGGATGTTGTCGCAGAGGGTCTGGGCGTAAGCACCAAGATCTTTCAGGGCCACCCCCTGGTCCAGGGCATCCCAGATTTTGGCGATATACACATGGGGCGCCTTCCGGGCCTTATCCCGCGCCGGTGTATCCGGCAGTGTGGGCTGAATGATCTCGTATCCCATACTCTCCAGTTCCTTGGAGACCGTGGTGATACCTGACCCGCTGGGCCCGACCAATGTAATCGATTGCGGTAATTTCATGTTTTACTCAGGAGTTCTTCTACTACAAATATGGTTGAGCGAAGTGAATCCATCACTTCAGGGTAGCCCCAACTCATGGGAGAGCAGCAGCGCCCCGGCACCGAGGGTCACGATATCCGGTTCCAGCGTGGTCAGCTTGATCCGGGTGTCTCCAGCCAGGGACGCGAGGCTGCGTTCGGCCACCTCCGCTCTGATGGGTTCAAGCAGCGCTTCGCCGAACCTGGAAACACTGCCTGCCACCACAATGCGCCTTATGTTCAGGGCGCATACGAGATTGGCCACGGCAATACCCAGATATCGGCCCGCCTCCTGCACCACGGCTTTTAACCCGGCATCTCCGTTTTGAAAGGCCTTTATCACGATCTCCGAGTTGATGTCCGCGGGTGAAGCGGCCATCTGACGCAGAACCGATGATCCGTTGTCATTGAATTGCCCCCGGGCGCGCCTGATGATGGATCGCATGCTGGTGACGGTTTCCAGGCAGCCGTAATGCCCGCAAAGGCAACGCTCCCCGTTTTCCGCCACCACCACATGGCCGATCTCGCCGGCCCCGAACCCGTCCCCGAAGTAGAGCTGATTGTTCAGAATGATACCGGCGCCGGTACCCCGGCCCACCTTCAGCACCACCATGTTGGCGACGTCCTGGGCCTCGCCGAACAGACATTCGGCAAGCGCGGCGGCCTGGCAATCGTTGGCAATGTGAACCGGCAGGGAATAGCGCTTCTCGAGCAGGTCGCCGAGCATGACATCATGCCAATCCAGATTAACCGCCTTGCGGACGCCGCGTCTATGGGGATCCATGAGACCCGGCACCCCGATTCCGATGCCGAGAACCGGATTTTCAGCCTTTGCCAACAATTCGTCGATCAGGCGGTACACCAGGGACAGGGCGGCATCGCCGTTTCCATCATATATGGGCAGGACCATCTGGTGTTTGATCTTGCCCCGGAGATTGATGATGGACCCCCTGAATTCACTGTTGGCGAGATCAACCCCGATCAAATCCCGTGAATTTTCCTGGATGCCCAACAGGATCGGCGGTTTCCCCCCCAGGGAAGGCCCGACACCGACCTCGGCCACGATACCCTTATCCATCAGCCCTGCCACCGCGTCGGAAACCGTCGTACGCGTGAGACCGGTGAGCCGGGATATTTCGGCGCGGCTGATATCTTCGTGTTTATAGAGGAGCTTTAAGATCAACCGGCTGTTGTGGGCCTTGGTGTGTTGCCGGGTCGCTTTTTTCATGGGGGATCCGGGTCCTTGTATTAGTAAGTCCAATAAACTTACAAAGCGATTACCATTTCCCGTACAGGGTGTCAACACCCATTCTCCATATTTTAGGAATCCTTGCGCGCCGGTTTCGCGTGATCCGGCCGCCGCTTCCGTACGGTGCCGGCGGCCACCGTTATTACTCGAAAGTCAAGGTGTTGTCGTCCCACGTCGGGTACTCTGAAATCGATTCCTGGGTGGGTTCCCTTCCCAGGGCGTCCACCGGCTCATATGAATGTACTTCGTACCAGTCGTCCTCCAGCGTATTCCGTGCGGCTTTACCTGCCCAGGACCACTTGATCAGCTTAACCGGTATCCATTCGTTTTGTTCGGTTTCCGACCTTGTCCGCCCATCCGGTCTGAATATCAGATAGAGGTCGAATTTGAGGCTCACCTCCCAGGATCCGTTTGTATTGTCTTTGATAATGCTTGTCGGGATGGCCGGGGCATCGTAAAAACTGTCATTGTATGCCGTGGGATACCGGTTATCGAGCCCCCGGTTCGTTGTGGGGGTGCCATACGCCCTAAACGAATTGAATTTCTGCGTTTCAGTGACCAGCTGAACCCACCGGGTCTTACCCGGTATGTCCGAATCGGTGGCACATTGAAACAAGATGCCGTTATACTCCAGACCGAAAACACGTTTCCCGTCTGCCAGGTCGCCTTCGTAGCCATGACGAGAATTTCGGTTTTCCCGGGGCCATTTGTCTTGAAGCGCTTTTACGCCACCCACACATTCTCCGAAATGTGAATCCGGAGAATTTTCCCAGGTGACCGTATACTCAGGCCTTGATATGGTGAATTCAACCTCTTTGTCATACTTTTCGCCATCAATAGTCGCCTGTAGTTTGACCTTTCCCGAATCACCCTTGTACCAGACAAAGGAGACTTCCTGATCATCAAGATCATCCGGCTGCATTGGAAGGGGTTCGCCGTGGTTGTCGGTGGCCTTGAATTCCTTGATGTAATTTTCCCCGTTGTTCCCGTCAATCGTCCAGTCACTGCTGGACATGGTTTTGGATTCAGGCGACGCTATGCCTTTCAGGAACATTCGCTCACCGGCGACAACCTCTGTCAGATCGCCGGCGGTCTCCAGGTCCTGCCATTTCCCCTTCACCTTTCTCTGGATGGCAATAAAAACCGGCTCCTTGACCGTCCAGCTCAGTTGGTAGCTGACCCCACCGGGTTTGTTTTCCGGCTGGTAGGCCTTTTTTTCAAAGTGTTGCGGCAGATTGGACACGCGCACCTGGAAATCGGGGGTGGTGTTGGTTTTGGTTGTCCAGGACGCCTTGCCGTCGATCTTGCCATCTTCCGGCACCAGGTAGCGGATGCCTATATTGGACACGGCAATGGTTTTTTCAGCCGGAATATATTTACAAAGGTAGAGTTTGCGGCCGGTGACTTTTTGTTTTACACCGGGAAACGCAAGCAGATAGTGGTCGAACATATTTTTGGACATGGCAGCGGCGGCCGGTCCGGAGACACCCGAGGCTTTCATCATCGCTCCGAGATTGTTGACGATGAGGTTGCCGGGTCCCGGCATCTTTTCAATGGTGAGCGGACCGCCACCCGAATATTCTTCGGTCAGCGACGGACAGTCCTTCGGCGGGTTTTGGTTATAGACGTGTTCCTCGTAGGTATAGTGGCCCCCCATGGCATCGATGGCATAGGGCAGCATGACCGCCGCCGGCAGATCATGGGACGATGAAGCGAATTGCGCATTGATCTTCAGAATACCCTTGGCATGAACCGACAGACTGCCCTGGAATTTCATATCCCCTTCCTGAAAATCCCATTTGACCTTGTAGCTGAATCGGGCTTCGAGCTGTTGTTTGACTTCGATGGACATTACCGATGAAACGTGAAAACACAGGACCGTGAACAGGCAAACGACAATGATGAGCAATCGCGAAAGTGGTGGCGTCATCTGAAAAACTCCTTTTCCACAACAGTGTTAATCTGAAGGCACGTTGAATCGTATGGGTAAAACAGCATTAAGGGAATTTTAAAAAGAACAGTCGGCTTCTGTCAACAATAGACTCTATATAAAGATTTTCCCGGATTTGGGCTGCCGCAAAATGCGGCCGTTCCGCAGTATTAATCATTTACTTGTCACCCTTGTGGTGGCATATTTGTCGGAATGGCACCGCTACCGCAACATGCTGTTTCGGGTACCGGCAGCCGCACAGAAAAATTCCTAACCAGAAAGGATCGATCATGGCAACAGTCAATTTAATCGAATATGAAGACGCAAGCCAGGAAGTCCGGGCCGTATACGACGATATCCGTGAGTTGCGAAACACGGAGTATATTAATAATTTTTGGAAGGCGCTGGCCAACCATCCCAAAACATTGAAGCGGGTATGGGCGGGGCTTAAAGAGGTCATGGGATCCGGGGAGATCGACACCTTGACAAAGGAGATGATTTATATCGCGGTCTCCATCGCCAACACCTGCGATTATTGCATTCACTCACATACAGCAGCAGCGTTCGCCAAGGGCATGAGCGCCGGGCAATATGAGGAATTGCTGGCCGTGGTGGCCATGGCTCACCAGACAAACGGCATTGCCAATGGCATGAAAGTGCCGGTGGATGAGGTATATCATCGATAGTGAATGCGTGCTGACGGGGGCTTGGGTATGAAGGGGAGCGCTTCTTTCGGCGGGGATAAAAAGATCGGAACATCCCTGCTCAGCGGACCGGAAAACAGATTGAAAAATTGGGCGGTGCCGAAAATACCGGCGGGTATCGAGACCTGGCACCTGACCCTGATGACGCTCGTATGGTCCATCGTCAATGTGTTTCTGGGCTTTTGGGCCGGACAACATCTGTCTGTCCTCTGGCTGGTGTCCCTGATGATCGTTTTGCAATACCTGACGGATCTGTTCGACGGGGAATTGGGGCGGCAGCGGAACACCGGCCTGGTCAAGTGGGGATTTTACATGGATCATTTCCTCGACTATCTGTTCCTGAGTTCCCTGGTGTTTGTGGGATACATGATTTCCCCTGACGGCCAGGAAATCTGGTATTTCGCCCTGTTGGTGATCCTGGGGGGCTTCATGGTCAATTCATTCCTTTCGTTTGGTGCCACCAATGAATTCGAAATCTATCATTTCGGGGTCGGCCCCACGGAAACCAGGGTGGTGTTCATTCTTATCAACACATACATCATCATTTTCGGCACCGTGAACTTTCATATCCTGTTACCGGCGGTGGTGCTGTGCTGCCTGGCGGGCCTGGTGGTGAATACCTACATGATTCAAAAGAAATTATGGGATTTGGATATTCAAAAGAGAAAATCATCGGCTTAATCCAGGCTTCAATAGAGCATTGGACTCAGATGGTCGATCAACTGGTTTTGAACTGATACACCTTTGGTAATAGGGGCCACGCAGGGGCAATTGACCGGGCACAGGGGTGTCCGTCCACCGCTGCCATGACCCGATACATATGCTGCAAGGTATTAAAGGAAGTGGCCCTGTTTCATTCGCCCGTTTTTTTACACATGATACCGCTTCCATTCTTCCAGGTTGTTTATTCCAATATCAGTATTATGTTATTTTTCTATAGAAATTCCAACTGCCCCCGCAATTTGGCTGATTGAAAACCAGCCGGAAAATTGCTGAAGATTAAGAAGGTGTTTCTAAGTCCTCCCCCTGGATCTCAATTTCTATAGGGATTACAGCCGCCTGACAATCCATAGCTTATGAGGCCTATCCATGAAACCTGTTGCCACCATAAAAAGGGTTGAGATACCGAATGCCACCATCGGCGAACTGTCAGATACCGTGCGGAACATTCCCAATGAAGCTTACATCTTTGATGCGGCAACGCTGCAGTTTATCCATGCCAATGGGTTTGCGTGCCGAAATTTAGGGTATTCGGCGGAAGAGCTTATAGGGATGACCCCCCTCGAGATCAAACCGGAGTTCACCACAGAGTCCTTCCATGATCTAATTGAACCGCTTCGATCCGGGCGGCCAAACAAAATCGTTTACAAAGCGCTCCACCAGCGCAAGGACCGTTCAACATACACTGTGGAAGTACAGCTCACCATGGGGACCGATGGAAGCCGGCCGGTATTCATCGCCGTGGTTTACGACATTGTTGACCGGAAATTTGCCGCGGCAGAAGCCGGTGGAAGCGACAACCGGTTTGCCGTCGCCTTTGACCATGCGCCTATAGGTATGGCGCTTGTGGCATTCGACGGGCGTTTGCTGAAAGTAAACCAGGCCATCTGTAAAATATTGGGTTATCCGGAACAGGCGCTTTTGGGTAAGACACTTCAGGATATTACTGATCCCAAAGAACATGATATTCACATTGACCATTTGAATCAAATGCTTTCCGGTAAAATTCGAACCAGTCATATGGAAATGAAATTTAAGCACAAGCTCGGGAAAGACCTTTATGTTCTGACCATCATGTCTCTTGTCCGGGATGAGCAGGATAAACCGCTCTACTTTATCTCTCAGATTCAGGATATCGGCGAACGTATAAACGCTGAACTTGCCTTGCAGCAGAGCGAAGAGCGATATCGGTTGTTGATAGAGAATGCACCGATTTGTATTCATGAGATTGATATGAATGGATATCTGGTATCGATGAACAAGGCGGGTCTTGTTATGATGGGTACTGAAAAAGAGGAAGCCGTTTGCGGTGTCCATTACCTGAATGTGGTTGCAGATGAGGATGTTGAGCACGTCAAAGTCCTGCTGAAATCCGCATATGCCGGGACACCTTCATTTTTTGAGTATAAGGTGAAAACCGGATCCGGCGTTCGTTATTTCGATTCATGCTTTATACCCATCAAAAACAGAGCTGGAAGCGTCGAAAAGTTAATGGGGGTCACTCAGGATTTCACCGGCCGAAAGCAGCTGGAAACAGATAGGTTGGCCCTTGAGCGCCAGATGTTGCATGCACAGAAGTTGGAAAGCCTAGGTATTTTGGCTGGTGGTATTGCGCACGATTTCAACAACCTGTTGACGAGTATCCTGGGCTATGCGGATCTGGCCGGCACCGAGGTGGATCCTGACACAGTCGCCAGAGAATATATAAATGAAGTCGTTCGCGGAACCCGGCGGGCAGCCGAGCTTACACAGCAAATGCTGGCCTATTCCGGAAAAGGCAGATTCGTCACGCAGCCATTAAATATTACGGCTCTGGTTCAGGAAATGAGCCGGTTGTTGAAAGTCTCGATTTCAAAAAAATGTGTGTTGAAAACTGATTTCGCCGCCGATTTGCCGATAATAGAGGCGGATGCCACTCAAGTTCATCAGATTATCATGAATTTAATCATTAATGCGTCGGATTCCATTGGAGACCAGTCCGGTATCATTACCATCAGTACGGGAATTATGGAATGTGGAAAATCATATTTATCCCAGACCTCTTTTGATGATGATTTGAGCATTGGCCAATACATCTTTCTGGAGGTCACCGATACCGGATGCGGCATATCCGCAGATGTTCAACATAAGATATTTGACCCATTTTTCACTACTAAAACATCTGGTTATGGGTTGGGCTTGGCCGCAGTACTTGGTATTGTCCGCGGGCACAAAGGTACCATCCATCTGACAAGTGAAATGGGGGAGGGAACAAGCTTCAGGGTACTTTTCCCGGTATCCGACCAGCCTGCAGCGGTTGATGGAACAGAGGAGGCTGAAACTCCGGCATGGCAGGGGAAAGGGGTTGTTCTGCTCGTCGATGATGAGGCATCCATACGCAAGCTTGCACGGATAATGATGAAAAAAATGGGATTTACAGTTCTGACGGCATCTGATGGTCGTGAAGGCGTTGACGTTTTCCGCCGCGAAGCCGGTAAAATTGACTTGGTAGTTCTTGATATGACGATGCCGTATCTGAATGGAGAGGAAGCTTTCAGGGAAATGAGGCGAATCCGGCCCGATGTGAGAACAATTCTCTCCAGCGGATATAGTAGAAACAATGCCTCGAGCCGTTCTACGGCAAAAGGGTTGGCCGGTTTCATCCAAAAGCCGTATCGTTTTGATGAATTACAAGCCGTCGTTCGTAAGGTAATGGATATCTGAGTACACCATATTCAATCCGGGGAGTATGAACGTGATGTTTTTTCAGCTTTTCCGTTTCCTATAAAACCGTGAAACCTTTGCCCGGTTGCCGCAGTCTTTCATGTCGCACCAGCGGCGGCTATTATTTTTACTGACATCTAAAAAAAGCCAGGCGCATCGGGGGTCAGCACACATTTTTACCCGGTTGAGATCATCGGATACCAGCAGATCCACCGTAGATTTGACAATATCCGCCAAAAAACCATCCAATGATGTGGAAAGCGTCGCCCGCCGCCAGTGGAATCGTCCGTCGGATGCGGCGATATGAAGGTATTGCAGGTTGGCGGTGAGAAATCGGTTCACTTCAGCAAGATCTTTCGGATCATGTGGTGCGGCGGCGGCCACCGCGGCGAACAAACGGTAGATGGTTTCCCGCAACCGGATGGCCCGGGCGACAACCCGGCCGACCACCGAAGCTTTGTTTTCAATAACCCGCCCAAGATCGTCCGCCTCCGCCGGGGCGATCATGCCCGAATGGACCCCCCAGCGGAGAAGATCGTCCGCACAGTTTAAAAACTCAACAGGGGATTCGGTGCCCCGCCAATCCACCGTGTTCACAAAATCCAGGCATAGCCTGCCGCCCAGCAGTTTCAGGTTTCCGGCATCCCGTTCAGGCATAGGTTTCTCCGTTTTATTTTAACCGGTAAAAAGGTGTTGACAGGTTAGATCTTCATTGCTAACCTTCAAAGTCACAATAGGCAGTTAGCAGATTAGCACATGGACCCGGCATATTTCAATACCATTCAGATCGTATGCGTATAGAGGAAACCCATATGGATCCCATCAATCACCTTCACCGCCGGCTGGCCACCATCAATTGCAAGGCGACAATTATACCGGTATCCCGGGCGGCCGAAATTCGTGATGAAATTTTCCGGCGGAACGTCACTGGAGACATCCATCCGGATTTATACAGACTATGGCTGACCCCTCTGTTCGAGGCGGCTGAGAAAAAGCTGAACGGTGCCAAGTCTTTGATCGTTACCGCCGCGCCGCAGTATCCGCTGTCCGTCGAATTCAGGGTCCAGGACAAAACGTTCACCACAAGGGTGCCACCGACATATACCCACGGCACTGATTATCTCATTCACTACCTGATCACCGATGTTCTTACCGGGTATGGACTGACCGCCCGCAAAGCCGTATTGCCGTTAAAACTGACGGCCGTGCGCAGCGGATTGGCGGCATACGGCAGGAACAATGTCACCTATGTCTTCGGCATGGGCAGTTTCTTCCGGCTGGCGGCCTTTTACAGCGATCTCGAACCACCGGAGGATGCGCCGTGGGAGGAGGCACAGGCCATGGAGACCTGCGACAGATGCCTGTCCTGCGTACAGGCGTGTCCCACCGGCGCCATCGATGACAAACGGTTTTTAATCCGGGCGGAAAAATGCCTCACCTTTTTCAATGAGCGGGAGCAGGGGTTCCCGGACTGGATCGATCCCTCATGGCACAATTGCCTGGTGGGGTGCCTGCGGTGTCAACTGGTCTGCCCCATGAACAAACGGCATGAGAAAAGCATCCAATTCAGTGTGGCCTTCACCGAACCGGAAACGGAGAGAATATTGTCCAATCGCATGTCGGATCTGCCGGTTCCCATGCAGACGAAATTGGATCAGTTGGGGCTGACGGATTATTTGCCGGTGCTCGCCCGGAATCTCGAAACGCTGATGGTGAAAGCCGGGTGATAAGGTCTCAATTCAGGTCCATGTGTGGACCGGTGGGCTGGTGGTCTGCGCGGTGGGTTGAGCTGGTTACTCAAGATCATCAAAATTGCCTTTTTTCTTGAACCGCTCTTCGAGTTTTTCGGTGGTTTCGATGGCCTTTTCGCCGGCGATGGTCGGTCCGTCCACGATGTGGGGTGTTATCAGCACCACCAGTTCGGACTTGCCGCTGCCATAGGTGCGCCGCCCGAAAAGCAGTCCCAGGCCCGGTATATCGCCGACACAGGGCACCTGATCCCGGGTTTCGGTGCCGGCATCCTGAATCAGGCCGCCGATAAAAACGGTTTCGCCGTTTTTGGCCATCAACCAGGTGGACACCACCGTGGAGTTCACCACCGGCACGCCCTCTTCCAGGCGGGCGGCGTTGATACTCGGTTTTATATTGAGCAGGGTGTTTCCCTCGTCATCGATGTAAGGGGTGAGTTCGAGAATGGTGCCGGTGTCGATGAATTCAATGGTTTCCGTGGCCACCCCCACATTGGTGGTGGTCACCCTGTATCCTTGTTTGCCGCCGACCTGTACCAGGGCGTTTTTGCCGTGAATCGCCAGTATCCGCGGGGTGGACAGGGTTTCGATACGCGTCTTCGACTGCAGGGCATCGATGGCCGCGGCGATCTGGCTGGACGTGCCGGCTCCGGTAATCACATTACCGAAAACCCCGGAGCCTGTCGCCGGCAAGGGTGAGACCCCTTCCGCTCCGGGCAGGGTGGCCGTGCTGAATCCGCCGGTGCCGATCCGAAAGTCTTTGAGCACCTTCTCCCAATTCACCCCGAAGGACATGTCGTCGGTGAGTGCAATTTCCAATATTTTCGCTTCGATCAGCACCTGCTTGGGTTTGACATCCCAATACCCGATAAGGGTTTCGATTTTTTTCAGGTTTGCCCAGGTGTCCTCCACGATGATGGTTTTTGACGGTTCATGTATTTTAATCAGGCGGATGCCGGGGATAGCTTCGAGAATCTCCTGAATCTGGGTCACTTCAGCGTATTCCAGCTTGAAAATGCGCATGTGGTATTTATCGGACTGGGGATCCTGCTGTTCCGCGGGTTTAAAAACATAGTAGATGTTGCCGCGCCGTTTGACCTCGAAACCGGCGGCCCGGTTGATGGCATGCAGGGCATCCATCAGATCCACCTGGTGGAGGTGAATGGTCACCTTGCCGGAGACTTCAGGGGCCATGACGATGTTCATTTCCTGCTGTATGGCCAGTGCCGACAGGATTTCGCGGATATCGCCCTGATTGATATTCAAGGTCAGCCGCCGATGCTCCGGACCGGATGACGGTGCCTTTTTTGGGGGGGGCGATGTGGCCGCCTGATCCGGAGTTGATCCGGCCCCCTTCGCCGCCGGTGTGCTTTCCGGTGGTTGAGCGGTGGGGGGACTGCTGACCGGAAGGGGGTTGTCATATAAATTGACGACCACGCGATCCGGGTATTGGAGAACAAAATAGGTGAACCGGTTGAAATGTTCGGTGAGGCCGATCCGGGCGGTGATCGTTGATTTTTCGGTATTCAACCGCACCCATGTGCCGACGTCCTTGTACTGCCGGTATGGCGACAGGCCGGTTCGGACATTGTTGAAGGCGATGGTAAGCGTATCATCCGTTAGCGCCGGGGGGATGAACGTCGCCGTCCGGTCGAATTCAAAGACAACGGAGGTATAGTGGCCATGGTGTCCGGCCCGCACAGCCTTGAGTTCGACCGTTTCCGGGTCCGTTTCACCCCAGGCCGGTCCGTTGAATACCCACAGGAGCATAACGGACAGCGCAACAAACAGCCGGATACGGGATCCGGTGGCGGTCAGCCTTGTGGATGGCGCACAGGTTGTATTGCTGCTCGTCATTCGGTTTTTTCTTCTGTATTTTCAGGTATGGTTGACAAAAATAATGCCTTCAGGTGATCTTTGTATTTCAGCATCACCTTGTTTTTTTCAATACCGACAATGACATAGGCGCCCAGTTTATCGCCGGTGCGGTAAAGTGCATTGTTGATGATTGCAACATTCTTACCATTTCCGGCAATAATGCCATTTAAAACGACATTTATCGATGGCGGCTGAGACGATTTTCTTGTCAACGGTGATAGATCATCCCTGGAAATGACCAGGGGTGTGGGGGCAAAAATGTTCCGGATGTCGGTGGGGTCCGTCAGATCCAGCGGATGCCGCTTTTCCCGGCCACCTTTGGATGACAATGGTTCCGGCAGCGAGACATCCAGGCTTTCGGATATGGAGACCTCCGGTACGGATTCCGACACCGGGGCATTCGGGGGTGTCGGCCGGAAAAAACGAAAATAAGCCATGATAACCGCAATTACCGCCAGAATTATGACGGCGGCCACTTTTATCTGATCTGTTTTCCGGTGGTCGTGATTATTTCTGGTGCTCAAGTCCCATCACCTTTCAAATACATATGCAAGTAAATCCACCCGGAGCTTTTGTGATACGCCGTCCCGGGAGATGGTCATGGACTCCATCACCATGATGCGGTTCATCCGCTCGAGATCCCATAGCAAATAGAGGATGTCCGCAAATTCACCAAGGCAATTCAATCTCAAGGGTGTACGAATAAAATCCTTAACCGGTTCAGGCGGCTGGGGCTCCAGGCTGACCAGGGTGACCCGCCGGTGTTTGGCCAGTTGGTTGATTTGTCCCAGCAAGGTGCCGATTTTACCAGCTTCGGGCACCCGTTCGCTCAACAATGCCAGTTCATCGCTTGTTTCCGCCAAGGCCGACTTTAAGGCCTCCAGGTTGGTGGTGGCGATATTCACCTCTTTCATTTTTTCCGATATCAGATGCTGTTCGATGTTATACCGGTGATTCCGGGCCCGGATATCCGTCACCACCCAAGATCCACAGGCGAATACGATGACGATAATACCGGCAATACCGGCCATATCTATTTTTTTGAGTAGAGCGTTCATAATGACGGCACCGGTATCTTGCACCTGATCTGGAATTGAATCGCCCGCACGGGTTCCCCGTTCAACTCAAGGTACCGCGGTGTCGGCACTTCCCGGGCATACTTCAGGACCACGGCGTGAAACAGGGGTTCTTCCGACAATGCGGTCAGAAATATCCCCAATGTATCATTGGATTTACTGAATCCGGATAAGGTCATCAGCAAGCCCTCTTCTTTTTCTTCACCGGCCTTCACCGCCAGTGCTGTGAGCCACGTCTGCAAATTGATACGATGGATTATCCGAAGGAGTGTCAGGGACAGGGGCTGATTTCGGGTGATGCTTTTCAGAAACGCCTCCTGAACACGCAGGCGTTCAATTTCCGTCCGGGTCTGGTCAATCTCCTCAAATGTGGCCCCAAGGTGCGTATACATCTCTTCTATGGATGTCGCCGGTTGCAGCGGTGAGATCACCCGGATGATCTGATACCCGTAAACCAGGGCGATGATCGTCATGGAGAGCACCAGCCATGCCGACCAGAATACGATATGGCGCCACACCTTCTGCCGGTGAAGGATGTCCAGGGGTACGAGGTTGATTTCCCTTATAGCCATTTCACCTGCCGTAACCCCAATCCCAGTGCGATGGCATAATTCGCCGCACCGCTTGAATCCACCGATTTTTCACCGGCCGATATCTTTGTCATCGGGTTTATACATCGTGTGGGAATACCCAGCCGGCTCTCAAGATATTGATCCAGATGATGCACATCGCTGCCCTGCCCGTACAAGGCGATGGATTCAAAGGCGGTGTGCCGGGTTTCGGATCTCACGTAAGCGATTATCTGGTGCAGTTCATGAATCAACTCATCCACATAGGGGGCCAGCACCTGGTAAACGGTGCGGTGCACATCCATATCCCCCATGGACGTATCGCTGCTGTTGTCTCCGGGGGCATCTTGCCCATGCCGGCCGGTTTCATACCGGAGACCGCAGGTGCGGATCAATCCGGCCAGTGAACCGGATGCCGCCGGTAACTCGAAATTGGATCGGATGCGCTCGGCGATATCGTGGAATCCCCAGGTGACGGCCCGTTGCGCCAGGATGTTGTCGGCCGTGACGATGGCGAGCAGGCTCTGCCGGTATCCGAGGTTGCACAATATCATCGGTTTCGGTTTGATCGGGTACAGGTGGTGGTGCAAGCGGAACAAGGCGGCCATGCCGTAATCAATCGCTTCCACCACCAGCCCGGCGGAGCTGGCCAGGGAGAGGTATTTTTCCACCTGATCCCGACGTACGGCGATAATGCTGGCCCTGTAGCGCGGGGTATCGCCGTCCGCCATGCGATCGATGCCCGGGTAGTCGATGACGGCCTCCTCGAGGGGAAAGGACAAGTACCGCCGGCATTCGCGGACGATGGCCGCCTCCACGGTGGCCTCCTCCTCCAGTTCGAACGTCACGGGAAAGGTAAACAGCAGATGCGCCGGTAATTTAAGGACAATTCGTCTGTCCGCGAAATCGTCACTGGTCCGGATCTCCTTGAATATGGCCGTCAACTGCCCGGAAAATTCAGCATCCAGGTCAGGGTCATCCGCCGTCCATTCGAACAGCCCCTTGTCCAGCATACGATCGTACAAGCCCCGGATGACCGGGCCATTTGCATTCTTTTTGAACTGTGCGGCATACACGTATTGATCGGCCAGGTCCACCCCGATGGGATATGTGTTTCTTGAAAAAGACATTTTATTTAATACAGCACCTTTTCATTTTTCAGCACCAACACGCGAATCCGGTTGTTGTCCTTGTCACTGATGAAAATTCGTCTGCCGCCCCTTGTCGCCGGCATGACGATGGACGAGGGCTTGTTCAACTTGGCATCCACCGCCGGCTGGTTGTCGCCGTCGTATCCGGCATCGCCGATGCCCGCCAGTGTCCTTATCCGGTTGTCCTGGTGGCTGACGAAGCGCACTTTATGATTGTCCGTATCCGAGACGTATATATTTCCCGGTCCGTCCACAAGTATCCCCCGGGGCTTATTCACTTGAGCCGCCGCTGCCATGCCGCCATCCCCGGCACTGCCTTTGCTGCCATTGCCGATGATCGTTGAGATGGCCCCGGTGCCGGCATCCACCATGCGGATACGATGGTTGTCCGTATCGGCGATAAGAATATTGTTGTCCGCATCCACAAACAGACCCCTGGGTTTATTCAGTTTTGCATCGGTCGCCGGCCCGCCGTCACCGTCGAATCCGCCTTCCCCGGTTCCGGCCACGAGGCTGATGATACCGGTGCCGAGGTTGACCACGCAGATCCTGTGGTTGTCGGTGTCTGCAATATACAGATGTCCGGCATCGTCCATCGCCAGAGCGGTTGGTTTGTTTAACCTGGCTGCCGTGGCGGGCCCCCCGAGACCGGTATCACCGGATTTCGTGCCCTCGCCGGCAATGGTGGAGATGATGCCGGTGGACGCTTCCACTTTGCGAATGCAATGGTTATCCCTGTCGGCAAAATAAATGTTGTTCAGGGTATCCAGGATCAGCCCTTCCGGCCGGTTCAGCTTGGCATCCGTCGCCGGTCCCCCGTCGCCGCTGAAACCGGCCCCGCCGGCACCGGCGATGATGGCCTTGCTGCCAAACGCGTCGATCTTGGGAATGGTATGGTTATCCGTATCGGCGATGTATAAATTGTTATCCGTATCAAGGGCGAGTTGACCGGGTTTGTTTAGTCCCAATCCCTTTGAGTTGTATATGGTGGTGATGGTGGCGCCGGCTTCGAATTTTCGCAAACTGCCGTTTTTGGAATCGGCGATGTAGATGACTCCTGAAGCCCCATGGCAGAGCCCGGCCGGTTTATTTAAAACGGCATTGACGGCCGGTCCGTTATCACCATCGGATCCAGCGGTGCCGGTGCCGGCGATGGTGGTAATGATGCCGGAGCTTTTCTCCACCCTGCGGATTTTTGAATTGCCGGTGTCCGCGATGAACACATTGCCGATGGCATCCACGGACACCGCACCCGGCTCCCCAAGTTCCGCCGCTGTGGCCGGTCCGCCGTCACCGTTGTCTCCTTTGTCGCCGGTGCCGGCATAGGCCGTAATCATGCCGGTACCGGCATCCACGAATCGGATGCGATTATTGTCGGTATCGGCGATGTAGAAATCTCCGGTGGTTTGTACAAACACATCGTTGGGTCTGTTCAATTTCGCTGATATTGCCGGTCCGCCATCCCCGTCGTCACCGGCGCTTCCAATGCCGGCCACTGTCGATATAATCCCGGTGGAGACCCTCCGGATTTTATTGTTGTCCGTATCCGCGATGTAAATGTTACCGGATGGTCCGACCCTGACAGCCCTTGGTTTATTGATCCTTGCACCGGTGGCCGGTCCCCCGTCACCATCATCTCCCGCATCGCCGGTGCCGGCTATCGTTGAGATCAACCCGGTGACCGCATCCACTTTTCGAATACGATGATTGTCCTTGTCCGCGATATAAATGTTTTTCGCCGTGTCCAGCGCCACGCCAAACGGTTTGTTGAGTTGAGCCGCCGTGGCCGGCCCCCCATCGCCATTGTCCCCCGAGGCGCCGGTGCCGGCCACCACATTGATCTCCCCGGAAATGGCGTTGCGTTTGTACACGCAATGGGTCTGGGGATCGGCAAAATAAAGGTCGCCGGTGGCGTCCCGGGCAATATGAATGGGTTCGACACCGCTGTCATACCCCGCATAGGGCGGCAGGACATAGTACCGGTAGTAAGCGCGAAGATGCCGGTCCGCATCGGGCCTGGCGATGTCAATGGCCACGGCATCCGTGTACCCGGTCTGGGTGGCGGCCGTTAACCGGCGCTTGAAAGCGGTTCCGTTGAAAGTGACATCTTCTCCCGGATCAGGCACCCGCAGGCCCGGGTCCCGGGTCAGGTCCCACAGGCCGTGTTCGATCATCGCCTGTTCTCCGAAATTGATTTGGGTGGATTGGCGCATGGACGCAGTCATTTGGGTCTTCATGCCGGTCCCCCGGTTGATGGCCACGGCGGTGACGGACAGAAACAGCAGGATAAGGATCATCCACAACAGGATGTACCCGTCCCTATCCGTTATTTTTTGCATTGTCTGTTTTCGCATTCCCTTACGGCAGCCACCGGGATTTCGCCCGGGTTTTCAGTGTTATGCCCTGTTCCCCATCGTCCACGGTGAGGTTGATTTCCACCACATCCGGCGCCACCCGGTTGCAGGCGAAGGCGGTTACACGGTCGCAAATCACCGACGGGGGCAGGGTGTCATCGACATCGGCGGTGCTGTAATCCGGCAGTGTCTCGGTGAGGCGCCAGTTGCCGGCATCGGTTTTGTCCAGAGTGAATTCCACCCATTCCAATATGTCAGGGTTTGCCGTATCCTCGTTGATCAAGCCGTCCCCATCATTGTCCGCATCCATTTTTCGATCCCCGTCCGCAGCAAAGGCGTGACTGGTGTTGTCATACATGTCATAGACCCGCTCGCTGATTTTCAGCGTTTCCACATTCATTTCGGAACCGGGCGTTTCGACGGCATCGGCGCGTCCGGCAAACATGACCATCCGCTCCATGGCCGCGCGGGCGGCGCCGATGGTGTCCTGACGGCTGTTGACGGTCTCATAGGTCATCATGGCATTGGCCAGCACCTGGTAGAGTCCGGTGACGATAATGCTGGTCAGTGCCACGGCCACCAACACTTCGATGAGGGTCAGGCCGCATACCGCATCCGTCCGTTCATTTTGCGGCAGCAGCCGCATGCAGGGTATTTTATCCATAACATTTCCCGCTATATCTCCGCCGACAATGAGGTCAACGTCACCTCCGTCGCCGTCACCCGAATTTCCAGAAGCCCTTGGTCGGCGCCGCCGGCATTTGAAATGGCCACCACTGGCACCATGGTTTTCGAGTTGAATACAAACGACTCCCGGTTCGCCTCTGCCGCTGACCCGAACAACGAGATGAGGTCCACGGGGTCGCCTTCATGGGCTTTCAGCACCGCATAATCCAGGGACAACACCCGGTTCAGGGTGCTGCGTGCCTGGTTGACACAGACGGTGACCCGTTCCTGGTGGCCCACATTGGACAGCGACGGTGTGAAGGCCCGGAGCATGGGCACCACGGCAACGGCCAGGATAACCAGGGTCACCATCACCTCGACGAGGCTGAACCCCCCGGCGTCGAACCGGTAATCTCGGCACAATTCTACGAATCTTTTAATTTTGCCCGGCTGGTTCATTGCACCGTCACCTTCCCGGTCACGTGGTCCACCATGATGACGCGCTGCTCTTTTCCGAGAACGATCACCATAGTCGGTGATTGGGGTGCGGCATGACCGTCCGCATGGAACAGGATCTCATTGCCCGGTGTCACGGCGCTGATATCCACACCGGAGAAAGTATTTCGGTCGTCAAAATCGATTTGATAGGCGGTTTTATCGATGGGATGAAACAACACCCCATTGGAGTTCACCGGCGGTATTGCATCCGGATGGGGTGAGGCATCGGCGGTATAGCGTTTATCAAAAACAATGAAGCGGTTTTCAGCGGTGTCGACGCGCAGCCCGAAAGGGCGCTGAAAAAGGATGGCCCGGTGGCGCGCGAACTCCAGTGCCGACACGGTTTCCGCCGCGGCTTCATTGAGCCGGGCAATGGATGCGACGGAGTTGAACGCCGGCACGCTGATCATTCCCGTAATGGCCACGATGATCATGACCAGGATCAGATCAAGAAGCGTGAACCCTGTTTGCGTTTTGCACGCCGCAAGACCGTGCATGGCAGTATCATCCTGTTAAAACAGAGCGTGGGCGGCGCTGTCATTGGCGATCAATACGCCGGTCAGCGGAAAAAACCGCCATGCCGAGGTTGTCGTCGCCGTGCGGATGGTGATATCCGCCTCATCAAAATCGCATTCTATGGTGTAGGTGCTTGTGTACGGATTCAGGGGCAGCTTCCCGCCTTTCAGATATGGACCGTATTTGAACACCGCTGTTTTGCTGTTATTCGTCTGTCCGTTGATATCGGTATACAGGGTGAGTTGAAGCGGAAAAGCCGTCGCGGCTTCTGCATCGCTGATCACGGCTGTACCGTCGGTTTGTTTGGTGGATCCTGGATATATCTGGCTGTGTTCATGGTAATAGAGCTCAATGGCGCTTCTCATGGTGTTCAGATTGCTTTGCAGGGTATTGGTTCTTGCATCATCGCTGGAAACGGTAATCTGGGGAATGATGAGCATTGCCAGGATGCCCAGGACAATGATGACGATCAGCATTTCGATCAGTGTGAATCCCTTGCTATTCCGGCCAATGAGATTACGATTCCTTAAAATGCGCTCCATAATCTTTTTTCCCTCCTATACGGTAAGATCTGATGCTGTATATCAGTCTGTTTTCTATCGTTTTACGATTGTTGAGGCGTTGCTAAGGTATTATCGGCAGGTCTATGCCACAGCTTGAGCTAATTTAAACATGGGAAGGATGACGGAGGACACGATAATCCCCACGATGATGCCCATGAGGATCAGGGCCACCGGTTCAACCAGGGCCGCGAATTTTTTCAATCCTTCGTCAATCCGGACATCATAATAGACCGCCAGCCTCAGCAGGACCTTGGGGAGCTGGCCGACCTCTTCACCCACGGTCACCATCTGCTTGACGGTTTCCGGTAGAAAGTCGGCGGCGGCAAAGGGCATGGAAAACCGGCCGCCCTGGTCGACGGCATGGGCGATTTCTCCGATAAATTGACGATAAAATACATTGGAGATGGTGGGACGGGTGACTTTCAGCGCTTCAAGCAAGGGCACACGGCTTTCCAGAAGGTTTCCCATGGTGCGCAGGAGCGCACAGGTATGAATCTGATTGACTAGTGTGCGGACAACCGGTGTTTGAATGAGGACGCGATCCAGCAGCTTGCGCCCTGCGGCGCTTTTTAACCAGATCCAGATACCGGCAACGGAACCGGCAAGCCCGGCGAGATAGGCCCACCAATAAGATTTCAGTGAAACACTGGCCGCCATCAGAAACCGCGTGGTGACCGGCAGTATTTTTTCCTTTCCTTCGAAAAAGGCGGTGAATTTCGGCAGCACGCCGGTGAGCACGAAGATGATGACAATCAGACCGACAATCAAAAGGATGCACGGATAGGTAAGGGCGGATTGGAGTTGAGAAACCAATGCCTGTCGCTTCTCATGCAGCTCGACGATACGATCCAGTATCTTTTTCATGAATCCGCCGCGCTCGCCGGCCCGGATCATACTGACCGTGGTATGGTCGAACACCCGGGGATGCTTGGCCATGGCTTCGGAAAGCTGCCGGCCCTCTTCGATCTCCTGGTAAAGGGTCGACAGTACTTTTTTAAAAGCGGGATTTTTAATCTCCCGTTCGATGCTTTTAATGGCCAGGTTCAGCGGGGTGCCGATTTCAATCATCAGGGAAAGTTGTGATATGAAAAAGGAGACTTCGGACGATCTTATACGTGAAAACAAGCCCTGAACCACCGACCGGAACCCATCCTTTTGAAGAACGCGATGGGTGTGAGCGGTGCCGGCGGAGACCGGGGAAGACCGTTTTATTGAATTATAGCTGATGGCCATAAAAAACCGTTTAGTCCAATGCCGTGACGCGATGAATTTCTTCGATCGTCGTCTTATGGGTTAAGACTTTTTCATATCCGTCTATTTTCAGGGTTCTGTGATCTTTGGATTTGTTATGTTTTTTCAAAGCATCCGCGGTCGGATTGTTTAAAATCATCGCCTGTAGATCCTCATCTATTTCCAGCAATTCGTGAATGCTGGTCCTTCCCTTGAACCCGGAATCATAACAGGATGCGCAACCCTTTCCCCGGGTGAGCCGGTGTTTCTTGCCCGGGTCCAGGCCGAGCTCGATGACCACGTTTTTGGGTGTGTAATGGTCGGTTTTACAATCCGGGCAGATGGTCCGGACCAATCGTTGAGCCATGCAGGCCAGCAGCGAGGAGGACAGCAGGTATGGCTCGACCCCCATTTCCAGAAGCCGTGTGATGACGCTCGGGCTGTCGTTGGTGTGCAAGGTGGACAGAACGAGGTGGCCGGTCAGCGAGGCCTGGATGGCGATCTCGGCGGTTTGCCTGTCGCGGATTTCACCGACCATGATGATATCGGGATCCTGTCTCAGGGCGTGGCGGAGAAAGGTGGCGAAATTCAATCCAATGGAGGCATGAACCTGGTTCTGGTTGATATTATCCAACTGGTATTCCACCGGGTCTTCGATGGTGATGATGTTGCGTTCCGTGGTGTTGAGCATGGTCAGCGCCGAGTACAGCGTGGTGGTTTTTCCGCTGCCGGTGGGACCGCAGACCAGAATGAGGCCATGGGATTTCCGGAGCAAGGTTTTAAACGAGCTGAGCATACCGGCGTTGAATCCGAGCCGGTTCAGGTCCAGAATGGCTTTCTGCCGGTCCAGCACTCTCAAAACGACCTTTTCTCCATGTACGCCGGGCATGGACGAAAACCGCAAATCCACAAGGCGGCCGTCCACCTGTACCTGAATCCGTCCGTCCTGGGGCATCCGCCGTTCGGCGATATCCAGTTTGCCCATCACTTTGAGACGGGATACCACCGCCGGATGGAACTCCTGTTTTTTGGTCATTAATTCATACAACAAACCGTCGATACGAGCCCGGACGCGCATTTTCCCGGCCTGGGGCTCGATGTGAATATCACTGGCCCCATCGCGAATGGCCCGCAGCAGAATCATGTTGACAAGATTGATGACCGGGCTTTTCTCCGCCATTTCGGCAATTTCACTGACTTCCTGCTCTGTGCCGGTGTCGATCAGATCGATGCCGGTGTCGTCCATGCCCGCCATGACATCGTCGATGGATATCTGATCCTGATAGGCCTGCTGGATCGCTTCCTGAATATCGTCCGCCCGGCATAGGACCGGTTGGACTTCCAATTGCGTTATTTTCCGGATTTCATCGAAGACAAAAAAAGCGTTCGGATCAGCTGTTGCCAGGGTCAGCACCGCGTTCACCCGGAACATGGGAATGACCTGGTAGTGGATCGCCTTTTCCTTGGGCAGCACATGGACAATTCGGGGGTCCACAAGACCTTTCCGAAGCCAGACATGGGGGATGCCCAATTGTTCGCTGAGAATATTGGTGAGTTCATCACTGGTCAGGATCTTTTTTTCGACCAGCAGCCTACCCAGCGGCTTGTCCGATTCTTTTTGCAACCGAAGCAGTTCGGTGAGCTGATCCGGTGTGAGCTTTCCCTTCTGGACGAGGATTTCGCCCAGTTTTTTTCGTTTGGGGATATAGTGTCGTTTCATGATCTGCTGGTTACCGCTGTATGAAGATCCTCATAAATATAGAATAAATTGACGAGCCGTGTTGCGAGCAGAATATCCCGACATACCTTGTCCAGGTTGGCAATTTTCAAGGTCCCGCCCATATCCTTCAACTTCTGGTGAATTCGCACCAGCGTTTCGAGCCCGCTGCTGTCGAAAAAGGGAATTTTTTTACAATCGATAATGACGATGCTTTTATTGGTCCGTAACAAGGATTCCATTTTCCGTTCGAATTCTTCGCAGTTTTCATGGGTCAAGGCCTTCTCCGGTGTGATGATCGTTCGCCCCGCCATCTGTCTGGTGGAACTCGACGCAGATGCTCTTGTTTGCTTGTCTCCGGTCATCGGTCAATTCACCTCATGAACGAGTATTTTTTCATAGAGATTCAGGAAAATGGGCACCAGGTCTGGATCCAATTGCGTACCGGCGACGTCCTTGATGATGGCCACGGCTTTTTCCGCCTGCATGGAGTCGCGGTATGCCCGGGTTGAGGTGATGGCGTCATAGGTGTCCGCAATGGCGATAATACGGGCTGTCAACGGAATTTTCTCCCCTTTGAGTCCGTCCGGATAGCCATTGCCGTCGAAACGTTCGTGGTGGTGAATTACACCGGGAAGTGATGCGGCCAACTGGTCCACCGGCTGCAATATTTCGCCGCCTTTACGGGGGTGGTTTTTTATAATGCCGAATTCCTGGTCCGTCAGTTTTCCCGGTTTGTTCAGAATATGCTCCGGTATGCCTATTTTCCCGATGTCGTGGAGGATAGACGCCCATTTGAGATCATTGGTCTCTTTCTCGGGAAGACCAAGGTGTTCTCCGATGAGCATGCTGTAATAGGAAACCCGTTCCGAATGGCCTCTTGTGTATACATCTTTCGCTTCGATGGCGAATACGAGCGACCGGACCATATTGATCACGAAGCGTTCCAGATCCCTGTACAGATTCGTATTGGCGATGACGACGGCAAGCTGTTCGGCCATGGCGGTGAGCAGCTTCAATTCACCTCTTCTGAAGATTTCATTCATCTCAAACGAGACCAGGCCCAGCCATCCGTAAGAATAATTCTCATGCTGGACCTTCACCGACAGGAAGCGGAACGGTTTTTTCGCAAGCGCCGACATCTCCGGCGATTCATAGGAATGGTTGAGAATATAATAATGGTCGTCCAGGGAGGGTTCGTCCGGTGGAATATTTTGGATAAGCCTTTCGGCAAAGTCTTTCGGGTCGGGGACTTCTTTTTCCGCCATCGGTTTCAGAATATGCATCTGTTCCTTCTGCAGGTCGGGAAAGGACGCGAAAGACATATGAGCGCGCATATTTTCCAGCAGGTCTCTCAGCAAACTGCGAAGCATTTCATCGGAAAACTTCAAGGTTTTGATCTGGGAGGCGATCCGGGAGTAAAGATTCAGATCTTCAAAACTGTTGTCCAACTCCTCCACCAGTTCATCCACCTCTTCATTGAGGGTCAGGTGCTGTTCGATCAAGGATATCAACCGGGTGTGAAATTGTCTGATGTTTTCAATATGCACTGTGCCATTATCCGATGGGCAATTTTCCTCGATGCTCATCAGCACCGAACTCATATCATCCTCCGTTTTTATCGGTGACGCACAGAGTAATTGTGATCGGCCGTCGTATCGGAATTGAAAGCTGTCTTCAATCAGGGTTTTTCCGGCCAGTTGCACGGCGGTATTCTTGATGGATAGGGAAGGGGATTCCGGCAGACAGGTGAACAGTATCCGGCCGTTTTCATCCATTAACTGGAAATGAATGCCATTGAGCCGGGAAAGGCTCGTGAGCAATCCTTTCATCGAATGGTCGATCATCATCCTTTATCTCCCAGATATTTTTCGATTTCGTCCACCAGCTTTGACGGACTGAATGGTTTTTCCATAAATATGGTATCCGTGAGATCGTTGATCCAATAGTGGTCATCCGGTTTGATGCGGGCGGTGATGATAATGGTCAGAAATGGACGGTCCTTTTTAAAAGCTTCCGATTTTATAGCAAATTCCTTTCCATCCATTACCGGCATATTGATGTCGGATATCACAACATCAGGTCTGTAGGATTTAATCAGGTTATATCCCTCAAGTCCGTTTTTCGCCAATTGAACCTCATAACCGCGTTTTTTCAGCTTTACTTCCAAAACACGGCGAATAAACGCTTCATCATCGGTTACCAGGATTTTGATGGGATTATTGCCCAAGGTAATATTCCTCCTTTGGAATTTTCACTGTGAATCGCGTCCCGGCGCCCACCTTGCTTTTGACGTCAATGGTACCATCGTGAAGGCGGACAATTTCTGATGTGATGGCCAGACCCAGGCCGGTGCCCTGCTGATCCGTGATGTTCGGGTCTTCCGATCGGTAGAATTTCTCAAATATGTGGGTAAGCTCTTCCCCGGCAATGCCGTGTCCGGTATCGGTGATGGTAAACACCACATTGCCGTTGGATTCATTGAGTGCGAAACGGATTTTGCCGTTTTCCGGCGTGTATTTCACCGCGTTCCCCAGAATATTGATGATGGACGCCTTGAGTTTGTTCTTATCACCGAGAATGGACGGGAAATTGTCCGGAAGCTCCCGCAACACTTTTATCCTTTTTTTCTGGGCTTCGCCCTCTATGGCTTTGATGCAATCCTCGAACAGCCAATCCGTGCGAACCAATTCTTTTTCTATGGTGAGCTCACCGAGTTGGATTTGCGATACGTTGAGCAAGTCCTTTACCATTTGCGCCAGGCGCTCGGTTTCGTCGTTGATCGTGTTGACGAATTCTTTTTGTGTTTCCGGATCATCGATTTCACCATCCATCAACATTTCACTGTAGGATTTTATGGTGGTCAGCGGGGTGATCAACTCATGGGAAAGATGGGCGGTGAATTCGGTGGTTGAGCGTTCCGCCAATTTCTCCCGGGTGACATTCCGGAACAGGATCAGTTTGCCCACTGGTAAATTGTTGATGTCGTTCAAATAGGTGATGGACATCCGGAACATATCATTGGGAAAGGTCTGCAAGAATTCGACATCGATAAAGGCATTCATTTCCGAGCCGTCGGACACTTCCTGACGGTTGATGCAGGCGAGGATGTTGTCATCGTCGACGGCCTCGCTGATCGATCGGTCCAATAAGTGGTTATCGGTTTTGTCGAGCAATTTCAAAATCTGTTTGTTGTACATCCAGATATTGTCCTGGATATCGGTGACGAGCAGGCCGTCTTCGAGGGCGTCAATTATGGACGAACATTGTTGTTTTTCATAAGACAAGACACCGACCTTTGCCGCCAGGAGTTGATGTTGTGATGACAAGTCATCCACATATTCCCGGAATAGTTCAATTTGCGATCGCAGACCGTTGAAAAACATGAAGCGTTTTTGCGGGGGATCGGGCGGGGTTCGGATATCGGCATGGCGCAAAAGCGTGTTCACCGGCCGTAAAACACGAGTGACCAATGCAAATGCAAGAAACAAGGTCAGCACGAGCACCGCCGCCGTTGCCATAACGATCCAACCGGTGGATGCAGAAAATCGGGAGGCATATGCCGGCATTTTCATGCCGATGCGCACCGTTCCCCAGCGTTTCCCGTTTTCATAAATCGGTTTCGAAAACTCTTCGATCTCAATCCCGGAAGTCTCCACGCGAAAACGGTGTCGGGCCAGACCCGTTGCCCCCAGGGCGCCGTGTTTGATGTGATCGGGAATATTTCCCATGGATGCCCGGGGCATGTATTCGGCAATGGTTTTGCCGTCGGTATCGTGGATCAGACAGTATATCAGTCCCACCTGGTGTGAATGACGGGTCATGACATTCATGAAATACCGTCCGGCATCTTCCTCGAATCGGTCCATCGGAAAAAGGGCAACCAGTTCCGCCAGACGGTTTCCGCTTTCCATGAAGGCACTGATACGGTCGCGGTGTTCGTATCGCGATAACGTCCATAGTGAGACGATGATGCCGATGAAAATCAAAATGCCGAATAATAGTCGTTTTTGCCGGGATTTCATTTCTTTGCGCTATATTATTAAGTGATCATGTCCGGAACAGGAGTGAAGCCGGTCACTCGAATATGAATCATCGGCCAGGATCAGGCTTTTTTGCCGGTGACTTCACCACAAAACAATTTCAACTATTAATATCGGTAATTGGGAGTGATTATTTAGGTTTTTTAACAGCCGCCGGGTATTCGTACGGCAGGGTGGACCGCGGTGGGTGTTGGCGGCAGGATTAATCCGGGTATTATTATTCCCGTTAACTTGGTGGGTGGGCGGCTCTCAGCTATCCAGTATTTCCCGGATTTTGACGGACAATTGTATGATGTTAAAGGGTTTTTGGATGAAACCATCACATCCCCGGTTCATAATTTCCACGGCCTGGCCATTGATGCTGTATCCGCTGGAGAGGAGGACCCTGATGCCGGGATTGAGGACCTTCAGCCGGTCGAATAATTCTCCGCCGCTCATGTGGGGCATGATCATATCGATGATCACGAGGTCTATGGCGCCGGCGTGATGTTGATAAATGTCCATGGCTTCGCGGCCGGAAGCGGCTGCCCAGACCGTATGGCCCAGCTTTTCCAGTAAATCCCGGCCGACTTCGGTAATCATGGCTTCATCATCCACCAGCAGAATCCCCTCGTCTCCTTGTTGGATACCGTCTTTCTGACCGGATTCGACGTGCACCGCTTTGCGGGTTGAGGGCAGCAGAATGGTAAAGGTGGCACCGCGATTCGGTTCGCTTTCGGCGTAAATCGCACCGGAATGATTTTTGACAATACCGTAAACCATGGCCAGGCCCAGGCCGGTACCGCGCCCGGTGGACTTGGTGGTAAAAAAGGGGTCGAAAATCCTGGCCAGCGCCTCTTTTTCAATCCCCTTGCCCGTATCGGCTACGGTGAGTCTGGCGTATTCCCCTGTTTTGATGCCGTAGGCCTGGGCCTCCGCATCGTCCACAGTCACACCCCTGGTCCGGATAAGCATCTTTCCGCCGTCAGGCATGGCTTGCCAGGCATTGACAAACAAATTCAACAGGACCTGCTCGATCTGGTTGGCGTCCACCTCCACCGGATGCAGATGCTCGTCGTATACCGTGGTGACGGCGATCTCTTTTTTTGTCCGCCCGAACAGTTCAATACTTTTTTCCACCAGCTCATTTAAATCCGTGGGTTTGACTTCATATTTCCCCCCCCGTGCGAAGCCAAGCAGCCGGGTCGTCAATGCCGACGCACTTCTGACATATTCTTCGATACCTTTGAGCTGGTGGTGGTGGGGATGTGTCTCATCGGTCGTCATGAGCATCAATGAGGCCCGGCCCTGTATGCCCATGAGCAGGTTGTTGAAATCATGGGCAACACCACCGGCCAGCGTTCCCAGCGACTCGAGCTTCTGGGATTGCTGGAGTTGCGATTCCAGTGCCTTGCGTTCTTTCTCGGCATTTATGCGTTCGGTGACATCCCTGGCGATCCCCCGGAACCCTATGGGCTGATCCTCGCCGTCCCGGATCAGGGATACCGCGGTTTCCACATTCCGGACGGCGCCGTCCTTGCGGATGAATTCCCAATCCAGCGCCTGTGCCGGCATGCCGGTCCGGTACACGGTATTGAAGGTCCCGTAAATCAGCCGGGCATTTTTTTCGTCCATGAATTTCCGATTGTTCAAGCCCATGAGCTCTTCCACGGTATACCCCAGCATCTTACACAATGCGCCGTTCACCAGCGTGAAGTTGCCGGCCGGATCGACCTCGTAGTAACCGTCCTCGATATTGTCGAGGATACCACGATATTTTTCTTCACTTTCTTTCAAGGCCTGTTCAGATCGTTTGCGTTCAATGGCCAGGGCAACCTGATCGGACACCGTCTTTAAAATTTCCAGATCCATGTGATCGAAGCAGTTCGGGTCGTCATAACTCTGGGTGGCCATGACACCGATAACTTCCCCTTTTATCTTCAAGGGTACACCCATCCAGATCTTGGGGATGGTACCCACCAGTTTGCTGGCGGCCGCCCGCTGTTCCAGGTCCTTCTGATTGATGACCAGGGGTCTGCCCGACATGATGACCTCTCCGGCCAGGGTGTCGCTTTCGATCAAATATTCCTGATGCTCAAGATTAAGGTCAAATTCATCTTTGAAATACGGGAAGTAGATGGTGTTTCTTTCTTTGAAATACAAAGCGATGAGGAAGTTTTTCAGTTCGAGAATTTCATCGAGTGATCTATGAATGGAGACATATAATTCCGGAAGGTTTTTGGTGGTGTTAACAGCATTGGAAATCCGGAAGAGTGACCGCGTGATCTGTTCCGCGCGTTTCCGGTCATTGATCTCGCGCTGAAGCTGCCGGTTGGTCTCAAGAAGCTGTGCGGTTCGGAGGTTAATCCGCTGTTCCAGCTCTTTATAACGGTATTCCGTTTCTTTCGGCGTTTTCTTGGATCGATGGGGTGTATCAACCATTTTCTGCTCCATTCCATTCTCGCGGCGGACGTGTAAGGGCGTTGGCCTTTAGGTAACATCTTGACAGGCATATGCTATCCGGTTATATGCCTAAGACAGCCCATCGGTGCTATATACATACCTGTATACCTCAACGCCCGCTGGCGAGTAAACCAAAAAGTTCCGCAAAAAACTTTACAACCGTGGTTATGGAAAGGGGATTCAATTGATGCGTAAGGTCGGATTTATCGGATGGCGGGGAATGGTGGGCTCCGTATTACTGCAGCGGATGGTGTCGGAGGGGAATTTCAGCGGAATTGCGCCCGTTTTTTTCTCCACCTCCCAGATCGGTCAAAACGGACCGGATGTCGGATCGGGCAGTCGGCCGTTGGAAGACGGCCTTCATATTGAATCGCTGTCGGAAATGGAGATTATCGTCTCTTGCCAGGGCGGCGGGTACACCTCCCGGGTCTACCCTCAACTCCGTGAAACAGGGTGGAAAGGCTATTGGATCGACGCCGCCTCCACTTTGCGAATGGCCGAAAACAGCATTATTGCGCTGGATCCGGTGAACCGTGAGGTGATCGACGAAGGATTGTCAAACGGTGTCACGGACTTTATCGGGGGGAATTGTACGGTATCCTTAATGCTCATGGCCCTGGGCGGCTTGTTTCGCCAGGGGTTGATCGAGTGGATGACGTCCATGACCTACCAGGCGGCGTCCGGTGCCGGCGCAAAAAACATGCGCGAGCTGGTGACCCAGATGGGCGTCATCGGCGCCGATGCCCAAGCCCTCATGGACGATCCGGCCGCCTCGATTCTGGACATCGACAGGAAGGTGAACGATACGCTTTCCGCGGCCGAATATCCCACTGAATTGTTCGGGGCGCCGTTGGCCGGCAGCCTGATTCCATGGATAGACCGTCCCATGGACAACGGTCAGACACGCGAGGAGTGGAAAGGATTTGCCGAGACAAATAAGATTTTAGGGCAGCACGATAATCCCGTGCCGGTGGACGGCCTCTGCGTTCGCATCGGAACCATGCGCTGTCACAGTCAGGCCTTCACCATCAAGCTGACCCGCAACATCCCCATCAATGAGATCGAGTCCATACTGACCGATCACAATCAATGGGTGAAGGTCATTCCCAACACCCGGGAAGACAGCTTGAAAGCATTGTCCACCGCCGCTGTTTCGGGGACGCTGTCCGTCCCGGTGGGCAGAATACGAAAGCTGAACATGGGCGAAGATTATCTGGCCGCTTTCTCCATCGGGGATCAATTGCTCTGGGGCGCCGCCGAACCCTTGCGGCGGGTGTTGAGAATTATCCTGGAACACCTGGGGTAGCGTGTGTATGTTGAATTTTAAAGTCTTAAGCATGGGTTTGCACAACCGAATGAAAAATTATCCAATCCGCAGTCTATCGGAAAAATTATCTTAGCAGGCGGCCTCTCATTACGTCGGATCCGGTATCAACGATTTATCCGTTCAGCCGCAATCGCCACCCACTCCTCCTTTTCCAGAATCTCCCTGGGGGTGAGGCCTATCTCGGCCATTTTATCCAGTACCCTCTGCTTGTTGGCCAGGATGATGCCTGAGGCGATAAACAGGCCGCGGGGCGCCATCACCGACTCGATGCTGTCCAGGAGGGTTACGATGACCTCGGACAGGATATTGGCCACCACCAGGCCATAGACCCCCTTGACCCGGGCGGTGAGATCGCCGGCATGGATATCGTAGTGATCCGCTGGTATCCGGTTTTGCGCCATATTTTGCCGGGCGACCATGACCGCGGTTTCATCGTTGTCCACTCCCGTAGTATGCGCCGCACCGAGCTTTGCCGCGACGATCGTCAATATGCCGGAACCGGTGCCGACATCCAGAACGGTTTGTCCCGGCGTGAGATATTTTTCGATGAGACCAATGCATAGTTCAGTGGTGGGGTGGGTGCCGGTCCCAAAGGCCATGCCGGGATCGATATGGATGATGATCTCTTCCGGTGCGGCCGCGTATTCCCGCCAGGTCGGTTTGATGACGATGGTGTCCGTGATGTTGATCGGGTGGAAAAAGGCTTTCCAGGATTCGGCCCAGTCGTCTTCGTCCAGCCGTTTATGACCCACAATGGAGGAAATACCTTCTCTCTTTTCCAGATCATCCAAACGTGCCGAAAGGAGCGGGGCAATTTCATTGCCTGCAGGCGTATCCGGGAAATAAGCACTCACCGAGGTGATGGCGGGCGGTGTTTCCGGCGCTTCCACCCATCCCGGTTCATATTCCCTGACCTGGTCTTCCATCACGACGCCTCTGGCCCCCAGGTCATAGAAGATATCGGCAATCAATTCTCCGGCCAGATCAATGTCGTCGTGCTCGAAAACAACCTTGATTTCAATCCATTTCATTCGTCCACTTCTCCCTGGGCGGATTAAAATAACCATATTTCAAGTTTGGAAATTCTTCACGGACCTTGTCCAGCAAGGTATGGACGCCCATGGGCGTCGCCTGTTTCCTGGCGTCGTTCATGATGTGAACATAACGGACCGGATCGAAATTGAGATTCCGCCATTGGATCATATTCACGGGATGGTTCGACATAAACGATGTCAAGGCCTTGTGTTCGGATGCCGTGTCGGTGAAACCGGGACAATTCAGATAATTCAGCGCCACATGCTTTCCATGCCTGCCGGCCGTGTCGATGGCGTTTACAACGTCCTCGAAAACATACCCATGGGGCCGGAAATAGGCGGTGTAGCACTCGGGCTGCAGGGAATTAATGCTGATGCGGACACTGTCCATTCCGGCCTGAAACAGCCGGTCCATCACCTTGGGCATGCTGCCGTTGGTGTTGATGTTGATGGTACCGGCGGATGTCTGTTGCCGGATGAGCTCAACGGCCGGAGCGATGACATCCGCGGCCAGCAGCGGGTCCCCTTCACAGCCCTGGCCGAAACTGACCACCGCATTTTTCACATGGTTGATATGGGCCAGGGCAATCTCGGCGATCTCTTGGGCGCTGGGGGTGAAGTCAATGCGGTCCTGGCTGTTGGGGACGGTACCTTCGGCCTGTAGCGACAGACATCCCAGGCATCGGGCATTGCAGGCCTTGGAGGTGGGCAGGGGTGCTTCATACCGGCCGAGAAAAAAGTTTTTACCGGCCGGACAGCCATAGGTGAGGGCGCAGTTTTCCAGGTGTTCCCGCAACCGGTTCCGGGGGAGTGTTTTCCGGATGCGGTGCACGCCTTTTTTCACATCTTTGATTTCCATTTGCCGCAGGTCCTGCCGGGGTTCGGTATCCACGCAAATCACACTGCTGCGGAAATCCTCACCGTGAAAACCCACGGCGCCATATGAAAACAGGGGTAGAAAACCGGCGCCGTTCGTTTCCTCGTAGGCCGCGGTGTGGGCGATCACGTAACCCGGGGAGTTGAATGCCGCCACCGGAAAAATCCGTTCACCGGGAACATAGGGATTTTCCGTCAGCACCTCCACCCGGCCGGTGCCAAGGTTCAGCACCCGGGGACGTCGATCCGGCAGAAACATCAGTTCGCTGCCGTACGGCAGCATCTGCGTCCGGTCCACGGTGAGCGGTGATAACGCCGCTCCGTCCGCTCCCAGTGCGGCATACCCCTCCAGATCGAATATTTCGCCCCCGGCATTGGCCACCACCGCCGCAAGTGGCTCACCGCCGGTTGAAATGTTGATTTTTTGATCCATTTTCAGTCACCTGACACGTAAAATGTAACACTTACGTCACCCGCCGGTATAAGGGTGCCAGTTTTTGGGGAGAGATACGGGCAATGCACCCGGCGGCGATGAGATAATTGATCAGGGTCGTGCGGAGGATACCCACACGTTCCCATCTTCGGGCCGAGGTAATGATCCGGGCGGCCGTGATGTTGATGTTGCCGGCAACCGCCATTCTCCGGGCAAAGAAAAGATCCTCGGCAATGGGTACCTCGGGGAATCCGCCGGATCGTTCAAATTGTGACCGTTTCATGAAAAAGGCCTGATCACCATAGGGTAATTTAAAGATCACCGAGCGGATATTGGCCGCAAATTCGATGATTCTCATGCCCAGCCGCGATGAATCCGTACCGAATCGAAACGCCCCCATGACGCATGATTTATCCAGGAGGGCATCGAAAATCCAATGGATATAATTTTCGGGCAACCGGGTATCGGCATGCAGAAACAACAGGACTTGCCCCCGTGCCTGCCGTGCACCGGCATTCAATTGACGCGCCCTGCCCCTGGGGGCGGTCAAAACACGGGCTTTGCCTGCCGTGGCTTCGGCCACGGTGTGATCACTGCTTTGTCCGTCCACCACAATGATTTCCGCGTTTGGATCTGCCGCCATGGATATGGTGCGGGCAATACCTTCGGCCTCATTCAGGGCCGGTATGATCACCGAAATATAAGGCCGGTCGATTTCCGATTGGGCGACGAATTGGCGAAGATCGTCCGGTTCATCGATATCGGTCAACTGATCGAGCAGGTGATGTGAAAGGGCTTTATCTTCCGCCAGCAAAAGGGTCTGTTTTAATACATTCGGGCTGCCCCACTGAATGTTCTCAAAAACATTCACCGGCCGGCGAAGACCCACCAGCCAGTAGCCCCCATCCGTGCTGGGACCCAGCACAAGGTCATTGGACGCCAGCGCCTCGAAGGCACTGTCGAGATGATGGCGACGGATATCCGGAATGTCCGTCCCCACCAGTACCACGCGTTTTGCCCCCCCTTTAAACCCGGCTGTCATGGCGTCGAACATGCGCTGCCCCAGGTTCCCCTTGGATTGCGGCTTATAAACCAGCGGCTCCTCACCAATCCATTGCGCGACTTTTTTGGGGGTTCCGCCGTCGTAGCAAAAGACGATGGTGCATTCCAGTCGATCCAGGGATACGGCAGAGGTCCAGATGCTCTCCGTCAGACGCCGGTGTAAATCCGCGGCCCCCACTGATCCGAGCAGGGGAATCAATCTGGTTTTCGTCTTTCCGGGCACCGGGTAACGCCCAAAGATGATTAATTGTTCCATGCTGGGCCTTATCTCATGAATCGAATGAATATGCAATTATCCTGATACCGTATCAGTTAATGATTGACATCGTGTTCACTTATTCTTTAGTGTCCTTCTTTTTGTGCGCAACCATCCGCGTATACCTTCCGGTCTTCAGGATTAATGTCATGCTTTTTCCTTACATGGGTGAAGTTTTTTCCGTTCTTACAGCCGTCGCCTGGGCGTTCGGCGTGATCCTTTTTAAAAAAAGCGGGGAAACCATGCACCCCGTGGCCCTGAATATCGTCAAAAACCTGCTGGCATTTGTATTGATCATTCCCACCATGATGGTCATGGGCGAAGCTTTCATGATCCCCTGTTCACGGGAAAACTACCTGTTGCTGCTGGCCAGCGGGGTTTTGGGCATCGGCATTTCAGACACCCTGTTTTTCAGAGCCCTGAATCTGATGGGGGCGGGATTGTCGGCCATAGTGGACTGCCTATACAGCCCCTTTGTGATCGGACTGTCCATTTTATTCATCGGGGAAACCCTGTCCCTGCCGCAAACCCTGGGTGCCATTGCCATCGTTTCCGCGGTGCTCGTGGCGGCGAACCGGGGCGCCCGGGCCACGGTCAGCAAGGCCGATATGATGAAAGGACTGGTATACGGGGTGTCGGCCATGTTCACCCTGGCTGTTGGCATTGTGATGATCAAGCCGATCCTGTGCGACCTGCCGGTGTTGTGGGTGGTGCAGGTCCGGCTGTTGGGCGGGTTGGCGACATTGGCGGTTTACATGGCGTATCGCAGGGACCGGCGCCGTATATTCAGCTCCATCGGCATTGGCAGGGGATGGGTGTATGCCCTGTCGGGTTCGGTTGTGGGATATTACATCGCCCTGACCCTGTGGATGGCGGGTTTTAAATACACCCAGGCCTGCGTGTCCGCGGCCCTCAATCAGACCAGCACCATTTTCATCTTCATTTTCTCGGCACTGTTCCTGAAAGAGCCCATGAACCGCCAGCGGATTCTCGCAGCGGCCATGGGCATTGGCGGCAGCTTTGCGCTTGTGCTTCTATAATCGGCACAGCGGACTTAGTTTGCCGGGATACGCTTTTTCTGCATCATGTGATTGGATGCCGGAAATGGCTGTTGGGAGGTAAGTCGATGGACATACCAAAACGTCCGTTGCCGGAAAATCAACGAATAGAGGCGTATAAAGCCCGGATCAATCGGGTGATGGATTATATTGAAAGCAATATAAGTCAGTCCTTTACACTGGACGAGCTTGCCCATGTGGCCCATTTTTCCAAGTTTCATTTCCACCGGATTTTTCATCTGCTGGTGGGAGAGACGTTATTTCACTTTATTCAACGGATTCGAGTTGAAAAGGCAGCCGCTTTTCTAAAATCCGATCCAAACCGATCCATTACTGAAATTGCCTTCGATTGTGGTTTTACCAGTTCCGCCGCCTTTGCCCGGTCATTTAAAAAAACATTTCAGTTGTCCGCTTCCCAATATCGTAAAAATAATCTGCATGAACCCCTCGTCCACAGGCAAAGCAATATAGGTAAACTGAAAAGCAATCAAACGAAAGACATTGTAAACGATCCATCATATATTCCCTTCAACCAGACAGTTGAACCCGCGCCATTTGATGCATCCGAAACCGCTAACTGCACGGTAAAGGTTACATTTCTTCAAAAGATGACCGTTGTTTATGTGCGTTATATCGGACCCTATAAAGGGGATGCGGTGCTATTCGAAAGGTTGTTCGAAAAACTCTTCAAATGGGCAAAACCAAGGCACCTGCTCTCTTTTTCTCCGCCATGGATGTTTGTTGTCTATCACGATGATCCCGGGATCACGGATACAAACAGACTGAGAATCAGTGCCTGTGTTTCGGTGCCGGAACTGACGCGGGTTAGCGGAGAAATCGGCAGGATGGTTATTCCCGAAGGAGAATATGCCCTTTGCCGCTTTCACCTCTTACCGTCCGAGTATCAAGCTGCCTGGGACTGGGTTTTTGGCTCGTGGTTGCCGCAAAGCGGCTATGTTCCGGATGATCGCCCATGTTTTGAACGGTATCCGCCGGGGGTTGAAAATAACAGTTCGGATAAATGTGTCGTGGATATCTGTGTACCGGTAAAACCGTTGGAGAATTTTTGAATAGTATAAAAAGGAGAATATGAATGGATCACACTCAGTATAATATTATTTCCATTGGTAACGTCGGCAGTAAAAAGGGAAACTATTCGATTTCGATTTATAAAGCGTTTCGGCAAGGGCTTACGGCATTGGACGGATTTACTCATATCCAGGTGTTGTGGTGGTCCCACCTTATTGATGATGAGGAGAACAGAAAGCGTGTGATTTACCCGAAACCATACACAAAGGGACCGGACCGCGTAGGCGTGTTTGCCACCCGATCCCCCGTAAGGCCCAATCCCGTTTCCCTGACAGCAGCCCAGGTGATATCCATCGACATGGAAAGCGGCATCATCGAGCTTGCGTATATGGATGCGGAGCACGGTACCCCCGTCATCGACATCAAACCCTATCACCCCTCCACCGAACGGATAAAGCATGCGGCCACACCCGAATGGTGTTCCCATTGGCCACAATGGTATGAAGATTCCGGATCCTTTGATTGGGGGTCGGAGATGTCATTTGAGGAATGACGAATTTTTTCTGTTGTCATACATTTGCATCGGTTTTTAAGAGTGGCGGCGGCATGGTATTGCCGCCGCTTGTGTACCCTGCAGATGAACACCACCGATGCGATGCCCATTTCGCGTATTCAAACCTCTAAATCATTGTAATTGCGGTTATAAAGGCCCCCTGTGGATCCTGGAAGACCGTGAACCGTCCCACATTGGGGATGTCCCGGGGCGCGACATGTACTTTCCCGCCCAGCGCTTCCACTTTTTTTGCGGTTTCATCCACATTGTCAACGGATACATAGGATCCCCATACGGGGGGGCATCCGTCGGCCTCTTCCGGCGTTATCATCATGCCGGCGATCTCTTTGCCATGCGCTTTGGCGATGGTATACGGCATCCCGCCTGAGTCCATGTCCTCATATTCCCATCCGAAGATTTCAGAATAAAACTTTTTGGCAGCATCCACATCGGAGGTTGTCAGTTCCGTCCAGCTGATAACACCATGTTTTTTTATGAATTCATCCATTTTGCGACTCCTTTTTGGGGTTGTGTACAAGACATTGAATGAACCTTTCACAACACCCGTCTTTTGCCGGGTGTTGTCAGGCTTGTCCCGGACTATATAATAGTGCAGTGACAACCCTATGTCAGTTGATTTAACATTTTTCATGCAATCTCCCTGGCGAATACCCGGATCTTTCTTGACTCTTTTCATGTGAATCAAGTAATAATTCCTTTTTCACATGCCGGTCGCATTTTTCGGCCTTGCGTGCCTGGGCATCACCTGACCCACAACCTGATCGAAGAACCATTATTTTGACTGGATATATCCTTAAACGCCTGGTTTCCATGGTGATCACGCTGCTGCTGGTCATCACGCTGACTTTTTGTATGATGCATGCCGTGCCCGGCGGCCCTTTCACCGCTGAAAAAGCATTGCAGCCGGAAGTGGAAAAGGCCCTGCGGGCGAAGTATCACCTGGATGATCCGCTCTGGAGACAATATACGGATTACCTCCTGGGTATTCTGCGATTAGATTTCGGTCCCTCGTTCAAATATCCCGGCGTGACCGTCAACGAGCTGATACGGAAAGGTTTCCCGGTGACGTTCAAAGCCGGGGTGCTGGCTGTTCTGCTGGTCGTCTTCGCGGGTATTCCCCTAGGCATTGTCGCCGCCGTCAAACAGAATAAATGGCAGGACGCCGTGGTCATGGTCATGGCCACGGTGGGTGTCGCCATTCCCTCATTTGTACTGGCCACCATCATCCTTTATTTTTTTGCGCTCAAATTGGGGTGGCTCCCGACATTTGGTGTCACGCACTGGAGCGGTTACATATTGCCGGTGGTCGCCCTGGCCGGATTCTGGCTGGCCTTTGTGGCCAGGCTGACGCGGTCGAGCCTTCTGGACGTATTACAGCAGGACTACATGGTCACCGCCCGTTCAAAGGGATTGTACCAGCACCAGATATTGTTAAAGCACGGGTTGAAAAATGCGCTGATTCCCGTCATCACGGTACTCGGTCCGGTGGCGGCCAATCTTTTATGCGGTTCATTCGTGGTGGAGCAGATCTTCGCCCTTCCCGGCATCGGAAAGTATTTCGTTCAGAGCATCAGCAACAGGGATTACACCACGATCATGGGCATCACCATTTTTTACGCGGCCTTTCTCATCGTCATGGTGTTTATCGTGGACCTGTTTTACGTGTTCATTGACCCTAGAATTAAATTTGGAAAATCAACCGGGTAAAACGCTTGCATCCCATTTTGACCCGGAGATTTAAAATTGACATACGAGTCCTGAATGAACGCAGATAGACATCACATCGTCGATAGCGCAGAACACATTGCTCCCGGACTCTGGGAGGAATTGGCGCCTGCGGCCACGGAAAAAGAACGGATTGCCGGTGAGGGCTTTTCATACGGACAGGATGTATGGCGGCGGTTTACCCGAAATAAAATGGCCCTCATGGGCCTGTGGATTATCATACTGCTGGTATTGAGCGCGGTTTTTGTCCCTTTCTTCTGGACACACAACTATCACTACCAGGAGTTGACCTATGCCAATGTCCCGCCGTTGCTGCCGCTTTACGACCTGGGCAATGATCAATTCGTGTTTTTGAATAAAAATTTCAAATTGTATCAGGTGGCCCGGAGCGGCAAGCTTCTCGGGCTGATAAAGCCGAAACAACGTCTGGTAGCTGAAAAACAAATTCTGTATGAGCTGAACGGGCGGAAATACAGGATGGATTACACACAATTGCCGGTCCGTCTTCTGGATGAAAATGCCAATGAAATAACCACCGGCAGCCGGGTGTGGAACAAGACTTATTTTCTGGGTACCGACGCCCTGGGCCGGGATCTGTTTATCCGGCAGATATACGGTGCGCGGATCTCACTGCTGGTGGCCCTGATCGCCACGGTGGTGAATTTTGTCATCGGTGTCCTGTATGGGGGGATATCCGGTTATCTCGGCGGAACGGTGGACAACGTCATGATGCGCATCGTGGAGATCATCAATACCATCCCGCTCACCCTCTATGTGATTCTGATCATGGTGCTGCTGGAATCCGGCTTTACCAGCATCGTCCTTGCCATCGGCACCGTGTTCTGGGTGGATATGGCCCGGATTGTACGCGGCCAGATCCTGACCCTGAAAGAACAGGAATTTGTTTATGCGGCTAAAACCATGGGGGCGGGGACCCGGCGAATTCTGTTCCGGCACCTGTTGCCCAATACCATGGGGCCGATCATCGTGACGCTGGCCATGCTCATCCCCGGCGCTATTTTCATCGAGGCGTTCATGAGTTTTATCGGGCTGGGGGTTGCCCCGCCCATGGCCTCCTGGGGAACCTTGTGTTCGGATGCTCTGGGGACCTTCCGCTCGTTCCCATATCAATTGTTCATCCCGGCACTGGCCATCAGCATCACCATGTTTGCCTTCAATTTTCTGGTGGATGGATTGCGGGATGCACTGGATCCGAGGCTGCGAAAATGAATGTTGCAAAGGCCGGAGGGCTCCAGATACGGCGTTGCCGAGGGTTCGCAATAGGACCGACTATGGCTTTCACCCTCGTCGCCTTGTCTCTGAAATCCTCCGGCCTTTGCAAGGTTCCATGGCTCCAGATACGGCGTTGCCGAGGGTTCGCAATAGGTCCGACTATGGCATTCACCCTCGTCGCCTTGTTTCTGAAGCCCTCCGGCCTTTGCAACGTTCCATGGCTTTTGCATAGCGGAATGAAAAAACATCCAAACCGCGGTCAATTGGTGTATATACATCGGCTGCTGATTCAATTACGATTTAAAATCAGGCGGTAATCATTGATCTAAAGGGTTCTATGGGCGCTACTTTACTTGAAGTCGATAATCTGACCACATCGTTTTTCACCCATCAGGGAGAGGTGCAGGCGGTGCGGGGGGTGAATTTTCGGGTCAACGCCGGAGAAATGGTGGGTATCGTGGGGGAGTCGGGGAGCGGGAAGAGCGTCACCTTGCTGTCGGTGCTGCAATTGCTGAAATCCCCGGGAAAAACCATTGCCGGGCGCGCTTTGTTCAAGGGTGAAAACCTGCTCGATAAGAATGAACGGCAGATGAGGGCGCTTCGAGGCGATTGCCTGTCCATGATCTTCCAGGACCCCATGACTTCGTTGAACCCAACCCTGACCATCGGCGAACAAATCATGGAGACACTACGGGTGCATCGGCGCATTTCCCGAAAGGCCGCCCGGCATCGCGCCGTGGAGTTATTAGAACTAGTGCGGATTCCATCTCCGGACCAGCGATTGAATGCGTATCCCCATGAATTTTCCGGTGGCATGAGGCAACGGGTCATGATCGCCATGGCCTTGAGCTGCGATCCTGACCTGCTAATTGCCGATGAACCCAGTACGGCGCTGGACGTAACGATTCAGGCGCAAATCATCCTGCTGCTCAAGCAGATTCAACGGGAGCTGAATACGGCGGTGATCCTCATCACCCACGATCTGGGGGTGATCGCCGAAGCCGTGTCCCGGGTAATCGTGATGTATGGGGGCATGATCATGGAGGAGGCATCGGTGGAGGATATTTTCTACCGACCCCGGCACCCGTATACCTGGGGTCTGCTGGCTTCCGTACCCCGGGTGGATGTTGAGGAGAAACAACGGCTGTCGCCCATTGCCGGGTCACCGCCGGATATGCTCAATCCGCCGGCCGGTTGTCCGTTTTTCCCCCGCTGCCGGTTTGCCCTGCAGATATGCCGGCTGAAAATTCCGGCCTACTTTTCGAGTGCTCCCGGCCGCCGGTCCCTGTGTTGGCGGTTGCATCCGGGGGCACCGGATCGTAACCGGTTTTTAGAAAGACAGAAAAATTATGTCAATTGATACCACCCCCGTGCTGCTTGAAGTAGCGGGCTTGAAAAAATATTTTCCGGTGAAACACGGGACCTTCGGCCGTCATCATCACCAGCTCAAAGCGGTGGATGGGGTAAGCTTTGGTATCCGTTCCGGCGAAACCTTTGGTTTGGTGGGTGAATCCGGATGCGGAAAATCCACCTGTGCGCGGACGATTATTCGTCTTTACCGGCCCACGGCGGGCCGGATCATATTCGAGGGTCAGGATATTGCGCCGCTCAATTCATCGGAGTTGATGCCGGTTCGCCGGAAAATCCAGATGATTTTCCAGGATCCGTTTGCCTCCTTGAACGCGCGGATGACGGTTCAGGATATTATCAGCGAACCGCTGGACATCCATAATATAGGGACGCCGGCGGAGCGACGGGATCGGGTGGATGGATTGCTCCGCAGGGTGGGACTGGACGCTGCCCATGCCGGCAGGTACCCCCATGAGTTTTCCGGGGGGCAACGCCAGCGCATCGGTATCGCCCGGGCCATTGCCATCAACCCGTCATTGATCATATGTGACGAACCCATCAGCGCTCTGGATGTGTCCATCCAGGCCCAGGTGGTCAACATGCTCGAGGACTTGCAGGCCGACCTCGGTCTCACCTATCTGTTTATTGCCCATGATTTGTCCATGGTAAAGCATATTTCAGACAAAATGGGCGTTATGTATCTGGGCCGGATGGTGGAGATGGCCGACAGCCGTGAGATTTATGCCAACCCGCTGCACCCGTATACGCAAATGCTGTTGTCGGCAATCCCTATACCGGATCCGAAAAAAGCCAGGGCGCGGACGCCCGTTCCCATGGATCGGGAGATCCCCAGCCCGCTGGATCTGCCCATGGGATGCCGTTTTGTGGATCGTTGCAGGCAATCGCTGGCCATCTGCCGTGAGATTGAACCCGGACTCTGCGATACCGGTGCCGGGCATTGGGCGGCATGTCATTTATATCGTTGAACAAATCGTAGATCGTGATCGGATCATCCTGATAATCAGTCTAAAAGGAGGTGTAACCATGAGAAGAATTTTGTGTTTTTTTGTGTTCTCGGCATTGCTGGCGATTCCCGCATCCGGGGTGTCTGCAGCGTCCCAGGAAATTATGTATGTGGTGAATAACGAAGCGGACCTTTACGATCCCGGTGTCACCAATGAGACCTTTGCCATGCCCGTGGTGGGCAACGCTTTCGAGGGATTGGTGAAGCTGGACGAGATCGGCAATGTCGTCCCTGCCGCCGCCGGAAGCTGGGATATCAGCGCGGATGGCCTGGTGTACACTTTTCATTTGAGAAAAAACCTCAAATGGTCCGATGGCAAACCGCTTACGGCATTGGATTTCGAATACGCATGGAAGCGGGTGCTGACACCGAAAACAGGTGCCAAATACGCGGATCTTCTCTTTTACATCAAAAACGGCAAGGCGTTTTTCGACGGCGAGACAACGGAGAAAGAAGTTGGCGTATCCGCGGTTGACGACCATACCCTTCGGATGGAGCTGGGGGAAGTCACCCCGTACATGCTTCAACTCATGACCTTCTGGGTGTATTGTCCGGTCCGCAAGGACATGGTGGAGAAAGATCCGGAAGGCTGGTCGCGAAAGCCGGAACTTTATATCAGCAACGGCCCGTTCAAGGTCGCGGAAATGAACATTGGGAAATCCATGGTCCTGGTGAAAAACGAGCATTATTGGAATGCGGGTAAGGTGAAACTGAACAAGGTGACATTCCGCGTCATTCCGGAGTTGTCCACCGCCCTGGCCGCCATGGAAGCCGGGGATGTGGATGGGATCGAGGATGTGCCGCCGGCGGAGATCCCCCGACTGATGGTGGAAAGCAAGGCTTTCAGTGTTATTCCCTCCCTGGGCTCGCGCTATGCCTTTTTGAACTCCCGTAAACCTCCCCTCAACGACGTCCGGGTGCGCCAGGCATTGGCCAAAGCCATCGATCGCATGGAAATCATCGATCATGTCCTGCAGAGCAGCGATGTGCCGGGAATGGCCCTGGTGCCCCCCGGGTTGGGAATTGGCGGAGCGGATTTCCGTGAAGCCGGCGGCAACTACGGATTGACCGAAAATGCACAGGTGGACGAGGCCAAAAAGCTGCTGGCCGACGCCGGATATCCGGACGGCAAAGGATTTCCCGTACTGGACTTCAAATATTATTCCCATCCGGTGATCAAGAAGCTGGTGGAAGCCACCGCTCAGATGTGGAAGAAAAATCTGAACATCGATTCGAAAATATCCAATATGGAGTGGAAGGTCTACTATCCCGAGGTACAGAAACTCAACTACGATGTGGCCATGATGGGGTGGGGTGCGGATTATCCGCATCCGATGACCTTCCTGGATGTGTTCCTGAAAGACGGCGCCAACAACCATTCCAGCTGGGGTTCAGTGGAATATGACAAGTTCGTGGCCTTGGCCAAACAGGCCGTGGAGGTGAAGAAAGCGCTTGAATATATGCATAAAGCCGAAGATGTGCTCATGAATGACATGGCCATCCTGACCTTCCATTACCGGGCATACAACATGATGATGAGTGAGCGGGTCAAGGAGTGGCGGCGGTCGTCCATGGGCGCCATCTACTTCGAAAACGCCTATATCGAATAGGTAGTTAGAACCGAGGGCTTTGGGAGTTATTGTTTTAGATGCAGAGGGCAAGCGGGTTGGGTGATTTTTCAGCACGCTTGTGCATTGTTTGAATGCTTTAGGAATCGTTGATAAAAAACAGGACAATGGAGACGTATTCATTTGCGCGTGCGGCTTCTAATTATGTTAAGTATTTGTAATTTTATAATAAATACTGTTTTTTATAACCGGACAAGTCTGTTTTTAATCGAATCGTATCGTCTTGACATCCAACATCAATGGAACGGAAACTCATGAATCACCCTTTGCAGCATATCATCCGACAGGTCCAGGTGAATGCCCCCATTCGCTTGCTTAAGTATAAATACTTGAAACCGTTTATTAAATTCGGGCTTAATCCGGAAATCGGGATCGATGCCATGGCCCTGGACCGGTTTTCCCCTAAAGCCTTTTCATCAATAGCCGATGAATTCATAATGAACGGACGCACCATAACGATGCATGCGCCGTTCTGGGATCTGCCACCGGGATCACCCGATTCGGAGATCCGGCGGGTGGTTAAAAAGAGGCTCGATCAAACGCTGAAATTGATCCCTGTATTTGCACCGAAAACCCTTGTCTGCCATGCCGGGTATGATCCAAGGAATTATTCATCCCTTAAAGATGACTGGATCAAGCGAAGCGTGGACATCTGGGGCTGGTTATCCGGGGAACTGGAAGCCCATGGGACGCAACTGATGCTGGAAAACGTTCATGAGGGACATCCCGAGGAGATGTTGATGATTCTCGAACCGCTTCATTCATCAGGTGTTCGCTGGTGTATGGATGCCGGCCATCAATCCGCCTTCAGCAGCATATCCACTCACCACTGGATGACCATGCTGTTTCCGTATCTTGGACAGGTTCATTTGCACGATAATAACGGTCGGGCGGACGAGCACCTTGCCCTTGGCAAGGGTTGCATTGATTTCAACGATATCTTCGGTGTCATCCGTGACCGAAAGCTCAATCCGGTGATGACCATCGAACCGCATGCCGAACCCGATTTATGGGCGAGTCTGACCTTCCTCGATGGATATCTATGAGCATCGCCGGGGCAGTGTCATAAGAACTCACTCATTGATGTTTTGTATCATAACAAGCAGTTATTATTGCAAATTATTGTTTATCCGGTTTCATTGTCAAGATGAAAGGAGTTTGGTAATGGGTATTTCAAAAAAAGTAATTGTACGTTGGATGGCGATTCTTTTCAGTTTATTTACCTTCATTGGATGTGGTGGCAGCGGCGGTGGAAGCTCTTCCGGGGGCGACGGCCTGTCATACACCGGGCGTACGGATCCTGCTCTGATCACGGAAGCCAACAGTCACGACCTGGCGCTGACCGCTTACACCAGTGGTGAGTTTGCCGGGTCCTTAGGTTCTTTTGCCGGCCTGGAAGCAGAATCATCCGTCAATGGCCCAGGGCGTCCATTGTTGCTGCATGTCTGGCTGGCGCTTCATGACTCCATGGCCCAGGTGGATTCGGCTGCTGCGGCCGGACAGTCTTCTGTTTCAGCTGTTCAGACCGAATCACAGACCGTACCCGGAGATTGTCCCGGGGCGCCCGGTGAGGCTCGTTATACCATCACCGCGGACGATGTCACCGGTGTATTTTCCGGCTCGATTCAGTACTCGGCCTATTGTGTGGACGATACGACACTGAATGGAGAGGCCGGTTTTACAGGGGTCCTCGATACCGATGCCGGCGAGTTCGTCTCTTTCAGGTTCACCTTTGACAACCTCACCAGCAATTCCGGGTTCGGTTCCGTAACCCTCGACGGCAGTATGGAAATGGCGGTCTCCGGTGAGACGGTCACCATTTCAATGAGCCTGCTGGTTGACAATGAAGGAGAGACTTTCCGCATTGACGATTATCAGATTGCCGCTGAAGACTTTATCACATATAGTGTCGTCAGTTTTTCCGGCCGCTTTTATCACCCGGATGAAGGGTATATCACCCTATCGACCGGTGCACCACTCTATATCAACCACAGCGATATCTATCCCTATGACGGGGTGCTGCTGTTCACCGGGGCTGACGGCTCGGCCGATGGACCGACCCGGATCAGGCTAACCGCCGTATCCGACACGACCTGCAGGGTGGAAGCGGATACCAATGGTGACGGGACCTATGATTACGATTCGGGAGAGATGCCCTGGGAAGATCTGTAAATAAAATGGCCAATTTGCCATCGACCTGAACACGATGCCGGCAGCGGTTTGCGCTGTCGGCATTATTATTCATCCTTTTGTTGACCATTACTTGAACGGGCCGGCCTCACCCTTTGGGGTGTCTTCCGGATTATCCAGAAATATCAGTAATTCATCATTTTTGCCGTTGGTGAGCACGTTTTTGATATATTCCTTGGCCACCATGGATTCCATCTCGATCCGGCTCAGCCGTTCCACGTACGCATGGTCCTTCAACAACCCTTTAACACCCCGCACCTCCTCATATTGAATCTTGAGTTCGTCGAGTTGCGCCTGGGTCAGGCGTTTCAAGGTTGTGGTGGGAATGGTGGATAACTTGGACAATGAGCCGGCGAGGCGGTTCGGGTTGGGTAATTGCGGGTTTTCCACGATCTGTTTGAATGATGTGGCGAATCGTTCGATCCCGGTGTAGATATGGTTCCTGTTGACCATGTTGATACCGGCCCAACCCGCGCGGATCCATTTGAAAATACCGCACCGGCTCAATGAACGGCCTTCATCCATCTCCACATAGGCGCTGATACTGTAGGATTCATAAATATAAGGACGCACCCACCCAAGGCCGGCTTTATTCATACCGTATTTGCCGGAATAGAGGTAATTCCATTCTTCGTCCTCCCCGAGAACCATACCCTTTTTACCGACTTCGGACACGTTTTTCTGTCTCGAGAGGGACAGGAACACGCGTTTACCCTTGTATGTGGCCAGGATAAGGGTGCGGTACAGGTCATAGCCGAAATAGGCGCCGGAGAATAGATCCGGTGTGTTTTCAATGCGTTCAATGCCGGTAACCATCATCGGGTGTGTCAGGTTGTCCAGGTGTTCCCACAGTTTCGGCAAGGGCTGTTTTTGCCCGTTGACCTCGGACCAGTGCGACAACCGGATGGACGAGGGACTGAACACCACCGAAGGAATATCCGGGTTATACGCGTACCTGAGGATTTTTTCCAGGTCGCTCTGCAAATCAAATTCATAGTAGGCGGACGGTACACCTGAAATCGGTTCCGAATAGAACAGGGAGGGGGCGGCTTTTTCAGCGGTGATAAAATCCAGGATCGTCCCGATCATGGACATATCCGGCGAAGCATTCTGGGGCGGTGAAACCAAATCCAGAATATGAACCAGGCCCGGATTCAGTTCATCCGGAACCTTGACTGCCTTGGGGCTTGTGGTGGCTGAAACCGCGTAGCCGAAAATGAAGAAGAAGCATGTGAACACCGTGATAATATATCGTTTGCAGTACATATTCATACACTCGCTCCTTAGGGGCCGCCGCCGGTTGTCCATCGAATCGTCTTCCGGATCGGGATTGCCATCGCAGTTAGATTTCACTGACTACCGTGAACATTAGCGGATTTGAATTTAAATTTCAATACGGGTTTAAACCAATCGCACCACCTTGGTGCAAGCATCCTGAGCGGCGATGTGGATGGTGGTCCGACCGGCATCGATTATCGGCTTAACCATTTCCAAGGCGATTTCCGGTCGATTGTTCTGTTCGCTCAAATGGGCAAGGATGACGTGCTGGAGCTGCTCATCCTGAATCTCCCGGATCAGGGACATCGTGTTTTCGTTGGATAGATGGCCGGAACGGCCCTTGATGCGTTGTTTCAGCGGCCAGGGATAGGGGCCCTCTACCAGCATTTTGGGGTCATGGTTGGCTTCAATGACAAGCAATGAAACGCCTTTGAGATGCTCTTTTACCATGGTTGTGGCGATGCCCAGGTCCGTGGCGATACCGATTTTAATCCCGTTTTGCCGGATGGTGAAGCCGGCCGGGTCTTCGGCGTCATGGGAGGTTGAAAACGGGTGGATGGTCATACCGTTTATGACGAATGCTTTTCCGCATTCAAAGTGATGGACCTGCTCCAGCCGGCCAAGGAATTTTTGGGAGCGGGCATAGGTGGCGGCGGAGATATAGACGGGCAGCTTATACCGTCTGGACAGGACACCGACCCCCTGGATATGATCCGAATGCTCATGGGAAACGATGATCGCACGCAGATGGTCCATTCGCAGGTCCCGGCTCTGCATCCGGTGCTCGATTTTCTTACCGGACAATCCCGCATCGACAAGCACGCCATCTTCACCGTCGGATATGTAGATGGCATTGCCCCGGCTGCCGCTGGCCAACACGCATACATGGATTTCATCGCTGTTTTCGGGAGGGGTTTTTTCGGAAGACATATGAAATATTAAATCGGTGCTGTTGTCGTTGACCAGTTGATTGAATGTTTGTGACCGGACCGGCGCTTTTCCCTCATTTGCCGGTTGAACCGAACCCGCCGTCGCTGCGGGGGGTTGTCTCCAGGGCGTCCACGACCTCCAAACGGGCGTGGACCGCTTGTTGAACAACCATCTGGGCGATGCGTTCCTTACGCTTTATAGCGTAAGGTTTTTTCCCTAAATTGATCAGGCCCACCTTTACTTCACCCCGGTAATCCGCATCTATGGTTCCCGGTGAATTGATGACGCTGATCCCATGTTTGACGGCCAGGCCGCTACGCGGCCGAATTTGTGCTTCATAACCCGGCGGAAGCGCCATGGCGAACCCGGTGGGAATCAGTTGGATATCCCCCGGGGCAAGCTCGATATCCGCTTCATTGGACGCGCAGATGTCCATTCCGGCCGCCAACGGACTCATATATCGCGGCAGGGGGATATCCTTGTCCTTGTCCGGATGGAGGCGTAAAAATTTAATCCTGAGAGAGTTCAATATCGTCAAAGCCGAGAGTGTGCCAAAGGTTCCGGTTAATCGTTGTCGTGAATAATGCCTTTATATAACGCCGCGGCTTCTGAATTGCCGAGGACGGTCAATGAGAACTCGTTTGCGCTGAACAACCGTTGGCCGACCCTGAGAATGTCATCGGCGGCAACTTTTTCAACTTTATCGACGATCTCCGCCATGGGGATATGACGGTTGAACCGAAGCTCATTTTGCGCCATGCGAAACATCTGGTTGTCAGGACTTTCGGCGGCCATATATAAATTGCCCTTGGTGAATTCTTTGGCATCACGGAGCTCAGTGGGGGAGACCGGAATCCCGGCCATTCTCCGGAGGTCTTTTAAAATAAGCCGCAGGGTTTCCGCGATATGTTTTGACTCCACGCCGGTATACACACCGAACATTCCGGCGTCCGCGTGGGAACAGATAAAAGAGTATATGGAATACGCCAGCCCCCGTTGTTCCCGAATATTTTGAAACAGGTGAGAACTCATGTTGCCGCCGACAATTGTATTCAAAAGGGATTGTGCAAACCGATCCGGATCATCGATGGCTAAGCCTTCCGTCATCAGGCAGATGTGGGCCTGTTCCAAAGTGCGTTGGTGAACATTGACCTCATGTATGCCTTTGGGCTTATGGCGGTCCGGTAGCCCGTTGCCGGCGTGTATGGACTCGAAATACGGGCCCATCAGGTCCACCACGCGGTTGTGTTCCATATTGCCGGCGACGGATATGACGATTTGATCCGGTTGGTAAAACCGGTGGAAGAAACGTTTGAGCGTGTCGGCATCGAAGCCCATGATGTTCTCACGGGTGCCGAGTATGGACTGGCCGAGCGGATGATCGCCCCAGAAGTTCTTTCCGGACAACACGTGGATATGTTCCTCTGGATTGTCCTCGGTCATGCCGATTTCCTGGAGGATCACCGGACGCTCTTTTTCCATTTCCATGGGATCAAATACGGAATTCAGAAAAATATCGCAGAGGATATTCACCATGGTGTCCATCTGTGAATCCATCACCTTTGCATGATAACAGGTGTGTTCCATGGAGGTGAACGCATTGGTCTGGCCACCAATGGCGTCGAATTCCTTGGCGATTTCAAAGGCGGTCCGTTTTTGGGTGCCTTTGAATATCATATGCTCGATAAAATGAGAAAGACCACTGTGATCCGTGGTCTCATCCCGTGAACCGACATCCACCCAGACACCCATCACAATGGATCTTACATAGGGCATATTTTTGGTGATAATACGAATGCCGTTGTCGAGCGTCGTTTTGTTAATCTGTTGCATTTTCCTCTTTTAGAACGGCCTTGCGGCTGAGGCGAATGCGTCCGTCTTTTGAAATTTCCAACACCTTGACCTTGATGACATCGCCTTCCTTGACTTCGTCGGTCACCTTGGCGACACGGTAATCGGCGAGCTGTGAAATATGGACCAAGCCATCGGTACCGGGTTTTATTTGAACGAAAGCGCCGAAATCCGTGGTTTTAACCACTTTCCCTTCGTAGATCGCACCTTCTTCGGGGTCCATGGCGATCTCGTTGATACGGCTCACCGCAGCCTCTCCATTCTCCTGGGAAGCGGCGGCTACTTTGACCAGGCCGCTGTCCTCAATTTCGATCTTGGTATCGGTTTCACTCTGGATGGCGCGGATGATTTTTCCGCCGGGACCGATGATGTCCCGGATTTTATCCGGATGAATTTTTATTGAGAATATTTTCGGGGCAAACGGAGAAATATCTTCCCGCGGGATCTGGATAGCCTCCAGCATTTTATTCAGAATATGCTGACGCCCCACACGGGCCTGCTCCAGCGCATTTTCCATGATATCCTTGGAAAGCTCATGGATTTTGATGTCCATCTGAAGCGCGGTAATGCCCTCGGTGGTGCCGGTGACTTTGAAATCCATATCACCGGTGTGATCTTCGTCACCCAGAATATCTGACAGGATGACGACGTCGTCGCCCTCCTTCACCAGCCCCATGGCTATTCCGGAAACCGGCGCCTTTATGGGAACCCCCCCATCCATCATTGCCAGAGTCCCGGCGCATACCGTACCCATGGACGACGAACCGTTGGATTCAAATACCTCGGAAACGATGCGGATAACGTAATCAAAATCTTCGCGATCCGGAAGCACTTTTTCAAGCGCCCGGGTGGACAGTCCGCCGTGACCGATATCGCGTCGGCTCGGCCCACCCACTCGTTTGACTTCACCTACTGAATAGGGCGGGAAGTTATAGTGAAGCATGAACTGACGGTTTTCCTCGCCGCTCAAGGTCTCAACCCGCTGTTCGTCCTGGCCGGAACCCAGGGTTAATATCCCTAAAACCTGGGTTTCGCCACGGGTGAACAAGGCACTGCCGTGGGGGCGTGGCAATGTGCCCACTTCACAGGAAATGGGACGGATTTCATTAAATTTGCGACCGTCGATGCGTCGTTGTTCATTGATAATCAGATCACGGCTTACCTTCTTCTGAATATCGCTCAGGATACCGTAAGCTTCTCCCTGTTGCTCTGCATAGTCATCTCCGAGGCCGTCGACGATCGCTTTTTTCAGTTCGCGCATGGCAGCGTATCGTTTCATTTTTTCGGGGATTACGATGGTTTCCCTGATTTTGGAGGTTGCTTCGGCCGTTAATTTTTCAACGAGCTGTGCATCCTTTTCCGGTGGTATAAATTCCCGTTTGGGTTTGCCGAGAGTGGCTCTCAGCTCGGTTTGAAGGTCCACCAGGGGTTTGATAGCCTCGTGGCCGAAATAAACGGCCTCCAGCATATCTTTTTCTTTTACGATGTCGCCGCTGCCTTCGACCATTACAATCCCGGTTTTGGAACCTGCTACAATCAGGTTGATGTCGCTTTGTTCCCACAACTCTATTTCAGGATTGATCACGAATTCACCGTTTACACGCCCAACACGAACACTGGCGATGGGCCCGGCAAACGGAATATCGGATATTTCGAGTGCTGCCGATGCGCCTACCATGGCGAGAATGTCCGGGTCATTCTTCTGATCCATGGACAATACCGTGGCGATCACTTGGGTTTCATAGCGCCATTCGGAAGGGAACAACGGACGGATCGGGCGGTCGATAAGGCGGGCCGTCAAGGTTTCCTTTTCGCTGGGGCGGCCGATTTCGCGTCGGAAATAGTTGCCCGGAATGCGACCGGCCGCATATATTTTTTCCTGGTATTCCACTGAGAGCGGCAGAAAATTGGCCGCCCGCTCTTCATTGGCGGCGACCACGGTTACCAGCACTATGGTGTCGCCATATTGTACGGTAACCGATCCGGATGCCTGTTTGGCTGTTTTGCCGGATTGGATGCTGAAGGTTTTTCCACCTACATCCGCTTTTAAAATTGTTTCCATTTACTTCTCCTAAAATTGTGCGGCAATGCTCACGAGGTACCGTTGATTGCCGCGTCAGTTGCGCTTTTTGCCAAAGCGCGAAACACCACCTGCCTTCCGGCGCTGGTGGGTTTTGTATTAATGATTGCGGATGTACCTGTTTCCGCCGTCTTTTTTGGGCGAGCGTACATCGCACAGGGCGATGTGCAAACTATCTTCTCAGCCCCAGGGTGTCTATAATGGTTCGATATCTTTTGACATCGTTTTTCTTGACGTAATTCAGCAGTCTTCTGCGCCTGCCCACCAGCATGAGCAATCCTCTGCGGCTGTGATGGTCTTTTTTATGAATTTTCAGATGGTCCGTCAGATAGGCGATTCGATGTGTCAAAAGGCCGATCTGCACTTCGGGTGACCCCGTGTCGGAATCATGAGTCTTATATTGTTCAATTAATTTTTTCTTTTCTTCTGTCGTTAATACCACGTTGAAATTCCTCCTTCGTTCTCCAATTGGTTTTTTTGCAGACAGCAAACCGTCAGTGCGGTAAACGCATTGTTTTTAGTTAAAAGGTGATTCTCATTCTGCATCCTCATTATGAAAAACACAATAATAATCATACTGTCCCGCAGTTTGGGACGGTCCGATAATCGCGTGCAGCCGATTGCCCGCATCCACAACCTGTATCTGCCGGGTGTCGGCCGATTCATTGCCCATGTCCGCTTGTGATAAGGGTCTGCCGTATTTTATCTTCTCGAGCACGGCACCGTCAGCGACCCACTTGTCCATCCGGGGCAGGGCATCCGGCATGTGAACCATCACCTTTTCCAGCCGACCCGATTCAACTATATCGGACAGCTCCTCAAGGGTGACGGCGCGTTCGATACCGAATTCGCAACTTGCGGTACGCCGCAGCGCTGCAAGGTGTCCGCCGCATCCCAGGCGATTCCCGATATCGGCACAAAGGGTCCGGATATAGGTTCCGGCCGAGCAGGACACGGCAAATCGGACATCGGGCAGGGCGATGTCCAGGATGTCAATGGATGCAATTTCCACACGGCGCGGCGGTTTCTGAACGCCTTTGCCCTTGCGCGCCAATTTGTACAGCGGCGTACCCTTGTGCTTGAGCGCCGAAAACATCGGCGGCAGCTGATCCATTTCACCGACAAATGACCGGAGTGTATCGCGGACCATTGTTTCAGTCAATCCGGTGGTTTCACTTCGCGCGGTAACGGAACCGGTGTGATCCTGTGTATCCGTTTCCACCCCAAGCCGGAGGGTGGCCAGATAACTTTTCGGGCCTTTCAACAGAAACTGTGCCAAGCGGGTCGCCTGGTTGAGGCAGCATACCATCACCCCGGTGGCGAAGGGATCGAGGGTGCCGGTATGCCCCGCCTTTTTGGCTCCCGTGATGGATTTTATCCGGGTAACCAGTTGGGCCGAGCTCATGTCTTCGGGCTTGTCAAGGATCAATACACCGTTCAGTTGACGTTGCATAGCTCCGGGTACCGTTGGGACAATTCAGTAATCTTCGATTTCAGTTCCAACAGTGTTGAGGTAATACTGAAACCTGCCGCACTGGCATGTCCGCCGCCTCCGAAAAGAGCGGCAATTGCGGCGACATCCACCGATCCATCGCTACGCAGGCTCACATGATAGTTTACGGGGCCGGTGTCGCCTTTCTTTCTTTTGTCCAACTCGTGAATCAGTGCCGCCACGCGGACATCCTGGATTCGCCGGGCGTAATTTATCAATCCGTCGGCATCTTCGGCATGGGTTCCGGTTTCTTTCAGCATGTTCTGGGTCACTGTCATAATGGAGACCTTGCCGGATGCTGAAATTTCAATGGAGTCCAGGGCCAGGTTCAGGAGCTTTATCCGCCCCAGTGAATAGGTGCCGTAAACATGACTGGCCACTTCCGAAGGGTTCACACCCAAGGAAATCATCTCTTCGCAGATACTGAAAGAGAGGCGGTTGGTGTTGGAAAAACGAAAAGAACCCGTATCCGTCAGTATCCCGGTGTAAATCGCGGTGGCCATCGCCTTGTCCAACCCGATGCCCATGGCCTTGATCAGTCGATAGATAATTTCCGCGGTGGCGCACGCCCGTGTATCGATAAGTTGGAAATGCCCGAAATTGGAGTTGGTCACATGATGATCGATATTGATGATCCGCGGTATCTGCCGGATCGCCCCCGCGGCTTTGCCGACACGATGCAAACCGCCGCAGTCGAGGACGGTTACGGTATCGAATGTGTCGGGATCCGTGATTACCCGTTTGACTTTTTGCACTGAGGGTAAAAAACGATAGACAGCCGGGATAGGGCTCTCATTGTAGAGGGAGACATGTTTGCCCTGAGACTCTAAAGCGATTCCCAAGGCAAGCAATGCGCCGATCGCATCGCCATCCGGGTGTTCATGGGATGTAATCAGCATTCGATTGCTTTTTTTCAGCTGATTAACTATTTGTTTCATCTTCAGATTTTATACCTTTGATCAGTTTTTCGATCCGGGCGCCGTATTCGAAGGATTCATCGTAAAAAAACCGTACATCCGGCATATATCGTAAGCCCAGTTCCTGCGCCAGTGAACGCTTCACAAATCCCCGTGCGCTCTCGAATCCGTCGGCGGCGTCCTGCCGGCTTTTCTCATCACCGAAAATGCTGTAGTAAATTTTGGCGATTCTCAGATCCCGGCTCATTTTCACGCCGGTTATGGTCGCATTTGCAATCCGGGGATCATGGATATCTTTGCGGAGCAATTCCGACAGCACTTTCTGGATCAGTCCGCCGACCCGATCCGAACGGGAAAACGGTTTCATAGATTGATGATCTCCAATTCGGTATCCGTAATTTCGGCCAGTCCCATGGCGTCCGCCAGGTTAAAGATTTTATCGATTTTCGAATTGATCAACTGGCGATCCGATCCGGCCAATGAAAACCCGATTTGCGTTTTTTGGTGTACATCATTGAACGCCACTTCAGCCACTGACGCATTGAATTTATTACGGATGCGGTTGATTATGGATTTGACAACCTTCCGTTTACCCTTCAAGGAGCGGCAGTCATGCAATCTGAACGTAATTATCCCAATGCCTACGACCATGATCATTAATTAATTTGCGGTTTGATTTCCTCTAGATAATAGCATTCGATGACATCGCCGAGTTTGATATCGTTATAGTTTTCGATACCGATGCCGCATTCATATCCGCTCTGTACCTCTTTTACATCGTCCTTGAAACGCCTCAGGGATGATGCCTTCCCCTCATAGGTGACGATACCGTCCCGGAGCAGCCGCAACAACTGCCCGCGTTCAATTTTTCCATCCGTGACATAGCAACCGGCGATGGTACCGATTTTCGGCACATGGAAAGTCTGGCGTACTTCCGCCCGTCCCAGCACATTTTCTTCATAAGTGGATTCCATCATGCCGACGATGGCGTCCTTGATTTCCTTGATCACATTGTAAATGATGTTGTGGTACCGGATATCCACATGCTCTTCGTTGGCCAGTTCGGTTACCTTTGAATTCGGCCGGACATTGAATCCGATGATAATGGCGTCGGAAACCGTAGCCAGGTTGATATCCGTTTCAGTGATGGTTCCGGTTGCCGCTTGAACCACATTGATATTGACTTCTTCATTGGACAATTTGATCAGGGAGTCCTTAAGGGCTTCGATGGAGCCTTCGACATCGGCCCTGATGATGAGGTTCAGGTCTTTGATTTCGCCTTCCTGCATGCGTTCGAACAAGTTGTCGAGGCTGAGGCGGCTGGTTTTGGCCAATTCCTTGGCGCGCTGTTTCTGCGTCCGGTGCAAGCTGACCTGTTTGGCGTCTTTTTCATTGTTCAGAGACACCATTTCGTCGCCGGCCATCGGCACACCGGCAAGACCCACGATTTCCACGGGTATGGACGGAGTTGCAGATTCCACCTGCTGGCCGCGGTCATCAAGCAAGGCACGGACCTTCCCATAGTGAAGACCGCACACGACATGGTCTCCGGTTTTTAATGTCCCTTCCTGGATCAATACGGTGGCGACGGGACCTCTGCCGGAATCAAGCTTCGCCTCCACCACATGGCCCACGGCCAGCTTGTCCGGATTGGCTTTAAGTTCGAGCATCTCGGACTGCAGAAGGATCATGTCGAGCAAATCGTCGATACCTTCATTCATTTTGGCGGACACTTTCACAAAGATGGCATCGCCGCCCCAATCTTCCGGCACCAGGCCCACTTCGGACAGCTCCCGCTGCACACGCTCCGGATCAGCTCCGGCTTTGTCGATTTTATTGATTGCGACAATGATGGGCACTTCCGATGCCTTGGCGTGGTTGATGGCTTCAACCGTCTGCGGCATAACACCGTCGTCGGCCGCAACCACCAGTATCACGAGATCCGTTACCTTGGCTCCTCGTGAACGCATGGCGGAAAAGGCCTCATGGCCGGGGGTATCCAGAAACACAATCCGGCCTTTGCTCGTCTCCACGTGATAGGCGCCGATATGCTGCGTAATGCCGCCGGCTTCGAAATCGGTTACCCGTGTCTTTCGAATGACATCCAGCAAAGAGGTCTTCCCGTGATCGACGTGACCCATGATGGTCACCACAGGCGGCCTGATTTTCAATTTCCCAGGCTCATCCGCCACGATCTTTATAAAGGTGTCTTCCTCAAAAGAGGCGCGTTCCACTTCATATTCGAATTCCGCCGCCACCAGGGTCGCGGTGTCAAAATCGATGGTCTGGTTCACCGTGGCCATGACACCCATACCCATGAGCTTTCCGATCATCTCATTGGCTTTAATACCCATGCGTTTCGCCAGTTCGGAGAGCATGATGGTATCATCGATTTTAACTCGGCGCTTGATTGCCTTTGCCGTCGTGATTTGTGTTTTCTGACCGCCCATCGCGGCTTTGGCTTTAGCGCCTTTTCTCCCTTTTTTGGATCGTTTTTTACCTGAGTATAAAGCGACGCCTTCCACTACTTCCTTGCGGCGAAAGGTGATTTTCTTTTTAAAGAAACGCTTGTCCTGCGTTTCCTCTTCGACTTTTTTCTTACCCTTCTTCCGCTTGCCCTTGGCCTCTGTTGCGTCGGCAATGGGTATGTCAGCAGGTTTCACGGCACCCGGCGGCACGCGTTTCGGCCTTGGTTTCCGTGGTGCGGGGCGGGTATCCGCAGGCTCCGCTTTTGCCTGCCTTTTCTCGACAATCTCCTTGATCTGATCCGGTTCCGCCATTTTGATGATTTTTGCCGGAGACTCACCCTTGGCCTTTTTGGCTTTGGTTGCAGCCGCTTTCTTTTTGGTCACTTTTTTCGGTTTATCTTCGGCCGCTTGCTCTTCGGTCCGGACGGTGTCCACAGTTTTCAGCGCGTCAACTTCGGGGGCGTCGGCGGGCAGATCCACCGGCGTTGTTTTTCCCGCCTTGGCCTCAACCGTGCCTTGAACCGGTTCGACTGCCGCTTCAGCCGTCACCTCGGCTTTGGCGGTTTTTTTGGCAGTCCGAACGGCGGTGGATCCTTCCTCAACAACAGCCGGTTCGGCGGGAACCGCTTGTTGTTCGTCGGGGGTTTCGGCTGTTTCCGGGGCTGATTCAACGGCTGAACCTGCTTCATCGGTTTCGACAGGCAGGGGCTCTTTCACGACTCTTCGGCGGCGGATTACGGTGGGACGTACCCGTGTCTCCTCCAATCCAGGTGCATTTTTACCGTGGAGTTGTGCCTTGATGCGTGAAACCATTTCGTCTTCCAGGGAACTCATATGACTGTTTACTTCGATCTCCATCTCCCGAATTACTTTCAGGAGGTCCTTATTCGTCATGTTAAGATCCCTGGCAAGCTCATATATCCTGATCTTTGCCATTCATCCCCCTTAATTGCCATTGGAATTGACGTCCGTACCGCTCCATACCACGCTATGAGCTCTCTTAATCCCGGTCGGGCATTTCATCTTCCGCTTCACCAACAGCTGCCGGAGGTGTGCGTTCGGCAGGCTGGTCCTCGTCTCCGGTATCAGCAGCCGGTTGATTCGCAGCAACCGGAGTGGTCGCGGTTTCATCTTTCGGAGAGGCAGTGTCCGCTTCCATTGCGGCCTCATCGGCCGGCACTTGCGTATCCTCTGCGGGTTCCGCTGTTGCGGCGGTTTCCAAATAGACCGTCGCGTTTTCAATCAACTTGCCGGCGGTTTCACTGCCGATGCCCCTGATCTGCAGCAGGTCGTCCGGTGAGGCTTTCGCCAACTCCTCCGCCGAATAGAAACCGGCTTCGTACAAGGCATCCGCGGTGCTGACACCGACACCATCCACTTGTATCAATGAATTGTAACCGCTTTTCATCTCTTCGCTGTATCGCGTCTCACTGGTGACGTCCAGATGCCACCCCGTGAGTTTGGAGGCCAGGCGTACATTCTGGCCCCGTTTACCAATAGCGACCGATAAAAATTCATCCGGTACGATGACCTCCATGGACCGGTCTTCCTCATCGATGATCACGCGGGATATTTCGGCCGGGGCCAGTGCATTGCAAACGAATTTGGCCGGGTCCACGTGCCAGGGGATAATATCGATTTTCTCGCCCCTGAGCTCCTGGACCACATTTTGAACGCGGCTGCCTTTCATCCCCACACAGGCGCCAACCGGATCAATGTCGGAATCGTTCGAGGATACGGCGATCTTCGCCCGGCTGCCGGGTTCACGCGACGCACCTTTTATTTCCACTATGCCTTCGCTGATTTCCGGCACTTCCGTTTTAAACAATAAAACTAAAAACTCAGGGTGTGTCCGGGACAATATGATCTGCGGACCCCGGGATTCGTAGAGGACATCATAAATCAAGGCGCGGACACGATCTCCACGTCGATAACCTTCCCGTGGGACCTGCTCCTTTGAAGGTACAATCGCTTCGGTCATGCCAAGGTTGACGATGATATCTCCACGGTCGATACGCTGGACAATGCCATTGATGATTTCGCCTTTTCGATCAATGAAATTGGCGTATACCGCGTCCCTCTCCGCATCTTTGAGTTTTTGGATAATAACCTGTTTGGCCGACTGGGCGGCAATGCGTCCAAATGTGGTGGCGTCCATTTTGGTGCCCAGGCTGTCTCCGGGCTGACATTCCGGATCGAGTTTTAACCCTTCCGCCAAACCGATCTGGATATCGGGTTCGGTAATGACTTCGACAACTTCTTTAAACTGAAAGACTTCGATTTCGCCGATTTCCTCATTGTACTGGGCTTCGATATCGACATTGTTGCCAAATCTTTTTCTTGCTGCGGACTGCAATGCCTCTTCCAGCGCTTTGATAAGGACTTCGCGATCGATTCCCTTATCGCGGCTTACTTGTTCTACGACTTTTTTAATGTCTGAAATAAACATCAGTTCTCTCCATTGTAGTTGACAAGCCGTGCCTTTTTAATGCTTTCATACTTGATTCGAATGGTTCCCGAACTTCCCGATAGTTCTATCTCGTTTTCCTCGATTCCCAAGATTCGACCGGTAAACGTTTTCTTCCCATCCACCGGCACCTTCATTTTTATTCTGGCTTTGCTTCCCTTGAACCGCTTGAAATCAGCCGGTTTCCCCAATGGTCTGTCTGGTCCGGGTGATGATACCTCCATCCGATAGGAGAGGTCGGTGTCAAGCCCGACATCCAGTAAATCACTGAGTTGGCGGCTGAAAACAGCGCAATCGTCCAGTGTAACACCGCCGGGTTTATCCAGGTATATCCGCAAGGTGCGTCCACCGGCTTCCCGCTGGTATTCCACGTGCACCAGTTCCATCCCGGCGCTTGTACACAGTGGTTCGGCGATATTGATGACCAGCCGGATTATGTCGGCCGATGCCACCCCCCGTTTTTTGTCCCCGATTTGTTGGACCTCTTTGCTGGGTGATGGCTTTTTCTTTTTTATTTTCAAGGTTTTCCATTACTTCTTAAACAAATAAAAAACGGGCAAACGCCCGCTCCTTTTATCTCTGCCACTCTTATTCATGCAACCGAAAGATATCTTCAATTCATAAGTATAGCCTTTACGAATGAAAGAGGTTTAGACATAGATAAAAGCACTCAATCCAACTGTTCACAATAGTCGAAACAGGACTCAAATTGGAGCGGGCAACGAGATTCGAACTCGCGACACCAAGCTTGGGAAGCTTGTACTCTACCAACTGAGCTATGCCCGCTTCTCAAAGGGTATTGATAGGACATTGATTAAGAAATGTCAATAAGTTAAATTCGAATTCGGGCAGGTATTCATCCTCAGCAGGTCAGTGCTTCGGGGCTGGTTCTTGATTTTTTAAACTCCAAGATAAATATCCGGAATTATTCAACTAATTTTCGTAGTGCCTGCAGTTCGCCACGAATTTCCGCCACCATTGCCGCGGAATCCCGGGGAAGGGTCTCAGGTTTTTCAGCCCTTTTGTTTTTCAGGTGCTGTTTCGCCCCCCGGATGGTGAATTTTTTTTCATGAAGGAGATACCGTATGGTCAGAATCATTTCGATATCTCGCCGGCGATATAATCGCTGACCCGATGCGGTTCGTTTCGGCCGTATTTTTGGAAATTCGGATTCCCAGAACCTGAGCACGTAGGCCGGTACACCGGCGATTTCACTTACTTCCCCTATCTTGAAGTATAGTTTGTCTGGTATATCATTGTGATCAGTCATGGTCGGGTGACGGACCCGGTGCAGGTCCGTGAATACCTAAAGCGAATCGGTTGCAGCACATCAGAGTTCAGGTCAATGCCGCTGCTGTGATTTTCGAAAATCCGTAATGCCAATTTGCCGGTAGCCCCCGGCTATGCCGGCAGGTCGGCGTCAAATTGAGCGAGCAGCCTGTCGGATATTTTTTTATGCAGCGTGTTTACGGACTCGTCCAGTAGTGTTTCCCGTGCAGACCGGTACGTGATTCGAAATGAAATACTTTTTCTACCGGCCTGGATGGGATCACCCTCGAAAACATCAAATAGTCTGACATCTTCCACCAGCGGCTCATCGAATTGTACCACGGCATTGAGTATCCTGTCCGTCTCGCTGGATTTATCCACGATGAGCGTGACGTCGCGGCTGGTTGCCGGAAATTTGGGCAACGGCACATATTGGTTGTAGTCCGGAATCAGCGGCGACACAGTATTCAGGTCCAGTTCGAAAATGAATACCGGCTGATCTATACCGAAATGATCACATACGGCGGGTAAGATCCGGCCGATTACGCCGATATGGTGGTCACCAGCCGATATCCGGGCCGTGTGACCGGTTTGGTAGTATGAGCAGGATGCCTCCGGAAGTGCGGTGAAATTGATGCCGGACACGTTCAGCCCTGTGATCAGTGCCTCCACGATCCCTTTAAGATCAAAAAAATCGCAATCCGTATTCTTCTCCTGCCAGAAATCCTCCCGGCGGCGGCCGGTCCATATCCCGGCGACAATCTCGTATTCGGTCGGCAGCTGGTCAGCACCCTTGCCGATGAATATACGTCCGGTTTCAAACATCCGTATGGTATTGGCCCGGTGGGACAGATTCCGTGAAACGGTCTCGAGCAAACCGGGCACCAAAGAGGTCCGCATCACCGATTGATCTTCGGAGAGGGGGTTTAACACCCGTACCACATGGCGGCGTTTGTCCGCAGCAGGTAGTCGGAGGTGATCACAGGCGTCGGCCCGTATGAAGCTGTAGTTGATGGCTTCGGTAAATCCAAAGCCGGCCATAAGGCGGCAGATGTCCCGTCGATGTTCAAGGATCTTCGCTGATTTTACGGCCGTTGCCGGGATTTCGGGGAAGGTGGTGGGGATATTATCGTAGCCCGATAACCTTGCTATTTCCTCCATCAGATCCGCCGGCCGCGAAACATCACCCCTGAAAGAGGGGGCTTTGACCATAAGCGTGTCTTCATCGTGTACACGGACATCGAACTCTATACCCGACAAATGGGTGGTCATTTGTCCGGCAGTGAGATCAAGGCCCAGCACGCGGTTTGTCGACGACACGCGTAAGGGGATATCCGGGGATTCCGGCAACTCATGTTTTTCATCAATGGTGCCGCCCACCAATTCACCTTCACCGAGATCGGTTATGAGCTGGGCGGCTCTGTCGAGCGCGAACAAGGTGCCCGCCGGATCCACGCCCCGCTCGAACCGATGCGAGGCATCGGTGGGCAACCCCAGTTTTTTGGACGTCTTGCGTACGCTTGCCGGTGAAAAATAGGCGCTTTCGATCAACACGTTTGTCGTTGTGTCTTCTATCTCGGAATTCAACCCGCCCATCACCCCTCCGATGGCCACCGGCTTCACACCATCACAGATCATGAGTGTTTCATCGGTTAGTGTTCGTTCTTTCTGATCGAGGGTAGTGAACTTTTCGCCATCCCTTGCCGTTCGCACGACGATGCGCCGCTCTTCCAGTTGATCAAAATCAAAGGCATGCAATGGCTGCCCGCTTTCAAGCATGACGAAATTGGTAATGTCCACCAGGTTGTTGATGGGCCGTGATCCCACGGAGAGCAATTTGTCCTGAAGCCAGAAAGGTGATGGTTTGACCCTGAGGTTTTTAACCAGTCTGGCCGCGTATCGCGGGCAATGATCTGGTGATTCGATGGTAACCGATGTCAGTTTCGTGATATCCCCGGTGCTTTCGGGCAGTTCTATCTCGGGCTGTTTCAGACCGGTTTGTTCGATTACCGCCACCTCCCTGGCGATACCGATAATCCCCAGGCAATCCGGTCGATTGGGGGTGAGACCGATTTCAAATACCGGATCCGAATAGTCGAGCGCGATGTTCAGCCGGGTACCGGCGGTCAGGCCCGAATCAAGGGCAAGCAGGCCGGAAAAATCAGGTCCAAGACTCAATTCTCCCTCGCTGCATAGCATTCCTTCGGATATTTCCCCGCGTATTTTATTCTTCCGGACGGCCATACCATTGGGTAGATGGGTACCCGGCAATGCCATCGGGTAGAGACCATTCAGCCTGGCATTCGGCGCTCCGCACACCACGGGAAAGGTCCGGTCGCCGGTGTCCACGTCACAGCAGTTCAATTTGTCGGCGTTGGGATGGGGGTTGATATCAATGATACGACCGACGACCACCGTGTCCAGGTAAGCGTACCGGTCTGTAACAGCTTCGACTTCGAGACCGGCCATGGTCAGGGCCGCCGCCAGCTCTTCCGCTGTCTTGGTGGTTGTGACATATGTATTCAGCCAACTTAGACTTGCCTTCATCTCATTTTATCCGCTTATAGCTCTCGTTAAAATTGCTGCAAAAACCGTAGATCATTTTCATAGTATCTACGAATATCGTCGATCCCGTATTTCAGCATGGCAATCCGTTCCACGCCCATGCCGAATGCGAATCCGGAGTAGCGGTCCGTATCGTAGCCGATGTTTTCAAATACGGCGGGATGGACCATTCCGGCACCCAAAATTTCAAGCCAGCCGGTTTGAGAACAGACACGGCATCCTTTCCCCCGGCAGATGACACAGCGGATATCCACTTCCGCACTCGGCTCGGTGAATGGGAAAAAACTCGGTCGAAACCGCAACCCGGTTTCTTCGTCGAACATCTGGTGTACGAACGCGGTCAGTGTTCCTTTGAGGTCGCCAAAAGAGATATTGTCGTCAACGAGTAGCCCTTCCACCTGGTGGAACATGGGCGTATGCGTCAGGTCGGAATCACAGCGGTACACCTTGCCCGGTGCGATGATTCTGACCGGTGGCTGTTGTTTTTCCATCACCCGGGGTTGGGTCGGCGATGTATGGGTGCGCAGAACCACTTCATCCGACACAAAGAAAGTGTCCTGCATATCCCTGGCCGGATGATTTTTGGGGAAATTGAGCGCTTCGAAATTGTAGTAGTCGGACTCGATCTCCGGTCCCTCAACGATTTCAAAACCCATACGCGTAAAAATGTCGCAAATGGAATCGGTCACCTGTGTTATCGGGTGTAATTTTCCGGCAAACGAGGGTCTCCCCGGAAGGGACACATCGATGAGATCATCGGGTGCGGTGCTGACGGTCTCTAATTTGCGGATGGTCTCATCCACCAGTACTTCAATGTTTTTTTTAGCTTGATTTGCCCTTTTACCGGCAGTGGGCCGCTCGGATTCCGGAAGCGCAGAGATGTTTCTCAGGAATTGTGTGATCAGTCCTTTCCGGCCTAACACTTTGATTGAAATCGACTTGACCTCATCCACACTCGAAGCCGATTCCAATTCGGACTTCGCCGATTGTTGAATTTTATCAATCGTGGTATTCACTTTTTACACACTTTTGTAATCATCAGGGAGATTGTTGGTGGTTGCTGCCTCTGACCCTTTAGATAGTGTCCATCTCAGAATGGACACTATCTATTTAATGATTAGGGCAACGGTAAGAATAGTGGTCTGCATGCGGGCGCGTCCGGCCCGGGCGCGCTATGCTTACCGTCGACGATAATCATTTCGTGGCGCTGGTGCGATGATAGCCGTTGAACGATTAGGAAATGCAGGCATTTTTCAGGCAGGCACCGATTGGATTACGATTGTTGTGCGGCCAGTGAGGCGATTTGACTGAATCCGGACGGATCCGAGATTGCCAGTTCAGCCAATACTTTTCGATCCAGATCGACACCAGCCACCTTCAGGCCATGAATAAATTTACTATAGGGCATATCGTTTATTCTGGCTGCCGCATTGATTCGCGCTATCCAAAGCTGCCTGAAATCCCGTTTTCGTTGCCGCCGGTCACGATAAGAATACATCAGGGCCTTATCCACGGCATCGGCGGCGGTTCTAAATAACTTGCTCTTGCCACCGCGAAATCCTTTGGCCAGTTTCAGTACGCGTTTTCGGCGTTGTCTTGCTTTAAAACCTCTTTTCACTCTCATTTGATCACCTCTGGTTAAAATAATGCATGTTGTCTGTCGCGTACGAATGATGCTTCACGATGGAAAGCAATCGCGACCAAACCGCATTTTTTCTAATTTTAATATTCACTACATGAGCGGTATTGGCTACCCGTTAGGGAGCAATAGCTTCACCATCCGTAGATCACTCTTTTTGATATATTGTGTCTGGCGCAGCGCCCGTTTACGCTTTGTGGTTTTTTTACTTAGAATATGGTTGCCATGGGATTTGGCAAATTTGATCTTTCCGGATCCCGTGCGCTTAAAACGTTTTGCTGCAGCTCTATTTGTTTTGATCTTCGGCATTCGTTATTCTCCTTATCTAAAAAAAAATAGATGGCGCGAGCTCATTTTGCATCAGGCTCACGCCACCGTCTGAAACTGTACCCGAAAGGCGGTCGTCAATTAATGCCGCCTCGCTGAAAAAGATGAGTTCATCAACTTCATTGCAAGCAAGACAATACCGGTGACGTCGCAAAACCTCTTTGAGGAAGTGAAAGATACCGTTTATTTCGCTGCCGGCTTCAATCCCTGCCGATCCGTTTGTCGGGCAGCCCGGCGTGAAACCAGCCGCGCCCTATTTGGGTGACAATACCATCATCATGGTGCGTCCCTCGAATTTGGGCGATTGTTCAACAATTGCGATTTCTTCAACTTCCACCGCGATTTGTTGCAGAAGCTCTCTGCCGCGCTGGGAGAGGGTTATCTCTCGCCCGCGGAACATTACCGTTACTTTAACCTTGTCCTTTCGTTCCAGGAATTTTCTAATATGTCCGAGTTTGGTCTGTAGATCGTGTTCTCCGGTTTTTGGACGGACTTTGATTTCCTTTAACTGAAAGGTACTCTGTTTTTTCTTTGCTTCCTGTTGCTTTTTGGTCTGTTCGTACTTGTAACGGCCGTAGTCCATAATTTTACAGACTGGTGGATTCGCATTTGGTGACACTTCCACAAGATCCAGTCCGATTTCGGAAGCCTGGGCCAATGCTTCATGAGTAGGCAAAATACCAACCTGTTCGCCATCGGCATCGATCACCCTGACTTCCCGTGATCTGATTTCCTTGTTGATCCTGGTTTTATTTGCTCTACTTTGTCTAAAATTTCTGGGATTAGCTATGCTGGCACCTCCTGCAGTTCTACAATTAAAGTTATCACCGATACAAACACCCGGCAGCAAACCGGCCGGCGAAAGCGGTTACGCCGCGTTAAATCGAGCTTGAGTCCGGTTTCAAGCCAGATGATTCTGTAATCCTAATTACTGAATCTAACTCGTTTATAGAAAACGATCGAAAAATGCAAGTAAAAAAAGGTAGTATCCCATCCGATAGTTCAATATCCTCGGGCATTTCCTGCGTCATCGGCAAGGCAAACGGCAGACCGTGTCATCACAGGGGCACGCATCGTCAATTTCGTACGCATAAACGATTCTTGATTCCATTTCAACTCTTTCCGAAGGGATTTTCTCTAAATCGGCGGTTTTCAACCATTGCCGCAATTCGTTCCGGTGATGCACATTGTCCAATCCCTTCCGGATAATTTTTCCACTGTGGCCGTCCACAATATCCGCCCCCTCACCGTTGGTGATCACCACCAGAGGTATCTGATAAGGTTCCGCCAGCCGTGATACGGCGAGACTCGGGCGATGGCGGGTAACCAGAGAGCCCGGACCGAATCGTATGATCATCCCGGCGATGCCCTCGACCCTGATCAGAAAATCTATGGGTACTATGGCTTTCTTTTCCCCCACCGTGATGGTCAATGGGCGGCGGGGCGTGATATCGGTTCGTCGGTATCCTTTCAGGTCGATCAGCATCCGGGCGATTTCTTGCCGGTACCGCTCGTCGTGGGTGTCCTGCAGCATCTCACCGGTGATCAGATCCGCGACTTCGCCTAATATCAAATGATGTCCGGGCATGGTGTTGTTATCCAATGGGCGCGAACAGGCCCCTTTCATTAATGTTACCGCTTTACAATTCAAAAAAGCTGTGAATAGATGACACCTTATAAAATAGCACAGCTGGTGGTATCTTCAATTTTTTTTTACAAGCGACGGTTTTCCAAACTCAAAGATCATATGAAAGCAGGTCCCCCAACCACGGACGCCCGGACGATTGAACCGTTTATGATCCGCCTGGTTGCCATATTCGATGATATGTCCGAAGGCTTTACCCGGATTGCGGATCACTATGGGTTTACCTGCAGGGGGTGTGCGGATAATTGCTGCCGCACCCGGTTTCACCACCATACCCTTGCAGAGTATCTTTATTTGAAGCAGGGTGTTGAATCGATGCCCGAAGGGGACAGGACAGAATTGTCGGAGCGTGCGGCCATGGCGGGGCGGCGGACGGCGGACAAGGCGCCGATTCGCGTAATGTGTCCCCTGAATGTAGACGGCCGGTGTACCTTATATAACTTTAGGCCCATGATCTGTCGTCTGCACGGGTTGCCCCATGAATTGCGGAAGCTGGGCCATAATGCCGCTTTCGGTCCCGGTTGTGGGGAGTTCGATGCCCGATTCGGCAGGCAGCAATACCAGCCGTTTGATCGGACACCTTTTTATATTGAATTGGCAAGGCTCGAAGGTGATTTGCGAAAAACAATCGGTTATGCCGGAAAAATCAAGATGACCGTGGCTGAAATGATCATCGACTATCATTTATGAGAACCATTGACTCCGACAAGTTAGATCAACTGCCCGGTATCCGGTTGAAGAGCAGGGATATCTTCAAATTCAGGTGTCATGCCGAGCTCGGCTGCTTCAACCGGTGCTGCCGCAATTTGAATTTGTTTTTGTACCCCTATGATGTTCTCCGCCTGAAAAATGCATTGGGGATTAGCTCCGACGAGTTGCTGGATCACCATGTGGATGTGGTGTTGCGGGATTCAAATCATTTTCCGGACGTGCTGCTGCGGATGGCGGACAACGATGAGAAAACCTGTCCGTTTCTGGCGCCGTCCGGCTGTTCGGTATACCCGCACCGGCCGGACACCTGCCGCACCTTTCCGGTCGAGCATGGGGTACGTTATGACGATGATGCCGGAAAAACGCACCCCGTATACTTTTTCCGGCCCCCGGATTTTTGTGCGGGGCAGTTCGAATCCAGGGAATGGACCGTTGATAGCTGGGCCAATGACCAGGATGCGGTTGAGTATAACCGTTTTACCACCGGATGGTCGGAGATAAAATGGTTGTTCCGGAATGATCCGTGGGGGGCGGAAGGACCCGGGGGCGCCAAGGGAAAAATGGCGTTTATGGCCACCTACAATATCGACCGGTTTCGGGAGTTTGTTCTTGGGAGCAGTTTTCTGGCACGATACCGGGTGAAATCCAAAATTTTAAAGAAGATGAGAGCCGATGAGCGGGAGATGTTGAAATTCGGTTTTGATTGGGTAAAATTTTTTCTCTGGGGAATCAAAAGCAAAAAATTCAATCTCCGGTAGACAAAAACAAGATATTTTACGGGGCGATGATTAAATGCTTCACCCACCTTATCCCGATTCTGAGTAAGGTCGGGTCATCGGATTCCGCCTTTTCCATGGTGTCCTCATCCAGTTGGAGTTCCGTTGAAATACGGGGAATGTCCGACAATGTTCCGCGAAATTCGTCGAGGCTATATAAGGCTTCGTAAATTTGCTGCCGGATGGTTGTGTCCAGGGGACCCGGCAGTCTATCGTTTTTAAGGCTGATCACTTCCATCATGAGGTCGTTCATGTGGTTGTATTCGGCCATCTTTTGGTCGTCAACCCACTGTTTTATGGATATCGCTGTGGCCGTATGGTCAAATCCCCGGCAGTGGGCTTCTTTGACAAGCGCATAATACGTAAGGGTTTTACCTGTTTCCCTGTTCCGCTGCAGGGCGCGGATCAACGGGTAAGTGCGGCATGATGAAGGGCGATCAATATATACCCGGCATCCCGAAGGGGTGACAAACGGACATTTCAGACGATCGGCGGCATCGAATTTCAAGGAGACCGTGGGTAATCCGGTGGCCGGTCCCACCCGCCGGATTGTAAATGCTTCCAGAAACCTTCCGGAATCCATGCCCAGATGCTGTTTCAACCTGAGTATATCATAGGGCATGAGTATCTGGTTCAAGTCCCGGCAGCACTGGTTGAAACAGGGAACATCCATTGTGCATGAAAAACAAAAAGACTCATTTTCTCCGATGGGAATGAACTCACTGTCCATAAACCGTATTCCTCATTGTCAATATGGGTTTTAGTGGGATGGTAACATGGCAGAAGGACATTCCCAAATCAATGCGAAAAACCATTGACAAGACTAATTTATCTTTGAAAAGAATACATCTTTCTTGTGAAAACCGCTGGCTGTGTGGGCACAAGCCATATTCCGCTTTTGCGTTGCTCCACCATATGTGGGGTTTATTGAAGGTGCATCGACTATATGTTGAAAAGAACAAAATCGGACTTTCGGTCGAGGCATATTTTAAAAAATCCGGATTCTGAAAATTCTTGACAAGCCGTATGTTGGATGGTATTCAATCTATCTTGTTTTGTAGATATCTGTTTGAAATTAAAAGAAATTTTTGGCCTTATCAGCATACAGCCAGGTATGCTGAAAATTATATGGATAGTTTTACATTTTGTGGTTTTTCAAATTATTAAGGTCGGGAAACCAAGACCCGAGCCATACGTAGGAAGGGGGTGTATTTAAAACTAAAGCAGTTTCAAACAAGTGCACGGAGTTCCATAAACCTTACTTTAGTAAATAAAAATTAGGAGGATTACTAAATGCCAAGTTTTGTAATTCAGGAAAAATGTGACGGCTGCAAGGGCGGCGATAAGACCGCTTGTATGTACATTTGCCCTAACGACCTGATGGTGCTGGATCCCAATGCCATGAAGGCATACAACCAGGAACCGGATCAGTGCTGGGAATGCTTCTCTTGTGTCAAGATTTGTCCGACGCAGGCAGTCGAAGTACGCGGATACGCAGACTTTGTACCGCTGGGAAGCAGCATCATGCCGATGATGGGTACCGAAGACGTTATGTGGACCTGTAAATTCAGAAATGGTCTTGTAAAACGCTTTAAATTCCCCATCCGTACCACTCCCGAAGGCGGTGCCAATGCATATCTGGATCTTAAAGGCAAAGATCTTGAAAGCGAACTGCTGTCAACTGAGGAAGTCGATGGTTTTACCATGCCGACCCCTCAAGCTACAGCATAAGCATTTCAATTTCGCAATGCATGGAAACGTTGATAAATCGATAAATTCAGTATTATCAATTTTAAGGAGGATATAATATGGCATTACCGAATAAACCTTTGGGCGAACTCAAAGCCGTTAGGGATCCGGAAGTAGAAGAGCGTGAAGTAGATATTCTCGTCGTGGGCGGTGGTATGGCTGCCTGCGGTACTGCATTTGAAGTAAAAAAATGGTTGAAGGACGGTCAGAGTGTCCTGCTGTGCGACAAGGCTGCCATGGAAAGATCCGGCGCCGTTGCACAGGGCTTGTCCGCCATCAATACCTACATTGGCGAAAACAGCCCGGACGATTACGTAAGAATGGTTCGCAACGACCTGATGGGTCTGGTCCGCGAAGACCTTATCTTCGACCTGGGTTGCCATGTGGACGATTCCGTTCATCTGTTCGAAGAATGGGGACTGCCCGTATGGAAGAAAACCGAAGAAGGAAAGAACCTTGACGGTAAAAAAGGCCAGAAAATGGGCACCCTCAAGGGCGGCGCCACTCCGGTTCGTACCGGTAAATGGCAGATAATGATCAATGGTGAATCTTACAAGAGGATCGTTGCCGAAGCCGCAAAAATGGCCTTGGGCGATGACAACATCATCGAGCGCTGCTACATCGTTGAGCTGTTGCTCGATGCCAACAAACCCAATACCATCGCCGGTGCTGTGGGCTTTTCCGTACGTGAGAACAAAGTCTATATCATCAAATGCAAAACCATGATGGTTGCCTGCGGCGGCGCAGTTAACATTTATCAGCCCCGTTCGGTTGGTGAAGGTAAAGGCCGTGCATGGTATCCGGTATGGAATGCCGGTTCCACTTACACCATGTGCATGCGAGTCGGTGCAGAACTGACCATGATGGAAAACCGTTTCACCCCGGCCCGTTTTAAAGACGGATACGGCCCGGTTGGCGCATGGTTTCTCCTTTTCAAAGCCAAGACCCTCAACGGTCTGGGCGAAAATTTCGCAGCCGGTGAAGCCGCCAAAAAAGAGCTGGAAAGATATGCTCCTTACGGAACGGCCGCCATTACACCGACCTGTCTGCGTAACCACCTGATGCTGTTCGAGATGAAAGAAGGCCGCGGTCCGATCATGATGGATACCGTGACAGCATTGGCGGAACTCGGAAAAACCATGGATAAGAAGGAACTCAAGCATCTCGAGTCCGAAGCATGGGAAGACTTCCTCGACATGACCTGTGGCCAGGCCAACCTGTGGTGTGCTCAGGATTGTGAACCGGAAAAGAAAAATTCCGAAGTTATGCCGACCGAACCGTATCTGCTGGGTTCCCACTCCGGCTGCTGCGGTCTGTGGACTTCCGGCCCTGATTTCGACTGGGTACCGGATGCTTACAAAATTAAAGCTGATAATGGTAAAATCTACAATCGTATGACCACGGTCAACGGCTTGTTCACCGCCGGAGACGGCGTTGGCGGTTCCGGACATAAGTTTTCTTCCGGTTCCCATGCCGAAGGACGTATGGCTGCCAAGTCTATGGTTCGTTACGCATCAGACAATGCAAGCTTTACCCCGACCCTGAAACAATCCAAGGAAGAACTCGTTGACATGGTTTACAAACCGGTCCGCACTTTCCTGGAGAATTGCGATTATACCACCGCTATCAACATCAACCCCAACTACATCAAACCCGAAGGCATGATGTATCGTCTCATGAAAGCCACTCATGAGTACGGTGCCGGAACCGCCACCTTTTACCAGACAAGCTCCAAGAGCCTCGAGGTCGTCATGGATCTTCTGGCCACCATGCGCGAAGACTGGGAAAAGATTGCCGCCGGTGATCTGCACGAACTGATGAGAGCCTGGGAAATCATTCATCGTATCTGGACTGTTGAAGCACATCTGCGTCACATCCAGTATCGTAAGGAAACCCGTTACCCGGGATTCTATTATCAAGCGGACTATCCGGGACAGGATGACGAGAACTGGTTCTGCTTCGTCAATTCCAAGTTTGATCCTGAAAAGGCTGAGTGGGATGTATTCAAGAAAGATTACATCAAAATCATCCCGGATTAATCGAAGGTAGGCTGACTGTGAAGTCGTCGTGTAAATAAAATGCCTCCAGGTGTCGAAAGACGCCTGGAGGTTTTTGTTACTATGATGATGTGCCGGCAGACTGTTTTTAGGCGATATCCTATAGTACCCTGACATGATAAGCAAGGTTTGCTAATAGATCGACTATCTTACATTGTGTCCTTTTTTTGGAGCCCCAAAATGGATGTTGGATGTTCATGGGACCGGCCCCAGGGTCCGTTTTCAGGCTTCAAATAGAAGGGTATCGCCTAATGTCGAAAAATGCCGATTATCGGAAAAAATAATCAAAATCCTTAGAAAACTTTTTTGATGCACGGAGGGATAGCATGACAAACGACAACACAGCCCCGACAAGCGGAAGTATTATGGTGGTCGGCGGCGGCATCAGCGGGTTGACCACGGCCCTGGAAGCTGCCGAAGTGGGCTATGAGGTTTTCCTGGTCGAGAAGAATCCTTACCTGGGCGGAAGAGTAGCGCAATTGAATCAGTATTTTCCAAAGCTATGTCCTCCGACCTGTGGGCTTGAAATCAATTTCAGGCGAATTAAAGACAATCCGAGAATTAAAGTTTTTACACTCGCCGAAGTGGAGAAGGTCGCTGGTGGACCCGGCAATTACGACGTGGGACTGAAATTGAATCCGCGTTATGTCAATGAAAAATGCACTTGTTGCGGCGAATGTGAAAAAGCATGTGAAACCGAGATCACGAACGAATACAATTTTGGGATGGATAAAACCAAAGGCGCATTTCTGCCTTTTGAAATGGCCTTCCCGGGACGCTATGTTATCTCTCCGCAGATAGTTGGTACGGATGATGGCAAAAAAGCCGAACAGGCATGTCAGTATGGTGCCGTGGACCTTACCATGCAGGCCAGGAGTATAAACCTCTCCGTTGGTGCCATTGTATGGGCGACGGGTTGGGAACCCTACGATGCCACCAAAATCGAAAACCTTGGATTCGGTCAATACGATAATATAGTCACGAATATGATGATGGAGAGACTGGCCGCTCCCAATGGACCGACTTCGGGCAAAATCATCCGGCCCTCCGACGACAAGGCCCCGGAAAGCATTGCTTTTGTGCAATGTGCCGGTTCCCGTGACGAAAATCATCTGCCGTATTGTTCCTATATCTGCTGCATGGCGTCTCTAAAGCAGGCCACGTACATCCGGGCGCAATATCCGGATGCCCGGATCTACATATTCTATATTGATATCCGGTCACCGGGTGACCGGTATGAGAAGTTTTATAAAACCATCAAAGCGGATGAGAATGTGGTTTTCGTAAAAGGTAAAGTGGCTGAAGTCAGTGAAGATCCGGTAAATAAAACGGTCACGGTTGTGGCCGAGAATGCGGTCACAGGTGAGAAAATCAAACAAACGGTGGACATGGTGGTCCTTGCCACAGGCATGCAACCCACCGCTGCCAATGCCAAGCTTCCTGCCGATTTGAAATATAATGAAGACGGGTTTGTCATCAATGATTTTACATCGGGTGGCATGTTTGCAGCCGGATGTGCCAATAAACCTGCGGATGTCGTGTCTTCAAACCAGAATGCAACCGGTATGGCCCTTAAGGCGATTCAAACACTGGTGAGGAAGTAGGAGGTAATCCATGGATAAAAAGTATGGTGTATATATTTGCACAGGTTGTGGCATCGGTGATGCGCTGGATACTAAAGCCTTATGCGATGTGCCGGATGAGGAAGGGCTTCCCTGTAAAACACACCAGATGTTTTGTGGTGAGGAAGGTCTTGAGGTAATTAAAAAGGACATCGCGGATGGTACCAATACACTGGTCATCGCCGCCTGTTCCCGTCGTGTTAATTACGACACCTTTCGATACGACGGCTGCATCGTTGAGCGTGTCAATTTGCGTGAAGGCGTGGTCTGGTCACATCAAAGATCCGAGTTCCCGGCGCTTACCGATGAAGAAAAAGAGGATGAGGATAATTTCGATCGTGTCCAGTTGATGGCGGAAGACTATATCAAAATGGGCATGGCCCGTGTGGAAAAGGTCACCCTGCCGGAACCGTATGTGGTTGAGAACTTTTCTAAAAAAATCCTGGTCATCGGGGGTGGTATGACCGGTATGTCTGCGGCCTTGGACGCTTCGGCAACCGGCTATGAGGTCACCATCGTCGAAAAGGAAGCGGCCCTTGGAGGGCATGCGAACAATTGGAGAAAGCAGTTGCCCGTGGCCGAACCGTTTGAGGATTTGATTTCACCGGTCGTCGGCGCCAAAATCGCCGCCGTCCAGGCAGATTCGAATATCACTGTGAAAACCGGCACCCAGGTCGCTCGAATTGCCGGACAGCCGGGCGAATTTACCGTTACCTTCAAGCAGCCGGGCGATAAACTTGAGTATGATGTTCCCTTTCCGCTGCCCGATGAGATGAAGGTGGATGAAACCGGCAAAGAGCTGGATGTGGACAAACTGGCTGAAAAATATGCGGAGTATAACGAGGGGAAAAAGGATATTCTGACCCTCGATCCGGACGGTGAATTGTATGGCGCCGTCATTCTTGCCGCCGGTTGGAGGCCCGCAAAAATAGAAGGTGATGAATATGCCCACCTCAGTTACGGTGAATCTCCGGATGTGATTACGAACGCCGAGTTCGAAATCCTGGCGAAAAACGGAAAGGTCACGCGTCCCTCGGATGGCAAGGCCGCAAAGTCAGTTGTATTCATCCAGAGTCCGGGTAAGGGCGACGAAGACGGTGATTTTGAATTCGCCGGGGCCGTCACCAGCCTGGTCTCCCTGAAACAGGCCAAATATGTCCGTGAGGATTACGAAGACGGAAAGGCATTTGTCTTTTATCAGCACATGCGGACGCCCGGGTTGAATGAGAACTTCTATAAAAGTATTCAGCAGGATCCCGGTATCTTTCTGACCAAAGGCGATGTGATCAGCGTTTCCAGGAATGGCGATGGGTTGATCGTCGATGCCAATAATACCCTGTTGGGTGAGAAGCTGCAGGTCAAAGCGGACCTGGTGGTTCTGGCTGCCGGCATGGTTCCCGCCACTGCGGATAATCCGGTGGTCAATATGGCCTATCGGCAGGGACCGGCATTCCGGGATATCGGACTGTTCAAGGGATATGTGGATTCAAACTTTATCTGTTTCCCCTATGAAACCCAGCGCACCGGAATTTATGCCGCGGGTGCCGTCCGCCGCAGCATGACCGTTGAAGAGGCGGTCGAAGATGCCAGCGGTGCGGCGCTCAAGGCCATTCAATGCCTGGAGAGTGTCAATCGCGGTGTGTCGGTGCATCCCAGATCCGGCGACATGACCTTCCCGGATTTCTTCTTCCAACGCTGCACCCAATGCAAGCGCTGTACGGAGGAGTGTCCGTTCGGTGCCCTGGATGACGACGAAAAAGGCACACCCAAGCCCAACCCCACCCGGTGCCGGCGATGTGGTACCTGCATGGGCGCCTGTCCGGAGCGTATCATCGGATTCGCGGACTATAGTATCGACAGCATCGGTTCCCAGGTGAAAGCCATCGGCGTACCCAGCGAAGACGACTATGCAGAACCGCCTATGCGCGTCCTGGGGCTGGTCTGCGAGAACGATGCCTATCCGGCCCTGGACATTGCCGGATTGAATCGATTGAGCTACTCGGCGGATGTCCGGTTTATTCCCGTCCGATGTCTTGGTTCCGTCAATGTGATCTGGATAAAAGATGCTCTTTCCCAGGGAATGGACGGTGTTTTCCTCCTGGGATGCAAACATGGCGATGACTATCAGTGCCATTTTGTCAAGGGCAGTGAACTGGCTGAAATCCGGATGAAGAAAATCGGTGATGCCCTGGCAAGTCTGGCACTTGAAGAAGAACGTGTCGCCCAATTCCAGATCGCCATCGATGAATACGATAAGATTCCACAAATCGTTAACGAATTCGTGGCGTCCATCGAGGAAATGGGGCCGAACCCGTTTAAGGGCTTCTAAATGCCGCTGGAGACCGGTTTTCTCATAATATGATAAAAATCGGGTATTTTGCAACGGCAAACCATACTATTGCCAAGTTTTGAGGAGGATCTAACATGGCGGAATCATATCTTGTAGAACCTGATGTGGGTTTTATAAAAGACCTAGCCAAACTCGGCGGACAGGACTTGAAAAAATGTTTCCAATGCGCCACCTGCTCCGTGGCCTGTCCTATATCGCCGGATAATAAACCGTTCCCGAGAAAAGAGATGATCGCAACATCCTGGGGACTAAAAGATAAAGTACTCGGCAGCGCCGATATCTGGCTGTGCCATAATTGCGGCGACTGCACGACGCTCTGCCCCCGCGGCGCCAAACCCGGGGATGTACTGGCCGCACTACGGGCCTATGCGGTAACCCAGTATGCAGCCATAAAACCATTGGCCAAGGCGGTTCAGGATCCCAAACAACTGCCGATCCTGATGGCCATCCCGGTGGCTATTTTTCTTATTCTGGGATTTATACTGAATCTGGCTGTGCCCAGTATCAGTTGGCTCAATTTCGCGCCGGTCGGCGATCATCTGTGGCAGTCCGATTATATCAACAACTACCTGGTGGATATCATCATGATCCCCACCTTGGCTTTTGCGGTCATCTCTTTCGGTCTCGGCCTGAAGAATTTTGTTGCCGATATTCATGCAAATGCCCTGGCGTCAGGCAAAACTGACAAGAAAACGATCGATCCGGCGGGGTTTGTGAGGTCGCTTATCCGCACCGTTCCCACCATCATCAAACACGCGAAATTCAATGAGTGCGGTGAGAACAAAGACCGGTCGACTTCTCACATGATGGTATTGTTCAGTTTTGTGGGACTGTTTATCGTCACCAATTGTTTTTTCATCGCGGAATGGGTGCTTCATATCGAGGGGCCATACAGCCAGTGGAGTCCGGTAAAGTGGCTGGGCAATGTTTCCGGTGTTGCCTTGATCGTTGGCGGTGCCCTGATGGTCAAAAAACGGATGGATAACTCGGACAGCGTCACCAGCTATTGGGATTGGTCCTTGCTGGGACTGGTTCTGACGCTCGGTCTGACCGGCATGTTGACCGAAATGTTCCGCCTGGGCGGGTTGTTCGGTATTTCAGCGATCATTTATGCATTTCATCTGATCGCGGTATGGAGTCTGTTTGCGTATACGCCGTATTCAAAGCTCGCGCACCTCGTATACCGGACCACAGCCATGGTCTATCAGGAGTATATCGAAAAAGACTGAGCAATTCATCCATCACATGATTGCATTCGTACAATAGCTTCTATAAGAAGGGGTGGCTTCGGTCGCCCCTTCTTTTTTTAATTATAGCGATGCGGTGGATGGATCGAGTCGATTCTCCGTCAATAAAAGGCGGTGGAGATAAAAATAAAAGGGAGGCGTTTTTTATGACGCCTCCCTTTTAATATTCAACCATGCTTGGTAAATCTACGCTGCGGTTAGTCGCCCATTGCAGCCTTGTGTGTCTTAATCTCCACTTTATCGGTAAGTCCCTCGTAGTATTTGCGCAGAATGGCCACAACTTCGTCGCGACCGAAATGATCCGGAAGGTCTCCGCCTTCGCTGAGCATTTTGCGAAGAATGGTACCGGATAGAAGTACGCGGTCTTCCTTGGCGTGGGGACATGTCCTAAGGGAAGCCATGCCGTCACACTTGTAGCAATAGAAGGTCCAGTCGATCTTCAGCGGTTGGCATTTCAGGGCTTTGCCTTCTTCGGTGGGGGTCGGGATCTTGTCGAAGATGGTCTGGGCTTCGAACATACCATAGAAATCGCCGACGCCGGCATGGTCACGGCCGATGATCATTTTGGAACAACCGTAGTTCTGGCGGAATGCAGCATGCAGGAGGCCTTCCCTCGGTCCGGCATAGCGCATATCCAGGGGGTAGCCGCCCTGTACCACGTTTTTCTCAACAAAATAATTTTTTACCAGAGCGTCAATGCACTTGACACGGACATCCGCCGGAATATCACCGGGCTTGAGGTTGCCCACCAGTGAGTGAATATAAACGCCGTCACAAACTTCCACAGCGATTTTGCAAAGATATTCATGGGAACGGTGCATGGGATTTCTGAGTTGAAGTGCCGCCACATCCGTCCAACCGGCGTCATCGAATATCTTACGGGATTCAGACGGACGATGGTATACGCCTGCAAATTCGGTCGGGTATTCACCTTCGGACAGCACCTTTATCGGCCCGGCCAGGGAGACGGGTTTTTGATTCATAACCACTTGTACACCAGGGTGGTCTTCTTTGGCGATTTTCCAGAACTCTTCAGCGGTTGGGGTGCCTTCGCCCATATAAACTTTTTCGCATTCCCACTTTTTTTCTTCCGCAGTCAATTCGAATTTTTCGGTGACTTTCATGGTGGCCATGATCTCGGCACCTTCAGGATCGTAGAGTGCGATCTCATCACCTTCATTAATGTCGGCTGCCTCTTCTTTTGAGGCATCCAGGCAAACTGGCACCGGCCAGAATGTGCCATCGGCGGTAAGGAAGTTTTCGCATACGCCTTTCCAGTCCGCTTTGGTCATGAATCCGGTCAGGGGGCTGAAACCACCGATACCGATCATGATCAGGTCACCCTTGACGAGCGGTGAAATTTCAACCTTCTTCAGTCCTTCGGCTTTTTTCTTTTCCGCTTCCAGTTCGGCGCCTTCGAGCAGGCAAACGGTAAGGCCTTTGCCGCCATGCGGAGGAATTAAGTTCGACATGTTTTCCATTCTCCTTTCACAAAGATTATTAATGATATCTGTATACACAGATGTAACTTCACTATCGATGGTCCAAAGAAACTTAACTATTAGGGATGCGACGATTTGTCAAGGGTAATTCAATGGCGTAAACCCGCTGAGCATTGATGGTGTATGGTTTCCTTGGATCCTGTCGCCCTGCTGTCGTGTGGTCTGAAGCATCGTCAAGATGACCACGGTCGGGGAGCTGATGCCGGAGTGGCGGAAAAAAACAGCCCGACACCGCCGGTCGGGCTGTTTTGTGTAAATGGCGGAGAGAGTGGGATTCGAACCCACGGTGGAAGTTTCCCCCCACACTCGCTTAGCAGGCGAGCGCCTTCAGCCGGCTCGGCCATCTCTCCGGGTGTGGTAAAATGGTGATCAGTAGTGTATTTCTCGGCTGGTCCGAATCGGAAGAAGCGCAACCAGCTATCCCGAATAACCCATTAGATCGGTCATATGAATATGGCGGAGGGAGTAGGATTCGAACCCACGGAGCTTTCGCTCAACGGTTTTCAAGACCGCCGCCTTAAACCACTCGGCCATCCCTCCATAAGCGGCTAACTCTTTAGCATTTATGGGGTGGAGGGTCAATATCTTTATCCCCTGCAAATGCTTATTGACATGGTTTTATATTTGTGATTTTCCCAGATAGCTGTATGGTTGACAGGTTAAGGAGAAAGACTATGAAACAAAAGTATTCCATGTTTAAAACAGATGGTACGCTGGTTCTGAAAGAATTCGCCGAACTCGATAAAGACATCATGTCCCTTTTATGCGAAGAAACGTATAATATCCAAGACCTCGAAACGGCAATTTCACAAGGCCGTGATGTGTTGATTCAAACCCTTAGAACCCGGAATATGTATCCACCGGGGATATATGTCGCCCGAATCGCTGATTCGATCACCGCGCTTATCAATGACAAGGATAATTCGTCGGCTGATCTGGACTTTGATGACAAAGAACTTTTTTTAAAGGATACAATCGTTGACGTACCTGAGGTCGAAGAAGATAACGAAGACGATGATGGCGTTGAAGTCGATGAGCTGCTGGAACCGGAGATCGACGATGATTTTGAGGAGAAAAAAATCATCAAAACACTTAAATCATCCATAAAAATCGCCGACGACGACGGTGGCACGGCAGATGATTAATCGCGTGTTCTTTATGATGTAATGCGCTGAATATTTTGGATCATTGCGAATTTGGCGCCATTATGCTCCGTCGGCCGCTGACTCCGATCGTGAGAAAGCCTTTTTACCTTGACTCAACGCCGACTCTGCCCTAATACTGTGGCTTAATCTTACCCTAATACAATTAGAAAAAACATAGCTGATTATTGCCGTGTTTTTTTCAACCGGGAAAGCCGGACGGCACCGGATCCATATCGGACAAGGGATTGTGCAAGTGTATGAACCATACCGCTGCTGTTTCGTCCCCGCTGGGTTCATATGCATTCCGGGGGCTCCGTCTTTTACGCCGATTAAGTCGATGACACTGAAAATCAAACATCGCTGATTTACTCTTTTATTCTCGGTTCTCTTTGACAATCTGCAGTAAGAATACCACGGCACGCGTACGGATAGGCTCCCCAATCCTGAAATCACCCGCCCATACTATTCCGCATGAAAATAAAGTGTCATTCCCGCTTTCCTTTACCCGTTCGGAGCCGGGATATTTTTTTCTCAAAACGCCAATGCATTTTATAAAATATTACAGGGTGCCATACCCTTCGTTCATCCCAATAATCCATAACAGCATCACGAGGAGGTGCCAATGGGACAAGAAAGAGATTTTTATGAGAGGTTGGAGCGCAAAGGGGTCTCACGAAGAGACTTTATGAAGTATTGTACGCTCTTGACCGCAACCATGGGATTATCGTCATCGTTCGTACCGAAGATAGCAGATGTTTTTGCATCTCCGGCACAACGGCCGCCGGTGATCTGGCTTCATTTCGGAGAGTGTACCGGATGTTCGGAAGGACTCCTTAGGTCCATGTATCCATTCATCGATGAGTTGGTGCTCGAAGTACTATCCGTTGAGTACCACGAAACCATCATGGTGGCGGCAGGACACCAGGCGGAAGAACAATTGCACGCCTCGGTGAAAAAGTATGATGGTAAATTCATCTGCGTCGTCGAGGGGTCCATCCCCACTAAATACAATGGCGGGTACGGGAAAATCGGCGGGAGGTCCTTTCTCGACATCGCCAAAGAGGTATGTCCCAAGGCTGCGGCCGTCATCTCCATCGGTACCTGTGCATCCTTCGGCGGTATACCGGCCGCTGCACCGAATCCCGGCGGGTACAAGGGCGTCGGTGATGCCCTCGGCATCAAGGCATTGAATCTTCCCGGATGCCCGCCCAATCCGATAAACCTGGTGGGGACAATTGTAAATTATCTCCTGCTTGGCAAACTGCCCGATCTCGATGAACTGGGCAGACCCTATTTTGCCTATGGGAAAACCATCCATGATCAATGTCCCCGCAGAGGACATTTCGAAAATGAGGAATTTGTCGAAGAATTCGGTTCCGAAGAGGCGGCTTTGGGGTATTGCTTGTACAATGTCGGCTGCCGGGGTCCGGAAACCTATAATAACTGCCCCACCGCTAAGTTCAACGACGGCACCAGCTGGCCGGTGGAAGCCGGGCATCCCTGCATCGGATGCAGTGAACCGAAATTCTGGGACAATTTCACGCCGTTTTACGAGGAAATGTAAGATTGGCCACTTACCTTAATTCAATGTTAACCTTCCTAATTTATGGATGGAGGAATATAAATGAGTAGAATTACAATTGATCCTATCACAAGGATAGAGGGCCACCTTCGGATCGAAGTGGAGGTGTCCGGCGGCAAAGTGGTCAATGCATGGAGCTCCGGACAGATGTTTCGCGGGATTGAACTCATCCTCGAGGGCAGGGATCCCCGCGATGCGCACCATTTTGTGCAGCGATCATGTGGGGTCTGAACGTATACACATGCTCTGTCCTCGGTGAGGGCAGTCGATAACGCCGTTGGCGTAAAGATCCCCAAGAACGCGCGGATCATCAGAAACCTGTTGATGGGAGCCCAGTTCCAGCACGACCATCTGGTGCATTTCTATCATCTGCATGCGCTGGACTGGGTGGACATCGTCAGCGCGCTGAAAGCGGATCCGAAGAAGGCCGCCGCCCTGTCGGACAATGTCAGCAATGCCAAGGTGGGCGGCGCCGCTTATTTTAAACAGGTTCAGCAACGTCTTCAGACATTTGTGGACAGCGGGCAGCTCGGTCCGTTCGCCAACGCCTATTGGGGGCATTCCGCCTATAAACTGCCACCGGAAGCCAACCTGATGGCCAGTGCCCATTATATTGAAGCCCTTCGGCTCCAATCCAAATCCGCCCGGATGCACGCGGTCTTCGGCGGTAAGAACCCGCATCCACAATCCCTGGTGGTGGGCGGCGTCACCTGTGTAAAGGATCTTTCACCGGACCGCATCGCCGAATTTTTATACCTGACCAAGGAGACACAGGAGTTCATCAAAAATGTCTATATCCCGGATCTGCTGGCGGTAGCCTCTTTCTACAAGGACTGGGGCGCCATCGGCGGAACCACCAACTTCATGGCATGGGGTGAATTCCCCCAGAACGACGAGGAACCGGAAAGCCTGTATATGCCGAGGGGCGTGATAAAGAATCGCGATGTGGGCAAGGTCATGATGGCCGACCAGGATAAGGTGACGGAAGATGTCACGCGTGCCTGGTATGAAGACGGCCCGGCTCTCCATCCGTATGAGGGTGAAACTAAACCGGTCCAGGAGGATCCGAAATACCGTCCCGGCGACGGCAAATATTCCTGGTTCAAGGCGCCTCGATATGACGGCGAACCCTGCGAAGTCGGTCCATTGGCCCGGGTTCTGGTGGCATACGGCAAGGGACACAAGGATATCAAACCTGTTGTGGACAGTGTCCTCAAACAGCTGGGCGTGCCGGTGACGGCATTGTTTTCAACCTTGGGAAGAACCGCCGCACGCGGCATTGAAACCATTGCCATCGGCGACCAGGTACAGAACTGGACCATGGATTTGATCGAAAACCTCAAAAATGGCGACACGTCTACCTACGAGCCATACGAAATGCCGGACAGCGCCATGGGCGTGGGCTTGAACGACGTGCCCCGGGGGTCGTTGTCCCATTATCTTCACATCGAAGACGGGAAGATCAGGAATTACCAGTATGTCGTGCCGTCCACATGGAACCTCGGCCCGCGGGACGCCAAAGGTAAACTCGGACCAGTGGAAGAAGCGCTGATCGGCACACCTGTTGCCGATCCCAAACAACCGCTGGAGGTCCTGCGTACCGTCCATTCCTTTGACCCGTGTGTCGCCTGCGGCGTCCACGTCATCGATCCGGATTCCAACCAGGTCTACAAGGTTAAGGCCATTTAATGGGCTATTCACCCGATCCCCGTTTTTGCGGGGATCGGGATGCCCCTTGCCGGACTTGCCCGGGGTCGGCAGGTGTCGAAACCTCGCCGGTTAACAGAGGCCGCTGCCGGCCGACTCCGCGAAGGGTCATTCCGGCACTACCCTCAGGGCGATCGCATGTAGATATGTCATGGCATCGGATAAGTTAAAAATAAATTGCGCTGCTTTGATACAAGGTACGTTGATAATGTCAAATGACAAAATCCAAATGTCAAATGGCGGAATACTGTCGTTTTATATTCACTTTCCGGTCAAATCGATTCTTAAAAATGGATAGAATACCTTCATTTGAAATTTGAGCTTTGTCATTTGACATTACCTGTTTACATCGGACACGATTCCAACCATACTATTTTATATGCGATTGCCCCGGAATCACCCTTGATACGGCTTGAAAGGGCCGATTATAGATGTTAGGCTGCACGACTCATGGCAATAAATACTTCCCGACGTTCACCGCAACCGGATGATGGATCATTGTATGCATCCTGAACACATCATGGTATTGGGCATTGGCTGCACCCTGTTCAGTGATGATGGTTTCGGCATCAACGTCATTCAGATGCTGGAGCAACGGTATTCGTTTCCGGATAATGTCGAGATCGTTGACGGCGGTCTGCTGGGCGTGAGTCTGTTGGGGTATATCTCCCTGCCCGATCATTTGATCGTCATCGATACGATGTGCAACAACGGAAATCCCGGGGATATCTACCGATTGGACGCCGCAGAGATAAAACAACGGCTGCTGACCAAAAATTCGGTTCAACAGGTCGAATTCCTGGAAGCATTTGCTCACCTGCAGGCCCTGGAAAAAGTGCCCCGGACCATAATGTTTGCCGTCGAACCGGATGATTACAAAACCTGCAGCTGCGAATTGACACCCATTATTGCCCTGAAGGTGGATACCGTCATTCGGATGATCGTCGATGAATTGAAAGGCCTGGGGGTCCGGGCCGACCGAAAAGGAGCGTGAACGAAATGTGCCTGGCCATACCTTCGAAAATCACAAAAATAGACAATGAAATGGCGGTCATCGATGTGGATGGTGTCACCCGTCAAGCCAGTTTGCTGTTGCTTGAAGACGCAAAGGTCGGTGAGTATGTGATCGTTCATGCCGGATTCGCCATTCAGAAAATCGATGAGCAGGCTGCAGCGGAAACCCTCAGCCTTCTTCGTGAAGCAGCCGCAGCATCGGATAAGGCCGGCATCACGCCCAAAAAACCGGAAGGTATCGATGAGTGGTGAAACATAAGGTCCAAAAGCCCCGAATCACCGTCCTGGGGGTGGGAAACATCCTTTACAGTGATGAAGGCATAGGGGTTCGCGTCATCGAATACCTCCGGGAAAACTTCCAGTTCCCGGACAATGTGGATGTGGTCGACGGCGGGGTGCTCGGTATGAATTTGATGGGCATCATTACCGCAACGGATCATCTGATTATCGTGGATGCCGTCCAAAACCGGAACGAGCCCGGCACCCTGTATCGAATGGCCGATGAGCAGATCCCCCGGCGTATCCTCGCTAAAAACTCGCTTCACCAGGTGGACATGGTAGAAGTCCTGACCCTTTGCCGCATGGTGGACAAAGAACCCACGGTGGTTGTCGTTGGTGTGGAACCCGCAGATATCCGGACCCTGGGTATCGAACTGACACCTGTGGTTCACTCCAGAAAGAAAGACCTCGCCGGCATGGTGCTCGATGAGCTTAAGCGTCTCGGCATCGACTGTCCGGGAAAACAGGTCGTGTAGTTTCAATTTCGGTTCCCGATAAAATGCCGGTTCTCGCATAGACATATCAATGAAATCAATTGGGCTGTCATTTTTATATGCGTCGGCCTCGGGTGGAACGCTAATAGTATTGACATTTCAACTCGTTATCGTATGATGGATCGCATGTTTTAATGTGGGCATCTACAACGAAACCGGAGCCCGCTTTCACCTGGTCGATCCAATCCAGTGCGACAAGGTCTAAGACAATGACCTATGCATCGTGCCGGAAACACCTATGCCGATAGCAAGAACGGGAGCATGACATGGCGAAAATCGAGGGATTCAGCATTCAAAATTTCCGAGTATTGAAAGATGTGACACTCGGAAAACTATGGAACATGCAACAAGCTAATCCGCTGACACCGATGACTGCTGTTATTGGGAAAAACGGTGTTGGTAAGAGTTCATTGTTTGATGCGTTTGGATTTCTTGCGGATTGCCTGAAATTGGGGGTAGAAGAAGCCTGTGATGCCAGAGGGAGGGGAGGCTTTGATCGTATCCGTTCTCAGGGAAGGAAAGAGCCGATTGAGTTTCGGATATATTACAAGCAAGATGGAAATGCTCGACCGATCACCTATGAGCTTGCAATTGATGCTGATAAAACAGGACGACCTTATGTAAAACGTGAGCGTCTTCGTCAGCGGAGAAAAGGACAAAAACATGGCTGGCCGTTTTCGTTTCTCATGTTGAATGAAGCAAAAGGTGTCGTCTGGAAAGGAGAAGAGCAGGGGCAACAAATTGATGAAGCTGAAACGGGCTTTGACTTATTCAAATTGATTAATGAAATTGAAGCGACGCCACAAAAAGAAGAAAGCCGTGAAACAGAAATTATTGAACTGCAGGATAAGCGTAAGCTTGGTATTGCAACCCTTGGCGCGTTGAAACAACATCCACGGATATCAGCTTTTCGACAATTCATCGAAGGATGGTATTTGAGTTACTTTACTCCGGATGCCGCCCGCAGTTTGCCCTTGTCAGGTCCACAAAGGCACTTGAATATTCACGGAGACAATCTCGGTAATGTCGTTCAATTTATGCAGCGCGAACATCCTAAACGATTTAAAAATATCCTCAGTCGTATTGCCGATAAAATTCCAGGAATTGACAAGATCGATACTGAAGAAAGCCCGGATAAGCGCTTGCTTCTTCGTTTCAATGATAAAGGCTTTGATGATCCGTTTTACGCTCAACAAATGTCTGACGGCACGCTAAAGGTTTTTGCCTATTTGCTCCTGTTGGAAGATCCGACACCTCCGCCATTTATCTGCATCGAAGAGCCTGAAAACGGTCTTTATCACAAGCTTCTTGAGACTCTGGCTACTGAATTTCGAACGCATGCAACCGGCCGGAAAAACGCACCCCAACTCTTTATCACAACCCATCAACCCTATTTCGTTGACGCGCTCGCTCCTGACGAGACATGGCTTTTGGAAAAATGCGCGGATGGTTTTTCGAGCATTCGCCGGGCAAGTGAGGACCCAACCGTCAAAGCAATGGTTGAGGAGGGCTTGCCGCTTGGCAGTCTTTGGTACAGCGATTATCTGGATGCGAGGTGACCCAATGCATTTTGAGATACTTGTCGAAGATGCGTCCGGAAAAATTGCATTGGAATCAATATTAGAAAAAATTCTTGGCCCTAATGATCAACAGCACTCTTACAAGATAATCTCCTATAAAGGCATCGGCCGAATTCCAAAATATCTAAGAGGAACAATCGATCCTTGCAAACGAATTCTTTTGGATCGATTACCAAAATTACTTAGAGGATATGGGAAAAGCCTTCAAGCCTTTCCTGCAGTAGTTGTCGTTGTAGTAGATCTGGATCAAAAGGACTGTCTGGAGTTTAAGCAAGAATTGATCGCTATCCTGAACGCCTGCAATCCACAGCCGACAACGCTCTTCAGGATTGCCATCGAAGAAGGTGAAGCATGGCTGCTGGGAGATCAAAATGCCGTAAAACTTGCCTACCCACGTGCAAAAGAACAGGTTTTGAACGCATATATTCAAGACAGCTTATGTGACACTTGGGAAAAGCTTGCGGATGCTGTTTATCCGGGAGGATCGCAGAAACTGAAACAATTGGGCTGGCCCCATACGGGTCAAGCTAAATGCGAATGGGCGAAAAATATCGCCCCACACATGGATGTTGATAATAATCAGTCTGGAAGTTTCAAGGTTTTTTGCCACGGAATCAGACGCCTTGCAGGTATAGTGCCGTGATGACTATTGCATAAACGACGATTGTCCGAAGCCTATGATGGGCTCGTTGACCGTTTGGTTGAGTATGCCGCCAGGATCTTCGGCGAGGCTGCCGTTGACGTGACGATGCATGGGTTTTCTCTGTGGCTGGAACCGCAAGGCGATATCAGCGAAGGGATTCTTGACCGTGCATTGAATGCCGAGCCGAAATAAAAGAAATTCAGAGGGATCTCCGATGGAAAACTCTATTTTGCTGACGCCGTTTTTTCTGGATCAATCACTACCGGGATTGATAAGCCTAGCGAAACCCGGCTGGGCGGCCAACCGGCCCGCTTTGCCCCAAGGCGGGAACCCCCAGGCCGCAATGTCGATCGTACACAAGGGGATTGCGCGTCATGTTGAGAAAATACTGAATGACGGGAACAGGCCGGTGAGCATCGCCGGTGATTGCTGCACGGCCATTGGTGTGCTGGCCGGCATCCAAAGGACAGGGATCGATCCGCATTTGATCTGGTTTGATGCCCACGGTGATTTCAACACACGGGAAACCTCTCCGAGCGGTTTTCTCGGGGGCATGCCCCTGGCCATGATGGTGGGACGGGGCGAACAGACCATGGCGCAAGCCGTGGGACTCGACCCGATTCCGGAAGAGCGTGTGATATTGACCGATGGACGGGATCTGGATCCGGAAGAACGGGACGCCATAGACGCCTCGGCCATCGTCCATATGGCCCGTGCCGAAGCCTTGCTTGACCTGCCCCTGCCGCCCGGCCCGATTTATGTCCACGTCGATCTGGACATTGTACCGGCGGAGGAGATGCCGGCCCACAACTACCCGGCATCGGGAGGTCCCTCCACGGATGTATTGCATAAGTTTTTCGAACGATTGAACGCTAGCGGCCGGGTTGTGGCGGTTTCCGTATCAACCTGGAATCCCGATCTGGATAGAGACGGCCGAAGCGAACGAATCGGCCTGTCTCTCATTGCGTCCCTGGTGGGAGAATAATATTATGCTGCATTAACCCCTGCTGAACGGATCGCTTGAACCGGTATATCGGCACGGTTTGCCGCACTATTTATTTCCGGGTTGACTTTTATTGACACAGCTTTTATATAAGCCGCATTAATTTGCCAGAAGGCAATGCTCATGTTCAACAGCTGATTACGAATTATAACATATACGCTTAAGCCACGAAGGCCTTTAAATGCTCGCAGAGCAGGAGGTTTTCGTGGCTTTTTTTATGGCAAAACCGAGAACGGAGAACATCGATCAGCCGGTGCTGGCGCTGTCCGGTGTGAGCGTCCAGTTTTTGAATCACGGTAAAGCACTTCATGTGGTGCGGGACATGGGATTTCGCATCGACCGGGGTTCCCGGACGGTGATCCTAGGGGAGACGGGGTGCGGAAAATCCGTTATGGCCATGGCTCTGTTCCGGTTGCTGCCCGCCAATGCCATTGTCTCCGGGAATGTTTTCCTCAATGGCGATACCGATGTTTTCTCCCTGACTCACGGCGAATTGCGGGAGATGCGCGGGGGAGAGATGGTCCTGGTGCCGCAAAATCCCATGTCCCACCTGAATCCGGTTTTTTCCGTTGGATTCCATATCAAAGAGACCCTCCGGCGCGTCAATGGTTTGCCGAAAAAACGGATGGGCGAGAGATCCCTTGAGCTGCTTGAGCAGGTGGGATTTGCCGAACCCCCGGTGGTGGCAGCCCTTTATCCTCACCAATTATCCGGTGGTATGGCCCAGCGTGTGATGCTGGCCATGAGTATGGCCGGACTACCGTCCCTGGTGGTGGCGGACGAGCCCACCAGGGGTCTGGATGCTCAGTCCCGGGACCATTACCTGGCCCTTTCCCGGGAATTATACCGGGATTGCGCTTTTTTAATGATCACCCATGATCTGGCGGCAGCACGGACGTGCGAACGGGTGATAATCATGTATGCCGGGCGTATTGTGGAGGAAGGGCCTGTGGAAAAGGTGCTGGGGCAACCCGGACACCCCTATACCAGGGGATTGATCGCCGCTCACCCGGACAACGGATTCACCACCATACCCGGTATGCCGCCGGAGTTGACGGATGAGGAACACGGGTGCGCTTTTGAACCCCGCTGCACCGGAAGTTCCAGGTCCTGCTGCGATCCACCGCCAATGAAATATCTCTCCGGTCGTCACAGGGTCCGGTGTTGCCATGCTTGAAGCCATCGGACTGGAAAAGCGGTTTACCCGCGGTATTCGCCGAAAGTCCGTGTTTACGGTGAGCCATGTGTCTCTCCAGGTGGGTCGTGGCGAGGCCGTGGGGCTGGTGGGACCTTCAGGCAGCGGTAAATCCACCCTAGCCCGAATGCTGGCGCAGATCATCCGCCCTTCGGCCGGTTCGGTGAGGCTGGACGGTGTCGATATGGCAAGTGTTCCGCCCGTTCACTGGGGATCATACCAGCGGAGAATCCAGATGATTTTCCAGGATCCGCACCTGGCCCTTGACCCGAAAAAAACAATCGCCTGGACCATGAGGGAAGTGTTTCAGGCGCATGGGATAACGCATTCACGCCGGGAAGCAGATGACCGTATCAACGCCATTTTCGCGGAAACCGGCCTTTCCCTGGAAATACGGAACCGATTGCCCCATGAGATCAGCGGCGGCCAGGCCCAGCGGGTGGTCATCGCACGCGCCTTGACCCTGAACCCGCATTATGTGATCGCCGACGAGCCCACCAGCATGCTGGATCTGTCGGTTCAGGCCATGGTCTTCAATCTTCTCAGGATGCTTAAACAGCAGCGGAACCTGGGTCTTGTTCTCATTTCCCATGATCCGGCCGTGGTCACTGCATTCTGCGACCGGGTATTGAACATCCGGAACGGATCTCTTGTTTTCGATGTAACACCTTGAATATAAGGGTTTTAATTTGAACTGTTAACCTGGAATAAATTGTCTGATGATGTCGGAAAGGACGCATGAAATGACTGTCACATCCCTTTTTCACCGTAGATTGTTGTTGATTATCTCACTGGCCGTGGGGGCTTCTGTGTTTTGGGCAATTCCAATGGGCGCGGCCCAAATCGAGCGGCTGACCATCGGAACCACCATGCAGGTCAAGGTCGTCAATATCGATGATTATTATTTCGGAACCATGCGGGCCATGCTCACGCACAAAGGCCTGATCAGGATCGGTGAGGACGGCCGTTTTACCGGTGATCTGGCCCGATCCTGGGAAACGACGGATGCGGTCACCTGGACCTTTCATCTGAACTCCGGATTGACCTGGCATGACGGTCGGCCGGTAACCGCAGATGATGTCAAATTCACCATCGAATACCTCCTGGCCAAAATTCCGGTTTACACGCATCATTTCAAGCTCATCACCGGGGTGACGGCACCTGATTCAGCCACCGTGGTGATCTCGCTATCCGAGCCCAACCCGAGGTTCGTGGTGAACCTGCTGGTGCTGCGGACCCTGCCCCGGCATATTTTCGAAACAGTGGATGATCCCATGACATTTCAAGGAGATGCAGCAGCGATGGGTTGCGGCCCCTACACCTTTGCCGGGTTTGACGCCGCCGCAGGCACCGTGCGTTTTACGGCCTATGACAACTATTACCGAGGGCAACCCAATGTGGCCGAGGTGGTGTTCCGCATGTTTAAAAATCCGGACACCCTGTACATGGCCCTGAAAAAAGGCGAGATCGATCTGCCCTATTTTTATGCCGCCGGCACCGACCCGGTCCATGTGGCTCCCCTGGTCACCCATAAAAATCTCGTCATTCACGAACTGCCCAACACGGGGGTGCCCAATGCGATTTTTTTCAACACCCAAAAGCCGCCCATGGATGATGTGAGGCTGCGCAAGGCCTTGGGAATGGCGGTGGATTATACGGAAATGGTGCGATTGTTCGCGGGTGGATACGGATCGGTGCCCAATGCCGGTTTCGTGCCCAAAGGCTCGGCGGACTTTATCGATACGCCGCGCATGGCCCATGATCCGGATCAGGCGAAAAAGATTCTGGCCGGACTGGGATATACGGATTCCGACCGGAACGGTGTGTTGGAAAAAGAGGGCCGCGATCTGACAATTGACATTATCGTACGCACCGACACGCCGGGCAGCCGGCGTATCGCCGAACTGCTGAAAAAACGGTTTGCCGCCATCGGCGTGGTCCTGAACATAAAACCGGTGGACTATACCTTGTTTCGCCAGATCAGCGACAAGGAGCGCGGCCATATGACCCTTTTATCCCGTACCACACCCTGGGGCATGATGATGTGGGCCGGATGCGGATCTGGATATTTTGATTCCCGCAATATCGGCTGGGCCGTGTTGAAGGAGACGCGGTTTCGCGGCATCGTGGATCGCATGAACACCGCCATTGATCCGGAAATTTACAAAACAGCCGCCGCGGATCTGCAGCGGTATTACGCGGATCAACTGCCGGGGCTTCCATTGTATTGGAACGTGCTGCTGCAACCTTGCAACAAGGCGTTCTCCGGATGGAAAATAAGTCCCATGTACGGCTTCCTCTGGGAAGAGACCTGGTTCAACCTGAGAAAGGAGTGATCTCATGATGGATACCGCTTTCTGGAAAGACGCATGGGAGGAAGCACGGACCAGTTCTTCTCTGTATCAAACGCCGGTTGATCCGGACAAATGGCGGGCGTTCTGGGATTTCTTCGCACCTGTTTACGCACGGCGAAACCGGGAAGACCGGGAATTTCATAATCGCATCGTCGATCACCTGGTGTCCCGGCGTGTGTTACGCGAAAATGACAGGGTGCTGGATGTGGGCTGCGGGCCGGGAACATACACATTGCCGCTGGCGGATCATTGCCGAAAGGTGGTTGGCCTGGATACGGCCCCTGTCATGCTGGAGACCATGCAGGGAGAAGCGGCAAGGGAAGGCATGGGTCACCGGATTGCGGTGGACAACCGGGAGTGGGCTGCCATCCCGGAATCCCCGGATTATGACGTGGTATTCGGTGCCCTGACACCCGCCATCAAGGATTATGCCTGTCTCATGAAAATGAACCGGGTATCCCGGCGGTATTGCTGCCTGATCAGCTTCAAAGGCCGTTATCATTCAACCCTCAGGGACGGGCTGTGGCGCTGGATAATGGATTGCGATATCCACAGCATGGCCTTTGACACGCAGTTTCCCTTCAATATCCTGTATCATGACGGATTCCTTCCCGACGTGGCTTTTTTCCCTTATGAACGCACCGTTGTCGAGGATGCGGCCTATGTGAAGCAGCATTTTCGACGATATTTCGCCATATTCACTCAAAACAGAGGGCATTGCGGTGAGCGCATCGACGCGTTTATCGACGAACACGCCGAAAACAACCGGGTGCAGGATTTCCAGCACGGCGTGTTGGGTGTGATCTCATGGCCGGTGGGGAATTGACCGGGAGTACCCGATATTATGTGGCCATGAAGTGCGGCCGGTTCCTGCTGGGCTTTATAGTGGTGTGCACCCTTCATTTCAGTTTGCCGCGCCTGATGCCGGGAAGCCCGGTGTTCGCCATGCTCGGGCCGGATGTCATTGGTTTAAGTGAAAAGGATTATGCGGCACTGGAAGCGGAACTGGGGCTGCATGATTCCCTGCCGGTCCAGTTCGCACGCTATTTTGTGAATATCGTGAGCGGAGATTTCGGGTTTTCCTACTTTTACCATCTGCCGGTAAAAAAGGTTGTATTGATCCACCTGAAACCCACCCTCATGCTGCTGCTGCCGTCGGTAGTTCTCTCATCCTTGCTGGCGTGCATTCTCGGCGCCGTGGCCGGGCGTTTTTCCGGCCGGGCAGGGGATCTGGTGTTTACGCCGCTGTTTCTGTTTTTATATGCCATGCCCGCGTTTCTGCTGGCCATGGTAAGCCTGGATCTGTTCGCCTTCAGGCTGGACTGGTTTCCCCTGGGGGGATTGAAGGGGATGGATACGGGCGGTTGTTCTCCGGGACATGTTCTCGATGTGATGCGCCATCTTTTCCTGCCGGTAGTGGTGTTGTCCTTATCTTCCACCGCCGCCAAATTCCTGGTCATGCGCAACAGCGTTTTTTCGAGCAAGCATCAGGGATATGTGCTGTACGCGCGGGCGCGCGGGCTTGGTGAAGGACGAATTCTGTTTGTGCATATCCTCCGGGAGGCGGTTTTGCCGATGATCAGCCTGGTGGGATTGCATGTTGCTTTTATCATGTCCGGATCGTTGCTGGTGGAGATCGTTTTCTCCATTAACGGCATGGGCGCCCTGATCCATGAGGCGGCCATGAACCGGGATTATCCGGTATTGAACACCTGTTTTCTGTTTTTGACACTGGTGGTGTTGACGGTAAACATGGTCACCGATGTGCTCTGCGGGATTCTGGATCCCCGGGTGAGGGTCTGACTGATGCGATTGATTCGATACCGATACCTTTTGGCCGGCGGCGCCATATTAATGTGTTTTTTGCTGTCCGCCGTATGCGCCCCCCTGATAGCGCCCCTTGGTCCGGACAACGGCGACATGCCCTTTCTACCCGTCTCTCCCAGCCATCCCCTGGGCACCAATGATATGGGGGATGATATCCTGAACGAACTGGTCCATGCCGGCCGTGTTTCCATGAGCATCGGCATCCTGGCGGCCGTGATTTCCGTTTTTATCGGCGGCGGTCTCGGCATACTGTCCGGTTATTTCCGGGGGCTCGGCGGTGAACTCTTCACCGGTATCATCGATGTGTTTCTCCTGATTCCCATGCTGCCCCTGATGGTGGTCCTGGCCGCCTATCTGGGGCAAAGCTGGTGGAACATCGTGCTGGTCATCAGTCTGTTGAGCTGGTGTTCCACAGCCCGGGCGGTGCGCGCCAAGGTGCTTCAACTCAGGGAAACCGTGTTTGTGGAATCCCTGAAAGGTCTGGGAATAGGAAGCCGGCGCATTTTATGGCATCACATGGTCCCCCATGTATTCGACATCATCTCCGCGAAATTCGTCCTGGCCGTGGCCGGTGCCATGCTCAGCGAATCGGCGCTGTCTTTCATCGGCCTGGGTGATTCCGCCTCCATCAGCTGGGGAATGATGATTCACTACGCCTTCAAACGCGGCGGCTTTTCCGGCGGCATGTGGTGGTGGTACCTGCCGCCGGGCCTCTGCATCGGTTCGTGCGCCCTGGGATTCATTCTCATCGGTATGCATGCGGAGGCGTCCCATCGAATGTCCCGGCCGAATTTACATACGGTCCCCCTGAGCGGTAAACACAGCATTTGACATTTTCGAACTGCGCCGGGAATGTATCGATCCGGCGACTCCGGTTCAATACCTTATCCGTGCTATCGGATATGCGATTCCACGGCCAACCATCCCCATGCTTGCCGACCCGGATAATCCATGCTAACATGAACCGGCATTGGCTCGAAGCGCGAAGCGTATTCAACACGTGATTAATTGTCGAAACAACCCATATCGCTGCATTCTCAGGGCAAGCCAAGCCGTTCGCGGATATGTCTTTTTTTTCTTCCCACATGCCGATTCTCAAGTTTCTCCGGATGCTCGTACTGCATCGGCAGGGGATCGTCTTTGCCTGTCTGGGACTGGTCACTTTTTTTTTGGCATGGCAGATCCCCAGCCTGTCCTTTCGGACATCCATTTCCGACCTGATAATCGAAGATCAACCCGAAGCGCTGGAATATCGGGATTATAAAACCGTTTTCGGCTCGGACGACATTATTCGGCTGGTGGTAAAAACCGGAAATGTATTCGATCCCGCCACTTTTACAACCCTGGATGAGATTTCCCGGGCCCTTGCCGATATCGACGGTGTTAAACGGGTCATCAGCCTCCCGCTTATCAAAAACGATGTGGACAGGTCCGACAAATGGAGCCCGGCGGAATTCGCCGCCATCATTGAACCCGTGGACCTTTTTACGCGCAACTTGATTTCCGGGAACCACAAGACCACGGCCCTGACACTGTTGCTGACCACACAGGCCGAGCATACGGCGGTGATCGCGGCGGTGCAGGCGGTGATCCAAAAGCATAAAGACACCTTTGATATGTACCAGATCGGTATGCCCCTGGTGTCCGAGGCAATGGCCGAGTATACACGGGATGATTTTTTTCATCTGCCGCCCTACACGATTGTTCTCATTTCAATCCTGCTGATCGTCTTCTTCAAGAATCCGCGGAGCCTGGCCGCGCCCATCGGAACGGTTATACTGACACTGGTGTGGACCCTTGGCGGCATGGCCTGGTTTCGCATCCCCTTATCCATGCTCACTATGACCGTACCGGTATTTTTGATTGCAGTGGGCACGGCATACTGCCTGTACGTGATTTCAGAATACCAGTCCAATGCCGCCAATGCCGGCACCAGAGGGGAGGCGGTTTGCCGGACCTACGATAAAATCGGGTTCCCCGTGATCCTTGCGGGTATGACCACGCTGGTGGGCATTGGTTCGCTGATGGTCAACCGCATCACGGCTATACGGGAGTTTTCCGTGGTCACCTGCATGGGTATCGTCAGCCTTATGGTCATTGTGTTTACTTTTTTCCCCTCGCTTCTATCGGTTCTCCCATTGCCGGAGCGGGTGAGTAAAAAGCCCCCTGTGAAAAAGGAGACCTGGGTTGATAAGCTGATCAATCTGCTGATTCATTTGAACCTTCATCATCAAAAAAAGGTTTTCATCGTACTTGGCGGCGTCACCCTGTTCTGCCTGGCGGGGATTTTTTTTATCCAGGTGGAAACCAATCCCATGGAGTTTTTCAAACCGGACACACGGATCAGTAAAGATTTTCATGATATATACCAGGATCTCTCGGGCAGCTTTCCGGTGCACGTGGTAGTGGATGGTCATACGGAGGATTTTTTTGAGGATGTCGATCACGTCCGCAATGTCGAAACCTTTCAGTCCACCCTCGCCCGGCTGCCGGGCGTGGATAAAACCATTTCATTGGCGGATTACCTCAAGCTGGTAAATTTTGCACAAAACCGTTATGAGACTGAGTACTATCGGCTTCCCGAGGACATCATCGAGTTGAAAATGCTGATAAACCAGTTCAAGATCATGCTCGGCAGTGACATGTTGTTTCGTTTTTTAAGCCGTGATTATGCGAAGACCAATATTGTGTTGCTGACCCATATATCGAGTTCCCGGGATTTTCTGGCGCTGAAGAAACGCATCCTTGACAATGCCGGTGAAATTCTCACCGATGGGGTGTCCATGACGGTGACCGGTGTCGGCACGACGGTATCCGCCAGCAGCCACCTGCTCACTGCCGGCCAGATAAAGAGCCTTTCCATCTCCCTTGTCCTGATCTTTATGATGATGATGGTGCTTTTTCTGTCCGGGAAGGTCGGGTTGATCGCGCTAGTCCCTAATTGTTTTCCCATCATCGTGAATTTCGGATTAATGGGCTGGCTCGGTATCGAATTGTCGGTGGCCACGAGCCTGATCGCCTGTATCGCCATCGGGCTGGCAGTGGACGACACTATTCATTATCTGGTCAAGTATAACGCCGAATTTAAAAAAGGGCTGGATAAGGACAAGGCCCTGAGAGAAACCCTGCTGAGCGTCGGCAGGCCCATCATATTCACCACCATTATCATCGGGACAGGGTTTTCCATTCTGATGTTCTCTCATTTTCAGCCCACATCGGTTTTCGGTCTGTTGATGGTGATCACCATGTGTTCGGCGCTTGTGGGAGACCTGATTCTGCTGCCCTGCCTGATGCGTCATGTGGAGTTGGTCACGGCCTGGGATCTGCTGAAACTCATGCCGACCATTGGCGGAATGTCCCAGGGTGCGGCCCATGAACTCAATCAGCCGTTGAATGCCATTAAAATGGGCAGTGAATTTTTGAAAGCCGTCGTGGCCAAAGGTGCCGGCATCGATGATCGACAATTGTTCCAGGTTTCCCGGGAAATCAGTTCCCAGGTTGATCGTGCGGCGCGTATCGTCAGCCGGTTGAGTGACCTGGAGCCGCAGGACATGGGGAAAGAGGATCTGGCGGTCAATCCGCTGATACACCGGGTGCTTTCCATTCTGGAAAATCAATTGAAACTGGACTGTATTACCATCGATCTCGCCCTGGCCGATGACCTGCCCGTGATTCACGCCAATGTCAACCGCTTCACCCAGATGATTTACAATTTAGTGGTCAATGCCATTGAAGCGATAAATGTGGAGGATACCGATATCTCGTCACCCCGGGACCGCCGGATATCCATTTCTTCCCATCGCGAAAATTATCGGGTGATCGTCATCGTGTCGGATACGGGTGTGGGCATTCCCAAACAACACAAGGACCGGATTTTCGAACCGTTTTTTACCACCAAGACATCCGGAAAAGGAAAGGGACTCGGCCTCACCATCAGCAGGCAGATTGTGAAGGATTGTCACGGACAAATCAGCATCAAAAAAGAAGGGACCAATGGTTGCGCTATCATCTTAAGCTTCCCGGCCGCCTTGGCTGCGGATGCCGGTATGTTAAACTGAAGACTGTGGGATTGCCTCGCGACAGACAACTTTTTATTTAATGGAGTAAACAGATGTCCAAATCATTATACTGGATGCATGGCGGGGGATGCGGTGGGGATACGTGGTCCTTGTTGAATGCAGAAGCACCGGATATTCTCGAATTGTTTGAATCCCTCCGTATCGACGTCATCTGGCATCCGACGTTTTCACGGCTGTCCGCACCGGAGTTGCAGCGGATTAATGAAAAAATAATTACGGGTAAAAAGAAGGTGGACATTCTATGTGTGGAAGGTTCCATAATTCATGGCCCGGAACATACCGGAATGTATGATGAGTATTTTGGCAACCCCAAAAAAGACCTCATATTCGCCCTGGCGCAGCAGGCGGAATATGTGCTGGCGGTGGGAACCTGCGCCAGCTTCGGCGGGTTCGGTAAAGACGGGGAAATCCAGGCGGGAGGCCTGCAATACAACAAAGGGAATCCGGGCGGGTTGTTGGGCGAACATTTTCGGTCCGGGAGCGGGTTGCCGGTGGTCAATTTGCCGGGATGCCCGTGTCATTGTGATGTGGTGTGCGGGGTGTTGTCGGCGGTTTGTTCGGGCATCGAGCTGGAGCTCGGTCCTTACAATTCCCCGATGGATTGGTTCAGCGTGATGGTCCACCAGGGGTGTACGCGAAACGAGTACCATGAATACAGGGTCGAAGAAAAAAAATTCGGCGAGAAGGGCTGCATGTTTTTCTACATGGGCTGCCATGGCCCCCTGGTGTACGGTCCCTGCAATAAAACCCTTTGGAATCGCAGATCCTCGAAGACACGGGCGGGGGTGCCTTGTTTCGGCTGCACGAGTCCGGAGTTTCCGCATACCTATCCTTATTTTCAGACTTTAAACATCGAAGGCATTCCCATACAATTGCCGGACGGTGTCAGCCGGGCTCATTATATGGCCTACAAGGGAATGGCGGCAGCCGCGGCGCCCGAGCGGTTGATAAAACGTAAAACCGATATCTGATGCGGGATGAACCGTCTGTGAAAGACGGTGGTAAGCCCATATTTCGACTACCTCTAAAGACAACAGGAACATCTGACCGTGGCAACCAAAACAATTGAAGTATTACCGGTGAATCGTGTCGAGGGAGATCTTAAGGTCCGTTTGACCATTGAAGATCGCGAGGTCACCGATGCAAGGTGTGCCGGGACAATGTACCGGGGATTTGAAAATATGCTCATTGGCCGAAGCCCCCTGGACAGTTTGGTCATTACCCCCCGGATTTGCGGGATATGTACCACGTCCCACCTGAAAGCAGCGGCAAAAGCCCTTGATATGGCTTACAAGGCCAATACGCCGGATGACAGTTTACGGCTTCGTAATGTCACCGTGATGACGGAAATGCTTCAGAATGATATCCGGCAATCTTTCCTGTTGTTTTTCCCCGATTTCACCAGCCCGGCGCATGCGCAGCAGCCCTTATACGACGAGGCGTTGCGGCGGTATGCAGTGTTCAAGGGAGAGGCTGTGGTTCAGACCATCCGGGAAACCAAGAAATTGTTGGAAATCATTTCCATTCTCGGCGGACAATGGCCCCACTCTTCATTCATTGTGCCGGGCGGTGTGGTTTCTCTTCCCAGTTCCAACGACATCGGGAGCTGCCGGCATTTGCTCAGCAACTTTCGCCGGTGGTATGAAACCAACGTGCTGGGATGCACCCTGGAACGCTGGGGTGAGATCGAATCCCGACAAGGTCTGGAGGAATGGTTGCATGAAAAACCGGCGCACAGCGAGGGAGACGTGGGCTTTTTTATCCGGTTCGCCAAAGCCGCCGGTCTGGATACAATGGGCATGGGGCCGGGCACATTTATCAGTTTCGGCGGCTTGACCATGCCGACGGTTACCCGGGTGGCGGCGCCGGAAGGGCACCGGAATTATATGCCGTCCGGTTTTTACGATGGTGAGGCCGTGCAGGTGTTTGACGAACGCATGGTCCGGGAGGATGTCTCCCGCGCCTATTTTGACGATTACATGGGACCGTCGCATCCGTTTAATGGGAGGACACTGCCGCTGCAACCTACCGGCGACGGTAAAAAATATAGCTGGTCAAAGGCGCCGAGGTATCATGGAAAACCGGCTGAAACCGGTCCGTTGGCCGAACGGATCATTGCATCGGACCCGCTGTTTCTGGATTTGCCGGCAGGCCGGAGGGGAAGCGTTTTTGAGCGTCAATTGGCGCGCCTGGTCCGCCCGGCGGCCTTGATTCCCATCATGGATCAATGGTTGAAGGAGATGTTGCGGCAGGACTCCGAATTTTTTCATAATTACCATACGAAAAAAGACGGTGACGGGGTTGGCCTCATTCAGGCGCCTCGCGGAGCCCTTGGGCATTGGATGAAAATAGTGGACAACAAGATCGCCAATTACCAGATTATCACGCCCACGGCATGGAATCTTTCACCCACGGATAAAAATGATCTCAAGGGACCCTGCGAGCATGCCCTTGTGGGCACCCGGGTAGCCGATCCGGACAATCCCGTGGAAGTGGAGCATGTGATTCGATCATTCGACCCCTGCCTGGTGTGCTGTGTTCATGCCGTCACCCCCGACGGGAATTGGCGGAACAAAGGGCAACACAACAACCGTCGAAGATTTACACTCCGGTTTTAGGCGATATCGGAGATTTGAGCCGAACCATATCTGACGGAAGATGAATCGAACAGGCCATCTGTCCGCCTGACCGGCCGGAAAATATGATACGGGCACGATCGCCGGACCACACCATTCAGATGTCAATCCGTCTGTCCCGGACACATTTGTGCGGAGGGATGACAATTGACAATGATGAGAGAATATCATGACCACCGACGCTGTAGACCATGAAGTCGATTTTGACCTTGAAAGGATTCGAGTCCTCGAGGAAGAGAACCGCGTTCTCAAGCAGGAGATACGTGTTGCAAGGGAATCGGCTGAAATAACGGCCAGCCTGGTGGTCAAGCAATTCGAGGAAACGGAGAAAATACTCCGGCGCTTCCAGGAGGCCAATGCTCAGCGGAAGGCGGTATTGGATTCGGCGGCCCAAATGGCCATCATCGCCACCAATAAATCCGGTCAGATTATTGTTTTCAACAAGGGGGCGGAGAACCTGCTGGGGTATAAGTCCGAAGAGATCATCGGGAAAAAAACACCCCTCATTTTCCACGATCCATCCGAATTGGCCGAACGCAGCCGTATTTTGAGCAAAGCATGCGGCCGGACATTGACGGATGTGGATATTCTGCTTGAATATGCCATTCGCCACTCTTCCTGGCAGCAGGAATGGATATACGTAAGGAAAAACAGGGGTAAATTTCCGGTGTCCATGTCCATCAACGCGCTAATCGATCCCAGTGGTGATGTGGCCGGTTTTCTGCTTCTCGCTTCGGATATTACCGAGAAAAAGCGGTCCGACAGGGCGTTGAAGGAAAGCGAACGCAATTATCGCCTGCTCATCAACAATTTGCCCAATATCGTGTTCAAGGCGTACGATGACGGGGCCGTGGAATTTTTTGATGACAAGATCGAGCATCTCACCGGATATCCCCGGTGGATGTTTATTGATAAACAGATCACATGGTTCGATATCATCCATGAGGATGATCGGGAGTTCGCCCGTCAGAAGTATATCGAAGCGTTAAAGGGCGATAAAACCTACTCGGCAGAATACCGGATTATCAAGAACACCGGTGAGAATATCTGGGTGGAAGTGGGTGGACAGATCATTTGCAATGAAGAGGGGGGAATGGATTTTATCACCGGTGCTTTTCTGGATATTACCGAGCGAAAACTGGCCGACCAGGCATTGTATGAGTCCGAGGAAAAGTACCGGTCCCTGTTCAACAGCGGCCCCAACCCCATATTTGTTCTGGGTATGGACACGCCCCATGAGATCATCGACGCCAATCCCAGCGCCGTGGAGACCTATGGATACAACCGGTCCGAATTGCTGGGACAGCCGTTTTCCACCCTGGGTGCATTCGAGAGCGAGGAAAGTGACGGGATTTTTTTCAGTCCGGGGGAGCTGGCAAATGGGTGTGTGGTCAGTCAAAAAGTGCGGCATCGGCGAAAAGGTGGCCACCCCTTTTATTTGAAGGTCAATGCCTGCCCGGTGAGTTACCAGGATCGTCAGGCCATTATTCTGGCGGCGACGGATATCACGGAGACCATTGAGAAGGACGCGCAACTATACCAGGCGAGCAAAATGACCACCTTGGGTGAAATGTCCGCCGGCATCGCTCATGAATTGAACCAGCCGTTGAACGCCATCAAACTGGGATCGGAATATTTCAAAATGATGACCCGGGAGAAGCGTGAAATTCCCGAGAAAAATCTGTTGAAAGTGGTGGACAGCATTTCGGAACAAGTGGATCGGGCCTCGGATATCATCCAGCGGCTGCGTGTGTTCGGCCGGCGGGCGGATTTTAAAAAAGAACAGGTCTCTGTAAACACGGCCATCAGTCGGGTGATCAGCATCATCGGACAGCAACTCATGCTGCAGAACATCCGGGTTGAACTGGACCTTCCCGAGGACTTGCCGCCGATTATGGCCAATTCGAATCGGCTGGAACAAGTGGTTTTCAACCTGGTGACGAATGCCCGTGACGCCATCGATCAGAAAACCACTCCCGCTGACGGTTTCGAAGAACGTGTTATCAAATTTCAGTCTTTCCTTGAAAACGATCAGGTGATATTCACAATATCGGACACCGGCATGGGAATCCCGAAAAACGATCTGGAGAAAATATTCGAACCCTTTTTTACCACAAAGGAGGTTGGAAAAGGCATGGGGCTTGGTCTGTCCATTATCTACGGTATTGTAAACGACTACAATGGCAGATTCGAAGTGGACACCAGTGAAGGCGATGGTACCACGTTCACGTTTTTTTTCCCCCGGGCCGCTTCCTGAACAGGCCTATGAATGAATTGGCGACGATATTGATAGTCGATGACGAAGTGCCGTCCCTGGCCATGCTGCGCCTGTTTCTGGAGGCCATCGGGTATAAGGTGCTGGCTGCGGAAAATGAGGCGGCGGGGATCGACATCTTCACCACTGAAAAACCATCCATTGTGATTACGGATATCAAAATGCCCGGCAAAGATGGTCTTTTATTGTTGAAAAAAATAAAGGCCACCGTGCCGGAAACACAGGTGATCGTAATCACCGGACATGGCGACAGGGATCTGGAGAAACAGGCACTTGATTCGGGAGCCGCCCATTTTCTGCATAAACCATTGGATCCGGTGGCATTGAAGCAGGCGCTGCAGCAGGCGCAACAACATGTTCAATCGTTTTGACCATCCGTGGGGAAGCCGGCCTGCATCCTTCATCAGCAATTCCAATTCTTAAAAGAGTGCCAATGACCTCAGAGATCATCGCCAGGCGGTTGAATGTGAACGGTATTGTCCAGGGGGTGGGATTCCGGCCCTTCGTCTTCCAACTGGCCCGAAATCATAAATTGACCGGAACGGTTTCCAATACTGCCTCCGGCGTGGATATCCATGTGGAGGGCTGCCCGGCCGATATCGATTCTTTTATGGAAGACCTTGCCACCCGCCACCCGCCGCTGGCCCATATCGTTGAGATGACCCATTTGCCGTCGGCGGTGACCGGTGCCGTGGAGATGACCATTGCGGCCAGCCGGGCAGGCAGTGCGCGCGCCACCCTGATATCGCCCGATGTGTCGGTGTGCCGGGATTGTCTCAACGAAATGATGGACCCCAAGGACCGCCGGTTCGGCTATCCCTTCACCAATTGTACCAATTGCGGCCCCCGCTACACCATCATTGACGATATTCCCTACGACCGGCTGAAAACATCCATGCGGCACTTTGTCATGTGCGACCACTGTCAATCGGAGTATGACAATCCCCGGGACCGGCGGTTCCACGCCCAGCCGAATGCCTGTCCGGTGTGCGGTCCCCATGTATCGCTGCATGATGCCGGCGGCCGCAAGCTCCCCGGCGAAGACCCCATCGGCCGGACCGCTGAACTGATAAAAGCGGGACATATCCTTGCCGTCAAAGGATTGGGAGGGTTTCACCTGGTGGTGGACGCGGAAAACGATGAGGCGGTCGCCCGGCTTCGGGAACGCAAGCACAGGGAAGAGAAACCCCTTGCCGTCATGGCGTTGGATCTGGATCACGTCCGCCGGTTCGCCCGGGTCAGCCCCGAGGAAGCGACTCTGCTGTCCGGCATACAACGGCCCATCGTATTGTTGAAAAAACGTGAGCACGCAATTCTGAGCGGGCGCATCTCACCCCGGAATCATTATTACGGCGTCATGCTGCCTTACACACCCCTGCATTATCTGCTGCTGGCCCATGATTTCACCGCCCTGGTCATGACCAGCGGTAACTTGAGTGAGGAGCCCATCGCCATCGGCAATGGAGAAGCATTTGGGCGTCTGGGCCGGATCGCCGATTTTTTCCTGGTTCACAATCGGGACATTTATCTCCGCAGCGATGATTCCATTGTACGGGTGAGCAGCGGATCCACCCGGTTTATCCGGCGGTCCCGGGGGTATGTGCCCATACCCGTATTCCTGAAACGACCGCTTCCCCGGATTATCGCCTGCGGCGCCGAGCTCAAGAACACGGTGTGCCTCACACGGGATCGCCAAGCGTTTCTCAGTCAACACATCGGCGACCTGGAAAACCTGGCCACCGAAGATTTTTATGGCATGACCATAGATCATTTGAAACGTATTCTGGACATAAAACCCGCCATCATTGCCTGCGATCTTCATCCGGATTATGCAAGCACCCGTTATGCCCGTGGGCAAAGAGGCATGACGCTGGTGGAGGTACAGCATCACCATGCCCATATTGTGAGTTGTATGGCCGAGAATAAGGTGGATGGCCGGGTGATCGGTCTGGCCTTTGACGGTACAGGGTATGGGCCGGACGGTGCGGTGTGGGGGGGTGAAGTTCTCATCGCCGATGCCGGTGATTTCACGCGTGCCGCATATCTCAGATACGTGGCCATGCCGGGCAGCAGTGCCGCTATCCGGGAACCGTGGCGAATGGCGGTCGCTTATTTGCTCGACACCTTTGGCGAATCCGGTCTGGACATCGATCTGCCGGTGTTGAGAACCATCGATCCCCAAAAGGTCCGGATATTGGCCGGGATAATCCGTAAAAAGATCAACTCGCCGCTCACTTCCAGTCTGGGCCGTCTGTTTGACGGCGTGGCCGCCATTCTGGGTATCCGGTTTGCGGTGGCCTATGAAGGTCAGGCGGCCATGGAACTGGAGATGGCAGCAGACGAGTCCGTCACGGACGCCTATGCGGTGGCCATCGACATCGGAGACCCATACCTCATCCCCGTCGCCCCTATCATCAAAGGCGTGGTTGAGGACATACGGCAACACGTGCCGGTTGCGATCATCAGTGCCCGGTTTCATCAGACGCTGGTAAATGTGTTCACCGATGTCTGCGTGCGGCTGCGTGCGGATACCGGGCTCGACCAGGTCGCCCTCAGCGGTGGTGTGTTTCAAAATTCGATGCTCCTCGGCCGAATGGTCAACAGTCTGGATACCGGGGGATTTACGGTCCATACCCATAAATCGGTACCCACCAACGATGCCGGCATCTCCCTGGGGCAGGCGGTTATCGCGGCGGCAAAGGTGGATGAGGAAAAAAACATAGGAATTTAACCATGGCAATCAAACATCTTGAGGAATACCGGGACGCCGGCATCTCGAATCGGCTGATGGACAATATCCGGGCGGCGGGAAAAACCGGCGTCCGGCTCATGGAGGTGTGCGGCACGCATACCGTGGCGATTTTCAGAAGCGGCATCCGGTCTTTGCTGCCGGAAAACATCAGCCTTTTGTCCGGACCCGGGTGCCCGGTATGTGTAACGGCCCAGGGCGAAATCGACGCCTTCATCGAAACAGCGAAAAAAGAGGATGTCATCATCACCACCTTCGGTGACCTGCTACGGGTTCCCGGAACCTCGTCTTCGCTCCAGCAGGCCCGGGCGGACGGCGCGGATATCCGTATCGTCTATTCCGCCATCGATGCCCTGGAATTGGCCCGTCAGACAACGGATAAAACCATTGTGTTCCTGGGGGTGGGCTTTGAAACCACTGCCCCCACCATTGCCGCCACCATTGCCATGGCCCGGCAAACCGGCGTTGGGAATTTTGTGGTATTCTCAGCTCACAAACTCGTTCCACCGGCCCTGGAAGCCCTTGCATCGGCCGAAACCGTCAGAGTGGACGGGTTTCTGCTCCCGGGACACGTATCCGTGATCATCGGAGTCAACGCCTACCGGTCGTTTTTTGAGAAATACCAAATACCGTCCGTGGTGGCCGGTTTCGAACCCGTTGACATCCTTCAGGGCGTTGAAACACTGGTGGCCGCCATTGCCGGGGGTTCTCCGGCATTGGGCAATGTCTACACCAGGGCGGTCACCGATGCCGGCAACATCAAGGCCCAAAAACGCCTTTCGGAGGTGTTTGCTCCCACGGACGCCCGGTGGCGCGGATTGGGCATCATCCCCGGCAGCGGTTTGCAGATCGCTGAAGCGTATCAGATGTTTGACGCGCAGGTGCGGTATGATATAAAGATTGCCGATGCACCGGAACCCAAAGGGTGCGCCTGCGGTGAAATTCTGACCGGGACCAAAACCCCGCCGGAATGCAGCCTGTACAAAAAGGTGTGCACGCCCATGGCGCCGGTGGGACCGTGTATGGTCTCCAGTGAAGGCACCTGCGCAGCCTACTACCGGTACCATGTATAGCGAACTGGCGGAAGATGGAAAGTGGCATCGGTTAAACATTAATAAACCGGAAATGAAGCGGAACCCTCTATGACATCCGACAAAATCCTTTTGGATCACGGCAGCGGCGGCAGGATATCGCATCACCTCACCGCCGACCTGTTGCTGCCCCTGTTCACCAATGAATTTCTGTCCCCCCTGAATGACGGGGCAATACTGGACTTGAATGGCGACCGATTCGCCTTTTCCACGGATACCTTTGTGGTGGACCCGATTTTTTTCCCGGGCGGTGACATCGGTGATCTGGCGGTCAATGGCACGGTCAATGATGTCGCCATGTGCGGTGCGGAGCCTATGTACGTGAGCATGGGGCTGATCCTGGAAGAAGGATTCCCCATGGGTAACCTGAAAACCATTCTGGCCAGCATGAAAAAAGCGGTTGAACAGGCCGGTGTCCTCCTGGTTACCGGAGATACCAAGGTTGTACCCAAGGGGGCGGCGGATAAAATTTTTATCAACACGTCGGGTATCGGTGCTATCAACCCCCAGGTTCGCGTCGGCAGCGACCAGGCCCGGGCCGGGGATAAGATCATCATCAACGGCAGTATGGCCGACCACGGCATGGCGGTGATGGCCCAACGCGAAGGCCTCCGGTTTGATACGGCCATAAAGAGCGATACGGCCGCCCTGAATCATCTGGTCAGAAAAATACTCGCGAACCCGCGCGCCGTTCATGTCTTGCGCGATCCCACCCGCGGCGGGGTGGGAACGGCCTTGAACGAAATCGCCATGCAATCCGGGGCGGGGATCAAATTGTTTGAGTCCGCCCTGCCGGTGAAGCCGGAGGTGGCCGGCATCTGTGAATTGTTGGGATTCGATCCGCTTTATGTGGCCAATGAGGGTAAACTGCTGGCATTCGTCGATTCGGATGCAGCGGAAGCCGTATTGGCGGCCATGCGAAACGATCCCGATGGGAAAGATGCCTGTATCATCGGTGAGGTGGTTGCGGATCACCCCGGCAAGGTATATATGGAAACGCGGATTGGCGGGCATCGCATCGTGGATATGCTCTCCGGTGAGCAATTGCCGCGGATATGTTGAGTGGGGAATTCCATACGTATGGATAGACAGCGGCTGTTGTTATCAATTCTACTGGGCCTTGCCCTGTCCATGGCGGCGGGATGCGGCAAAATCGAATCCCTGATCACCGGCGAAACCATGGGCACCACCTATCATGTGAAGGTGATCACCCATCGTTTCACCGATATCAAGGATCTCAAGCAGCGGATCGATGAAAAACTTGAATCCGTTAACCGGAGCATGTCCACCTATCGCCCCGACAGTGAAATCAGCCGGTTCAACCGGATTGCCGCCGCCGGAGAAAAATTCCCGGCGTCCGCCGATTTTTACCGGGTGATGACCATGGGCAAGGAGTTATTCCGTATCACGGACGGCGCATGGGATGGTACCGTGGACCCCTTGGTGAATTTGTGGGGATTTGGCCGCAAAGGCCCGGCGGTGGATATACCGGACGATCCGGCAATCCGGGACGTATTGTCCGGCATCGGGTTCAGGCACATCAATTTTCTTCCGGACAATACATTTTCCAAGAAAATACCGATGATTACCGTGGATCTGGCCTCCATTGCCAAAGGTTTTGGCGTTGATGCAATCGCAGCTTTGCTGACCGAACGGAAAATAGACAACTTTATCGTTGAAATCGGTGGAGAAGTATATGCCTCCGGTGTCAGAACGGACAACACCGAATGGCGGGTGGGCATCAATACACCGGTCATTGGCGCCTCCCAAGACGCTGTTTACAAAGTGGTGCCCTTGAAAAATCGCGGGTTCGCCACCAGCGGAGATTATCGTAATTATGTTGAGATCGGGGGCAAACGATTCTCGCACATTATCGATCCCCGAACCGGTTATCCCGTATCCAACGGGGTGGTCAGTGTATCGGTGGTCGCGCCCACCTGTGCCCTGGCGGACGGGCTGGCCACGGCGATCATGGTCATGGGAAAGGATGACGGGATCGGGTTGCTCAACCGGTTGGAGAATGTGGAGGGCTTTGTTGTGGTCAGCTCCGGCGACGGGGGGCTGAAGGATTATAAATCAAAGGGTTTTGTCGTCATTGATTGATTCCATCCCGCCCGAATACGGGATCGACCATCCTGTTATCGAGAGTTCGGGGAGTTTTTTATTAAAAGCAGCGGGTAAGCGTGTTGCGTATATGCTATGTAACTGATTGTAACAAAGATAGAATACCTTCATTTGAAATTTGAGCTTTGTCATTTGACATTATAACCATACCTTGTATCAGCGCATACCAACATTCCAGAGTATCTGATGCCATCCAAGATATGCGATCGCCCGGCCACCTGTCACATTTGCCATTGACAACCATTGGCTAGTTGGATACCTTCTCCGGATAGTGAAAAACTAATATAGTTATCTTAATAACTTATCTAAATATTTCAGAAACCGATGACTAAACGAAACTAGTTAATTCTGATTCGGGTCGAATTCGTTGACACCCGGGTGGATCGCAACTGAAAGGAAGGGTGATACAGTGGAAATCGTTGTACTGCTTAAGCAGGTCCCGTCAACCGAGTCCCTGGTGGAAATTGCCGCCGATGGCGTATCCATTAAAACCGACGATATAAAGTGGGTCATGAATCCATACGACGAACTGGCCGTTGAAGAGGCGCTGAAAATTCGTGAGTCCGGTGAAGGCCAGGTTACGATTCTGACCATCGGACCCGAAAAGGCCGTGGAAGCCATGCGAACAGCTCTGGCTATGGGTGCCGACAAGGGTGTCCGGATCGATCCGGGGGACCTGCGGCTGGATGGTCTGGGCACGGCAAAAGTGTTGGCGGCCGCGTTGAAGGAGATGCCGTACGATCTGATCATTGCCGGCCATCGGGCGGTGGATGATGATAACTACCAGGCGGGTCCGGCCGTTGCCGAGCTTCTCGGCATTCCCAATATTTCCATGGTCATCAAGCAAGACATATCCGATGGGAAAATACAATGCCACCGAACGGTGGAAGGCGGGACAGTGGTGATCGAATCGCCGTTGCCGGCCTTGATCACCACCCAGCGCGGGTTGAATGAGCCCCGGTACGCCTCCCTGCCTGGGATCATGAAGGCCAAGAAGAAACCGGTGGATGTGAAACCGATAGCCGATCTTGGACTCGACGAAAACGCCCTGGCCGGCAAAACAACCATTGCCGCCTTGACGCCGCCACCGGAACGAAAAGGGGGGCGGGTACTCGATGGTGACACGGCCCAGGATAAAGTAACGGCACTGGTCAATGCCCTGCGCGACGAGGCAAAGGCAATATAGCCTGTGTTTAAACCTGAATTCATTGAAACATCGGGCAGCAAAACGCCTGCCATCCGATGAGCATACGATTTAGCTTTTCAACGAGATAAGGAGATTACCATGTCACATGGAGTGCTCGTAGTAGCCGAACAAGCGGACGGCGCATTTCGGAAAATAACCCTGGAAGCAATGAGTGAAGGAAAACGGCTGGCGTCCCGGATGGGATGTGAGGCGTATGCACTGGTTCTGGGAGCCGGTGTGGCGTCCTTTGCGGGCGAATTGGCCAAGTACGGCGCCGACAAGATACTGGTGGCGGATAGCCCGGTGCTGGCGGATTACCTGACCGATACCTACACCAATGTGATCGACGAGGTCGTGAAGGCCCATTCGCCCCGGGCGATTGTGCTGGGCGCATCGTCTCAGGGCAAGGACCTTTCCGCCAGGTTGTCCGCCCGCCTTGATGCCCCGCTGGCCATGGATTGTGTGGCCGTAAAGGCGGATGGGGAGAATATCGTTGCCACGCGGCCCATGTACGGGGGGAAAGTACTGGCTGACGTCAATCTGGAAGGCGAACCTAAAATAATCGCTGTCCGGCCTAAAATGATGGCCGTCACCGAGAGCCCGGGCGCCGGCGTTGTGGAAGCCGTCACTGCCGATCCCGGCCGGAGCGCCATGAAACAGATCGACCGGCAACTTGAAACCGGCAAGGTTGAACTGACCGAAGCCGATGTCGTGGTGTCCGGCGGCCGGGGCATGGGTGGAGCGGATTATACTGCACTGGAACAATTGGCCGCGTCCCTGGAGGGCGCCGTGGGGGCGTCGCGATCAGCCGTTGACGAGGGCTGGCGATCCCATGCGGATCAGGTCGGCCAGACCGGGAAAGTGGTTTCTCCCAACCTGTACATAGCTTGTGGTATTTCCGGCGCCATTCAGCATCTGGCGGGCATGTCGTCTTCCAAGGTCATTGTGGCCATCAACAAAGATCCCGAAGCGCCCATTTTTCAAAAAGCGGATTATGGCATCGTCGGGGATCTGTTTGAGATCGTACCCTTGTTGACCGAAGAAATAAAAAGGCTTAAAGGATAGTTCATTCGGTATTGATATTAATTTTACGAAGGCTGCCGTATTGTCCGGCAGCCTTTTGTGCATGTCTGAACACCCATGATGGCGGTATGAACTAATTGAAGATTTGCTTTGAAAGCCTTGGCTGTGCCAAAAATCTCGTGGACAGCGAAGTGATGATGGGCCGGCTGTCCGCCGCAGGGTGGGAATTGACGGAAGATCCCGCTCTTGCGGACGCCATCGTCGTCAACACCTGCAGTTTCATTGAAACCGCAGCGGACGAATCCATCGATACGATCCTCGAATTGTCGCGGCAAAAAACCATCGGTAGATGCCGGAGGCTGGTGGTTGTGGGGTGCCTGCCGGAACGGTTCAAGGACGACATCGCCACCGCGCTGCCCGAAGTGGATTTGTTTATGGGTACAGGGGCTTTTGATGATATCGTCGCTGCCGTGGATGAAACTCGGCCGTGGCCGGACAATCCGTTTCCGGACCCGGACAGTATACGGACCGATGAAAAATTGCCGCGGTTCACTCGAACGCCGGGCGCCGCCTATTTGAAAATCGCCGAAGGTTGCAGCCGGCATTGCACATATTGTATCATCCCCAGGCTTCGGGGGCGGCAAAAGAGCCGGCCCCTCGGGGTCATCGTATCCGAGGCCCGCGACATGATCGAGGCCGGGGCCAAAGAACTGATCCTGGTATCCCAGGAAACCACCCGCTACGGCAGCGACTTGTCACCCCGGGTGGGCCTGGATCAATTGCTGGCCGAATTGGCCGGCCTATCAGATTCGGTGTGGATTCGATTCCTTTACGGGCACCCCGAAAGTCTGACGGATGCAATTATCGATACGGTGGCGGCCCGCGACAATATTTGTTCTTATTTCGATCTGCCTGTTCAGCACGCCTCGACCCGGTTGTTGAAACGGATGGGACGGGCGTACTCGAGGGAAAATCTTGTGGCGCTGTTTGGTACAATCCGGCAACGGGTTCCCGGAGCGGTCATACGCACCACGGCCATAGTGGGATTTCCCGGCGAGACCGATGCGGATTTCAGGGAACTTTCCTCCTTTGTCGAGCAGGTGGGTGTTGATCATTTGGGGGTGTTCACTTATTCGGATGCCGATGACCTGCCGTCCCACCATTTAAAAGGGCACGTGGATGCGAAAACCGCCCGGAAGCGGATGGACCGGCTGATGGCGCAGCAAATGGACCACTCGTCGAACCAATGCCACCGGTACATCGGCCAAACGCTCAGGGTACTGGTGGAGGAGAAACGGGAGGACTCGCTGTTTTACGGACGAAGCGAATTCCAGGCGCCTGAAGTGGATGGTATTATTTACATCCGCACGGAGACAACTGACAAAGTTCCGGTGGTTGGTGAATTTATCGATGTGACCATCACCGAAGCCATGGAATACGATCTCATAGGAGTCCCTTCATGAGTGAGTTGAAAAAGAAAATTCTGCATGCGGTCAATAATGATCTGGAAGCCATTGAGGTGGCATTGGTGGAAAACCTCACGCCGCACGTGGATCTAGTCCGTGAGGTGGCCGGGCATATTCTGTTCAGCGGCGGAAAGCGGCTGAGACCCTTGCTGATGGTTATAGCGGCGAGACTTTGCGATTACCGGGGCGATTATGATAAAACATTTTCTACTATTTTCGAATATTTGCATGCCGCCACCTTGTTGCACGACGATCTGGTGGACGGCGCCACCACCAGACGGGGTCGGGGGGTGGCCAATACCGTTTACGGCAGTTCCGCTGCGGTTCTGACCGGAGATTTCCTGTTGGCCCGCGGGCTGTCCATTGCTGCGGCCACGGGCATACCCGAGGTGATATCGGTGATTGCGGGGATCACGGAAGACATGAGCCAGGGGGAGATTTTCCAACTGGCCCGTAAGGGGGCGCCGGATTTGACTGAACTGGAATACATGAAAATCATCCGGTGCAAGACGGCGGTTTTGTTTCAGGGCGCGTGCCGGATCAGTGCCCTGCTTGCCGAAGCCGCTCCCGAAAAACAGGAGGCATTGTCCGGGTATGGGCATCATCTGGGTATGGCCTTTCAAATGGCCGATGATTTGCTGGATTATACCCTGGATAGCCGGAAATTGGGCAAAACGGTCGGCGCGGACCTGCGGGAAGGCAAACTCACCCTTCCGGTGATCCATGCACTGCGGCATGCAAACACCACGGACCGGAAAGCGATCCTGGAAAGCATTGAAAATCCGGACCTGACAGACCCGGCCTTTAAAAATGTGATCCGGATTTTAACGGAATCCGGCGGGATTGAGTATACCCGGGAAAACGCCCAACGCCATGTCGGAAGCGCAAAAGACAGCCTTGAACCGTTCCCCGATTCGGAAAACAAGCGAATTTTATTGGATCTCGCTGACTACGCCCTGACACGAAGCACTTGAGGCAGGACTGAAATAACTATGTAATGGTTCCTGAGCATCGCACGATCGGCAAAATACCCGGGCGGATGAGATTGCAATTCCGGAAACAGGCCCGGCTTATGGAGGAAAGATAATGAATTGGTTCCAATTCATCGGTATTCGACCGCTGTTGCTCATTATGGTGGTATTGGCGGCATGGGGTGTCACGGCCGAGGTGGCCGGAGAGGGCAGAATTCCGGATACCACCATCAATATCATCGGCAGCGGCAATATTTACAAGGATAATATTTCGGCGGGCCGCGAGGAGGCCATCGCCAATTGCCTGGTGTCGGCGGTCAGCAGAGTGGTGGCCGAATTGATTTCGGAGGAGACCATTGTCCGCCATTTTCAATTGTTGAACGATCTCATATTTGCCAAACCCAATACGTTTATTCGCGAATACAAGGTACTTACCGAATCGGCCGCCGGGCGTAACTACCGGGTCCTGGTACAGGCCACCATTATTTCAGACCAGTTGGCCGGGAAATTATCCAACCTCGGCGTCATTGTCAGCGGGAAAGTATATCCGAAAATCGTAATGTTTATAGCGGAACAGGGGATGTTCGATACCTACCCGAGAATGTGGTGGGGGCCGGATGCGGATACCCGGGCGTCAGTGGCGGCTTCGGCCATGGCCGATATCCTCCTCCGCCGGGGATATACCATTGCAGATACGGCCCGGCTTCAGGCATCCTCATTGTCTTCGGAAATCTCCGATCAGGAGGCTGTTTCCGCCGCCATCGATCTATCCGCCGATGTTGTGGTCATCGGCCGGGCCACCGCCGGGATAGCCGCCAATACCATGGGCGGGGACGTAAAATCCTATGCCGGAAACGTAAACGCGCATGCCATTCGCACGGATACAGGTGAACGGATTGCCATGATTCAGAAATCCTTTACAGCTTCGGGAAGCGACGATACCCAGGGCAACAATGTGTCCCTGACCGAGGCCGGGAATCTTGCCGGAGAGGAACTGGCCATGCAGATCGCCGCCAAATGGATGATATCCGATGCCAAACCCAAATTTGTCGAACTTACGGTTGAAGGCACCGGTGGAAATATCGCACATTTTGTCCGGTTTCGCGGCCGGTTGCGCGAAATGCCCCGTGTGAACGGCATTCAACTCAAGGAGATGATGCCTGATGCGGCTGTTCTAATGGTGGATTATCAGGGCAGTGCCAAAGCGCTGGCCGAAGAGTTGGTCAAGGAAGATTTTGGGGTATTCGGTCTTGATATTTATGAAATAAATCCGTTCAGCCTTAAAGTGAAGTTGACAACCCAGTAATCCGAAATCCGTGGTATTGCCATGAGCAAACGTGCATCCGATATGACCATCAGTCTTCCCAATATTCTGACCCTTATCCGGATATTGCTCACACCCTTGTTCATTATCCTGCTGCTCAAAAACATGTTCGGGGCGGCATTGTTGATCTTTACCATTGCCGGTATCAGCGATGCCCTCGACGGATTTATCGCACGATACCTGAACCAGCGCACCGTCCTGGGCGCATATCTGGATCCGCTGGCCGACAAGCTCCTGCTCATCTCTTCATTCATCGGGCTGGCGGTGCTGCAAATCATGCCGGGGTGGGTGACGGTGATCGTGATTACCCGAGACGTCATCATCTGCCTGGGTATCGCCATTTTTACCATCACCGAAAAAAAGTATGAGGTCAAGCCGAGTATCATTAGCAAATTCACCACCACGGCCCAGATTACCACGGTCATTGTGTGCCTGATCAAAGTGAGTTTTACCGGTATGGGGACGATTCAATACCTGCTGTTCTGGACCACCGCGGTGCTGACCACCCTTTCCGGGCTGCATTATATCTATATCGGCATGAACATCCTCCAGGAGAACAACGAGAAGAAGGCGTGAATTTGTCTGTTTTAAGGTTTTTAAGGGGTTTTTTAACTTGGCCGCCGGGGTTTCATTTTACTTGACAGCTCAGAGGTCAGGTGCTATTTCGTTCGAACAATTTCAGGCACGTAGCTCAGGGGGAGAGCGCTACCCTGACACGGTAGAGGTCGATGGTTCAAATCCATTCGTGCCTACCATAATAAAAATAAAGAGTTAGGTCTGTTTTTATAACCGGCCTGACTCTTTGTCTTTGGTTATAGGTGGGACCAATATGGGTGACACACGGTCTCAGATACACACGGCCCAAGGCCGGTGAGTCTATTATTCCGTAATAATATTTTCAATGACAAAACCCTCCCAGGATGCACCGGCTATCGGATTCGACAACAAGGAATCATACTGCTCAATATCAAGTAAAGCATGAAGGATTCCACTATCCCGTAAATAGTTTTTTGGAGGTTTAATCAATCTCTTTTTTAAATTTGTTTCCGCCGGTTGCAATAAACGAATCATATAGGTTTGTTCCAGAACGGCCAAATATTATTTTAAGGTCGGAATGGATATATCAGCTGCCGCTGCCAGGTTCTGACAGTTCATTCCGGGCAACCCGGTCCTGTCAGTCAAGATAAACGGATGGCGTATCTTTGAGAAGCATTTTGGCAGTTGTCGATTTTCCGGACCCTCCGGGACCAGGAATGGATACAGCCGGTGAACGAGAAAGTGCATTGTGTAATTTTTTTTTCTATCTCCCTTCGGACATAACCATGCATATCACAAAACTTCCTTTCTGATTTGCATGGATAATGCGTTGGTGTTTATAAAATGTCAAACAATTCAAATGAACCGGATAATACCGCATATAAATATCAACATGTTGGAGAACATGTATGGCCTTTAAAATAGAAAAGATAAAACTTCCTTCCCGTTTGGAAGCGTATGATATATTCAACACCCCCGTCGAAAACGAAGATTTTATAACATCATGTATCATCCGTGATGGCAGTATTGAAAATCAAGTCGCAGAGCATGTCGAATTCAAACAGGTCGTATTTAAAAATGTGATCTTCAACGAGGTCGTTTTTAAATCACTCAACCTGACCGATGTCAGATTTGAAAACTGTGATCTGTCAAATGTAAATTTTCATGGCGCCATTCTGCAAAGGGTTGAAATCGTCAACTCCAAGATTATCGGAATCGACCTCAGTGAATCGGGTCTGAACAATGTATCGATTGAAGCGTGCAATGGACGCTATGCCCGGATTCAATGGGCAAATCTGACCAAGGTATCCGTCAGAGAATGCGACTTAAGTGAGGCCAATTTCCATAATTCCGAATTTATAAGCATTGAATTTTTACACTCGAATTTACAAAAGGCCCAACTCTACGGAATCCACTTGCGGGGAATTGATCTGAGGAGTTGCGAGATTGAGGATATCGGGGTAAGGATGGAAAATATACGTGGTGCAATCGTCTCGCCGATTCAGGCCGTATCACTCGCACGACTCATTGGTCTTGTTGTTGAACCATGAAAATAGGTTGTGAGTAGTAAAGCTATCCGTTAAATTTGCATAAGTTTGGTCTTGAACCGGATTAGGTACCGATGACGATCCATGCCTACTGATCAACGTGTGCGCTAAGTATCTGAAGGGTCGGGGAGCTTTTCCAATTGAGCCGCGAGCTGGATAATTTTTCATCCGTTGTGCAAACTCATGCTTAAGGACTCGTAAGTAAAAAACAGTAGTTTTAAAAATACACAAATATTTAGGGAATATAGGGGCCACATTTGCAAATGAACATGTCTCTATTGCCCTGTTTTTTACCAACGATTCCTAAAGCATTCAAACAATGCACAAGCGTGCTGAAAAATCACCCAACCCGCTTGCCCTCTGATTCAAATTTAAAAACTCCCCACACCCTCAAATCTTTCAACTTTTATAAAGGTCAACCATTTGATGGGAGCGCCGGAATGCCCAAATTGTAAAAAACCGATACCCGTTTTCGGGATCAGGCGCACTTGTCCAAATTGCAATGAGACGTACGAGAGCAATGCCATCACTATTCTCGCCGTATGCTTTATGTTATGGTTTTTTATCATTGGTCCGGCAATACTCATCATGCTGGAGGGATACGGTTTTGTGGTTTCCCTTGTTTTTGATCTTCTGTAGTAATAAATACTATCGTTTCACAGGAAAATGACGGGAAAATCATGACGGAAAAAAGTGGTTGGCAATTATGTGGAGATGGTCCGGAAGCATACGAGACGTATATCGTTCCTGCTTTCAGCGGTGCCTGGGCGGCGGATCTTGTAAATAGGGCTGATTTGCGAAATGGTGATAGAATACTCGACGTCGGATGTGGTACGGGTATCGTCTCCCGCTACGCTTTAAAAGAAATGGGCGGATCCGGCCGAATAACCGGGATGGATGTAAACGAGACTGTTTTGGAAAAGGCCCGTGAAATATGCCCACCGAACGGCTCGGCCATCGAGTGGCGGCATGGTGATGTGTCTGATATGCCTTTCCCTGATGACAATTTTGATGTCGTGTTCTGCCAACAGGGCCTGCAATATTTCTCTGACCGGCCCAGGGCGCTCAACGAGATAAATCGTGTGCTTGTAGACCAGGGGCGTTTTGTTTTTAGTGTTTGGCGTCCCTTGGCATATTTCCCTTTTTACCGCGTACTGCACCATGCACTGGAACAATATGTGAACATGGAAGCGGCAGCCCAGCTCGCATCCGCTTTTACCTTAGGTGATTCAACACAGCTGAGGGATCTCCTTGAAAACGCAAGTTTCAAGGAGATTGACATACGTTTAACGATCAAACAAATGCGCTATTCCCCTTTTGAGGATTTTCTGGTCGGCGGTTTCCTTGCTTCTCCGTTTGCTCATGATATCCTGGCGTTGGGCGCGTCAAAACGTGAGGAGATGTTTCGGGTCATCAAAAAATCCATCTCCAACTATATTGATGATCATGGCCTTGCCGCGCCGATGGAAGCCTTGGTCGTCTCTGCCTCGACATAACCAATCGACCTTCTATGAATGATGTGATTTATTGCTCCGGCGGATAAATATGCAAAACGCGTATGTCTGGTTTATGGGAGGCGGTGGCTGCAAGAAGGCTTGTCCGCAGTACGTTCCGCCGGAAACTCATTACGCGAATTAGCGATACATCACTTTACCTATTTAGTTGCCGGATTAATAATTCCGGATGGCTGTGCCCGGTCCAATGATACATCGGGTGGTGTATGGCCACGATGCGGATTGTACCCCCTGATTTTTTCCGCACGCGGCATTGCCGGTTGAAATGTGTCCGGCACTGATTTAAACTGATTACGGAATCAATATCACAATGGTAAACAGGAGACACATATGATCGGAAAACAATATACTTTACTGATGCTCGTTGTTATCGCCACTGGTGCCTTGGCCATCGGATGCGCGGTTTCATCAAATAGTATAACCCCGGCGTGGGTTTACAAGGGCAGCGGCGCCGTTGCTGCATTTGGGGACAAGGCTTTTCATGGTGTCGGGCGGGCATCCGGCATTAAAAACCAATCACTGCTGCGCACTACGGCGGATAATCGGGCCAGGGCCGAGGTGGCTGAAATACTGGAAACATATGTATTAACCTTGTCCCGGGGTTATACCGCCGCCGGTGGTGAGGAACGGCAGCGGATAGGGCAGGCCTTGTTGTCGCATTCAAAGAACACCCTGCGCAGTGCGGTGATCATTGAGCACTGGGCGGACATCAACACCGGGACGCTTTATTCGCTCTGCAAAATGGACCTGGCATCCGTTCGAAACATCCTCGCGGATACCGAAGGCCTGGACAGCGAGGTCCGTGATTATATCCGCAAAAATGCAGGCCGCGTCCATGAAGCCCTTGAAGGGACGAAATCCCGGTGATCCATTTTTATTGCCGTTTCTGCTGTTATCACAACAATTAAATTTGACTTTATAAAATAAATTGTATTCAATAGCTTTCGATATCGGGCAGTCTTATTCCCCCTGACGTTTTCTTCTATCCGTTGCACAATTGGATCCGGCGCATGAAAATGAAGCGGAACTACTATGAAGATGTTCAGATGTTCACCTCAGGGGTGGTTCTGTTCTGGTTCCTGACCCTTCTCACCGGATTGTTTCTTCTACCCCTTGTTGTTAAAAACTATTATGTCTATGTGGCCAATTACATGGCCATCAATGTCATTGTGGTTCTTGGATTGAACCTGCTGGTCGGGTATACCGGACAGATTTCATTGGGGCATGCCGGATTCTTCGCCATCGGTGCCTATGGCACCCTGATGCTTATGGTGAAGTTGCACCTGCCGTTCATCGTCGCCCTGCCCCTGGCGGCGCTGATCACGGCCGGTTTCGGATTTTTACTGGGACTGCCCGCCCTGCGTCTGGAAGGTCCATACCTGGCCATTGCCACATTGGGGTTCGGCCTCACCATCACCCAGGTTATCGGCCGGCTGGAAATCTTCGGTGGACGTGAAGGGCTCCACGCACCGGATTTAACCATCGGCAGCTGGCGCCTGGATACGGATATCGAATTCTATTACCTGCTGATGGTGATCACCATCAGCCTTGCCCTTGCCGCGCGAAACATAGTGAAAACAAGAGTGGGGCGAGCGTTCATCGCCATCCGGGATGCTGATATCGCCGCACAGACCATCGGGGTGAATGTGGTCCTGTACAAAACGCTGGCATTTGCCGTCAGTGCTTTTTATGCGGGTATCGCCGGGGGGCTGTACGCTTTTGTGCTCCGGTTCATCGAGCCTGAAATCTTCACCCTGATGATGTCCATCATGTTTCTGGCCATGTGTGTTGTCGGGGGGGTCGGTTCCATGATGGGAGCGATTACAGGGGCCTGTCTGTTGAGCTGGATGGATCTCCAGTTGAGAAATATTCTCAACCTGCCGTACATTGGCGCTTGGCTCGAATCCATTTCCAAGACGTATTTTTCAATCACCGGTGTGTCGAACATTCAATTCATCGTGTTCGGATTGATTATGATTCTCATCATGACCCTGGAACCACTCGGGCTTTTCGGCCTGTGGATTCGAGTGAAAAAATATTGGAAAACATGGCCGTTTTAACCGTTTCAAAATACGGAGAATTTGTGTGGACTGCACATGATTGATTTCATCCAGACCATAGTCAGCGGGATTGCCGCCGGAAGTTCGTATGCGTTGATGGGGCTTGCCATGGTGCTGATCTATAAAACATCGGAAGTACCGAATTTCGCCCAGGGCGAATTGGCGCTGGCCGCCTCGTTCTTTGCCTACATGATCATGGAAAGCTTCGGATTATCCTTTTTCCTTGCCCTGCCATGCGCACTATCGTTTGCTTTTCTGCTGGGGTGTTTCCTGGAATTTCTGGTGCTGCGGCGGGCCAAAACACCGAATATTCTGAGCATGATCGTCATCACCATCGGATTGGAGATGATATTGCTGGGCCTGGTCTCCTGGAAATTCGGCGCGGACCAGAAAACCATGCCTTTTCCCATTTCTCCGTATGATAGCATGGCCATCGGCAATATTTTCATCAGTACGCTTGAGCTGGTTACTGTTTTTGTGGTTTTGGCGATCATGGCCGCCTTGTACCTGCTGCTGAGGTTTTCCAAAATGGGATTGGCCATGAAGGCCACCCAGCAAAACACCATGGCAGCGAGGTTGATGGGCATCCGTGCCAACCGGGTATTAAACCTTACATGGGGGCTCTCCTCCGTGGTGGGCGCCATTGCCGGGCTTCTCATCGCCCCCACGCTTATGCACCCGTACATGATGTGGGATCCTTTGCTCAAGGGGTTTGCGGCGGCCGTGATGGGGGGGATGACCTCACTGCCCGGTGCAGTCTCCGGCGCCTTTCTGCTGGGTATCATCGAAAATATTTTCGGAACGTATATCTCCATTGAGTTCAAGGCCGTTGTGGCATTTGCAATCATTGTGATCATTCTCTGCATCAAGCCCAGCGGATTGTTTGCTAGGCACTACGTGAAGAAGGTATAGGTGGTTTTAACATGTAAATAGGCTGGCGGTGTCCATTTGTTTCCGCGGTCTGGTGAGATAAAGAATGATCAATGGTCAAAAAAGGGAGGACACATGAAAAGCAAATCGGTTCTGGGATGTCTGGTATTATCCGTATGTTTAATGTTTGGGTTCAACACCGCATTAGCTGAGGAAGGGATAACGGATACTGAAATACATATCGGTCAGTGGGGGCCCCAAACCGGCCCGGCAGCCGCCTGGGGGTCTGTGGCCAGGGGAACGGGGGCCTACTTTCAGATGATCAATGCCAAGGGCGGGATCAACGGCCGCAAGATAGTTTATCACATGTTTGACGATGCCTATAATCCGGCCAAAACAAAAGCCGGTGTTAAGGAGTTGCAGGAAGGCACGGGTATATTTGCGTGGGCCTGCGGTGTCGGAACGTCACCGGGATTGGCCGTCATCGACTACCTGACTGAACGGGAAATCCCCTGGATCGGGCCTGCCGCCGGGTCATTGCATTGGATTACACCGCCGAGAAAACACCTCTTTCCCGTATACCCGTTATATTACAATGAAGCCAAGGCGCTTATCCGCTATGCGGTCAAAGAGATGGGCAAAACAAAGATAGCGATCGTCTATCAGAATGATGAGTATGGTAAAAATGGACTGCGAGGCGCCCGGGAAGAGCTGGTAACGCATGGTTTGAACACCGTAGTGGAAATGCCGGTGGAACTCAAGGACACGGATATGAAATCCCACGTCATGCAACTCCGAAAATCCGGGGCGGATATGGTGCTGTTGTGGACCAGTGTGAGCCATGCCGTGAGGATTGTCGGCACCAGCCGGGCCATGCAATTCACACCGCAATTCATGAGCACCAGCACCTGTTCGGATTTTCCGTTGATGATGCATATCTCCAAGGGGCTCTGGGAAGGGGTGATCTGCGCCACTTTTGGCGAGTTGCCGGATGCCGATGATCCGTTGATGAAAATGTATAAAAAAGAGGCGTTTGACGCATTCGCAGCCAAAGATGAGCGCTGGGGATTGTTTTATTACGCCGGAATATTGTTTGTCGAACCCATGGTGGAGGCCATGAAACGGTGCGGTAAGGACCTGACAAGGGACCGGTTGGTGGCAGAACTTGAAAAATTGCGGGATTTCAAAGGGATCGGTCCGAAAATTTCATTCAAGCCCTTTGATCCAAATGACCCGTCATCCCGGCAGGGCGGCAGCCAGACCTTTCTGATCCAATGTTTAAAGGACGGAAAAGCTAAAAAACTAACGGATTGGATGGACATCTAAGGTTGATATGAGAACATGGATGCTATCGATTTCACCGTATGGGAATCACCCTCCGGTTATCCGGATCGGAGGGTTGACACAAACGGTGGTTGAACCACTGATGACATGACCTTTTTCCAGGTACAAAATCTGTCGCTCTCGTTTGGGGGATTGGCGGCCTTGTCCGATGTGTCATTTGAGGTCGATAAGGGTGAGATATATGCCGTTATCGGACCCAACGGGGCCGGGAAGACCACGCTGTTCAACTGCATCAGCGGGTTATACCGTCCCGACCAGGGCCGGATTCACTTCAACGACCGGCGTATTGATTCGGAAAAGCCCGACAGGATCGCCCGATTGGGGATTGGCCGGACCTTTCAGAATATTGAATTGTTCGTCCACCTGAATACGATGGAGAATATACTCCTGGGGCGGCATCTGTTCATGCGCACCGGTCTGTTTCGCGGGATTTTCATGTGGGGGCGGCGATCTTTTGCCGGAAAAGAGGAAATCACACACCGCCGCAAGGTTGAGGAAATTATCGATTTCCTCAACCTTCAGGCCGTCCGCGACAAACCCGTGGGAATGCTGCCCTACGGAACCCGGAAACTGGTGGAACTGGGGCGGTCGCTGGCTGTGGAACCGGATTTGCTGCTGCTGGATGAACCCTGTGCCGGAATGACCGCGGATGAAAAACAGGATCTCTATTTCCACATCCACGATATACGGGACATTTTAGGGACAACCATCGTACTTATCGAACACGACATGAATATGGTCATGGATATCTCGAATCGTATTCTCGCCGTCAATTTCGGCAAAACCATCACCGAAGGCGTTCCGGAGATGGTTCAGCGACATCCGGATGTTCTCAAAGCCTATTTAGGCGAGGATTGACCCGCACACATAGACCATGTTGAACATTAAAAATATAGAAACTTATTATGATCTCATCTGCGCCGTACGCGGTGTTTCCCTGCGTGTGGAGGCAAAGAGCATCACCGCTATTCTGGGTAATAACGGAGCGGGTAAGTCCACGCTCCTGAAGACGATCATGGGACTTATCGAAGATCAGCCGGATAAGGGCACCATCGAATTTTGCGGCGAGGCCATCGACCGGAAAGATACGGAAGAGATCGTGCGCAGGGGCATATCGTTCGTACCCGAAGGCCGGGAAGTGTTTGAAGAACTGACGGTCCGTGAAAACCTCCTGGCCGGTGCATTTATCCGCAAAAACCGAAACCGGATCGACGGTGATATCAACACTGTTTATACGTATTTTCCAATACTGGGCAAACGGCGCAATCAATGGGCCGGCACCTTGTCCGGTGGCGAACAGCAGATGCTGGCCATCGGCCGGGCGCTCATGAGCCGGCCGAAACTCATGCTCCTGGACGAGCCTTCACTGGGACTCTCTCCGGTTCTGGTGAAAGAGATTTTCAGTATCATCAAGACCATTCATGCCGATGGTGTCACGATCATACTGGTGGAGCAAAATGCGAAGATGGCCCTATCCCTTGCCGATACCGGGTATATCATGGAAAACGGCAGATTCGTGCTTGCCGGAACATCGGCGGAACTGATGGATGATGAGAATGTACAGGAATTTTACCTCGGTGTGCGGTCGGACACCTCGTCCAAGGGATATCAGCGCTGGAAACGGAAAAAGGTGTGGCGCTAGCGGGTAAGGTATAGCGGCAGCAGGTAATGCGTGGCGATAACCGGGTCTGAACAGGCCATACTAACCATGTCAGCAGTTTATAACAGATCTTTTGATTGAATTGTGAATACGACACCCCGGATACTCAAAAAAACCGCAGAGGTTTACCAACACCAGGTCGCCCTTCGTGAAAAACGCCATGGGCTTTGGCACGATATCACCTGGGCCGGTTACTACCGCAGAATTCTTCGGGTGGCCGAGGCCTTGATTTCCATGGGCTTGTCCCCTGGCGAAAAAGCGGCCATCATCGGCGACAATTGCCCCCAGTGGGTGATTGCCGATTTGGCCATTCAATGTGCGGGTGCGGTTTCCGTTGGCATTTATGCCACATCCGCAGCCGGACAGGTGCAATTCGTGGTGGAACATTCCGATGCCCGGGTGTTGTTCGTGGAGAATGAAGAACAACTGGATAAATGGCTCTCCTTTCGCGATGCAACACCGGCCCTGAAAAAGATCATCGTATGGGACACCGAGGGGCTTCATGATTTTGCCGACCCCATGGTCATGACCTTTGATGACCTGATGGACATGGGAGACAAGCTCATCGTACAGGGCCGGTCCGGCGTTGAAGACCGGATGAGCCAGGTCACTGAATCCGACGTGGCGGTTCTGATATACACCTCCGGTACCACCGGTCTGCCAAAGGGGGCGATGCTGACCCACCGCAATGTGACCTGGATGGCCACGGCCGTTGCCGCTGTCAATCCGATTTTTCCCGACGACGAGGTGTTGTCGTTCCTGCCGCTCTGTCACATATTTGAGCGCCTTTTCAGCGTCTTTATCCATATCACTTATGGGTATATCGTCAATTTTGTGGAAAAACCCGACACCGTGACCGATAACATGAGGGAGGTTTCCCCCACTGTGGGATACGGCGTACCGCGGATTTGGGAGAAATATTATT
>JABDIN010000094.1 GCA_013003715.1 Desulfobacteraceae bacterium | reverse complement strand
CTGGTGGGGGACGCGGTTGAAGGCATGAAGAATTATCCCTGGCGATTGTTCTTTCCCGCCGCCGCCATGACGATTTTCCTGTTTGCCATGAACTTTCTGGGCGACGGACTGCGTGATGCCTTTGACCCGCAGAGTAAAAACAGGCTGTAAAGGAGCTGTAAATAATTGAATCGTGACATTATTCTTCAAGTTAAGGGGCTGAAAACCTATTTCGGAACCGATGACGGAATTGTGAAGGCCGTTGATGGGGTTTCCTTCGATGTTGCCAGAGGAGAGACCCTGGGTATCGTCGGGGAATCCGGGTGCGGTAAATCCGTGACCAACTTATCCATCATGCGCCTGATTCCCACACCACCGGGTAAAATTGCCGGTGGTGAAGTCTTGTACGATGGCAAGGATATCCTGAAGATGAAGGTTGACGACGTCCGGAAAATCAGGGGTAACAATATCTCCATGATTTTTCAGGACCCCATGACATCGTTAAATCCTTTCCTCAGAATTTCCACTCAACTCATGGAATCCTTTCGTCTTCATCAGGGCATGAACAAAGCAGAGGCGATGGATCATTCCATTGAGATGCTCAAGCTGGTGGGTATACCGTCACCTGAGAAAAGAGTGCGGGACTATCCGCATCAATTTTCAGGTGGTATGCGCCAACGGGTGATGATTGCCATGGCCCTGAGTTGCCGTCCTGATGTTCTGGTGGCCGATGAACCGACCACCGCACTGGATGTAACGATTCAGGCACAAATCATGGAACTGATGAAAGACCTTTCCCGGCAGTTCAATACGGCCACTATTTTAATCACACATGATCTGGGTGTAGTTGCCGGGTTTTGCGATTTTATCTGTGTTATGTATGCCGGAAAGATGATTGAAGAGGCACCGAACGAGCTGTTGTTTAAAGATCCAAAACATCCCTATACCATCGGTTTACTCAATTCCGTTCCCCGTTTCGACAGTGAAGACCGTTCCCGTCTTTTTTCCATAGAAGGTCAACCGCCGAACCTTATCAATTTGCCGGAATGTTGCCCGTTTTACCCCCGATGCGATCGTGTAATGGAGATTTGTAAAACCCGATATCCTGTGGCGAAGGAGCTGGAGAACAATAGAAAAGTGAGCTGCTGGCTCTATAAATAGAAACAACTGGAGGTCCGTCTTGCCGGATAAAGCTTTAATAGAAGTAAAGGATCTGAAACTGCATTTCCCCATCATGGAAGGTCTCATTTTTCAACGCCGTATTGGTGCGGTCCGTGCTGTTGACGGCATCAGTTTTTCCATAAGGAAGGGCGAAACCCTTGGACTGGTGGGAGAATCCGGGTGTGGGAAATCCACCACAGCGCGTGCCATCGCTCAATTGCACAAACCAACCGCCGGTGAGGTGATATTCGAGGGGACGGACATCACTAATTTGACTAAAAATGAATTGTTGAAGGTCCGCCAAAATTTGCAAATGGTGTTTCAGGATCCTTACGCCAGCTTGAACCCACGCATGACGGTCGGCAATATTATAAGCGAACCAATTGAAATATATATCAAATATGGTTTGTTGAAAGTCGAAAAGGGCGAAATTGATACACGAGTGGATCACCTGATGGAACGTGTGGGGCTCTCACGCTATTTTAAAAACAGATTCCCCCATGAATTTTCCGGTGGACAACGACAGAGAATCGGTATTGCCCGATCCCTTGCGCTTAATCCAAAAGTTATTCTGGCGGATGAACCGGTAAGTGCATTGGATGTATCCATCCAGGCACAAATTCTCAATTTGATGAAAGACCTGCAGGAGGAATTGGGGCTTACCTATCTGTTCATAGCCCATGACCTTGCGGTGATCGAGTTTATCAGCACGCGTATTGCCGTGATGTACCTGGGAAAGATCGTGGAAATCGCTCCGGCTTCGAAATTATATAAAAATCCTCTGCACCCATATACGGAAGCATTGTTATCCGCCGCCCCTGTACCGGACCCCCAAATTGAGAAGACAAGAAAAAGAATTATATTATCCGGTGATGTCCCTTCGCCGGATAAAAAACGCACGAATTGTTATTTCTATGATCGGTGCCCCAAGCGAATGGCCAAGTGCAAGGACGAACTGCCTGAACTCACCGAGGTCGGAAATGACCATCAGGTCGCCTGTTTCCTGCATACCGCCTGACACCTGGTGAGAGTACGACTGCGCACGTGGTTGCTATCCGATTACAGACCATGGGTGCTGTCTGTGATTAAGGGCGCACCACAGAACTCGGCAATCGTGCTCGCTTTTTCCGTGATTTTATCGTGTTTTCTGCCCGAAATGGTTTCAATATCGTGGATTTTTCCGATTTTGGTGATCAAGGTCAGCTTGACGAACTCTTTTTGGAAAAACTTTTTCTTGTCCGTCGCAACCGGTTTTTCGCTTCCTGTCGTAAATCCGCTGATTTGAACACCTTCAACGTCATCCATTGAAATGATTTTTCGTTTGAATAAAAAGATCAGGCCGAACCGTTGTTCAATTTTTCTATTCCCCCGGTCGAAGAACCAGGCTTCATAATATGCACCGCATAACAGGCAAATGGTCATAATTACCAGGGGACCGGTATTGCCGGACAAGCCACCGCCGTCACTCACGATACCGACCATCATCACACCGGCGATGACCAGGAAAAAAAAACGGAAACTTTTGGGTAAAAGGAGCGTTAAGAGATCCGTCGATGAGGACCGAAGAATAAAATTTAAATTGAGCATATCGTTGTCCCTTAGAACCGCTGAACTGTTGTTTTCAATCGTAAATAGGCAGTGTTGCAGCTAAAATATCAAGCCGTTTACGGGCTATTTTAAGAAGTTGAAGTACCAATCTATAATATCAGTGCCAAAAAAGAGATAAAGGACGGCGGCAATGGATAGAAATGGTCCGAATGGTACCGCCAGTTTCATTCCCTTGCGGGTGCGGATCATGGCCACGATGCCCGCGAGCGTTCCCAGGGCCGATGACGCGAATATGGTGAACAGGACCCCTTTCCATCCAATGAACGCCCCGATCATTCCCAGAAGCTTGATATCACCACCGCCCATCCCGGCTCTGCCGGTCAGGAGCTGATACCCATAAGCCACAACCAGCAGAGAACCGCCCCCGACCAGTATACCGAGAAGTGATTCCCTGTAAGTCAAATCCGCCAGGATGAATGACGCCAGAAACCCCAGCGGGATACCCGGTAAAGATATGCTGTCGGGAATTATACGATGGTCGATGTCGATGAAGGTGATTGTCAGCAGTGCTGTAATGAAAATAAAATAAATCAGGGTGTCATAGTTAATGCCGTAAACCATAACGGTGGATAAGGCGGCACATCCGCCCAATAATTCCACAAGCGGGTATCTCGCGGATATTGCAGCGCGGCAATTTCTGCATTTACCACCAAGCGCAATCCAGCTTAACACCGGGATGTTGTCATAAAAAGGGATGGATGTTTTACACCTGGGACATGTTGAACCGGGGAAAACAATGGATTGTGATACCGGAATCCTGTAAATACAGACATTCAGGAAGCTACCGACAATCAGTCCGAATAAAAAAGCTGTAATTTCAATCAGGTAATCAATCATAGGTCACAAGTTATCCCATTACATATAAAAATCAAGGCAATTGGTCCACTACAACCGCACTCGATGAATATAATCGTATTTTTACTTGTTAAAAATGGTTCCCGACTTCATAAGTGGGATCGGCTAAAAAATCAAGATTGATATTGTAAATGGTAAAGAATGTCTTATAATACCAGACTAATTTTATAGTTCTATGAGGAGATACAATGGGAGAAACCGATAAGGATGATTTGATCAGTATCATAGAAGAAGACGATGATACTGAAATACCGAACGTTTTACCGCTTCTGCCGGTAAGAGATGTTGTCATTTTCACCGACATGCTGCTGCCGCTTTTCGTTGGCAGGGAAAAGTCGGTTCGGGCAGTCGAAGAGTCAGTTTCCAAAGCAAGATTTATTTTTATTGCCACACAGAAGGATCCGGGTATTGAAAATCCGAAACCGGATGAAATTCATACGGTCGGCACCGTCAGCCGTATCCTGCGTATGCTTAAATTGCCGGATGGCCGTGTTAAAGCACTTGTTCAAGGTATCGTAAAAGCAAGGATCGTCAGCTATGTCCGGAAGCGAAGCCTATACCGTGTGCGTGTAGACATCATCAAAGAAGAGCTGGTGCCGGTACCGGGAATTGAAATAGAAGCCATGATGCGCAATGTCCGGGAATTCTCTGAAAAGATACTGGCCATTCGCGGTGAACTCACCGGCGATGTCGGTGCCATACTGGACAGCATTGAAGACCCCGGAAAACTGGCTGATTTGGTGGCTTCCAATTTAAAACTGAAACTCGATGAATCCCAGGATCTGATCGAAATCGTTGACCCGGTGAAACGACTGAAAAAGGTCAACGATTTGCTCTCCCGCGAAGTAGAATTGTCGACCATGCAAGCCAAAATCCAATCGGATGTAAAAGATGAGATATCAAAAAGTCAGCGGGATTTCTTTTTGCGTGAACAAATGCGCGCCATCAACCGGGAATTGGGGGAGTTGGATGAAAAAACCCAGGAACTGGAAGAGTACCATAAAAAAATAAAACGGTCCAAAATGTCCGAAACCGCGAATCTGGAAGCGGAAAAACAACTCAAACGGCTGGAACAGATGCATCCGGATTCTGCGGAATCAACTGTGGTGAGGACCTACCTGGACTGGTTGGTGGAAATGCCCTGGCAGAAATCCACAAAAGATATCATTGACATCAAAAAGGCCAAACAGGTTCTCGACAAAGAGCATTACGGCCTGGATAAAATAAAAGATAGAATCCTGGAATACTTGAGTGTACGCAAGTTGAATCCGAATACCAAGGGGCCTATCTTATGCTTTGTCGGTCCTCCCGGCGTTGGCAAAACGTCGCTGGGACAGGCGATTTCCCGTGCCATGAAACGAAGATTCACTCGTATTTCATTGGGCGGTATCCGGGATGAGGCTGAGATCCGGGGACACCGGAGAACTTATATCGGTGCGCTTCCGGGGCGCATCTTACAGGGATTAAAACAAGCCGGGTCAAATAACCCGGTTTTCATGATGGATGAAATCGATAAACTCGGCTCTGATTTCAGGGGAGATCCTTCTTCGGCGCTGCTGGAAGCACTAGATCCGGAACAGAATTTTGAATTCAGTGATCATTATCTTAACCTGCCGTTCAATCTCTCCAAAGTCATGTTTATTCTGACCGCTAATTTGACTGACACGATTCCGTCGGCGTTAATGGACCGGATGGAGTTGATACATCTTTCCGGTTACACGGATGAAGAAAAACTCGATATTGCAAACGATTATCTGATACCTCGCCAAATCAGGGAAAACGGTCTTAAATCCCGTCAGATTTCCATCAGTAAAGGTGCTTTGCTTCAGATGATTACAGAATATACATGCGAAGCCGGTTTGCGAAATCTGGAAAGGGAAATCGGCTCGCTTTGTCGAAAAGTGGCAAGGAAAAAGGCCGAGGGCGTAAAAGGTGATTTCACCATAACGAAAACAAATCTGCCTACATTTCTCGGCATTCCCAAATATTACCCGGAGATGGATAAAGAGGAAAGCCAGGTTGGATTATCCACAGGGCTGGCATGGACCCAGGCCGGCGGCGAGGTCTTATATGTTGAATCCAGCCTGATACCCGGGAAGGGGGATTTAATCGTAACCGGACAGGTGGGGGAAGTGATGCAGGAGTCAGCGCGCGCCGCTCTCAGCTATGCCAGGGCCAACATGAAAAATTATGGTATTAAACCAAACATACTGGATAACCAGGATATCCACATTCATGTACCGGCCGGGGCTATTCCCAAGGACGGCCCCTCTGCCGGCATTGCCATGGCCACCGCTTTAATTTCCGCTTTATCCGATGCCCAGGTGAAAAGTGATATTGCCATGACTGGTGAAATCACCCTTCGCGGTCGCGTGCTGCCCATTGGCGGGTTGAAAGAAAAGACCCTTGGTGCTTTAAGGGCAGGTATTTACACGATCATCATTCCTGAAAAGAACCGCAAAGATTTAACCGAGATTCCCAAGAACGTAAGACGGAGAATCAAATTTATTGCCGTAAAGCACATGGATGATGTCTTGAGCAATGCATTGATCAGAATAGAACCGAAGCGCCGTACGAAAAAAAAGACCGTTGTCAAAAAAAGCGGCTCCGGACGAGCCACCAGGTCGGTACCGGGTAAAATATAATAAAATCAATACGGATTGTATCTGAACTGAAACAGGACACCGGTGAGTTGTCGCCGGTGTTTTTTTGAGAGTCCCTATAATTTTGTATACCGGCTGATTGTACGATGCGATCCATCCGAACTATCGACCGGGAACCAAGTTGACGATACATGATACTACTTGCACTGGATTCGGCAACCGAGAGCTGCAGTGTTGCCGTGTTGGAAGATGAAAATCTACTGACTGAGCTGACTGACATCAGCGGGCAGACACACTCGAAACACCTGATGGTGCTGGTGGAAACGGCGCTGCGAATGACCAATCTATCCATCCAGGATATGGACGTGTTGGCCGTAACACGCGGGCCGGGCAGTTTCACAGGACTTCGTATCGGTTTGAGCGCGGCCAAAGGCCTGGCGGCGGCCACCCGGAAACAGATAATCCCGGTATCTTGCCTGGAAGCCCTGGCATGGCAGTCCGGTTTTTCTGATCGGTTAATCTATTCAGTGATTGATGCACGGCGAAATGAGGTTTACGCTGCAGGATACCGTTGGTCCGATGACGTATTGATCAAAGAGCAGCCCGAACACGTGTGCGATGTGGCGGAAGCGATTCAGGCAATACGTGAACCCTGTGATTTCATCGGAAACGGTGCCGTCAAGTATCAACAAGAGATTACCGCTTTACTGGGCAGTTCAGCACATTTTGCACCTGGTTTCAATAATATGGTCCGTGCTGCGACCGTGGGTTTTTTAGGGTTCCGGCAATGGAAAAAAGATAAACGGGTTACCCGGCTTGAAGAGCTGAGTCCCCAGTATCTCAGGAAATCGGATGCCCAATTAAATCAAAATATTAAAGTCTCGTCCATTAAAGAAAAACACGATAGATAAATGGTTTCCGAGGATTTTGTCACGGAAACGGGGAATGTAGGAACCACCTATTTTAATTCATGATTTGAATGGTATCACTTTTGCCGAATTGACATGAGAATTATTTTAGGGTAGTATAACAAGCTTATACGCACAATATCCATGGGACAACGATACATATCCTTATGGCTGCCATTAACGGGTTGACCAGGGGCGGGAAGATATCGTCACGACCAGGAGATGAATACTATGAAGATGAGAGACACACACGGCAGACATAAATTCCGACGCGGTATTTATCTACTTCCGAACTTGTTTACCACGTTAAATCTGTTCTGCGGATTTTATGCGGTAATTGCAGCTATAAACGGGAAATTTTTGGCTGCTGCGATTTCAATCGTCATTGCCGGCCTCTTTGATAATTTGGATGGTAAAATAGCAAGGGCCACAAAAACCACCAGTCAATTCGGTGTGGAATATGATTCCCTGGCTGATCTGATTTCATTTGGATTCGCTCCCGGCCTGCTCATTTATTTATGGGCACTACAACCCTTGGGAAGAATCGGATGGCTTGCCGCCTTTTTATTTGTGGTTTGCGGTGCCTTGCGGCTCGCGCGTTTTAATACTCAGGTCGGCTCCGTCAGCAGTGATTACTTCATCGGCCTTCCCATTCCAGGCGGTGCCGGTATGTGTGCCGTCACGGTATTGTTCTGCCATAAGATCGGGATTGAAAACTCGTTGAATCCGCTAATCATCCTTGTCACCATTTATTTGCTCTCATTTCTCATGGTCAGCTCCATACAATACAATAGTTTTAAGCGGCCTGAATTATTCAAGACCATGAATTTCAATTCCCTTGTTACGGCTGTACTCATCTTCATTTTCATAGCCGCCCAACCCTCGATTGCATTATTCATGTTCGGGGTCATTTATACACTATCCGGTCCGTTCAACTTTATTCGTCATTCCATCAAAAGAAAACATGAATCTACAGACGAGAATGGTGACGACAAAGAGAGTTCACATACGATCTGAAGGGGCGACTCTCAATTAGACGATAATGGTTGATTTGTGCAGCCGCTGCTATCTGAAAAGAAGCAATAGTAAAACGGATCCGTTCGGCACTCGCGTGATCCAATCTTAAAAAACAGGAGATTAATAATCGTGGAACGCGTCCCTATAACCAGACAGGGTTATGAATCACTCAAGAAAGAGCTTGAGCACCTGAAAGCAGTAGAACGACCAATTACGATAAAGGCCATTGAAGAGGCCAGGTCCCACGGTGATTTATCGGAAAATGCCGAGTATGATGCAGCCAAGGAACGACAGGCTTTCGTTGAAGGGCGCATCAGCGAGCTTGATTATAAATTGGGTAATGCGGATATCATCGATCCGGACAATATCAGTAAAGACCGTGCCGTCTTTTCCTGCAGGGTGCTGCTTGAAAATTTAGATACCGGTGAAGAGAATGAATACCAATTGGTCGGTCCGGATGAATCGAATATAGACGAAGGTCGGATTTCAGTTTCCAGTCCATTGGGCGAGGCTATCATCGGCAAGAAACCTGGTGATGAAATTGTGTTGCAGGCACCTGGTGGTAAAAGGGCCTATGAGCTCATAGCAATTTTGTAGTTTTCGAATTTAAAATATGATTTGGAGGATAATGTGGCAAGAATAACCATAGAAGATTGTCTCAAAAAGGTACCCAATCGATTCAAACTGGTTCACATGGCTGCCAAACGTGTTCGGCAGATCAGAGAAGGCTCGGAATACCTTGTCAGTTCACCTAAAAATGAAGATATCGTTGTGTCGCTCAGGGAAATAGCCGCCGGAAAAGTCGTAGATAATTCCGATACTGAAAAAAAATAACCTTCACAGCATATATAAGCCATTGCCGCGGCGTACTCGAAATTTTAAGGCATTGAATCGGAATCTTGGCAGAGCGATCCACCATTACAACATGATCTCGGATGGTGATCGAATCCTTGTCGGCCTTTCCGGCGGTAAGGACAGTTTGACCCTCATGTGGATGCTTGCCGAGCGGCTTCCTCGTATCCCATTGAACTACGAACTGGTTGCTGTGCATGTCGACCTGGGTTTTCCCGGTGGTTTCACTGAGTCATTAAAAAATTATTGTGAGAACAATGGATATCATTTGACGGTGGTATATACGAACTATGGGCTGGTCAGCCATAGCCTCGAGAATCGAGAAAATCCATGTTTTTTATGCGCTCGGATGAGAAGAAAACGGCTGTTCGAGATGGCGGCGAAAACGGGATGCAATAAAATTGCCTTGGGCCATAATAAAGACGACATCATCGAAACGCTGCTCATCAATATGTGCTATGGCGGAGAAATATCAACCATGATGCCGGCCCAGGAAATTTTTGGTGGCGAACTTACCATCATTCGCCCCTTGGCCTTTACGGATGAGGCCACGATCCGGAATTTCGCCGAAAGCGCAAAATTCCCGATTTTCAAGAATCCCTGTCCGACAGCACCGACGTCGAAAAGAAATGACGTTAAAAAAATATTGGAAAGCCTTTACCGAGGCAATACTAAAGTGAAAGGAAATATATTCAGAGCCATACATAATGTCCGGTATGACTATATGCCGAAATGACAACAGGCTCTGATTTGAAAACCGAGTATCATGAAAGATGTACAAAACCAGCTGGACGATAGAAACATTCCCATTGATAAAGTGGGTATCAAAAATCTGCAATACCCTATTCGGGTCCGGGACCGGCGCGAGGGATACCAATCCACTGTAGCTTCAATCAATATGTATGTGGATTTGCCCCATCAATGCAAGGGAACGCACATGAGTCGGTTTATCGAAATGCTTCATCTGCTCCGCACTGAGGTTTCCCTGGCCAAATTTTCCACCATTCTCGAGCAGATGAAAACTCACCTGGATGCGGCCTCCGCCCATCTTGGAATCAGTTTTCCCTATTTCATCGAAAAAAAAGCACCGGTCAGCGGTGCCCCCGGATTAATGGATTATACCTGTTGCATAAGCGGTACCAGCAATCATCACAACCAGGTTGATCTTGTCAGCGAAGTCAATGTGCCCATTTCTTCCGTCTGTCCGTGTTCAAGGGAGATAAGCGAGTTTGGGGCCCATAACCAACGGGGCCAGGTACAATTGAAAACACGATTTAAAAAATTCATATGGCTTGAGGATATGATTGAACTGGTGGAGTCCTGCGCATCCTGTGATGTCTATTCGGTATTGAAACGAGTAGATGAAAAGGAAGTTACTGAAAAAGGCTTCAGCAATCCCAAATTCGTGGAAGATATCGTCCGTGACGTGGCGGGCAGGCTCTATGATGACAAAAATATAACCTGGTTCTCAGTGGGCGCGGAAAATTTTGAGTCCATTCATAACCATAGCGCATATGCTTATATTACCAGCGGTCCTGAGCCAAAGCATAGCTGAGCAGGTGATACCCCGCCGATAAGTATCCATCATGGTTTCGAATTGATTACCCATTGTATCAGATGATTCACCTGTAATTCGGCATTTGTCCCCGATGATGAGTTCAGGAATACCACATATTTATACAATCGGGTGTCGTCATCTTGAATGTATCCGGCACGTGTGCTGATTCCATCCAAGGTCCCGGTTTTATACCACTCATTCCCATTCCGGCGCATCAAACGATGGTGCGGTTCAAAGGCCTTGAGCACAGATAGCATGTCATTTGCACTTATCTTGTTCCTCCTGGATATCCCCGAACCTTCAACGATTTCCAGCGTCGTCATATTGAGTACATCTGCTGCATATCGATGCATGGCCGCTGCCGCCTTATTTAACCCAGCCGGGGGGCCGTGAACTTCAGCGCCAACGGTTAAAAGTACCTGATTGGCAATGAAGTTATTGGAAAACTCCAGAAGTTTGGCAACGACCCGTTCCAGTGTGTGGCGGGACCGATGTTTGAAGATTTTCTGCGCTGACCTGCCGTCAATCCCCTTGGGGTGGATCTCTCCAAGAACAGGTGTCCCATGCGCTTTTAAGAAATATTGAAACATCTCACCGGCATATTGCAGAATCTCATTTCGGGAATGGCTTAGAATGATTCTCCCCTGTTTGAGTCTGGTTTTTCGGATTTTTGCAATCGCCAGCGGTAAAATGGGCGTTTGCTTTTCAGCGCTCTGTGCGATGCCGTCCACCGTTCTAAAGAAAACCGTGTTGAAGTTCACACACAGTGCACCGTTAGGAGCGTCATAAGGTTCCGCACTATTTTTTATACCGGGAATCATAATCGGTTGACGAAAATACAGATCATCGAGAAACAGATTGTTTATTTTTTCTATTTTCGGGCCCAGGACGCTGCAGATCCATTCGATTTCCTCCGATATCAGCAGCGGGTCACCATATCCTTTTATATAAATATTGCCATCCGCGTCCTGGAAAAACTCCGTCTGAAACCGGAAATCGGATCCCAGATGATGAAAGGCGAATAGGGCGGTGAGTAGTTTAAGGGTTGACGCCGGCGTCAATGGTTTATCCGCATGTTTTGAATAAATGATATCTCCGTCCGGACCGGCAAGCAGTACGGCGTCGTTGGGACCGATACCAGCATCCATTGCAGCTATGAAAGACGGAACTTTCCGCGTATTTGCAATGGGAGTTGATTGTTGCGGGGCTGTGGCGAAACTATACCCGGAAAATAGTATCGTCAGACACGATACGATTGTCGCCAGGTGCCGATTATACGTCTGTGGTACGTTCATATGGTTGCTAAGATTACGGACTGTCATCGTTGATGGCGGTTAGACTTTCCGGGCTTTCCAGAATGAGCGTCACCGGGCCGTCGTTTACCAGTGACACCTGCATCATGGCCTGAAATCGCCCGGTCTGGGTATCCAGACCTTCGTGCTTGCATTGACGTATGAAATATTCATAGAGTTCACGCGCCTGTTCCGGTGGTGCGGCAGAGATGAAAGAGGGGCGGCGACCTTTACGGCAATCTCCCAGAAGAGTGAACTGCGACACCACAAGAATTGAACCGTTTATATCCAATAGGGAGCGGTTCATCTTACCGTCATCATCTTCGAAAATCCGCAAATTTGCAATTTTACCGGCCAGGTAAGCAGCCTCTTTTTCAGAATCGGTTTTACTGACACCCAATAAAACCAGTACACCTTTTTCAATGCTGCCGATGGTCTCGCCATCCACCAACACCGTACTTTGTGTGACCCGTTGAACGACGGCGTTCATGCTTCCATCCCTTATTTCTTGCGGGCATCTATGGCCCCGGTGTTTATCGAATCAGTTTTTTATTTTTTGCAGTGCCTCTGCGAACGGATTGTTAAACGGCGTTTTCTTCGGCTCGGTTTTTTTCCGTTGCGGTGGTTTGGGAGATATTTTTTTCGATTGGTTCGCCGGTCGCTTGTCCCGGCTCCCCGGCTGCTGACGCATGGACAATGCAATTCGTTTTCGGTCCGAGTCCACCTCCAACACCGTTACTTCCACCTTCATCTGCACCTTGACAACCTCGTGGGGATTTTTAATGAATTTATCCGCCAATTCACTAATATGGACGAGGCCGTCCTGGTGAACACCAATGTCCACAAATGCCCCGAAGGCCGTCACATTGGTCACAATGCCTGGAATCCGCATACCGGTTTCCAGGTCTTCCATTTTTTCAACTCCGTCGGCAAAGCTGAATTCTTCCAGTTCCGTTCGTGGATCCCGGCCGGGTTTCTCCAATTCCGCAAGTATATCCTTAATTGTCGGGAGACCAACAGTGTCCGTGACATAGGATCCCATGTCAATTTTTTTTCTCAGTTGTGTAGTGCTCATTAACTCGGAGACTGAACACCCAATGTCCGCGGCCATTGCCCGGACAATCGGGTAGCTCTCCGGATGGACCGCGCTTGCATCCAGCGGGTTCTTACCGTCCTTGATACGTAAAAAGCCGGCACATTGCTCAAACGCCTTTGGCCCGAGACGCGGTACTTTTTTTAAGGCTGCCCGGGAGTCGAAAGCCCCGTTCTCGTTACGATGGGCTACCAGATTCCGTGCCAGCTGCGGCCCCAATCCTGAGACATATGTCAACAGCTCCGCACTGGCGCGATTGACATCTACACCGACCGCATTCACGCAACTGACGACAACATCATCCAAGGACGCTTTAAGTGCATTCTGGTCCACATCATGTTGATATTGTCCGACACCAATTGATTTTGCGTCGATTTTAACCAACTCTGATAAAGGATCCATTAGCCGGCGTCCGATGGAGACGGCGCCACGAACGGTGAGATCATGATCCGGAAACTCGACTCTAGCGCATTCGGAAGCGGAGTATACGGACGCACCGCTTTCGTTTACTGAAAAAATCGGAACGGGTTTGCCAAAATCAAAGCCCTTCATGAATGTCTCGGTTTCTCTACCGGCGGTGCCGTTGCCCACAGCGATGGCTTCAATGTCCCATTTTTTCTGCAGGTGAATTATTCTTGATTTCGCAGTGTCCAAAAGCTTGGCCGAGCTGTGTGGAAAGATCGTGTCATTGGCCAGCAATTTACCCTGCCGGTCCAGACAAACCACCTTACATCCGGTCCGAAATCCAGGATCTATTCCCAAGATGCGTTTGGCACCCAGTGGTGAAGCCATCAATAATTGCCTGAGGTTTCCGGCGAATACTGCAATGGCTTCACGGTCAGCGCGTTCTTTGGTGACCAGCCTCGTTTCAGTTTCCATAGCCCGTGATAACAGGCGTTTGTAACCGTCCCGGACACTCATTTCGACTTGTTTTGAATCATCGGCATCGCCAGTGACAAATAACCCAATTAAAATGGCAACGGCATCCTCTTCATCGGGAAGTATACTGAAATTCAGAAAATTCTCTTTTTCTCCGCGCCTTATGGCCAGGATCCTATGTGATGGTGCATTGGGGGCGGGTTCTTCCCAGTTAAAATAATTTTCATATTTAACCGCTTTCTCTTCGTCCCCGGTCACCCAGCTTTTGATCAATGCTTTTTCGGTAAAAAGCCGGCGAAGTTTCGCCCTGGCGGTCTGGTCTTCGTTTACAATCTCCGCAATGATATCTCTGGCGCCGGCAAGGGCATCCGCCACGGATGCCACACCCTTTTCATCGTCAAGGTAGGATGCGGCTGTCGCTTCAGGGTCAAGGCCTTTCTGCTCCAACAGGGTGAGCGCCAGAGGTTCCAGTCCTTTTTCCTTGGCAATGGTCGATCGGGTCCGTCGTTTGGGGCGGTAAGGTAGGTAAATATCTTCCAGGACGGCCAGAGAATCGGCATCCGCTACGGCTTCTTTCAATTCCTCGTTAAGATGACCGTGTTTTTCCAGTGAACTGAGAATTGTCTCCTTCCGGTTTTCCAATTCTGTAAGTTGATTCAAGCGATCCCGGATGGCTGTCACCGCAACCTCATCAAGGCTGCCGGTGGCTTCCTTCCTGTATCTGGCGATAAATGGGATGGTTGCGTCTTCTTTCAGCAACAGCGCCACGGCGCGAACTTGTGATTCACCGATATTCAATTCGGTGGTGATTTTATGGCAATGATCGTTATTCATAATTCCTATTCCAAATGCTTACGAGTTGATCAACGGTGTGCTATATAGCCGGCTAAATGATTAATGGAGATGATCTGATGATTGCACCTGCAGACTGTTTGACAATGACGTGATGTTTCATCGATATATCACCTGAATCTTGCACGTGTTGGAGGCTTTCATATGCAAGGCTTTAAGGGTGAAGCCCCACATCTTTTGGAACAAAAGTGTGGTGATTGTTTTACCGCAAACCCTTAATAACGCTGCAGATGGAAGCCTCCGACACGCCTTTAGGTGAAAAATAATGAGAAAATCAGACCACAATCCATTTTAACCATATGGGTTAAACCGAAGATTTCAGAATTTTTGTATTATCCCGCTATTCACAAGGTTATATCTCTTTCTCATTTATTTTCATGCAAGATTCAGGTATCAATCTGCCCCTATATGCAGAGTGACCATGAAAGTCAAGGCTAAGATCGACCACCACCAATTTCATCTTTTCAAGCTTTGGTATTTTTGGTAGAATGAATACTTTGTGAACCTGTTCAAATTAATAGAAATATCGTTGTTCCCAGAAGTCTAAACCTACTTCCAGCGAGTGGCGAATGAAGATTTACAAGTGGATTGAAAAGAAATTTTTTTATAACCGGACCCTCCAATATAAGCTGAACATTATTTTCTCCTTTTTTTTCCTGCTTCCGGTTATGGGTCTCATTTACTTCGGCATACGATACGAGCTTCTGAATGACAGGCTGATCCCGATATTTTTTTTGGGTGTGCTGGGATTCTCGTTGATCGGTTTGTATATGCTGCGAACTGTATTCTATGAGATCACCGGCTTTTCCAAAACGATATCCGGCAAGATGAATTCGTTATTCCCCGAGGTGGAGCTGTCTCACCACAAGGACGAACTCCACAAGATGATGGAATTGTTTAACATTATCGATAGCGAGTATACATCGGTGGTGGAGAACCTCGAACAACGGTGCAACGAGATATCAACACTCAAAGATCTTTCCGAATTGTGCTATGTGACCTCCGATCCGGATGAAATATTATATATTGTTCTGGAACGCGCCCTCGATCTGACGGCTTCCAGCCTGGGATCAATCCTTTTGCTTGAAGAACCGGACCGCAAGTACTTTAAGGTGAAAGCCTGCATCGGAGTCGATAAATATTTCGAAAAAGACGATCATATCGAATTCGAAACCAGCATTGCAAAATATGCTGTATTAAATAAAACACCTCTTGTCATCGAAGATATTGAAAAAGATAATCGATTCGGACGGACAAATCGTCTTCATTACGGCACCAAGTCGTTTATCTGTATTCCCATCAAGACCAGCCGGGATATCATCGGTGTGATGACCATCTCCAGGAAGGAAGATGACCGGGTCTATACGCAAAGGGAAATCGAGGTGCTGTTTCCCTTATTGAGCAATGCGGCGTTCACTTACGAAAATTTGAATTTATTGCGGTATAAAACAAAGGTGGACACCTATCTTGGTACGATGGCCAGCACGCTGAATGTGATCACCTCTAGTTTCCGGAACAGTGAGTTGCTTCACGCTTTTTTGAATGAAATCAAGTCGGTAATCAGTTATGCCACGGCGGTGGTTTTGTTGCGGGATGATAGCCGGGCGGATCAGGTCTATGTCTTTGACATGGTATCCAATCAACCCATGATGGTCTCAAAGGGGGGGTATCTCGCGCTGGAAAAAAGCAGTATGATTGAAAAAGCGTTTCGTCAGGAGTCCATCATTATTCTAAATGATACCATGACACTACACGGCAATACCGATCGTGCCCTGCTGTGCGAGGGAGACAATCGATCCGCTGCCATTACGCCGTTGAAAATAGATGGGGCGGTCAAGGGGGTGTTGATCCTTTCCGGCGAAAATCCTGCCATATTCCATGAGACCCGTATTTTGCTGGAATGGCTTGCACGGGCATTTTCTTTGGCAATAGAGCGAAATCAACTCCTGGCCGCTGTGGTGAAACGCGACAGGGAATTGGATTCGATTAAGCAGATCGGCAGCGCCTTGGCCACATCCACCTTCGATATCAAGCAGGTGTTGAACTATACGATGGACATGATTCACATGATCATGAATGTTGAAGCCGGAGCCCTTTATCTGGTCAAAGAAAATGAACTGGAATTTGCAGCGGCCTTCAATATCGATGAAAATATCAGGGATATGGTTCGCATAAGACTCGGTGAAGGTATCCCCGGATATGTCGCCGCCAAGGGTGAATCAATTATCGTAAACGAAACTCAATCTTCCGGACATTTTCTACCCCGGATGAATACGAAAGAACAGATTAAACCCCGTTCGGCCCTATGCGTCCCCATGATATCACAGGGACGGGTGGTGGGTGTAATAGAAGTGTTGAACAAAATAGGCCAGGATTTTACGCATAATGATGAAGATTTATTACAATCCATCGCCTCTTCTGTGAGTATTGCCATAGAAAATGCAAACTTATACAAAGAAACCGTATCCATGGCCGAGAACGAACGCGGTATTCGCCGAATGTTTCAAAAATTTGTGCCCAAGGAAGTTCTGGATAAAATTCTTCATGGCTCCCAGGGTGAAGCCGAAATGGTAGAGGAATTGAAAACGCTGACCCTGATCAACATCGACCTGAGAGGATTCTCGTCTTTATCCAAGGAACTTGGTCCTCAGCGGACCGTAATGTTGTTAAATCATTTCTTCTCAATTACAGGCGGAATCATTTTTAAACATAATGGAATCGTCGATAAATATCTGGGGGATGGGTTTCTGGCTATTTTTGGTGCACCGGTTTCCAGTATTTCCGACACGGACAATGCGGTAAATGCCGCACTGGAAATGAGAGAATCGGTTGCGGGTATAAATGATACATTGGCACAGGATCTGGGTGTTGTTTTGACGATTGGTATCAGCATTCATACCGGAGAGGTGGTTGTCGGGAATATCGGGTTCGACATGAAGATGGATTACACCGTGATCGGTGACTCCGTTAATGATGTTTTCCGGCTACAGGATTTAACCAAACCATACCCCAACAGTATTTTGTTGAGCGATAAAACCTTGCGTGCCGCCCGGACCAAATTCGATACCGCTGAATTCAGCGAAAGATTGGGCGATATGAAGATTCATGAGCTTCTGGGAAAGGTTGTGGATCATAATTCCTGATGATGGTCTGCGCGTCTATTCAGGTGCCGGTGCGTTTTTTTCAAGAGCACGGATTGGATTAAAAAAAACACCCCGATCCCTCGCAAACCAAATGCCCTTATCGGGGGCTTATGACGATTCGGTTTTTCCGGATAAAATCGACGGGATTGTAGGATAGCTTTGCTTTTCTCAGCCCCTCGTCATCCAGGTCCTGTTCCCGGTTTACAAGCGTGCATGGTCCATCGAATTGTTCGAGAAATATTTTATTTATCGCCTGGTATGATCCCTTGTATGATGGGTTCCCCTTCTCGAAATGGATGACCAGCATCTCATCCGAGATCTGTTCGGCAATGGTATAGCACACCATCACATCGTCCACGAGAATCGCGCCGCCCTTCAGATGTCTCAGTTTGTCCCAATGGGACAAAATCCGTTTGATCGCACGATTTTCAGCGGAAAGGGTGGCGTGGGCTTCACAATCTCTCCACATGCACCAGTCATCCTGCATGGATAGGGCCTGTTCGACCATTCCCTTGCCAAATTCCAGATAGGCGAAATCGTATTTTTTCCGAAACTGGTTGACCAGATTTTTCTTTTTGTGAAATCGATTGCCTTTCAATTCCGATAATTCATCGACACGGTAGATGTAATCCCAGGATCCACGGGTTTCGAATACCTCAACTTCAAGATCCCCCGATTTGAGAATTTGAATCAGCGTTTCAGGGGCACGGATCATTTCAAAACCCGGGTTTTCTTTTGCCCAGGCATTCCAGTTCACGCGGTGCCAATCCCCCACCGGCGCCCATGACTGCGGTTGCGGGAGTTGCTGTCGTATCCAGACCAAATCCTTATCCCAAGCCCACTGCAGCTTATATTCTTCAGCCCAGCCCCAGAGATTTGTGAAACTGTAATCCGATGCTTTTTGTGGGGTGATTGAGTAAAGTTCGAGATATTGCTCCTGTTGTTCCAAAGTAACCGGTGAAAAATCCATTCAATACTATCCCTGCCTGATGTTTGATCGATTGTCATTCGGGCCCCGCCACGAGGCGACCACTATGTTCCACATCCGGATAACCTTATCCGATGAGCTTTTCCCAACCTAACTGATTGTTTTTTCGATGGTGTAAAGGCTAATCCGTCACCGAGCGTTTGTCAACTTTGATGAACACGGAATGCTCCCTTCCTCCTGTCCAAGACCGTCCATGGCCATGATATACAATTGTGCAGCGGTACGTGCCCGCTGATACACAGCCGGCACCTGCCTTTACAACAGCCCGTTTAGTTGCTATTATGCGCACACATTTTGGCTCTTGATATCACCACGATTGCCGAATTCATATCCGATATCTTTAATTAAATCATGCCTCGCTCATCAAATGCGGACGATATAGATGCAAACCCTCGTGGGATTGTTGGCAGATTGGACGGATGAATTGTATCTGACAGAATTAAAAAAAAACTGGTCGAACAGAAATTCCTTTGCTGTCTGGAACATTGCAAAATTTGTCGTGGTGGTCGCTTTCCTGTGTTGGATGCTGTTCCGGGGGACTGAACGGCTCGGGTATCATTGGCAGTGGTACCGGCTCCCCCAATATTTTTTGACGTTTGATGCGAATTCGTTTATCACCGGCCCATTGCTGAACGGTGTCATTATCACCCTAAAGATAACCGGTATTAGCCTCATATTCGCGTTTGGGGTAGGCCTTACGACCGCATTCTTGCGACTCTCGAATTCCTACATTGGCCGGTTTATCGCACGGGCGTATCTGGAATTGGTTCGAAATACACCGCTTCTCGTCCAATTGTTTTTCATATACTTTGTCATTGCACCGGTGTTGGATATCGACAGGTTTACCGCCGCGGTTCTTGCCTTGAGCCTTTTTGAAGGCGCATACGCTTCTGAGATATTTCGTGCCGGTATTGTATCCATTTACCGTGGCCAATGGGAAGCCGCTCATAGTCTTGGACTGAGCACATTTTATATATACCGGCATGTGATCCTGCCGCAGGCGATTCGAAGGGTTTTGCCCCCGTTGACCAGCCAGGCCATATCTCTCGTCAAGGACTCTGCGCTGGTCAGCACGATTGCCATTTACGATCTTTCAATGCATGCACAGGCGATTGTAGCGGAAACTTATCTTGTCTTTGAAATATGGTTTGCTGTTGCACTGATATACCTTGTCATTACAGTGTCCATTTCGTTTGCGGTGAATGTCATGGAACATCGATTGAGGATCGAGGAGTGACGGCAGTCATTTTCAGGGACGATTGTTCTTATAAAACGGATGCCAACGATATCCGGAACAATTGTGCGAGGTGATTTGCCGCACCCCAAGCGCTGGCGGGAAGAACGTTCGTGATCCGCACGCTTCCGGATGAAAAAAATTCAGGACTCCGGCCGAATTCCCAGGGAAACAACGGCTGCTCATTAACCGTCATTTTTATAAAGACAAAAAGGAGAAAGAGATGATTTTATTAACAAAATACCGTTTGATGCTGCTTGGCCTGTGTGCATTGATTTTTATGATCTCAAGTGCCCATGCGGAAACTATTCAACAGCAATTAACCAACCAGAGCGTCGTGGAGCAGATGTTAAAACGGGGTGTTGTGCGCGTGGGGATGGATACATTTGTTCCCTGGGCGATGAAAGATAAAACCGGAAAGCTGGTGGGATTTGAAATTGATGTGGCGACTCGGTTCGCAGAAGATATGGGCGTGAAGGTGGAATTCGTGCCCACCAAATGGTCCGGAATTATCCCGGCCCTGTTGACCGGTAAATTTGATGTGATTATCGGGGGTATGGGCATATTGCCAAAGCGGAATTTAAAGGTCAATTTTTCTATTCCTTACGACTATTCCGGTATGTCCATCGTCGCCAATAAGAAACTGGCGGCGGGCTTTTCAAGCCTTGAAGATTTTAATAAAAAGGAAGTGGTAATAGCGGCAAAGCTTGGCACAACCGCGGTCATGGCCAGCAAAAAGAGCATGCCGAATGCCACCTTACGATTATTCGAATCAGAAGCTCAGGTTTACCAGGAATTATTGAACGGCAGAGCCCATGCCGTCGTGGAATCCGCCCCTACACCGGCATATTATTCATTGAAGTATCCGGACAAACTCTTTCTTCCGATCAGTGGCACTTTTACAAAAGAACCTATTGGGTTCGCCCTTCGGAAAGGTGATCCGGATTCATTGAATTATTTTAACAACTGGATCGGGTATGTTATGGCCGAGGGCTGGCTGCAGGAGCGAAAACAGTACTGGTTTGAAACCCGGGATTGGGAAGATCAGATTCAGTGATTGAAAATGCGGCAAGCTGATAAAACAAACCGTTCGATCGTTCAAATCCAATGTCCCTACCACATATTGTGTCACACAATTCGTATGCACAATATGTGGTAGGGTGTTCTGATAATGCCACCCGCAACCCTATGCGGAGAGGCCATACCAAAACAGTTGTGACTTTCCTTGGTAAACAAAAAAATAAAAATCTCCCCACTTGATTTGATTATCGGTGCATTGCTAATCGCTGTCTGCATGTATTTTGTATATCGGATTCAGGTGGGGCTTCAATATAAATGGAACTGGCAAGCCATTCCGCAATATTTGTTCCGTTTCGATGCGGAGCGGAACAGATGGGTCTCTAATTTACTCGCACAAGGGCTCCTGACCACCATACGATTGAGTTTCTGGGGGACGATATTGGCCTGTGTTTTCGGGTCCATCATGGGGTTGTGCCGGATCAGCAGAACACTTTTTAAACGACTGATCGGCAGAACATATGTCGAACTTTGCCGCAACCTTCCCCCACTTGTGATCATTTTTCTTTTCTATTATTTTGTGAGCGATCAGATCATGCCGGTGTTGGGTGTGGATGAATTCATCCGGTCTCGATCCGGCAACATTCAACGTATTTTCACGATCCTCTTCGCACCGCCGGAGATGTTCACCATATTTCTATCCGCTGTTATCACACTGGCTATTTTTGAAGGGGCCTATATTGCCGAAATCGTCCGGGCCGGCATTCAATCCATCGAACGGGAACAATGGGAGGCCGCCAGTGCATTGGGTATGTCGCGGTGGCAATTGTTACAACATGTGGTGCTACCCCAGGCCATCCAACGGATTCTGCCGCCACTCGCCGGCCAATTCATCTCGACCATAAAAGATTCCGCAATCGTGTCGGTAATTTCCATACAGGAACTCACTTTTCAAGGAATGGAAATAATGGCTGCGACCTATATGACCTTTGAAATTTGGATCACCATAAGTATCCTCTATCTGATACTCACACTCACCTGTTCGTTGATCGTTTCCCGTCTCGAGGTTTCATTAAATAAAAATCGTTACCAAACGGGATAAAGATTTGACCCGATAAGACGATATATAAGATTACGGCATGACAAATTTCCATAGTCTCGTCGAGGAGGATGAATGGGGTTTTCGGGAAAAGATCCTAAACGAACCAACAGTGAAACGGATACACCTTTACGAAATGACCGGCAAAAAGACCGGGACGTGTTTTTTCTGCAGACCATCAAGACCATGCTCTTGTTTTTAAAGGATTTTGCGCTGGATATAGAAGAAATTCAATCCGGACAATACAAACAGGACATGGATTCACTTTCAGGCGTTGTTGCGGACCACAATTCCTCCCAGGAAATTGAACCGGCTTTTAAAACGCAAAAACTTCGAATTGCCGATTTCATCGATCGCCAAAAAAGCTATATCCTGGAAAAGGAGAGAGAACTTAAAGATATCATAGAGCTTTTATCCCAGGCCATGGTCAATCTGAATGTGGAAAACCGCGAAATATATGAGCGCGTTCAAGACCACGGCGAAAGAATAGAAGAAATCACCCTTCTGGATGACATTAAGAAAATTAAACAGGTGCTTAAAGAAGAAGTCAATCAAATGCGCCTGTTCATGACCGATAAACAGAAAAGTGAAAACGAACAAATCAGCCGGTTGTCCAATAAAGTAGTCATCCTGAAAAGGGAACTGGAGAATGCTAAAAACAAATCCGTAAAAGACGGATTGACCGGTATTTATAATCGTCAGGCCTTTGATGAATATGCCGGGCAGGCAGTTAAACATTGTGCTGACACCCGCGAGCCGATGTCATTGCTGTTGTTGGATATTGATGATTTTAAAACAGTCAATGATACCCACGGACACCTTATTGGCGACCGCGTGCTGATGGCATTTTCGAATAAATGCAAAGGTTCCGTCCGGTCCGAGGATTTTCTGGCCCGGTATGGCGGAGAAGAATTTGTAATATTGTTGAAAGGGGCCTCTCTTCGAAATGCGACAAAAAAGGCCAAGGCAATTTGCAAATCCATTGCATCCACCCGGTATGCCATTGATGATAATCCCAATGGTGAAACCCTTAAGATCACGGTCAGTATCGGGTGCAGTGCCCAGCGCAAGGGCGATACCCTGGAAGATATACTCGACCGGGCGGATAGATCACTCTACATCGCCAAGCGAAATGGCAAGAACCGTGTTGTCAACGAGAAGAAGCTGTAGTTTAACCATCGAGCAGTTTCCATGGATATGGTAGCTTTTGTATACGCAATGTATTACTATCAGGATGTTTTTACCATCTACCGCTTGTCACGCGTCGTGTGGCATTGACATCAACCTACACCAAATTCGTTGTATTTCAATGAGGTACAGCTGAATCAGACATTCAACACCGAATACCCAATGAACCAGATAAATAAAATTAGATTCGAAAAACCCGATCTGCAGGCGCTGACCCACAACTATGTGGTCGTTGATTTACATTTTCACTCCACCTATTCCGATGGTATCAATACGGTTCCGGAAATCGTTGATTTGGCCCGCCGGATGCATATCGGCGTCTCCGTAACAGATCATAATTGCATCGGGGGGGCCGTGGAGATCGACCAGTACGAGGATTTGCTGAGCATTCCCGGCATTGAACTGACCACTGTTGAAGGGACCCACCTGCTGGTGTACTTCTACGATGTGGCCAGCCTTGAAAAGTTTTATATCGATGATGTTGAACCCTATATGGGGAACGGGGTAATGAGCAGCCTGTCACTCAGAATGGAAGAAATCATTGACAGGGCCAAAGTCCATCGATCCGTCATCATTTTCCCGCATCCGTATTGTGCCGCTTACACTGGTGTCTGCAATCTTCAATTTCCCATGGAAAGACTTGAAAAACTCTATTCATTGGTCGACGGTGTCGAGGTTATAAATTCCGGCAATATCAATAAATGGAATCTTAAATGCGCTGTACTCGGGTTCAACCTCAATAAATCCATCACCGGTGGCAGCGATGGGCACAACATCAATCAAATGGGCCGGGCAGTAACCTATGCGGATTGCGCCAATGACAGAGAATCTTTCCTGAATGCAGTCATCCAAAGGGATACCAAGGTCATTGGCAAGGAAATAGCACTTCTTCGTAAATTTACATCCAATAGCCGGAAACTTCGCGCCAACGCGTATAACTACCCGGAGCTTTTCGAAAAAAATATTCGATACAGCTGTGCGGTTCTCAATTCCAAACGAAAAAGCATAAAAAGGAATGTTCAAGCACGCCTGAACAGCAGGCGAGATAGAATTCTTGCCCGGAGCCGGACCGGCTGCTAATCTATATAACCGTCTGTAAATTTTCACCGGTAATCAAGTTGTGCCCTCTTTTCACTTGATTCATTGACAATTAATTGGTATTACTCATAATATTTCCAAACACAGTCGAAATAACAGACGTTGGAGACTGATATGCTTGAATGGTGGAGTATCGTTGAAACCGTAGAAAAAATTGACGGCCATCTCAGATTGTATGCTTTCTGGGCCATTGCAGTCACGGGTTTGCTTCTCATTGGCCTGTGGTTTTTGTCCAAAAAAATTGCTGCCTTCAAAGAATCAGGCCAACCGATCAATGATCCTAAACCTGAAAAACTGAAGAAGGCCGCTAAAGAGATTCGCAAGGAATTGCTTGACACCCAGCAGGAACGGGACATCCTGACACAGAGGCTTAGAACGTTCGAAAGTGAGTCCGGCAAGCTCAGAGACGAACTCGGGAAAATGCGGAAAAAGGTAAGAAACACTGCTGATTCAACCGGCTCTTTTCAACGGAACGAGCGGGAAAACAGATACGACGATGGCAGCATTCCGGTCACCGGTGACGCCGTCGATGAACTCGAACCGGTAAAACCGGCGGCGCTATTGTCGGAAACACAGCGAAAGACGTTGATGGATTTAATCGAACCGGGGCCTAAAGGCAATATCGATATTGTTGCAGTGCTTGGTAACGATCACGCCGAGCGTATGGCCGTCGAGTTGAATGATATTCTGACACAGGGTGGATGGACGACGAACGGTGTGTCTCGAAGTGCATTTTCAAAACCACCCCAGGGGATTCTGCTCACTGTACACAGTCGGGATACCACGCCGACCTATGCAATGTTTCTCCAAAAAATTCTTGCGGCGACAGGTTTGTCAACCAGCGGATCGATAAATAAATCCGTACAGGAATGGTCAATGACACTGGTTGTTGGCGAAATTAAGAGTTGAGGCAATTTCATCAGTTGTCGGAAATCCATTATCTTACAGGGGGGGAATGAATGGCTGCTTGGTGGAGTTCACGCAAAAGAATAATCGGCTTTCATCGATTGATTTTGCGATTTGTAATCATTACTGCATCCATCGCCATAATTACAGCGGCGTTATCATTTGTCACAACAAACCGGTTGCGTCACCTGAACCATAACAATCTTAGCGCAATGCAAGCCCAGATAAATTCCCGGGATTCCGCTGAAACAGATGCTAAAAATTCTCAAGCGGAAATTAAGTCCCTGAAAAAAGAGTTGGCTAGTGCGCAGTTACGTATCAAAACGGAGATGACAACCCGGGAGAACCTTCGAAAAAAATTACTGGATGTCCAGAGAGAACTGGCTGAAGCCAATCGCCAGCTTGGAGAGTTGAAGGCTGGAAATGGCGATCCAATTAGCACTGGTAACACACCGGATTCAACCGAAACAGAGCCTCCCGGCAGTACCATCATGCCGGAAGCTGGTCCCATCGATACGACCATTCCGGAGTCGCCCGCAGTACCATCGACTGATGTCAATGTACAGCCCGGTAGTGGCAGTACACAAATTTTTCCGGACGATGCAACACCATCCAACACCGGGACTGGTAAGGTCTTCTCCGGTGGCGTTGGTGTAACCGGCTCTACAGCCGCTTCGTCAGGGGGAGCAAGTACCGCTCCTGAATAATACAAGGCGTGCGGCGGGGCGTTGTGCAGACAATACACGATTCATTGTGGTTGTCCGACAGCACAAGAACGAGCTATGTTTAGACAATCCATACCAACCCTTGTATGACCGGGCCTGACGCGCAGGGTACGTTTCATACCACTTCTCAAAAAGTTGATTGAAGTCATAGATTTTTGAGTTGTGCCAAACCAGAAATGCCTTTCATAATATCCTATGAAGACTTACGAGACACTAAAAACAGAATTGTTGAATATCAACGGAATCCTGACCGGTCTGTTCGAGACGGCCAGATCCATACCAGGCTTGAAGAACCAATCCTTTGATCAGTGGGAGGATACCTGTACCGGCATCACCAAGGACACTACCAGCGACGACATCCACGTAGCCGTTGTGGGCACGATAAAATCAGGTAAGAGTACCTTTGTAAATACATTGCTCACCGGCGATTACCTGAAGCGTGGTGCCGGTGTGGTCACATCCATTGTCACACGGGTTGTCGGGGGAGAACACAAACAGGCTCACCTCTTTTTCAAGTCATGGGATGAGGTGAATCACGATATTCAACAAGCCTTGATTTTATTCCCTGACGATCGATTTTCCAGTACAGACAATTTCGATATCCGTCGTCAAAAGGATCGGGAAGAACTTGAACGCGCTATCAGTTCACTGAGCGCGGATCAGCTATTCACAAAGGATATGCGCAATGTGAATTCCGTGCTGTTGTCGTCGTATTTGAACGGATATGACCGCGTGCACGATATTGTTGCATCGGACAGTACGGAATTACACTTTGACCCGGACCACTTTCCGGACCATCGTGAATTCGTCTCCAGTGATGCCCTGTCCGTATATCTCAGCGACATTCGCCTTGAAGTGGCCGACACAAAATTGGGGGACCATATTGAGATTGCCGATTGCCAGGGAAGTGATTCTCCAAATCCGCTCCATCTCGCCATGATTCAAGACTACTTATATCGAACCAACCTCATTGTTTATGTCGTCAGCAGCCGTACCGGAGTTCGTCAGGCTGATATCAGATTTTTATCCATGATCAAAAAAATGGCCATCATCGACAATATACTGTTTGTCGTGAACTGTGATTTCAGTGAACATGATTCACTTGGAGATCTGGAAAATGGTATTGAAAAGATACATGAGGAGCTGAAGCTACTCATACCGGGGGCCGTACTGTTCTCATTTTCCGGTCTTTATCATTTATTCGATGAACAGCAAGGCCAGCTATCCGCTAAAGATCAGGCCCGGTTGGATCAATGGCAACAGGAATCTGATTTTATCACATATTCATCGGCTGAGCGTCAGCGGTTTTTTGACACTTTTTACCAAAAGATCAATAGAGAACGATTCGCACTGCTTCTGAAAAATCACCTGGAACGGCTGTCCATGGTTGGTGACGGCATTGACCAATGGATACAATTGAGCAAGGTTATGCTCGATCAGGATGCCGATGGTGCCGGGAAAATTACGGAAAAAATCGAGCTGCACAGGCTGCGCATCAATCAGATGAAATCTGTAATTCAAAACACCCTGGAAGGTGCCATTGATAAATTAAAACGCGATCTGAAACCCGAAATCGATCGATTCTTTGATGCGCGAAGCGGAGAAATGGTCAGACAATTAATCGATTTTATCCGATCGTATTCAATCAATTACAACGACTATCTTGACGGTATTGAGTCCTCAGGCTTTGGTGGAACGCTTTATGTGATATACCAGGATTTCAAGCAAGCCGTCGATATTTACATGGCAGAGAATCTGACGCCTGAAATTGTCCGATTCGTCAAAAGATTGGAAAAAAAACTTGCCGACAGTATCGTCACCATCACGAAGCCTTTTGACAACATGATCCGGGAGGTCATTTCTGAACACCGATTCGCCCTTGAAAATATCGGCCTTAACATCAATGGCAGTGAATACGGCGGCAATACCGAATTGGATCTTGAGCGTATCAAAACCATCGTTGGGATTGTCATACCACCAGCGAAAGCCATGATGCGATATTCTGCTCATGTAAAGACAGATGCCGTCATTCGACTGGGCGTTTATAAGTTGATCGGAGCAGTAAAAAAAGTGATCAGGAAACCTTTCTCCAGTGAGAATGAGGAAACGGTGATGGCATTTAAAGGCGCCGTCAAAAGAATAAAACAGGAGACTGAAAGATCGGTCCTGGCCCAACTTAAAGATCATCGGGAGAATATTAAATTTCAGTATGTATTGAAGTTGGCCGATGCCGCATCCCGTGAAATCAATGAACGGTTATGCGAGCGATTTCAGGCCTCTGTTCTTCAAATGGCTGAATTCAAGAATCTCATCGGTGAAAAACAGTCCGATAGACAGAAGGCAAATGATATCCTTAAGGATATGGGCCAGACCGCCGGTGAAATCGGGGATCGCATCGATGCTGTCCGAGAAGGTTTGTCTCAACTTGTACAGGAGACCATGGAATGAACAGTAATAAAATGAGATGTATTGCCGTCGCCAATGAGAAAGGCGGTGTCGGTAAAACAGTGACCGTCATCAATTTGGGTGCCGCAATAACATTGGAAAATCGGTCTGCGCTTATTGTGGATATGGACCCCCAAGCCAATGCCACAAAAGGACTGGGTATCGATCTGCCTGAGAACGCACCCAGTGTTTATGATCTCATTATGGACAGCAAAAGTTTAAAACGCGATGATGTGGTGTTGAACACCAGGTGGGAAAATCTTGATATCATTCCATCCACAGTGGATCTTTCCGGTGCGGAAGTGGAATTGGTGGATGAGGAGGGCCGTGAGAATCGGTTGAAGGAAGCGCTTGTTGGACTGGATCTCGACTATGATTTCATCCTCATCGATACACCACCCAGCCTATCTCTTCTCACGGTGAATGTGTTTGCCACCGCAAAAGAGGTGTTAATACCCTGCCAGACCCATCCATATGCTTTTGCGGCTCTGGATGAACTGTTTGATACCATTGCGGCCATCCGGGAAGGTATTAACCCGGACCTTCACGTTTCCGGTATCGTGGCGACGCTTTTTGATAAGCGCACACGCGTGGGGCGGAAAGTGCTGAATCAACTTCAATCCGATATGAGGTATCGTGATTTGATGTTCAATACCGTCATCCGCCACAATACAACCATTGCGGAAAGTGCGGACGTCAGGAAACCGGTGGTCTTTTTCCGAAAAAGCAGTTTCGGTTACATCGATTATAATGATTTGGCGGAGGAACTGATAGCCAAAACCGGATTTTCGTAAATTTACATCAGTGATTGTTTCTCAATAAAATTAATCACCGATATCGGCGCGATATAGCCTCAAGCTGTTGCTCACAACACAGATACTGCTGAAGGCCATGGCCAGGGCAGCCAGAATCGGATGCAATTGCCGCAGGAACACCGGGAGCGTTTCAAATGGATGAAGTACACCGGCAGCCACCGGTATAAGAATGATATTGTAAAAGAAGGCCCAGAACAAATTCTGGCGGATCGTGCGCATGGTCGCCTGGCTTAAACGGATAGACCGGGATACACCGGTCAGGTGCCCACTGGATAAGATGACACCGGCCGTTTCTATGGCAACGTCAGTACCGGTACCGATGGCAAATCCCACATCGGCCTGTGCAAGCGCAGGGGCATCATTTATGCCGTCCCCTACCATCCCCACACGGGTTCCATCCGCCTGCAGGGTTTTGATTTTTTCCGCTTTTTCCCCCGGACGCACTTCCGATACGATTTTTGTAATCCCTACCTGATCGGCAACGGCACGGGCGGTATCATGATTATCACCGGTGAGCATCACCACGTTCAACCCGGAGGCGATCAATTCTGCGATCACGGCCGGTGATTCCGGTTTGATGGTGTCGGATACCCCTATAATGCCGCACAGGAGATTGTCTTTGGCCACGACCATGACCGTCTTTCCCTTGGCCTGAACCGCTTTGATGGTGTCGGCGGCTGTGGACAGATCCACTCCCTTTTCCGTGAGCCATTGCGGTTTCCCGACCCATACGCGGCTGCTGTCAATGGCGGCTTCGACCCCCAATCCACCAACCGCGAGAAATTGTGCCGGCGGATCCAATTCAAGGGCCAACCGGTTGGCTTCCTCAACGATTGCCTTTCCCAACGGATGTTCGGAACCCTGTTCCACGCTTGCGGCGATACGGATCAATTCCTTTTCATCAATGCAAAGCCTTCCAAATACGATGGCATCCGTTACGGCAGGCGCACCTTTCGTGATGGTGCCTGTTTTATCCAGTACCATGGTTTGAACGCGGGTGGCGTTTTCCAGAGCCTCGCTGTTTTTAAATAAAACACCGTTTTCCGCGCCTTTCCCGGTCCCGGCCATGATGGCTGTTGGCGTGGCAAGGCCCAGAGCACAAGGGCAGGCGATCACCAGTACGGCCACCATGCGGATCATTGCCGGTACGAATTCACCGCCGATGAGCCACCATAACACCAGAACTACTGCGGCGATAAGGATGATGGATGGAACGAAAACGGCCGCCACCCGATCCGCCAGGGCTTGAATGGGTGCCTTGCTGCCTTGGGCTTGTTGAACTAGGCGGATAATCTGGGCCAACGCGGTCTCTTTACCCACACGGGTGGCGGTGAATTTCAGAAGCCCCTGACCGTTTATGGTGCCGCCGACAACAGCATCGCCGGTCTGTTTATCCACCGGCAGCGGCTCTCCTGTCAGCATGGATTCGTCAACGGCGCTGTTGCCCTCAACGACAACTCCGTCCACGGGAATCCGTTCACCGGGACGGACCAGGATCACGTTTCCCATTGCTACTTGAGAGAGGGGAACCTCTTTTTCCTTTCCGTCAGAAATGATAAACGCTGTTTTGGGCCTGAGCCCCATCAATTTTCTGATGGCCCCACCGGTGCGTCCCTTGGTCCTTGACTCCAGTAATTTTCCAAGCTTTATCAAGGTAATGATGACGGCTGAAGTCTCGAAGTATACGTGATGGCCCAAAACAGGCATAAATAGAAGGGCCATTGAATAAAGGTATGCCGTCGATGACCCCATGGCCACCAGTACATCCATATTCGCACTCCGGTTCTTCAGGCTTTTGAATCCGCCGACATAATAATCCCAACCAGTGTAAAATTGTACTGGAGTCGCCAGCACCCAGAACATCCAGTTCACCCAGGGGAGGTGGCTCCACCCGCCCAGCAGGCTGAAATCCCTGGCCATGCTCAGCAGAAACAGCGGCAGGGAAAAGACAATGCCCACCATGAATTTGCGCGTCTGGTCGGCAATTTCAGATTGTCTCGCCTTGCTTTCCGCATCATCCGGGTCTTCTGCATCCGAAGGGATGACCGCATCGAATCCGGCTTTCCGAATAGCCGCAACCATATCCTCAACAGAACTAATGCCGGGTATATATTCAGCAGTCGCCCGTTCCGTTGCAAAGTTGACAGCGGCATGGATTACCCCCGGTACCTTGGTGTTCAAGGTACGTTCGATGTTCATGGCACAATTGGCGCAGCTCATGCCGGTTACCGGTATTTCGATCCGGGCTTTCGGGACCGAAAAACCGGTATCGTGGATCCGGCCGACCAGTTCCCCGATGCCGAGTTCACCTGTGTCATATACCACCAGGGCGTTTTCAGCCGCAAAGTTGACAGCCGCTGATTTTACACCGGATAGCTTGCGGACGCCCCGTTCAATATTCATCGCGCAATTCGCGCAGGTCATGCCGCTTACGGGTATGGTAACGGTCTGTTCCGCCATGTTTACTCAGCCGGATAGTTGATTTCTTCAAGTTTTGCCAAAAGCTGTGCCTCGGATGCTGGGATTTCCCACTCCACGGTGATGGTTTTATCTTCCGGTTTACCGTCGACCTTTTTCACACCGGACAGCTCTGACAACTCAGTTTTGATGGCCGCAACACAATGACCGCAACTGATATTGGGTATGCTGAATGTTTTGTTTTCCATTTTATTCCTCATATATGTGGCTGGTTAAGGTCAGAGAAAAAGTTATGTAGCAAAGCTAATGATTGAATATGAAAAAAACAAGCCGGGGATTAACTGTTCAATTCAAGCCTCAATAGATTTTCAATGGCAAACTCAATCCCGGGATCGATATTCAAGGCCATTTTATAGTATTTGATGGCTTGGGTGGCGTCTCCCAGATCCCGATAATTGGAGGCAATGTTGGCGTAGTCGATGGCAGAGTTGGGGTTCAATGCGATCACCTTTTTAAAACTCGATATGGCCGCCTCGTGTTGCTTCAGTTTGAAGTAACAAAACCCTTTCAGGTTGTGGATATCCGTTCTATCCGGATCGAATGCTTCCCCTTTTTCCAGAACACCGAGCGCCGCCGGGTATTTTCCCATTTCCTTCAGGCATACCCCCATGTAAGAATAAATGCTGGGAATATCCTCGGGTGTGGGATTATCGTCAATGGCCCGGTTAAAATCATCCAACGCTTTTTCGTATTGATGCAGTGAAATTCTGCACATGCCCTGATAAAAATGAATAAAATACTTCCCGGGCAGCAATTCATCCATTTCCATCAATTTGGCCAGGGCTGTTTTAGCCGGTTGGGTTTCAGTTATCAGTTTAGCTGAAAACATCGCCACACTGGTTCCCGATGCTCTTTCCCGAAAATGAGCGCCGGGGACAATGGTATAAAAGGCGGGTATTTCCAATGCAGCGTGAGTGGTATTGATGACAATGACCTCGAATCCCCGCTCGGCTAATGCACCAATGCAATTTTCGACTTCAATCCTGATATTCCCATTGGAGATGTTCGGGAGCTTCCCGATGTCCACCATCTGTTCCGGGGATAGAATGTAGTCCACCGCTGACGTGTTCACCGGTTTCGGCAGGCCGCTGGCCACGTAATTTGAGCCGGTGTTGAAATCACCGGCCAATTGGGCCACTTCGGTCAGCGCCCGGCTGAGTGCCTTTTCCGGGTCAGGTGTGGTGCCGGCGGTCCACACGATTTCGCTTTTTCGGGGGTAGGTCGAGGGATCATAAGCCAATGCGCCGATGGTGGGGATGCCCATATCCAGCGTGAAATCCGAGAGAAACATTTCAATGCCGTTATTTTTGTATTTTTGAAGCATTTCAATGCTTTTAACATCGGTGACCGATTGGGGATCAATACCCGGAACATGCAATTCCCCACGGCTGACCAGTGAAGAGACATGACGCTCGACTATTTCACATATTCCCTGAAGCAGGGCTTCTTCCTGGCAATTTCCGGCAGAAGGCCCATTGAATTCATTGATCATGTAAAACCAGCTGAATGGTACCAGAACAGGTGTTTGTCTGGTGAGATTGAAGGCCTTCGTCCATTTCATGGGGATTTTATCATAGATCAATTTGGATTTTTCCAGATGTTCAGATTCATCGTGCACCGATTTGGCGATGAGTTCAAAGGATAGGGCCTGATCGCCAAGACGCTCGCTGGTTTCAACCGTAAAATTCTTATCATCTTTGGAAAAACTGAAAAAACTGAATCTTTCGGCCAATTCCATAACCGCGCTGGCTTCCGCCTGCTCCGGCGTTGCCCCTTTGCCCATTTGTTTTTTAGTGCCGATGATGGAAGCGGCATCTTTGCCGCACTGACTGAAAAACACCGGTATATCCAGTCGCCGGTTGTCAATCCGAACCGTCTCTTTCAAGATGTCCAAATCCATATCTCTCAGTCTTTTTTTAAACCGGGCCAGGGTTTCCCGGGGAGTAATGATTTTATCCTGATCCAGGGTAAATTGTTTGAATGCATCTTTTAGAATAATCATATCGGTTCCCATTGTATCCTCCTGGTGATCCGTATTTTCAACCGTTGGCATGACATTACAGGATCAAACTTTTTGGTTTCCGGCACATGCCGGCCATTGCGGCATGATGTGCAAACATCGTTAATCTCAAGGTTTAGTCGAAAAAGTCAAAAGCTTTTTTAATTTGACCAAGTCCGGTTACATCTCTTATAATCGGCCATCTGGTATCGGGGATGTAGCTCAGATGGGAGAGCGCAGCGTTCGCAACGCTGAGGTCAGGGGTTCGATCCCCCTCATCTCCATTTCAATAAAATCAAAGGGTTAGGCTGATTCGCCTAACCCTTGTTTTTTAAGACTTCGTATTGCATTAGCAATGATTTTATTCAGCATCCACCGCCAATTCAGGCAGCCAGGGTCGTGTTGACGACATTGTCATATCATATGCCCAAAAATCTTATGATCCCGACAACGATAGCTATGACATTGTAGTATGGTTTGGCAAGGGAGATTTTAGGGTGGTCACATGGTGATTTGCATGGCATCAGACTTTAAAAGGTCGGGGAGCTTTTCTCATTGAGCCGCGTGTTGGATTATTTTTCATTCCGTTGTGCAAACTCATGCGTAAGGACTCGTAACTAAAAAACAGTATTTGTTCTATATTTTCATGTAGCTACAAAATAGGGGCGCAACACGCGCAGATGAACATGTCTCCATTGCCCTGTTTTTTACCAACGATTCCTAACGCATTCAGACAATGCACAAGCGTGGCTGAAAAATCACCCAACCCGCTTGCCCGCTGCTTTTTAATCAAAAACTCCCTGAACCCTTAGATACTTAATAATATTAGTATTTTTTGATACAATGTACGGTTTCAATGTCAAATGACAAGATCCAAATGCCAAATGGCGGAATGCTGTCGTTTTATCTTCACATTATCGTCAAAGCGGTCCTTTATCAGATAGCATGCCGCCATTTGAAATTTGAGCTTTGTTATTTGACATTACCAGTGACATTACCTGTTTTCATCGTACACTATTTCAACTGTATCATTATTACATGCGTCAACCCTGGAGGCATTTCAGCTTTCATTGACAATCCATCACGGTTTCTGATAAGAACGTCCAATTACATTTGAGATCCGGTGTATATCGGGTATCGCAAGACACATCAGGGCCGGAGAAAACAAAGGTGACGACACATGGGCCGAATCGCTGAAATAGAGCGTATTACCAAGGAAACGCAAATACGTCTTAAATTTGATCTGGATGGATCGGGCAAATGTGACATTACAACCGGAATTCCTTTTTTTGACCATATGTTAACGCTTTTCACGGTTCATGGCTTCTTTGATCTGATGATCAGTGCAAATGGTGATTTAGATGTCGATTTCCACCATACTGTTGAAGACATCGGTCTGGTTCTGGGCCAGGCAATAAAAGATACCACAGGGGAAAAGAAAGGGGTTGCACGATACGGTTATGCCGTAACGCCCATGGACGATGCATTGGCTACAGTGGCTGTTGATTTATCAAATCGTCCCTTCCTTGTTTACAACCTGCCAACATGTACTAACTTTAATGATGCGTTTGATGCCGGGACCGCTAAGGAATTTTTCAGAGCCTTCACCAATACAGGGTTGTTTAACCTGCATATAAACGTCCAGTATGGTGAAAATCTGCATCATGTTCTGGAAGCTATTTTTAAATCCACCGGCAGAGCACTGAATCAGGCTTGTGGAATGGATTCCAGAATAAAAGGGATTCGGTCATCCAAGGGATCTCTTTAACCTGAAGTTAAAATCGAAAACGTATTCTCCCCAACCCGAAAAGGGAATCCAGGATATTAATGAAAAATATTGCTTCAGCGCCGGTCAGATGCGATATCGTTTTGATTCTGATATCCATGACTTTTCTGTTTTCCTGTGCAAACCCGTCGCATTACACTCCGGCTTCGCCGGCTTCCCCACCTGAGAAAATCAATAGCCTGATTGTCCTGCCATTTGTTAATATCTCAAAAACCGCAGGTGAACGACAAAGTGTCAGGAATCCACTGACATTTAAAATGTTCACGACCGGTCCGGTGAAAACCGGTGCAGATGCTGTATTGACCAACGCTTTGGCCGACACGTTGAACACACGGCTGAACATCGAAGTGATCGTACCTGAGAATGTACAGGATATCACCGGCGGCTTGCTGTCCACCAGTGGCAGTGTTGTGAATGAGAGGGAACTTTATATGGAGATCGGTCGTCATTTTAAAGCCGATGCGGTCATCGCCGGAAGACTTTACCGGTATGTGGAGCGTGTGGGAACCACCTATGGTATACAATCACCCGCCTCGGTGGCCTTTGATCTTCTGTTGCTTCAAACAACCGATGGCAGCGTGGTCTGGCATCGTCATATGGATGAAACACAAACATCACTCACGGAAAATCTTTTTTCGATTCGACGGTTTTTTAAACGAAGAGCACGATGGGTGAGAGCCGCGGAGATGGCCAAAACCGGCTTGGATGAGATGGCGACTGAAATAGAGAAACGACTGGGACAGCCAAGATAAACAATTCTTCGAAGACACGCCATCATGGAAAGGTGTTTTACATGCTTGTAATTCCGGCAATAGATATAAAAAACGGCAGGTGTGTACGGTTGCAGCAGGGACGTATGGATTCGGAAACCGTATATGGTGATGATCCGGCAGCCATGGCGTTGAGATGGGAAAAAGAAGGCGCAAAATTGCTACATGTGGTGGACCTTGATGGCGCAATTCAAAAAAACCCGCAAAATTTAACGGCCATCGATCAGATCCTATCCGTAATTGACATTCCGGTGCAGTTTGGTGGGGGCGTTCGCTCCGTGGATACTATTGCCATGTTGATTGACAAAGGAGTGGAAAGAGTGGTCCTGGGTACCGAGGCGATTCGGAATCCCGAGCTCATCAGGTCCGCCGCTGTTCGCTTTCCCGATCGGATCGTTGTGGGTATTGATGCCCATAAGGGGCTTGTGGCAATAGAAGGGTGGACCGAAGTGACCGATATAACCGCCATCGAATTGGCCAGGCGTTTCGAGGATTGCGGTATTGCGGCCATAAATTTCACCGATATTCATCGGGATGGTATGCAGACAGGACCCAACCTCGAGGAAACACAGCGATTGGCTGAGTCGGTTTCAATCCCGGTGGTAGCCTCCGGAGGCGTTTCAACCTTGGAGGATATCAGGAATTTGCTGCCCTTGGAGAAGGCCGGTGTCGTCGGTGTTATTACCGGTAAAGCGTTATACAGCGGTACCATGAATTTGGCGGCGGCAATTCAATTAGCCGGTTGAATTCATATTTGACATCGAAAAAAAAATGAGTTACAGATAAAAATTTTTGAAAGAGAGGGAAAAAAGTGCGATTTCAATACATTTTCAGCCAAAATCATATGGCCTTCAAGCGACAATCCGTTCCATAACGTCATCATGTTTCAGTCACCTTAAGTATGCTCCTTCCGGCTTAGTAAAATCACTACGATTCCCATACGACATGGAGGGTACGCCTATTGAGCGCCTTTATCCCCGATGAGAAAATTAGGGAAGTCTTAAACACCGCGGATATTGTCGATATCGTTTCCGAACGTGTGGTGTTGAAGAAGGCCGGAAAGAATTTTCTGGGATTGTGTCCATTTCACGTCGAGAAAACGCCGTCATTCACCGTTAGTCCGGACAAGCAGATTTTTTACTGCTTTGGATGTGCCGCCGGTGGCAATGCAATACATTTTATCATGCGTCAGGATGGACTCAGTTTTCCTGAAGCAATCAAGTTGATTGCCAGGCGATGCGGCATTGATCTGCCCGTGGCCAACATGACACCGCAGCAGAAAAAGCGGATGACGGAACGTGAACAACTGCTATCGATCAATAGAAGTGCCGCTCTTTTTTACCGCGAACAACTGACATCATCAAATTCGGGCCAGAAAGCCTTGTCCTATCTGCTGCAACGCGGCATGACGCTGCAGGTTTTGGATAATTTCCAACTGGGGTTTGCTCCTGCGGGTTGGGATAATATATTACGATATTTCAATAAAAAAAAGATCAAGGCGGAGCTTCTTGAAAAATCCGGTCTTATAATACCTAAAAAAGGAAAAGGAGGCTATTACGACCGGTTTCGCGATCGCATCATATTCCCGATTTTTGATATCAGTGAGCAGGTGGTTGGATTCGGAGGGCGTGTCCTGGATGATGGTTTGCCCAAATACTTAAATTCACCTGAGACACCGTTGTACAGCAAAAGCCGGTCATTATACGGCATTCATCGTGCCAAACAGAGTTGCCGGCATAGCCAAAAGGTATATATCGTGGAAGGATATTTCGACCTGATATCCCTTCACATGCATGGCATTGAGAACGCCGTTGCCACATTAGGTACGGCTCTGACACCTGAACACCTCCAGATTTTAAAGGGACTTGTGGGGACATCCGGGAAGGCGATGCTGGTCTATGACTCCGATCAGGCCGGTATCAAGGCTGCCCGGCGCAGCATAAGCGTATTTAACGAGGGATTCATGGATGCCGGCATCATGGTCCTTCCCGAAGGACACGACCCGGATTCATTCCTTTTGGAACAGGGACCGGATGAATTTCTGAGTTTGTCAAAACAGACACTTGGGATAATACCGTTTTTAACGGAATCCGCCATACAGCAGCATGGGCAATCCGTGGAAGGAAAGCTCCGAATTGTTGACGAATTGAAGATTCCATTATCCCAAATATCGGATAGTATGGCACGGTCTCTTTATATCCAACAGGTTTCCGAGCGTCTCGGCATCGACGAAACCGCCATTTTAAAGAAAATCCGCGAGGCAACGCGACCGTCAAATCGTCCAAACCCCCAAATGGTGCGGAATTCATCCGTAAGCAAGCGGAGGTCTGAAAATACGGATGATCCACCGGAAAATACGGACCTTCATGACTTCCAGGCGGTTAACCGATTGGAACGCCGGATATTGTCGATGATGTTGCAATATCCCGAGATGATTGATGAAATCAGGATACGGAATCTGGTCAACCAGTTCGAAGATGCCAGATTAAAATCCATTGGAGGAAAATTACTCCGGAAAAGCGAAGCACTACAGGTAAAAGATTTTGATATATTAGGGGACTTTGAAAATGATACGGAAAAAAGTTTTATTGCCAGTCTCATCATCGAAGAGGAGCTATGGGATCGTAACGGCTGCATGCGCTTACTAAACCAGTACGAAATCAGTTTGAAACGGAGAAAAAAAGAGTTGATGCAACAGATCAGGGCTGCCGAGGAGCAGAACGATCTTGAATTGCTGCAACAATTGTTGAAGGAGAAACAGTTTCAGGCCCGTCAGGATATTTAAAATGCGGAATCTGCAGGAGGCTAAACTTTATGGCAAAATCACCCGATAAAAAACGGAAACCCGACAATCGTTCCAAAAAGAGTGCAAAAAAATCCGTGAAAGCGAAAATGTCAAAAAAAGATACGAAGAAAACCACAGACGCGGTTTTAGCCAAAGCCGATTCCATTTCCGAAAAAAATAATGCGAAACGCAAGAAAGCCCTGACCAAGCTGATCGATCGTGGTAAGGACCAGGGACATTTAACATTTGCAGATATAAATGATGCCTTACCCGAAGAGATGCTGTCCTCGGAACAGATCGATGATACCCTTATGATGTTTGATGAAATGGGAATCTCTGTTATTGACGATAAAAAGGCACTTCCAGCCAAAAAAGCCGCCAAAGAAAAAACCACCAAGAAAAAAGCCGGAACCTCTTCCGTGTCGGATTTCGGGGCTGTCACCGACCCTGTGAAAATGTATTTACGTGAAATGGGCCTGGTTACACTTCTCAGCAGGGAAGGGGAGGTGGAAATTGCAAAAAAGATTGAAGCCGGCGAGCAGGACGTACTGAAGGCGCTTCTTGAAACGACCATCGGTGTCGAGTCCATCCTTGAAATGGGAGACCATATCGAGAAGGCACTGATCCGTCCCAAACACGTGTTAAGGGATATTGACGAAGGAGATACCTATCTCGATGAAGTGGTTCAGATTGAAAGATTCTTAGAGACCGTCCGCTGTATTCGCGAAATACATCAGGAAAATGTTGGATTTCGGAACCAGCTTTTCAATGAAGAACTGGAAGCCGACGAGCAACGTCGCATCCGGCGATGCATCGGTCGTCGAAACAACAAGATATTCGATTTTTTAAAGGAATGGCGGTTGGAAGGCAGTGTTGTTGACCGCATTGAGGATGATATAAGGGATAATATCAACTGGTTTGATTCGATGAACAAGATGATCGCAATGTGTGCGGAGACACTTGATCTTCCGGTTGGCGAACTGAAGCAACATTTGACCAGTGAAAAAAAATTCCTGGGTTATGCTGAAAAACACTGTGATTTGGATAAGGGAGACTTACAGCTGGTTTACCGGGAACTCGAATCCATCATCAACCAGATCGTTGAAAGAAGCCATTTTTTCAAAATCAACAGCCGGATGTTAAAACGGGTTGTTTCCAATGTGGATGAAGGACGGCGGCGGGCCAAATTTTCAAAGAGCGAATTGATAAAAGCGAACCTGCGCCTTGTGGTCAGCATCGCCAAAAAGTACACCAACCGGGGACTGCAGTTTCTCGATCTCATCCAGGAAGGCAATATCGGCCTGATGAAGGCTGTGGATAAATTCGAGTATCGCAGGGGTTATAAATTCAGTACCTATGCGACATGGTGGATACGGCAAGCCATTACCCGGGCCATCGCGGATCAGGCCCGTACCATCCGGATCCCGGTGCATATGATTGAAACCATAAATAAATTGATACGGACTTCCCGGTACCTTGTCCAGGAGCTAGGCAGGGAACCCCGTCCGGAAGAGATTGCCGAAAAGATGGAAATCCCCCTGGACAAGGTGCGAAAGGTGTTAAAAATCGCACGGGAACCCATTTCGCTCGAAACACCTATCGGAGAAGAGGAAGACAGCCACCTTGGGGATTTTATTGAAGATAAGAAATTCATGCTACCCTCTGATGCGGCTGTGAGTATGAATCTGGCGGAACAAACCCGGAAAGTGCTGGCAACCTTAACGCCAAGAGAAGAGAAAGTGTTGCGGATGCGATTCGGCATTGGAGAAAAAGCAGACCATACCCTCGAAGAGGTTGGTCAGGATTTCACGGTCACCCGTGAACGCATCCGGCAGATCGAAGCCAAGGCATTAAGAAAGCTTCGACATCCGACGCGCAGTAAAAAGCTTAAAAGTTTCATCGACTATTGATTCCCGGTTTAATCAGTCTGTTCATGCTCCAACGGCTTATGCGGATTTCGCACCCGCCGATCGCCGGTTGGGACGGCTTATGGTCCGAATGATTAAATTAGATGACTTATGCTTGACAAATTGGCTGCTTAAAGTTAGTTAATTGGCCTTCAGTCATTACGGGCCCATAGCTCAGTTGGTAGAGCCACCGGCTCATAACCGGTAGGTCCCTGGTTCGATCCCAGGTGGGCCCATGCGAACTGATATGGTTTTATTTAAATACAAAGCCCGCAGAAAACAAAAGGTTGGGTAATGGCTTTTTGTCTGCACGAAGAAAATGAATGGAAGGCGTGGGAAATTTAAATAGACCACGCCTTTTTATTTTATGTCTTCCGGAACGAGGATTAGGATGGCAGTCAACGTATCACGGATAATCAACATAATGGAGGATATTGCGCCACCGGTTTTAGCTGAAGCCTGGGACAATGTCGGGCTGCACATCGGCCATCCGGATTGGCCGGTTCGTTCCATCTGGGTATCCTTGGATCCGTTGCCCCGGATCGTCCAGGCCGCCTGCATGAACAAGGTCGATCTTCTGATCACCCACCATCCGCTGTTTTTTACACCTGTCAAGTCCATAGATTTTCAAACCCCCCTGGGCTCCATTGTACAATCCGCCGTTGAGCATAAACTCTCAATTTATTGCGCCCACACCAACCTGGACAGTGCCGCAGGCGGGGTTAATGAAGTACTGGCATCTGCCATCGGACTAGACGGATTGACGCCTTTGGAGGATACTTCGGCAGCCGGTGGCGATAACCGTGAAATGGTGACGGGCATTGGAAGAGTGGGGTCTTTTCACAGCGAATTGACCCTTAGACAACTGGTAATCTCCATAAAAAAGAAACTGGGCCTTGACAGGGTTCTGGTCAGCGGCGATCCTGACATGCGTATACGTAGCGCCGCCGTATGTTCCGGAAGCGGATCCAGCTTTGTCAAACACTTTTTATCCGGTGATGCGCAGGCATATATCAGTGGCGATTTGAAATACCACGATGCACGGGATGTTGAGATGGCGGGACGTGCACTCATTGATATCGGCCATTTTGCCTCTGAACACCTTGTGGTGGATATGCTGGTCAATCGGATTCGTGATCGGCTCTTCAATGACAATATGGACGTTGACATAAAAGCTTGTGATTTGGAAAGCGAACCGTTTTCAATGTTTTGAATAAGGTGCTGAATGGAAACAAACGATATCCGTGAGCAGATTAAAAAGATGGTGGAACTCCAAGCTGTTGAAAATGAAGCCCAGCAATTGCGATCTGTTCTCGATTCGGTTGAGGTCCGGCTTGAAGCATTGGACCAGGAGCTTAAGGCGTCTCAATTGACTTTCGACAAGGATAGTGAGCAGACTGAATCCTTAAAAAAGGCATATCGCGATTTGGAATCGGACACACAGGCCAATTTGTCGAATATAGCCAAATGCAATGAGAAATTGCGAGCTGTAAAAACCAATAAAGAATATCAATCCATGTTGAAAGAGATTGACGAGTTTACCAAAAAGAACTCGACAACCGAAGATCTCATGCTTGAATACCTGGAAAAACTCGATACGGCGGACCTTGAATTAAAAGAAAAAAAACAGGATTTAGCTGCTTTTGAAAGGGAAATAGAAGAAAAGAAGCGTGATATCAGCGAGGACGCAAGTGTTAAAGAAAGTAGATATACCGAATTGACTGATTCCATGGAGACAATTAATAGCGAGATTCATGCCGACCTTAGGAAACAACTCGATTATGTGAAGGAGATTGTCGGCATAACCGCCTTGTCGCCGGTAATCGATGCAGTTTGTCAGGGGTGTCATATGAATATCCCCCCCCAACTTTTCAATGAACTGCAGCGGTTTGATAAATTATTTTTTTGTCCGAATTGCCATCGTATCATATACTGGAAAGAGGATTGATTTTATCCCTGAAAGCAATTGAAAAACCGGTGATATGCCGGTCGAAGTGAGCCGGGTGATCGCTGGGTCGAGTGACCCGGAGGAAAGTCCGAACACCGCAGGGCAGGGTGCTCCATAACGTGGAGTCATGGTGACGTGAAGGAAAGTGCAACAGAAAGTAAACCGCCGGTGTTTTCGTTGTCGACCTGACAATGAAAACATGGGTAAGGGTGAAACGGTGCGGTAAGAGCGCACCAGTTCCCCGGGTGACCGGGGAAGCTAGGTAAACCCCACCCGGTGCAAGACCAAATAGGGGAGCGTTTGCGGGCGGCCCGTCCGAGCTCCCGGGTAGGTCGCAAGAGGTAACGGGCAATCGTTACCCATAGATGAATGATCGCCGTCCGGCCACAGGGTAACCTGGACCGGAAACAGAATTCGGCTTATGGCTCGCTTCGACCGGTTGTTACATAATGTAAAAGGTGATCCTTGTGCGTGAGTCATTTTGCGAAATATCCTTCGCCGAAAAAGTCAGGATTTTTTCCCACGATTACATCAAGTGTTGTAAATATATTACGGTGCTTGATGCCCCGCACCATGCCTTCACAAAAAAACTGTATTCAAAACTCATCGGCACTTCCCAGGTGCTCGAGGATTTTCTGGATTTTCATGGCGCCAAAAACAACGAGGACTGGTATTTTTATCGTGAATTATCTGCGGCCATACGTCATCTGAGTTTGGGAGCATATTCTCAGAAGCATATTTCGAATCGTCTTATTTTTTATGAGCTGGGGGACACGGCCGAGTTCGAAACGCAAGGACAGGAAACACTTGTATTTCTAAACCAATGCCTGATTAAGTTGGCCCCGACTATCATTGATGAAGCAAAGCGGCTTAATATCCCGTTGCCGGAAGACTCTTTCGGGCCCGAGGATTTTCCAGGTATCACCACCAGTGAAATGCTGAAATACAATATCGACGATGAAGCCGCCAATGTACAGAAAAAAAACATTGTCAAAATTGCCAGTGAATTTCTGGATGTTGCCGGAAGCTTTGACCATGTCGGACTCTATGAGATCTGCGATCTGAAAAAGATCCTTTCCATTGTCCCCGAAAAAGTCAATGAAGTAGAGACCCGACGGTTTGAAATGCTTCTCCACAATCTTCAATCCTCCTTCGATACCTACGTCATTCACGGCGGGTTCAGGTTCGGCAATCGAAAATTAAAAGAATTGCGAAGTCATTTTTCGGTTGTATTTCACCTGTTGCAAATGATGGGCAGGCTTCTGCACTTCTATGAGCGCCACCTGCATGAAGCTGGTTATAAGAACACCTATAAACGCGTTCAGGACCGGTTGTCGGCCCACGTCTCTCCCGAACAGCTTCTGGATCGCACCATCAATTACGGGCTTTTTTATGCATGTCACTACCTGAACACCGGAAAAGAGAAGGCCCGGGAAATTCTCAATGAGAATATCGAACGATCGCTCATCAAGGTCGGAATCCCGGTGAAGCTTGGATTTCACAGCCGTCCGAGCCTGCTGGTCGCCAAAATCGTACAGCATTACGGTGGTCAGGTTGAACTAGTGGTGGGGGAAGATCGGTTCGATGCCAGCAGTGTCCTTGATATTCAATGGGCCGGCGGCAAAATTCAGAAAGAGAAAATCACCGAAGTGACGTTTGAAGGGGACATCAGGGCCTTAAAGGATATAGAAATTCTCGCCGGTGTGAATTATGGTGAAGATACCATGGGCAAGGGGATTCCCCTTCCAAAGGCACTTAAATATTTAAGATGATCGGATAGTGTATTATGGTTTCCGCTATCATCGTTGCTGCAGGTTCAGGTGTCCGAATGCAGAACACCACCCGCAAGCAATACCTCCACATCGCCGGCAAACCCATTTTATGGCACACCCTGGAAGCCATCGGTGGGTGTCCGGAAATCGATGGCATTATCCTCGTATGCCCCGACGAAGACATGCCTTTCGTCCGGTCCGATATCATTGACACCAGCCGTCACCGGAAAAAGGTGAAGATGATGGCCGGCGGGGTATTGCGGCAGCAATCGGTATCCAACGGCCTCAATGTCCTGCCTGATGATACGGAAATTGTGCTGATCCATGACGGTGTCCGGCCATTTATATCGTCTTCCCTGCTTTCGCGGTGTATACGGAATGCCCGTCAATATAAGGCCTGCATACCCGGTCTCCCGGTTATGGAAACCTTGAAGAAAATCGATAAGGATCAAAATATCACCTCCACCGTAGATAGAGAGTACATGTGGACGGCCCAAACGCCACAGGTGTTTTCGTATGAGATTATCAAGAAAGCCCATGAACTTGCAGCTATGGGGCAGATCGTGGAGACCGACGATGCAGCGCTCGTGGAAAAAATGGGTATACCGGTGAAAATTATTTCCGGCTATCGTAATAATATCAAAATCACCACACCCGAGGATCTTCTGCTCGCCGAACAGATATTTGCGTCCTTCCTTGCCATGGATAACCCTGATTAACCCGGTATATTCAAGATCGTCCTTATTTTTGCGATGGCTTGTGCCGGTGTCCGGACACTGAATACCCGACCTTTTGCAACATTTTCCCCCACCATATCATTGATCATGAAATTCAGCAGAATCAACGGTTTTGATTGTTTCACGGCAATGGCTATTTCGGATATTGTTCCGGCACCGCCGGCACACGCCACCACCACATCGCTGCTTAAAATGTTGATGATGTTCCGGGCGTGCCCCATGCCGGTAAGAATCGGTATCCGGATGAATTCCGAGGCGCGACCCTTGTGATCATCCGGCAGAATACCAATGGTCAGTCCACCGGCAGCGGCGGCCCCTTTTGCCGACGCTTGCATGACTCCCGCGTTCCGGCCGCCATTGAGCAATACCCATCCGTTTCGGGCGATTAGAGTCCCCAATTCATATGCCGATTCAGCCGTGGTCTCATCGACATCCCCGCCACCCATGACGCCGATGATCGGGGGACGTTGGCGTTTCACTGATGATCTCCCTTGATAATTTGCTGAATTACATTGGATAATTTGCTGGAATCGTGACGGATAATATTTTCTGAGTATTCCACTAGGTCGCCGGATATCACTTTGTAATTTTGCCAAACGGGCAATGTATCGTCTATGGTCACGAACTCCGCTTTTTGGTTTGCATACAATGCCATCACGCGGGATTCCGGCCGTCGATTATTATAGATAATGATATCGATGGGTCTTCCGGCGAATTCTTCAAGTTTTTTCACGAAATCTGACGCTTTGAATTGAAATGTTTCGCCGTATTTTGTCATGATATTAATAATAAAGATTAAGGGTGCTTCGGACTGCCGCAGTGCTTCTTTCAATCCCGGAACGATAAGGTTGGGGATGATGCTGGTGTAAAGATCCCCAGGCCCCATGATGATGAACGATGCCGACCGAATAGCGTCAATCACCGGCGGATATACCGAAATGGCATCGCTGTGATGGGGGACCAGGAAGACATCACTTATTTTTTTTCGTTGATCGCCCCGGGGTTCATCAATGGCCCCTTCACCGTAAATCCGGCTCCCGTCGGTCAGTTCGGCCACCAGCGTCGCCTTGTCGATGGTGACCGGTAAAATATCACCTTTTACCGCCATGATTTCCGCCATGGCACGGATACCGCCGATGAAATTGCCGGTATAGTTGGACAGCATCGTCAGGAGGATATTTCCGGCGGTATGACCCCTTAACCGCCTTTCCTGCTGAAATCGTTTTTGCAGTATGGAGCGCATTAAGTCTCGATGGGGTGAGAGGGCTATCAAACATTTCAATACATCACCCGGTGGCAGGGTGCCTAACTCGTCTCGCAGACGACCCGTGCTGCCACCGCTGTCCATCATCGACACCACAGCACTGATTATGGTGTTGTTAACATCCCGAAGTCCGGACAATAAAGCGTATTGGCCGCTACCGCCGCCGATGGTTACAATGCGTATAGGTGTTGAGGGCATTTCAGATGATCCCATTGAGGTGTTGACGATAAAAAAATGAGCCGGATTTGTATCCAAACCATCATGTGGTTGCTCTATAGGCGTAATAAATAATCGAGGTGCCGGGGTGCTTTTCCCATTGGGCCGCGTATTGGATAATGTTTCATTCCGTTGTGCAAACTCATGCTCCAGGACTCGTAACTAAAAAACAGTATTTATTCTATGAATACAGAAGTTTGAATTATATAGAAACAACACGTGCAAATTGACATGTCTCTATTGCCTTGTTTTTTACCAACGGTTCCTAAAGCATTCAAACAATGCACAAGCGTGCTGAAAAATCACCCAACCCGCTTGCCCCCCGTTTCTTATTAAAAACTCCCCGATCCCTCTAATAGTCAGATGAATTTACAATTCCCCTTTAGGGAACTTGATTCACGGACAAAATACCTTATCTTAATAGATCGGTTCAGTTGGCTACGCAAGGGAAATTACCCACTAGAACCACCGGAACGACCATGGGTAATGTTAATTCGACCATATAAAACGGATGTGAGGGAGTGAGATATGTCAAATCAAATGCAAATGAATGCCGGAGCGCCTGCCGCAGACGAACGTGCATTCATTCAACAACTTCGAACTACATTTGAGCAGCTGCCCAATGATATCGACCTGTACCTGTTCACGGATCCCGCAAAGGATGATGTTTTCAGTCAATCTACGCGGCAGGTGGTACGGGCGTTCAGAGAGTTCACTGATAGAATCAATTTTCGAGAATACAATCTGCACCATGAATTGGCAAGCAAGTGGCACGTTGACAGTTCCCCCACGCTGTTAATTTCACCTGAGAAATTCTCCATTCGATGGATCGGCGCACCCATGGGTGAGGAGGCGAGAATTCTCCTTGAAACCCTGATCCTGGTTGGACTGGGAAAGAGCAATCTGTCGGATCAATCCAAAAAAGTGCTTGAACGTATCACTTCGCCAAGGGCCGTCAAGGTATTTGTGAGCCCCTCGTGCCCCTATTGTCCGCAGGAGGCGGTAAATGCGGTCAGAGCGGTTGTTGAAAAACCGGACCTGATCTCCCTTGAAATCATTGATATTCAATGCCGCCCGGACCTGGCCGAACAATACTCAGCCCATTCCGTACCCCAGGCGTATGCAAATGACCTGTTGATCGGTCAGGGCGCTCAACAGGAGGAGGTTTTTGTCTCCTCCCTGGAAAAACTCGAGGCCCAAACCATCTTCATTCCCGATAGCGATGCCGAACTGGTGGAAAATGATCTGGTAATCATCGGCGGCGGCCCGGCCGGTCTTTCGGCGGGTATATATGCCGTGCGGAGCGGGTTGAATGCTGCTGTCATTGAAAAGGGCGCGCTGGGCGGACAGGTGGCCACCACCCCCATTGTTGAAAACTATCCGGGTTACCCTCAGATCGGCGGCAAGTCCCTGGTGGATATCATGGTGACCCACGCCCTTCAGTATGTACAGATTTTTCAGGGTGAGGAGGTTGTGGGGATCGAGGCGGGCTTTCCGATCACCGTTCAGACATCCAGACGTAAATTTAAAACCAAAACATTGTTGCTGGCCACCGGCGCCAGTCACAACACCATTGGTGTTCCGGGAGAAACCCGGTTGTCGGGACGAGGTGTCAGCTATTGCAGTACGTGTGATGGCCCGTTGTTCAAAGGCAAGAAGGTAATCATGGTCGGGGGAGGGAACAGTGCTGTGACCGAAGCCCTGCATCTTAAAAACATGGGGGTAGATGTAACCCTGGTACATCGCCGGGATAGCCTTCGCGCTCAGGAATTTCTGATCAAACAATTGGAACTCAGCCAGATTGCGGTGATGTGGGACAGGCAGGTCCAGGAAATATTGGGAAAGGAGAAAGTGTCCGGTGTCCTGCTGAAGAACACCCGGGATGGTTCGGTATCGGAAATGCCGCTGGATGGGGTATTTATCGCCATCGGCTATTCACCGGCAGTGGACCTGGCCGTTAAAATGGGTATTGAACTCAATGAAGAAGGATATATCAAACACGATGAGAAGCACCGGACCAACATTCCCGGTGTCTATTCCGCGGGCGATGTCGAGGGCGGCTACAAACAGATTGTCACCGCCACGGGGCAGGGATCTTCAGCCGCCATGACGATTTTTGAGGACTTGATCGATCCCTATTGGAAAAAAAACTGATGTGATTCGGTGCGCGTGAATTTGCGACCCCACATAGTTGTCGAATGACCGGTACCCGATTTCAGGGGGTATTTCTTACCCCCTGAAATCTGAAATGCTTGCAGCATTGAATTGTTATTCTCTTCAGGTCGGTGGCTCCACGAGCAGCGGTTTCGCAGTGGTTTTCCTTTCCGTTATTCCCTTTGATATGATCAATTGCCGCCCGACATCCATACCGTCTTTTAAAACCCGGTCATCCTGCCGGCCGCCATCCCGGCGGAAAGAGGTGACATAAGGATATCGTTCTTTAATGTAGGCGTTGAGCCGGGCGTCCTCGACTTTTATCAGCGCGTGTGTTGCCGTTGCCATCAACCTGTGGTCATTGGTTTTCATCTCCAGTTTCTCGCGGAATCCGTCAATGATGCCCACGGCAAAATCGGTTTTACGATAGCGGTTCAATTTATGGCCTTGCCGTTGCCGGTATGCCGTCCATTGGGATTCGATGTATCGAACCACGCAATCATGGACATAGGCGGCGATTTCAACATTTTCAGGTGTTCCGGAGATCTCCAGTACCCGGCCCAATTTTTCTTTTTCCATCACATAGGCCGGTACCCATATGCCTTTTATGAAAAAATGTGCTATGAGCAGATTGGCAAGCTGATAGGTTTCGCGAAAGTGGCGTAGGGCGGGCCGGCCGATGAATATACTCGCATAGGACAATTCCTGTTGAGAACGGATCAGATCCACATTGTGCCTGGTGATCAATTGATGGGCCTTGACCATCGCCGCTTCAGCTTCATTCGGATTGCTGCTTTGCGCCAGGGACATCAGTTTGCGGATTCGTCGCATAATCCGGTCCGGTTCGTTTTGATTGCGGCTGGAAATGCGGTCCTGCAAAGGGCGATAATGACCCGATGCTTTTGGATTGGCCCGCAGGATTTGACAGGCCGTCCTGAAGGATGATCCGTGCGGCGGCTCAAGGGACGGCGATGCGTTCAGGACCTCATGGCTGAATTGATGGGCCATTTCATGGTGCAAGACTTCACGCACGGCATCCCATGGATAAGTCATGACGAATTGCCGGCTTAGCCGTATTTCCCGGGTGTGAGACGACCACGCACCGAGTTGACGTTCCATATTTTCAAGACGGAACATCGGCATTTTCAACCGGCCCTGATAGGGCGGTTCAATGCTGTCCGCCGCCGCTTTCCATTCGCAGTCGAGACCTTTGAGAATCCGGTGTTCAATTTTTTGACGTAAATCGCATTGAGTATCCATGGTATGCCACCCCATCAGGGACATCGATTTGATAATTTTTCACCACCATATATGGATGATTCGAGGTTGATAACATGTTCATTTCCAAAATTCCAGCCCGCTGAATTCGGCATGAACTTTGCGTTCTCCCATTGTTTGTGGCCCGTCAACTAAAAACAAGAATTCAGCGGTACGAACTTTTTTATGTGCCGAATTCAGAATTTGATTTATAATATTTCAATTTATAATATAGGGTTTATGTGAATTTTTTTATTTATAACAATGCTCAGAGGTAATGACCGCTAATGAAAAAAACAATTGTTTATCCCATATCCTTCCACGTGCTTTCCCGACATGTATTCGCCATCGGTCTTTTTATCACCAGTATGCTGCTCCTGTCCCTTGCCGGTTGTTCCGGCGGCGGCAGTGGAGGAGGAGATGACCCTACACCGACGCCAAGATACACCGTCAGCGGGACCATCCTGGCGGAAGCCAACATGGCCATCGACAGTGATGTCAACGATCCCTTGGCCGAATATGCCGCCAATGACGATTTTGCCAATGCACAGGAACTCGACAACCCCGCCACCGTTGGCGGTTATGCGAACAGGTCCATGGCCGGTGCGACCGGACGATCCAGGATAGCCGGTGATATAAAGGATATATATACGGCTTACCTTGAAGCGGACGAAACCATCACCCTGTTTGTTGCAGACTCAGATGCGGTTTTCGATTTTTTTTTATACACCACCAGTGACACCTCTACCGTGGTGGTTTCGGAGCCCGGTATTACGGATTCAGCTACCTTGACCATACCTACCGATGACGATTACTACATTGAAGTGAAGATAATCTCCGGTGCATCGAATTACACCCTCACCATCGGGCAATCCACGATTTCGTCCTCGGGCAGCGGCCTGAGACTCAGTTCTGATTTTGTGCCCGGCGAAGCCATTGTTAAGTTCATCCCAGGTGCCGATATCTCTTCCGCCGCACAAACGAAAACCGCTCTTGCCAAATCCCAGGGATTCGTTGTCAAAAACGCGTCCGTGGGACCTGCCATTCTGGTGAAATTCGATACGGATCAACAGAAAACTGCTGTATTCCGGTCACTGGGCATCGATCCGGTTCAGGGCACCGGCATCCCTTCGGTACCGATCACAGATCCGGAAATGCAGAAAAAAATGGACACCCTGAAGGTGATCAAGGCACTCCGGGACCGCCCGGATGTGGCCTATGCCGAACCCAACTACCGGGTATACGCCTTTGCCGATCCTGATGACGAATATTTTGACTTGCAATGGCACTATGACCTGATTCACCTGTCCGAGGCGTGGGATGTGCCTCCGGACAGCGGAGAAGTCATTGTGGCGGTCATCGATACCGGGGTATTGGTGAATCATCCGGACCTGGCCGATAGATTGGTTGATGGATACGATTTTATTGAAAATGTGGCCAGTGCCGGGGATGGAGACGGGGTGGACGACGATCCGGACGATCCCGGTGACGGCGATATCGGCAACTCCTCCTTCCACGGCACCCATGTGGCAGGCACTATTGCCGCGGAAACTAATAATTCTGTCGGCGTCGCCGGCGTCGGCCGGGGCACCACCCGGATCATGCCGGTGCGGGCCCTGGGTAAAGCCGGCGGTGTTCTTACCGATGTGATCAATTCCATCTATTACGCCGCGGGCATTGCCAATGGTACCAAGCCCGTACCCGCCGAAGCCGCCGATATCATCAATATGAGTATCGGCCACAGCGGTTCCTCCCAGGCCGAGCTGGAGGCGATCACCGCCGCCAGAAACGCGGGCGTCATTATCATCGCGGCCGCCGGAAACGAACGCACCAGCACGCCCAAATATCCGGCCGCCTATACCGGCGTGGTGTCGGTGAGCGCGGTGGACATCCAGCGCACCCTGGCCTCATATTCTAATTTCGGCGGCTCCATCGATGTGGCGGCGCCGGGCGGCGACCAGGGGGATTTGAACAACGATGGGTATACCGACGGCGTGCTGAGCACCATCGGAGATGATTCCGTATCGACATCCGATCCTGAATACACCTATGCATTTTTGATGGGAACGTCCATGGCTGCACCCCATGTGGCGGGTGTGGCGGCATTGATGAAGAATCTCGATCCCGCCATGACACCCGATGATTTTGATGCGTATCTCATCAGTGGAGAAATCACAGATGACCTGGGGACAGCCGGCCGGGACAATAGCTACGGACACGGCCTGATAAATGCGCAAAAAGCGGTATATGCCGTTCAGAACGGCGCTCCCACGGTGTTGTCGGTGTCTCCGAACTATTACAATATAGGCTCCGGAGAAGACAGTTTTCAAATGACGGCTGAGAAGCTTGGCGGTGATGAATTAGAAATTAACGATCCTGTCAGCAATCAGGCTTGGTTGACGGTGACCGGGTCGAGTATTGATGCATTTAAACTCGGTCAATACCAAGCCACAGTTGATCGAGATATGCTTGATGCCATGGGTGCAGGTGTATTCTACGCAACCATTACTTATGAGCCAGTTGATTTTTCAATGAATACGGTTATTGTCACGCTTAGTGCCCAGTCCATGGTAGCGGACCCGAATGCAGATGCCGGTTATCACTATGTACTGCTGGTCGATGGGGATGACCTGCTCAACGGTGTCTGGAACGTGGTCAGCGATGCCGGTATAGAAGCTGAATCCGGAAGGTACGCATATGAATTCACCAATGTACGCGCTGGTAACTATTTTATTTATGCCGGTACGGATTTGAATAATGATTACTATCTGGGCGATAACGGGGAAGCCGTAAGTGCTTACAGTTCGTATCTCCAACCGTTCATGATCGAGGTCGATGCCGATACCGCCGGATTGGACTTCACCACCGGTTTCAGAACCACCTTGCCCTTGTCCGTCTCATCCGTCGATGGAGAACCGATGCCCATGCGGCGTATGGACGATGCGAAACGTATCCGGAGATAAGCCATGAAAACAATTGCCCGTCTGCTGATCTTTTTTTCGCTGCTGATGGTAGCGATACCCGGTTGCCGGGATACCGGCCTGAATGCCGATCATTCCGGAAATATCAACGCCCACGAGTTGTTCACCCGACAACATTATGCCGTGGAGAACCGGCGTTCGGGATTGAGCTGGATCTCCGATGCCGTGGCGTTCGAACAATTCTGCCGCCGTTTTCCCCGGAAAACCATCGGCAGCGGCGATTGCGGCAGCTATGCTGTGGATTTTGAACACGAAGGTGTGTTGGTGATAGACATGGGAACGAAAAACACATCCGGATATTCCCTGGGTTTGGCCCAAAGCCGGGTGCCTGTTTTGGATGGCACCGCCGTCGTGACAGTGGAATGGATGGAACCTCCTCCGGACGCCTTTCTCGCACAGGTTATCACCCACCCGTGCATGGCCGTGAAGCTGCCCAACACCGGGTTTACTAAAATCCGCGTGGTCGACCAGACCGGGCGGAATCGCGGGGAATTGGCATTGCCGTGAGGATTGTCGGGTTACGATGACGTGGCGAGCAGGTGCATCAGACCCTCCAGCGCCAGCAGGTAACCCCTCGCCCCAAATCCGGCCACCTGAGCCGTAGCCGCCGCAGCGGTCAGCGAGCGGTGACGGAAGTCCTCCCTTTTGTAAATATTGGACAGGTGAACCTCTATGATCGGTATGGTCAGCATCTGCAGTGCATCCCGGATGGCCACACTGGTATGGGTATAGGCGGCCGGGTTGATGATCAATCCGTTTTCATGATCCATGGTGGCCTGGATTATGTCCACGATGGCGCCTTCATGGTTGGACTGAAAGAAGGTCACCGACAGATTGAGCTGCTTCGCCTTCTCGGCGATCTCCGCATCGATGGCTTCCAGGGTTGTATGGCCGTAAATATCCGGCTCGCGTTTACCCAGCAGATTCAAGTTCGGTCCGTGGATGACCATGATGCGCTTTTGGGCTGTTGTCATGTTCCGGCCCCCAATTTTTGACGAAATGAGGAAATGGCGGCCGCGTAATCCGGACTGCCGAAGATCGCCGAACCGGCGACGAATACATCTGCGCCCGCCGCTGACAGATCGGCGATGGTCCCGTTGTTCACACCGCCATCTACCTGTATGACCACTGAATCACCTCGTTCCAGGATCATTTTTTTGAGCTGTCGAATCTTATCGAGGCTGGATGGAATGAATGCCTGGCCGCCGAAACCGGGATTTACACTCATGATGAGAACAAAATCAAGGTCTTCCAGGATCCATTCCAGGGTATTCAGGGGCGTGGCCGGATTCAGGACAGCACCGGGCCTGGCCCCATTGTCGCGAATCAATTGAATGGTGCGTTCAAGATGAGGACATGTTTCCACATGAACGGAGACATAATCCGCACCAGCTGACGCAAAGTCGCGGATATAGCGATCCGCATTTTCGATCATCAAATGAACATCGATGGGCAGGGTCGTTACTTTTTTGGCCGCCTTCACGACCAGGGGGCCCATGGTAATGTTCGGGACAAAGTGGCCATCCATCACATCCACATGGATCCAGTCGGCACCGGCTGCTTCAACCGCTTTGATTTCCTCCCCCAACCGGGAAAAGTCTGCGGAAAGTATGGAAGGGGCAATCTGCTTCATCTTGATTTCTCCTCAAATAGGTCCATGATTTCAGTTTTTATCAATTCGCCGTCCACGTACAAACGGATGGTCGAGTGATACTCTTTGGGTATGAAAAACCATAACTCGCTGCCCGGGGTTATCAGATCATTGTGAAGATCTGTCGCAAAACCAAGCCTTGTCCACAATACCCGCACGTGTTGTCTTAAAAAACCGGGATCTGCGCGGTAGCGGAATAACCACAATCCGGAGGACCAGGCTTGTTCCGTAGCAGCGGTAAGTTTACTGATGGACAGATTGATACTGGCCCCCGCTTCCAACCGGCTGCCCGGTTTGGGGTCCTGTCCTATTATCATATTCTCAGGGAAATCCGTATTCACCTCGGAACGGATTTCACCGATATAAAGACGGCTCTGTTCAAAGGTGGCGATAACCACATCCAGAGAGTTGCCGGACAACTCGGGGACCAAAAACGCCTGCGGGCGGGACCCCAGGCTGACCAGCATATTCAGGCATTGACCCCGATTCGCCAGACTGCCGGCCAGGGGATAGTGGCTGATAATCCGGTGTTTGTCAAAGTGATCATGGTAGGCGAATGTCGGGTCCGCTGAACACAAATCATTTTCATCCAGAATGATATTCGCCTGGGATAAATTCATATTCTTAAGATTCGGTACCGGAAGCGTTTTGGGTCCCTTGGAGAGGGTGATCCTGATGTCACGGCCCTGTTTGATTTCATTGCCGGCATCCGGGGATTGAAAAACAATATAATTTTTCGGTATATCCGCGTTGTATTCGGACCCCTTGACTTTTACATTCAGCCCGAGATCCGTCAATAGTTCCAGCGCATATACAACATCTTTACTGTGAAGATCCGGTATGATTACCGTGCTCTCGCTGTCGATAATGAAGGTGAGGGTGAAGTAGCCTCCGGCCACCGCAGCGGTCACAAAAATGATGATAAGGAAACAGATTTTTATTATTTTTTTGACCACCGGCGGCACCCACATTAAAATCGATATTGAAAACCAAGATATACACCGTCCAGCCCGGAGGTGGGAGTGAGGCTGACAGATAAATTCTGTTTCAAGTCATCGATGAATCTTTGTGTTTGGTCCCGATTATATTTGTGTGCGGCGGATTTTGCACTATATATATTGCCGGTATAAAAACCCAGCTCCACAAACCCGATGACGCTGCCCAGGGCATAATTCTCCTTGTCAAAGGCCTCCACGGTGGCCCAGATTAATCCGCCATTGATGATGAATGCCAGCAAGGCATCCTTGTACCGGTGGCAGTATAGTTGACCGGCTCCCGGCAGGATGGACAGCGCCCCGGCCACGGTCGGATTTTTCCTTGGGATCCCGGCGTCCTTGCCGATGGCTGTCGAAAGTTCCGGGATCTGGTAAGTCTTTCGATTCAACTCACTTATTTTATTGAAATATATTTTTGCCTGACGGAGATTGAGTTGGTCGATTTCGATCCAACCCATCGTATAATACGCCCGGTCCTTTACATTGGTATCCGTGGAGAGGGTGGCAATGTTCTGTAAGGTGGAGACCGCCTGTCCCATCAGGTTGAGCTGCACATAACAGCGGCTGATCATGAAATAGGATTCAACGGCTAAAGTCGAGTCTTCGTGGAAATTGATAAGATTGCTAAAGTGTTTAACGGCTTTTTTGTATTGGCGCGTATTGAAATAGGATAGTCCGATATGATACCGAGCCTGCTCCAGGCGCATGTCCTGTGGAAAAAAATAGACAAACCGGTTGAACTCGATAATGGCCAGCTCAAATTCCTGATCCTGATAGTAAGCGTTGGCAAGATTGAACTGGTCATCGGCATCTATCATTCTCATGGTGTTCGCCGACACCGTAAAGGGGCCAGTCAGGCAGACAAAAGCGATGAAGCATAAGATGATCCATTTAGTTTTTTTCATACAAGGTGCTGTTATTTGATTAAATCCGGTGATTGTGAAATCGCATCGTACTCAAAAGCGCAGTTAACAAAAAGGGATCCCCTGTTTGGGAATGGCGGTTGCTATTTCTGGGTTACCCTGATGACCTCTTCGATGGAGGTGATGCCTTTGAGCACTTTATCAAGTCCGTCATTGCGCAACATGACCATGCCCTCATTCAATGCTTCGTGCTTTATTCTTACGGAATCGTGCGTTTTAATGATCAGTTCCTTGAGGCTCGGTCCCATGATCATCAGTTCGAAAATACCGATCCGGCCCCTGTATCCGGTATTGAAACAACTATCACATCCCACAGGTGTATAGAACCTGTAGCTATCAATGTTTTCGATTTTAAATCCTAGATTTTGGGCGCTCGAGCCGGGATTGTAAACTTTTTTACAATCATTACACAATACACGCACCAATCGTTGGGCAACTATGGCAATCACCGATGAAGAAATCAGAAAAGGTTCCACGCCCATATCCACCAACCGGGTGATGGCACTGGCTGAGTCGTTGGTATGAATGGTCGAGAACACCAGGTGGCCGGTCAAGGCGGATTGAACGGCGATTTCAGCCGTCTCCTTATCGCGAATCTCGCCGATGAGGATGACATCGGGATCCTGACGTACGATGGATCGGAGACCGCGCGCAAAGGTAAGTTCAATCTTGGGATTCACCTGTATCTGGCTGATCCCTTTCAATTGGTATTCCACCGGATCTTCCACCGTGATGATATTGATATCCGGGGTGTTGATGGATGAGAGTATGGAATACAAGGTGGTCGTCTTACCACTACCCGTGGGTCCGGTCACCAGGATGATACCGTTTGGGGATTTCACCAGTTCGGTCATCTGACTCAGCATTTTAGGTGAAAAGCCGAGGTCGGTCATCATCAAGACCGATCCTGATTTGACCAGCAACCGCAGTACCACTCTTTCGCCATAGGAAATGGGCAGTGTCGAAACCCGCACATCGATAACCTGATTGCCGATCTTGACCTCGAATCGGCCATCCTGGGGCAGCCGTTTCTCCGCGATATTCAGTTTGGCCATGACTTTAATACGGGATGTCAGGGCCGGCTGAATCCATTTGGGCGGTGTCAACAGATCATACAATATACCGTCGATCCGGTACCGGACCTTGAAACTGTCCTGGTAGGGTTCAAAATGGATGTCACTGGCGCGTGCTTTTATGGATTGGGAGATGATATTGTTGACCAGTTTAATGATCGGGGCATCGCTGGTATCATCCAGAAGGTCAGCGGTATCCTCGATTTCGCTGATCAGGGACTCGTCGCTGTCCTCCATGTCCTGCACCAATTGTTCGGCCGAGTTCTGGCCAAGATCATAGGAAAGATTGATTACGGAAAGTATGGCGTTCCTGGTCGAAAGCACAAGTTGGTATTCTTCGATGCCCAGCAGGCGAATCAAATCATCCAGGGGTTGGAAGGCGGATGGATCGTTCACCGCGATGACGGTGGATTGAATATTGATTTTTTCCGGCTCGGCATCGGGTCCGTTCAGGGGGCCCGGATGGTGGGTGGTCACTTTTTCCGCATCCAGAGCCAACGGCACCATGAAAAATTTTTTCAGAAACTGTATGGAGACTTTCTGGGTCAGATCGACACTGACCTTGTCGATGGGCAGTTCTGGCCAGAATGGGATCTCATAAAGCAGGCTGTACGCTTCCAGAAGCTGGGATTCGGTAATTGCCTTTTTCTGGATGAGCAGATCGCCGATGCTTCCGCCTTTTTCCCTCTGGATCCGTTGGGATTCGGTAAAAACTGTACGGGGAACACCGAAATTCTGTTCTAAAATATCAGGGAGAATGTTTTTCATCCGTTTTGAAATACCAGTATTAAATCTTTATCAGAATGGTGGAAATCATCTGTTCCTGCATCTCTTCACCCAACGCCAGTGCCTCCTCCTCGCTTGCAAATTGCCCGACGCGAACGCGATACCATACCATGCCATTGATGTCCGACTCAACGATATATGCGTTGTGTCCGAAGTTCACCAATTCCTGTTTTCTAAGCTCCGCTTTCTCCAAATTCTGATATGAAGCGACCTGGAGGGTATAAATGGAAGCGGCCGGCAATGCGGACCTTGGCTCATCTTGTACCGGTTCATCCGATGCCACCGGTTCCGCAGCTTCGACCGGTTCAACAGGTTCCGCCGGTGCTGCAGTGGCGTCCAGGGCTTGATCGGTTTCACTGTAATCAAAACTTTCAATACTGGGGATTTGACCGGCATCGCCTGATTCGTCTATCTCTTTGAATAGATCGATCTTGCCGCCTTTGATGCTTTCCATGTCACTTTTCTTTTTTTCAAAGATCTTTCTTGCTTCCGACGGCGATTGAATCACCCGCGGGGTCAGGAAAATATAGAGATTCGTTCGGTTTGCCGTATTGGTTTTGTTTTTAAACAGCCACCCGAAACCGGGAACGTCCCCCAGGCAGGGAACCTGTTGTGTGCTGGTATTGCTTGTGTCGTCGATCAATCCGCCGATGACCAGCGTGTGTTTGTCCCGGACGATGACCGTGGTTTTGACTTCACGTGTAAAGGTGGACGGGGTCAGCGGATCGTCTGCTCCGGGTTTGACGGCACTCACATTCAATTCCAGTTCAAGGCGAACCATGCGGTCCTTGCTGATGTGCGGCGTGATTTTAAGGTTCTTCCCCACCGGCTTGTATTCAAAAGAATTGAAGGTGTCGCTGCTGCTGGTGGTGGTGGCTTTGGTCCGGAAGGGGATCGTTTCACCGATAATGATGGAGGCTTCTTCGTTGTCCAGCACGCTGATCTGCGGTGTCGACAATATGTTGGTATCCGAATCGGATTGGAATGCATTGGCAACGGCGGAAAGGCTTGGAAATCTAATCCCGCCGATGTCGAGGGTTTCTCCAAACACACCGAGGGCCATACCGGCCGGTAAGGCAAGACCACCGGTGGCAGGGTCGAATCCGAATAAGGGGGATCCGCTGTTGAATCCGCCACCGGCGAGGGCATCCTTCCCCTGATATTCGAAATCATCTCCCACAAGCCATTCAGTGCCGAGTTTCAGGTTTTTGTCGGCATTCACCTCCATGATCAGCGCTTCGATATAGACCATGGCACGGGGGATATCGATTTTTTTAATTATATTTTCAATAACCTGGAAATCTTCCTTGTCCGCCATGATAATCAGGCTGTTGGTGGCTTTATCCGCCGTGATGCGAACCTTATCCGATACCACCGGTGACGGCGTTTTGCCGGGTGCGCCGCTCGCATCCTTGCTGGGTATCTCCTGAAGCACTTTGGCAAGATCTTCCGCCGCTGCATTTTCAAGGTATACGACATGAATATTGCCTTTACCCCGCGGCGTATCCATATCCAGCATTTGGATCAGCGCCTCCACATGCTGGGTCTGTTCATCGCTGGCCCGCATGACGATGGTATTGGTACGTTCATCCGCCACCATCGTCAGACTGGGACCGGTCGTCCCCTTTGCGGCCCTGGTGGCCGACTGAAATACAGTGCTCAAGGTCTTGACCAGTTTGGTCGCATCCGAATAGACAACCGGGATCACACTTATTTTCTGTCCCACGCCGGTGACATCGATGGTGTTGATGATCTTCAACAAGCGTTTGATATTGGATTCCACGTCGGTGATGATCAGCATATTGGTCGGCGCATAGTCCAGGATAATGCTGCTTTTCGAAATCATCGGTGTCAGCAGCCGCTTCAGAAGTGTCGGATCAGCGTATTGTAGCGGTATCAACTGGGTGATAATCCGGTCATTGGGTGATAGCGCCTCTTCCCGCAACCGGGTTTCAATGCTTTTGGTCCGCGCATCCGGCGAGGGGATGATTTTCACCACTTTTCCTGAAGGCACCAGGGCAAATCCATGGACTTCCAAAACGGATTCGAAAACGCGGTAGGCCTCATCCTCGGATATTTTGGCCGGGGAGATGATGGTCACCTTGCCGCGGACCCGCTGGTCGATGACAAAGTTTTTTTTGGTCAGTTCACTCATGAACTTGACGAAAACACTGATATCCACATTATTGAAATCAATGGAAACAAAACGCTTGTTTTGAACAGCCCCTTCTTCAGCAACCGCCTGATTATTGTCTCCGATGAAAATTAACAACAGGGTGGTCAGCAGAACCATCAGCGTGAACAAAGTGATGCGGGCCGCCATCGGAATTCTTCGAACCTTAATTGTATTCTTTTTCACAAAAATGCCCTTTGCTGTTATTATTTCCAAACCATGTGCAGGTGCAACATATTCCATCATCGAATCTGGTATTCGATATTTCTTTCCCTGCCTCTGCGTTTAATATCGACATTTACATTGGAAGACGAACGGAGGTTTTCGTATAGTTTGAGTGCATCGTCCACCGACTGAATATTCTGGCCATCGACCCCGGTGATAATGTCTCCATTTCTCAAGCCCATTCGCCGGAATATTGAATTGGGTTTGATATTCGACAAGGCCAATCCGGCCGGGGCGCCATTTTCCAGGTAGGGGCGTATCTGTACTTCCGTCATCAATTTGGAGATGTCCTGAACTGAATCTTCTATCAGTGACCGTCTTAGCGTGATTTTTTGAGACTGGGGTCTTGTGCCGGCCACGGTTGAAGTGGGTGTTCGGGTCGGAATGTTGCGGCGCGTTCCACTACCCCCGCCAAGGGTCATCTCCTCCATGCCCAACACCTCATCTTTGCCGTTGACGTTGAGGATCACCTTTTCCCGCAGAATCGCCCTGACCTTGGCGTTCTGGATGGCATCACCGATACGATAGAGGTTCTGCTGGCGATTGGTGGTCTCTTCGATAACGGCATACAGCGCATTGCCTTCACCCGAAACCGTCCCCCATAGTTTGAGCTGAAGTTTTGTTTGCTCCAGGGAGTCCGGGTCAAGTTTCGGCAGCTCTTTTTTGACTACCATGGTAGCGACCTTAAATAAATTGCGGTCGAGTACAAGCTGATAGTGGGTTTCGGGATGGTTGATGATGGTTTCCTGCGGCGTTTCCGTGTTTTGGAATACAGGCAGCGGCCGTTTTCGGCTCAGCTGCATATCAACGACGTTATAAACGATATTGACGCTGAAGTAAGCGGCCAATAACAAGATGGCGAAATTAATGCCGGTTATGGAACGATTGATTATCATTTGTATTACCTCAATGAAAATCCGGGATTGTTTACCGTACCGCGAATTCGGAACGGTAGCCCTTTTTGTCCGATACTTTGCGCTGACAGCATTGCCACAGGCAATGTGCTGCTCAGTTGCGCCATAAATTCAGGATGCGGCTGAATGGTGCCGGAGAAATTCAACAGGCTGTTCTCAAAAGGAACCCTAATGGAGAGGGTGCCGGTGATTTCCCCATCCATATCCCTGCCCTTGAGTGTGCATTTACGGAGACGGATACGGCGTTGCGACAAACTGAGACTGGCTACGATGGACTTGAACTCGAAACTTTCCACATTGATAATCGGCGTTTCCAGTGTAATTTTAAAATCGCTGATGGTCAACTCGGCCTCATTCTGGACATCGGATGTCAGATCCGTGTTTACCGACACCTGCCCGTTGAGGATACCGCTCAACAGATGCGGGGAATAGACGTTGACCGCATTGATTTTGCCGATTTCGATATCGGAAAGTTCGGCTTTGCTTTTTATTAAAACGCCGTCCTTCTCTTTGATAATGTCCGCCTGGCCATTGATACTGCCGTCCGCGCAAACGATATCAAAATTCACCTTTCGGCTGGTCGAAAACAGTGTTCTCAGCACCGGGGAGAATCGGGCACGCTGGGCGGTCAGCGCCGGTTGCTGCCGGTAATCTATTTTCAACCCGTCAAATTTCAAGCCGGGTGGAAAAGCGGGTGATACATGATCCACAAACACTTCGAGATCCGGATGCTGCAATGAAGCCGCATTGGACATATAGTCCGCGATGGTTGTTGACGGGAACAGGTAATAGATAAAAAACACCATGGCCGCGATGAAAAATGCGACATAAGCGACATATGTTTTTTGGTTATTCATATTTAGTTATAATTCAATCGTTTCCACTTGAAGAATCGAATCGATCAAGCTCTCTTTTTTCTCTGTTTTCGAAATGGAAATACGTTTCACGGTGATGACATTATTTGATGTCTCCACCTGGTACAGATAGGCAATCAATTGTTTCATTGTGATGCTCTGCAGCTTCAGTTCCACCAGGGAGAACTTATAGGGGCTGTCTTTTTTGGTTGATGTGGACGGCTTCATATAAGCGATATTCGCTTTAATACCGGTCCGGCCCGCAAGCGTATCCATAAATGAATATAGCCGAAACCCGGCCCGGCGTCGTTGCAGTTTTGATTTAGACCGTTCCACACCCTTTGTCACATCAAGATATTCCTGCCGCATCAACAGCATTTTGGTGTATTCGTTTTGTTTGAGGATAAGCTCCTGTTTTAACCGGTCCCTATTGTTAAAAAAGGGAAGTATGGCCAGCTCGATGATGATAAACAGTCCGATGCAGACCAATGCGGCTGATATCGCGATTTTTTCCCGTTTATCGATGTTGAAGGGCAGGGTTATTTTTTTCAGCATGGCATTATTGCAATTGAATTTTTAATTTAAATTCCACACGATCACCGGATTTGGATTTGTTTGAAGAACTGATGGTTACCTTTTTAAACCATGGTTCCTGCTCCAAACGGTTTTTTACCTCATCCACCGCATTAAAATCATTGGTGTTGCCTGTAATCGTTATATCATCCGTGCCCGAAACAAAACGTGTAAATTCAACATCTATCGTGCCTGCGATCAGCTCGCTCATGCGGTGCAGTATATCGATAAACCGCGGCAAGGGGTCGGATTGGTCGGCGCCGGCCAGGTCTTTTTTGAGTTCATTGAGTTTCGCTTCCATTTCCCTGGCCGGATATTTCACCGATTGGGCGGCCGGGAAGGAAATTTTGAATATATCCATTATCTGGGTGTCCAATTCCCTGATTTGCCGTTTCGCTGCGTACCCGTCAATCAGGACGCCGCCGATCATAAGGATAAGGGATAGTGCCACCAGACAGCCGGTCCGGATCAATCTGGGTTTATAGTCCAGCAAATGTTGTTTCAACACCGACCGATGCCGGTGAAAATTGATGCATGGTATGCCTTCCAGTTCAAGCAGCGCCAGGGCGGCAGCGTTCTGAAACGCTTCGCGGTTGGTAATGGAAAAATTTTCCGCCGGTTGCAGTACTTCCGTATCATCGATCAGATCGGCCACCGCCACCGGACAATCGAACATCGAAGCAATTCGATTGGAAATATTCTCGGTATTGGATTCGAATCCGGAAAGGATAGCCGCTTGGGGAATAAAATCCGTCTGAGAGAGTTCCTCGAATCCGCTCAAGGTTCGCTGAACATTCATCAGTATGTTCTGCGCGTCTCCCAGCGGGGTTTTTGATCTTAAAAACGACCGGGACAACTGAACCTTGCGGTTTGCAACCACGAAAAGGGTGTGTTGAACACCTCCCGATGAGATGATCAGCACATTTTCAGGGGTATCGGCCAGGTGTATCAGGCTTAATGCTGTGGGAAGTGTTCCCGCTGTTAACAGCACGGGATCGATACCATGGGTGGATAATGCCTGCAGATAACCGTCAACTATGGATTGCTGGGCAGCGGCGGCAAGAAGTCTGCTGGTGTCGCCGGTTTCAACGATGTGGTAATCAAAAACCAGGTCATCAACCGGTATCGGCAACATCGGTTCGAGTTCAAAGGGAAGAACCTGGCGGATTTTACGGTTTTCCTTGAATGGTACGCGAAGATTCCGGTACGAAATCGAATCGCCCGGGAACGAGACGGTACAAATCGTGTTCGACAGGTCAATCTTCTGGATCAACCCTTCCAGCGCTTCCGCAAGGCCGTTGTTATTGGACCCATTGATCTGCAGCGGTGCAAGAAAGGTGTCATCAATATAGTATCCTTTGATGCCTCCTTTAACCAGGACCGCCGCAATCGCATCTTTGCGGATATCTATTCCCAATAGTGAGCGGCTCATGTCAAGCCCATATCATAATTACCAGTGATCGGTTACCTGACGGTAACCAGGTGTTCGCCCCCCGGACATCCATGTGCGATGGGGCCGGTATAGCTTATATACTGAAAAGAAGGACCTGATAATACATTGCAGGAGTCATGCCCACAAGGTCGCACGGATCGAACCTCGTCAATATATTCTATTATGCTTGCCAATTCAAGACCTTACACTGCCATTTCTCATTCTTTTCATTCTTTTCCCGTTGTACGACGGCTTTTATGGTCAATTTTACGTCGTTTACAGTGGCGGTAGAGCGGATTCTGAATACATCGGAGCTTACCTGAATAAGACCGGGGGATATATCAATGCTTCCGAATCCAGGGATGTTTTTATACCACTTTTCATCGGTCAACTCATTCACGAATTTCTCATCGGATTTGTCCTCTCGATAATCAATAAGTGCCTGTGCAAAGCCTTCCGAATCCGAGGGCAGCAACGCCGCCACAACCGGCAATGGCGCGGTATTGATATTGATTTTGCCAGGGTATGTAAGTTTTTTCTCTTCGGTCTCGGACATGCCATGAATGGTGATATAATTGGAGAAACCTAGAATTTCACCAAAACCATAGAAAATTTCAGGTGTAATGCCCTTGACCAGGACTACTTCTCCCAGGTGGGTGAACGGCCCGTTCTTGCAAGCGTAAGGGGGATCCAGGCCTTCGTAATAGTCGGATTCCGCCCCACTGAGTCCGGTAATGGCATCATCATCTCCGGAATCCAGCCAATCTTTAACGGTATGGATAATGGTAACGGCGTCGGTATCTTCGACTTCCTCGTACAGCAGCATCATGCGATTGGCAAAACGTTCCCAGAATGCCAGCTGGGTTTCATCGAAGTTCCGGCCTTCAGGAAACTGGACGAGGGCATTGATTTGGATCTTGCTTAATTCATCGGAGATGATGATTTCAAGCCCGCCGTTTTCGAATCCGAACTCTTCCACCATCGATTTGAGGTACTCCGGGTCGGCCCACTCCTCCTGCAGGGAATCCGCGGTGGTCTCCTTTTTGTCTTTCAGCAACAAGGCCATTGCACCGTGGACGCCGGAGACCGCCATTTCATATGCATTCAATCGATCCCGTATGGTGGCGGCTCGTGTGGCCGCCAGCGTCATTTTCTGGTTGATTTGCATACCCGCCGCAATCATGATGGTGATGATGCCCACGGTAACCAGCAGTGCAACACCACGATTGTTTTTTAGCGGCGCAAAGAAAATATGCCTGTTCATCAGGGTGATGATCTTCTTACCAATGATATTAAGGATATTGCGAGCCGTCGGAGTTTTGAGTTTTCTCATGGGGATTATTTTTCCACCGGAGGCCGGTGCATGGGTATATTTATCCGTGTTTGCAAGGCCATTTCCGAGTCTTCATCACCCAGAACCAATGCTATTTTCACAGCAATGGGACTCGCAAAACTATTCTCATCACTCTCTGAATTCCACCGGTCTGTTTCCTCGTTATCATGATCATAATACGTAAAGGTCAACCCCTTCACTCTTTCACAGAGTATCGGATCACCTTCCTTTTTCTCAAAATCGTCCGGATAGGGGTATAAATTGTCCTGGCGCCGTATCACAATCCCGTCGTCCGCGTCCGTATCTGCATAGTAGATGATTTGGGCGATACCGGTTCTGTTGTCATTTCGGAATGGAAGATGGGCTGTGCTGGTGAATGTCAATCGGCCGTAATCCCCGCTCCCATCATCCGAGACATCGCCGACTACTCTGAAAATGTCAGGATCATCGTTAAATTCCGGTGGTATATACGCAGGTGGAACTGAAACGTAAATTGACAAGAGATCCGATCGCATGCGATCCAGGCAGTTGGCGGCCATCTCCCTGAGGTCCGTGCTCGTATTCATGGCCTCGGAACTTGAAAAAACAGACCGGAAAGAACCGAATACAGTGGATACCACGATAGCGAAAATAAAAATTGCCACCATCAGCTCAAGAATGGTGAAACCCGATGCCGCCGTGTCCGGTGCGGTTTGTCCGTTCCGGTTAATCGGAGAACCAGCGTAGCGTCTGGAGTGAGTAAGAATACTCGTCTTCATTATATACCACTTGAATTTCTATTTTACGCGGTTTTGTATCCGCATCCGAAAAGCTTTCCGATTCGAGATCCTCGACCGTCAGCTTCCAGGAATATGCGGCATATTCATCTTCGAAATCCCCTGAATCGTCTGTCGGCTGCTCATTCGGACTGGCGTCGATACGGGCCGTAATCTCCTGTGCCAGCAAGGTGGCGACGGTATAAAATTGTGCCGCCCCGCTCATGCGTATGGACTGGGCGTATAACCGGTATACACCGACGAGCACGATGGCAATTATAGCGATAGCGGCCATGATTTCCAGAAGCGTGAATCCGGCGGTACGAGGTGGTGTTGCTGTTGCCGTCAATCGTGTTCGAGACATTTTTTTAAGATGATTTTTAGGTTTAAATTGAGCATATTGAACATAATTCGATAAATACCCTCAGGGAGCTATGTCCCGAAATTTACATATTCCTCAATCATTTTCGTCTTCGTGAGAAAAGGTTCGACGATAAAAGAGAGTTGATTGTCATCGTTGTCTTCAACGTGTAGGATTGCCCTATACGAGTATCCGGCGGGATAAAAGACGATCTCGGTTTCACCGGACGTGATCAGGTCGCCATCGCCGAAATCCACATCCTTGATGACGACGCCCTCCGGAAATTGAAAAGCGTTTTTAAGGGCGGACTCTGGAGCACCTTCATCCATATCTTCGCTGATGATCCACATTTTGTGGGCATCCAGATCAATCCTCAGTATAACATGTTTTTGTTCGCGGATGGCTTTTAATTTGCAGGACGGAATGTTTATCAGCAGCCACCTCGATACCTTTTTGGTTTTCGATGACAGGTAATCATCCTGGAAGCGTGGAACGGCAACAAATAGCATGATACCGATAAGGGCCATCACCACCACCAATTCTATGAGGGTGAATCCGGCGCTGGTTGTTGGATGACAGCCGTTGCTATCCGTGTTGATGTCCGTTTTTACATGAATTGGCATCGTCAGATTGTGAATATGTCTACTCGACATCCCAGCTTGAGATATCTTTATCGAATTCTTCACCACCCGGAACGCTGTCGGCGCCATAGGATATCAGATCGAAATCGCCATGGGTCCCAGGAGAAATGAAGACGAATTCGCTTCCCCACGGGTCCTTGGGGATGGAACTTTTCTCGAGATAGCCGCCTTTACGCCATTTTTGGGGAATCCGGCCGGAATCCGGTGGCTGGATCAGGGCCTGTAGTCCCTGGTCGGTGGTTGGATAAAAACCATTGTCCAGTTTATACATTTTCAGGGCGGTGCTGATACTTTCGATTTGGATTTTGGCCTTGGTGACTTTCGCACTGTCAGGTTGGCTCATAAATCTCGGCCCGATAAAGCTCACCAATATCCCGAGTATGACGATTACAACCATCAACTCAATGAGGGTGAATCCTGACCGGACATGGTCATCCTGTTGTATTTTATATTTCATTTTACCTCCGTTATCTGAACTTTCCAGTCAGTTTCAATGGGTCGTTCGATCTGATTTATTTTCAGACCGGATATGTAGTTCTATGGGTGATGTTTTTCCATCAGGATACCAGATTGCTCATCTCGAATATCGGTAAACAGATGGACAGCACGATAAAGCCTACCACCACGGCCATTACCAGTATCATGACCGGCTCCAGTAAAGCCGTCATGCTCATGATGGTTGATTCCACTTCATTTTCGTATACATCGGCCACTTTCATCAGCATGGATTCCAACTGACCGCTTTGTTCACCGACCTGGATCATCTGTACCGACAGCGAGGGGAAAACCTCATCGATTGCGATTGAGTTGCCCAAGCCCTGACCTTTTTCCACTTGTCCGGTGGCGCTTAGGATGACATCCGAGATGATGACATTCCCTACAATTTCCTTGACGATTTCAAGGGATTTCAGCATGGGGACGCCATTCTCCAATAAGGACCCCAAGGTGCGTGAAAATCGTGACACGGCAATTTTTTTCACCAGGTTGCCGGCCAGGGGCAGCTTTAAGATTGATCTGTCGATGAATTGCCGGCCTTTGGTGGTCTTTCTTACACTCCGGAACACCATTAACATACCGATAATTAATAATAAAATTACCCACCAAAACGCTTTGAACATACCGCTGATATAAATCAGCAGGCGCGTTGGTGTCGGTAAGACCCGGTCCATATCCGTGAATATGGAAGTGATGCTTGGCACAATGTAGACCAGGAGAAAAATGAGTATCCCGCTACCGATAAAACTCATCAGAATAGGGTAGGCCAGGGCTGCCTGAATTCGCCGGAGCAGGGCCTGCTGTTTCTCTGTGATATCCGCCAGGCGGTCCAGCACAATTTCAAGTGTGCCGGAAGATTCACCGGCCCGGACCATGTTGATGAAAAGTTGCGTAAAAACATTGGTGTGCTGGGATAATGCCGCTGCAAAACTGCTGCCCTCGACGATGTCGTCTTTTAGTTTGGCAACGGTCTTGGCCAAACCCTGGGATTTTGTTTGGGTTAAAAGCGAATCAATGGCCGAGACCAATGGGAAGCCGGCTCCGAGCAGCGTCGATAACTGCCGAGTCATGATGGCGACTTCCGCAGGCCTTACTCGTGAGAAAAGCCCTGATAAAGAGAGTTCTTTTTTACTCCTGGCGGCATCTGTGTTCTTCAATTCCGTTATGGATGTCGGATAGTTGCCGGCGGACCGGATTTTTTGACGAGCACCACCAAGACCGTCGGCATCAATGATGCCGTTGATGGTTTTTCCCTTGGGATTCAGGGCGGTATAATCATATACAGGCATGTTCGTCTCTCATCTAATTCTTTTTTGGAGTTCCGCTGCAAAAAATCCGTCTGTGCCGTGGATATGAGGAAAAGTTCTCAGAAAGCCGTCGCTGTCAATCATTTTTGTCGAATCAAACGGTGAACGCTGTGATGGGTTCACCATAACAAATTCCGGATGTTTTTTCAAAAAACCATTGATAACCTGTTCATTTTCCTCCGGTTCGAAGCTGCATACGGTGTAAACCAACGATCCACCCGGCCTTAAGATTCCCGAAAGCTGGTCTAAAAAAGCCATCTGGCGATGCTGAAATTTGCCCATGTTCTGTTTTTCGGATACCCATTTTGCATCCGGATTACGTCGCATGACACCAAGTCCGGAACATGGCGCATCCAGCAGGACGCGATCTGCAAGTTTGATCGTCTTCGGACTTAAGGGATTGCAGAGATCAGCCTTTTCCGTCACCACACATGTAACACCCAGTCTGCCCATCTCATCCATAAGCTGCTTCAGCCGGGAATGTTTATTATCTATAGCAAGAATCCTGCCGTTATTGTTCATCTGCATGGCGAGATGGCCGGTTTTACCCCCCAGGCCGCAACAGGCATCCACGATGGTTTCACCTGGTTTCGCATCGACGAGGAAGCCCACAAGCTGTGCGGCTTCATCCTGTACCTGAAATAATCCTGTTTTGAAAGCATTCAATTGATCGATGGGCATTGACGGGCCCTCAAAATGGACGCCGGTGGATGCATGACGGCAGGTGTAAACCGATTTCACCTGGTCCGTTAGCTGTTCCATCAATTGCACTCTGCCGGTGGTCAGGGTGTTGATTCTTACGGTTGTCGGCGGTACCGTATTTATCGCATCGCACAACCGGATGGTTTCCTCCTGGCCAAATCGGACCAGCCACCGTTTAATCATCCATCGTGGGAACGATTTCGTCACGGAAATTGCCGATACCGGGTCATTCCGGATATCCGGAAATTCCACTTCATCAGACCGCCTGACAATATTTCGCAACAACCCATTCACATAGCGCACGATCCAGGGGGCGTTGTGCGTTTTGGCGATGTCAACACTGGTGTTCACGGCTGCGGATACCGGCACGCGATCCATAAAGAAGATTTGAAAAAGGCCTATGCGTAGTGTGTTAAGGACCTTGGATTTAATCCGGTTTACAGGTGTGGTTGAAAATCGGGCGATGATCCAGTCAATCCGAAGCCGGTGGCGCAGCACCCCATAGACCAGCATATTGAAGAAAGCCCGGTCCAGCCGCGATTCCATGGCCTGCCGGTTTATCCGTTGGTCGATGATGTCGTCGATGGGCGCCCGGGTTCCATCGAATTCGGTGAGTACGTCGACCGCTGCTTTTCGCGGGTCCAGGGATGAAATGGGCAGATTTGTTTTTGCGCGAATTTTCCGTGCCATAGTGAGGTGCTTCACACCAGGATAGTTGATATTCGATTATTCGAAAACGGTACCGGGAAGCATTTCGCAACCGCATAAATAATCCGGTGTGCACATCCGTTTTCCTGAAGCTTCCTGTAATTCGGTGATGACGATCATACCTTCACCGGTTGCGACACGGAGCTCATCGGGAAAGCTTTGAAGGATGGTGCCTGGCTGTTGGTTTGTATCGGCTTCATGGACATGGGCTTTGAAGATCTTCAATCGTTTATCGCCGCAAAAAGTGAATGCGCCAGGCCAGGGTGTCATTCCGCGAATGAATGCATCCAGCTTTCTGGCCGGCAATTGCCAATTGATATGACCATCCTGTTTTTTCAACATAGGCGCATAGGTCGCCTGGGTGTGGTCCTGGGGACGTGGTGCGATGCGTTCGTCGGCAAGGCCGTCCAGTGTTTGGATGAGGATCGAAGCTCCCACCCGGGCCAGCCGGTCGTGAAGGGAGCCGGCGGTATCATCGGCATATATCGGGGCGGACTCGCTCAAGAGGATATCGCCTGTGTCCACACCATCAGCCATCAACATACTGGAGACACCACTGGTGTTTTCACCATTGACGATGGCCCAGTGAATCGGTGCGGCCCCTCTGTATTTTGGCAGCAATGACGCGTGAATATTGACAGCGCCGTGGGAAGGAATCTGAAGAAGCTCCGGCTTAAGGATGTGACCCATGGCGACAACGACGAAAAGATCCGGTGCATCTGATTTCAATTCCGTCATTAATTCAGGGGTTTGGAGACTGATCGGCTGCAGGACAGGGTACCCGAATTCCATGGCGGTTTCTTTGATTGGCGGCGGCGTCAGTTTTCGGCCGCGCCCTTTCGGGCGATCCGGTTGGGTAATCACCTTCAGCACTTGATGGCGGCTGTTATGCAATGCAACGAGGCAAGGCACCGCAAAATCCGGTGTACCCATGAATATCAGATTAAATGAAGAAGTCACTGGTTTTTCAATCTCTTTTTAATTCGTCTCACATACATCTGACGTTTGAGTGAACTGATGTGGTCTATAAATAAGGTGCCGTTCAAATGATCTATTTCATGCTGAATTACCACCGCCGGAAAGCCTTCCGCTTCAAATCGCAACGGGTTTCCGTCACGATCAACCGCTTCCACGAGAATTCTCCGGGCGCGCATGACATCCGCCCTGTATTCCGGAACACTCAAACATCCTTCGCCTTCGGACAGGATCTCCCCTTCCTGGGTAACAATGGTCGGATTGATCAATACTTGTAATTGCCGATTTTCATCCTGAGGCGCCACATCGAACACCAACAGGCTCTGATTGATACCCACTTGAATAGCTGCAAGACCGACACCGGGTGCTTGATACATGGTTTCCGACATGTCATCGACGAGTGCCTGGGTGGTGGCGTCAATATTTGTCACCTGATCGGTTTTATTCTTTAAAAAAGAGTCCGGAAAAGTGACGATATCCAAAAGTGCCACGTCAGGGTACCTCCCGCTCATAAGAAATCCGAATGATATTAACACTGGTTATCATTGCCGATACAATTCCCAAAAGTATCACCGGAAATAATTGTATGGCATGATTTGCCAAAGTAAAACCCGCGGCGTCTTTGGCAACCACACCGAACAAGCTGAGGGCGAAAACTCCACCGGCTTCCCAAAGTCCCCAGAATCCGGGTGCAGAGGGCAGCGTGATGAAAAAGCAGATGATGATCATGACCGCCGTCATGGCCCAGAACGACAGGTTGATGCCGGGACAGCCCATGGAAAATATATAATACGACAGGGCGGCAAAACCCCAGACCAAAACGGATAATCCCGCACAGGCCGCAACTCTCTTCGGGCTTTTCAACATTTGAAAACCGGCCGCGAAATTTTCAATCAGGCTGTTCATCCAGGTGCATATTCGGATCAGCGGCCGTTCCATAGCTTTATTGAAGATAGCGCCGGCCGACGGGATTTTTATGAGTACCGCCTGCAACCATGACCGTGTCGCGTTGAAACTGATGAAAATAATACCGGCAAACAAAACGACACTCAGTTTTGCCATGGTTCCGGCGACCATTTGCAGATCCCCGGCATTGAGACGGTATCCGGCGAAGTCAATTTTAGCTTGCGCATCAAGTGGTATCGTGGACAATACAACGATAAACAGTGTCAATAACAGCGCAATGTCAAAAAACCGCTCTGCCGCCACCGTCGCCAGTCCCAGGGAAAAGGGGATGTTCTCCTTTTTTTTTAAAATGGCCGGTCTTGCAAGTTCACCCGCCCTCAGCGGAAGGACGCAATTGATCATGAACCCGATCATAATCGGATGGAATGACTGCCAGAATCCTATCCGTGCGGTTGTTCCCAGGATCAGTTGCCATCGAACCGCTTTAAATGCGTAGCTGATCAGAATGGCAGCCGTGGCTGGTACTATCCAGATATAATTAATGGATTGGACATAATCCAACAGATCCCGGACCGGTACGTTTCGAAAAGCCAACATCAATGTCGCCAGGGAGACGATCACCCCTATGATCAGAGAGGCCGCTATTTTCAATTTCATGCCAGTAACTTGCGCGCCACTTCAATGTCTTTTCGAATCTGATCCGCGAGTTCTTCAACATTGGCAAATTTGATCTCATCCCGAAGACGCTCGACAAAATTAATACGTATTTTCTTGTTGTAAATATCACGATTGAAATCGAGAATATGGACTTCGACAGTGAACAGATGATCGTCGAAGGTCGGACTAAAACCGATATTCGCTACTGCCGGATATATATTTTCTTCGAATTCTACGGTTACGGCATAAATCCCTCGTTTCGGACAGAGTTCATCCTGAAGAGTGATGTTGGCAGTGGGAAACCCCAGCAGCTTGGCGCCGCGATTGCGTCCGGTGGTGACACTTCCCCGAATTTGATAATCCCGGCCCAGCATCCTGCTCGCCGCACCCATTCTGCCGTCCGTCACCAATTGACGAATACCGGTGCTGCTGATTCGTCCATCCGTCGTACTCTTGGCCAGTATCCAATGGGGCACGATCAATTCGAAACCTAGCTTGCCGGCGTATTCCTTCAAAAGGGTGACGTTGCCTTCACGGTTTTTTCCGAAGGTGTAATCCTGGCCAACCACAATTACTTTCATGCCGATGCGCTGTACCAGGATGTCTTCTATGAATGTCTTGGCCGTCAATGATGCAAATTCCGGTGTAAATGGCACACAGACCAGCACATCGATGCCGGATTTTGCGATGAGTTCCGTTTTTTGTTCGAGCAGGGTGATCAGCGGCGGATGATTGTTTTGCGCTAGCACGCGGATGGGATGCGGATCAAAGGTCAGGGCAACAGAGGTTCCCTTCAGACTGTCCGCCTTCTCAATCACTTCGTGAAATAAAGCCTGGTGTCCAATATGGACACCATCGAAATTCCCGATGGTAATTACAGCCTTGTGAAACGGTTTTTCAATACCTTCAATTGATTTGATGATCTTCATTTTCTACCGGTAAACCTTGAAATATGCCCTTGACATGATAGACAAAAAAATATAATTAGTGCATCCTAATCCTGAAATCAACCTTTTTTGGTTTGATAGGTTTTTGCTGCCGAAGTGGCGGAACTGGTAGACGCGCTAGGTTCAGGGTCTAGTGGGTGTATTCCCGTGGAGGTTCGAGTCCTCTCTTCGGCACCACACATATACAGGGCTGCGATTGAATTGTAATTCTATCGCAGCCCTTTTTATTTTCTAATAAGGGTAGTTTTGAAAATGGAGGGAATATAAACCGGCAGCTTCCACCCGGCTCCGACGATTATCGCCCGGTCCCGCCATGATGATTATCAGTGGAACATTTACCCTGGATTATGCAGAGCTGCAGAAATTTGCGTTCAGCCAGTCGGTAATCTTCATCGGAATAGTAATTTACATTCTCCGGAATTCTGAAATCCTTTCTCGCCTTTTCCAATAATTTTTGAATACCTTGTTCTTGCATCGCATCTCCTCCACATCGTCTGTTGTAGGGTTTATGGATGTCTCCTGCCTTCAGCTAACTTCATCAGCAAATATCGGGCCAGATGGCGGATATTTCAAATTGTTAATAAATATAATATGTTATGATTTTGGCTGTCACGCCGGCGCATGGAGATTGTGAAATATAGGTGCGCCAAATTGTGGTTTTTTTTCAATATTCGGGCATCTTGATCGTTCGATGAATCACTGTGTCCCACCCGGTGCAGCGGATCGAGGCAGCACCTACCGGGATCGATAGGTGCTGTCAAATGCGATATATCTTTACAGGGGTGGGAACTTAATGGTTACGCGTTTCGAGTCATTTTCGATGGAGACTTTAACCGTTAAATCAAGACTGCTGTCCCGGATTCCCAAAGCCAGTTTGGTCTTTCCGCTGGTGTCCTCAAGATGGGTAATTTCCTTGACGGCCGTTACAATACTCGAAGCGGTTTCTATATCAGGTGCCGGTAAGTTGGATGTGTAGTATTTCGCTTCTACATCCACCTCACCCTTTTTATTTGCCGTGATGCTGATTTTTTTGGCCCCGGAATTCACACCGTGTAGAGCCGCGAGTGCAAGCCATTTGATACCCGCCTCGTTCTTGTCGGTTTCCGTCCCTATGGTTGACATCTCTTTCAATGGATCCGTTGTAGCGTAACAATCGCAATGTTCCTGTACTTGCATGTGGAGAGATCTTTTTTCTTTCATTGTCGCCTCCCTTTTATGAGATATTCCTGTTTTTATTGTTGATCGAATGGTCCGTTAGTTTTTTAAATGTTTCGGGTTCTGTTTTCATTTTTCTAAAGTTAGCTCAAATGTAAGCACAAGATGTATAAATACAAGCATTGGCGTGTGCGATCGATTTAAGGAATTAGAATTTGACAGACCAACTGTTTTTTGGCATCTTTCCCAGGTTATATCGTCGAAATACAATTATATATCGATGAATAGGTTAAGCCTGCGTGTATTAAGGGATCGCGGTAGGCTATTACGGCTTCACCCTTAATGCCTTGTTGGAGCGGATCGTATATCCCGCCGCCGGGGCATATGAAAGCCTCCAACACGTGCAAAATTCAGGTATTATGTGCTAAGCTCAAGGGGAACTTCCGTATGTATTTGATAAAAAAAGAATTTTTTGTTCTGTTGCGGATAGTGGCCAGTTGTTTGACCGCAGGATCCCTCATTTTTTTCATCTCCGCCCTGGCCGGTGAAGATTTACTGAAGAATAATGAACTGATCGCAAAGATTGATGTGCTTGCGAAAGAAATTAATTTGGAATTGAAGTCCGGCATCGATAACCGGGTCGCACAATTCGGTGAAGTGCCTGAGAAGAACCCTTTCCGGAAATTTTATTGTGTTGAGCTTGCAAAGGAAATTCATGAATTATCGAATGTGACTGAACGACAACGCATATTGTTCGACGAGTATAACGTGCGTAAATTCGAAGACCAATTGCGGCGGATGATGCAATTTACGGAGACTTCGGATGTAAAAAGCCTGATGGACGAAATGGAGGTCGTTAAACGGGAATTGCGAAATTCCGCCAATCTTCTTCAGAAAAAACGTAAGAAATTAATACGGCAACGTACCGCCTATATCGTCCTGTTTTTTGTGTTCTGGATAATCATTTATCTCTATTACAGCCGGGGTATCATTTTTAGAAAGTCAGCTACCGCCCATATATGATCCGGAGTTTTTCATTATTGTAGATGACGTGAACCCGCTAAGGTTTATGTGGAGCATAACCAAAACATGTACTTATCCTATTACAATCTATCGCTTAAACCCTTTCAGATCACCGGAGATCCCAGGTTCCTATGGCTCGGTGAAAAACAAAATGAAGCCCTGTCCACGCTTAAATCCGGCGTCCTCGAACACAAAGGTTTCCTTCTTTTCACCGGTGAGGCGGGAACCGGCAAGACAGTTCTCGTCAATCAGTTGATCAAGACCCTGGATATCAGGTCCATAGTGGTATCGATGCCTGCGCCGAATATCGAAACCCTGGATTTTTTCAAATTGCTGGCATCCGGTTTCGGTTTTTCGGGTTCTTTTAAAAGTAAAGGTGATTTTTTAATCCGGTTGCGTGAATATCTTTTAAAATCCCATGATAGTCATCAGCATGTTCTCCTCGTCGTTGATGAAGCCCAACGGCTCAGTTACAGACTGCTGGAAGAACTCAGGTTGTTATCAAACATCGAACTCCATGACCGGAAATTGATCAATCTCTTTTTTGTGGGACGCAATGACATCGTGAACACCATTTCGCTGCCGAAAAATCGTGCGGTCGACCAGCGGATATCACAGCGATGTGATATATCGCCACTGACCGAAAAGCAGACGGGGGACTTCATCCGGCATCAATTAAATGTCGCCGGTACAGTGAAAAAGATCTTTGCAGCGGATGCCGTCAAAAAGATTCATGTATTCACACGGGGAATTCCGAGATTGATCAATGTCATCTGCGATCATGCCCTCCTTATCGGTTATGCCCGGGGGAAGGCTAAAATAAGCGCCGCAATTATTAAAGAATGCACCGAGGAATTGAAAATTCCCATTCGGGACAAGAAGGATATCGAGGGGCTTCAAGATGGAATAAATGAAATAAAGCAAGAAATTATCAACAAAATTACCAGGACGGGCGCTAAGCCGGCGGCGGTTCACCCCACAAATGGTCATACCGGGTCAGCACCCCGTGGCAGAGACGCAGTCCGCAGCGCGGTCAATCCGGGTACGCCCATCGTAACCGGACCAATACAGGCGAAGGACAAGCGCTCCTTCGTGATACCGGTACTTTCCGTATTACTATCGTTCGTATTGCTGGGAATGATAGGGTATGCCTTCATGCGTTGGCGACCATCCGATGAACCGCAATGGGCAGTTGACGAGTTGACGCCGCAGAAATACCGAACCAGTCTGGAGCAGGAGAAACTGAGTCTTGAAGCCAGCCTGTCATCCGGCGAGAATCCCGAATCAGCGTCAACCACCGGAATATCATCGCCAGACGGCGGTGCAAGACTTGAAGCGTCGACGGATACCGCAACCGGAATCCCGGCAACGGAGACGTCCGATCCGGCGAACACGGTTTCATCGTCCGCAGCAGCCGGCAATTCAAGTACACCGGCCAGAGATCTGAATACTAAATTTAAAACCGGTGACACCATCCGCGTATATTTTGATCTGAATTCGAACGAGATTTCGTCCACGGATATCATCAAGCTCAATGAAGTTGCGCAATTTATGAAAAAGAGCAGGACCCACAGGGTTTTTATCAAGGGATATACGGATTCCAGCGGTTCACAATCCTATAACCTCAGCGTATCCCAGTTCAGAGCCAATATCGTAAAATCCTATATGGTCGGGAAGGGTGCACCTTCCGATCAAATTCAAACTTTTGCACTGGGACCGGAAAATCCACTTGCCTCCAACGATACGCTCGAAGGAAGAAAACTGAACAGAAGAGTTGAAATTATTTTTATAAATCCTTCGACCGATGATGCACCGACCCAATAATTGATGGTACTGCCAAGGGAATCCGAAAAAATGAAATTTGGTGTGTCACTGCTGTTTTTCATCGCCCTTTTTTCCCACTCCGTTCACTGCGATACGATTTATCTGAAGGACGGCACCAGTGAAAAATCCGATAAAATATGGGAAGAGGGCGGTTACATTCACTTTATCCTGATGGGGACCACTAGTGTTGAAATCCGATATGCCAGGGAAATTGTAGACAAGATTATCACCGACGAGGGCGTTATACTTCCAATCATCCTCGATTCCAGGGCGTTTCAGCACACCGGGGACAACCCGGCAGAGAATGCAGGCATAACCGGGAATTCACATGCTGTCACCGCACCTCCGGCCACTGTATCCCCCGGTACTGCGGACAGCCCCGATATGAATCGTCTTGTGGCTGAGCACCAGCGTATTCAATTCTATGATCCCAGAAGACCCTTGAAATACTGGACAACGAAAACCTCCCGTCATAAAACTTATGGTGAAGCGGTATCCTCCCTGGCTCGAATTTATAGCCGGTCTGATTCCTGGGTGCGGCAGAACATGGGTGAGACAAACGATCTCGGGGCGATTCATAATCATTTATACCGGCAATATCTGCAGTCGGCGGATGAAAATGTGAACGACCGGGTAATAAATGGTACCGATCCGGTTCAAACGACGGATTCTCCGCCGCTGTCGGGATCAGTGCCGGCACCGGCTGATGAAGATTTATCGATTGATACCGCAAAACAGTATCATGAGGGTTCGGATTCTTTCCGCGGCATCCAGTTTTATAATCCCCGGCGGCTGCAGAAATACTGGACCAGCCGGACTTCAAAATTCAATTCGTTACAATCGGCCATCAACGATCTTGCCGCTCAATATGGCAAGACAAGTGCCTGGGTCGAAGCACATATGGGTGAAACCAATGATCTGGCTGAAATTCATTCAAATCTTAGAAAAAAAGATCCATGACCGCAATCAGTACCGTCGGTTCTTCGAAAATAGTGCCCCGTTCCACCGCTGGGAGAATGGTTGCCATTGTTCTCATCATTACGGGTATCTGTATCGTAGCATACACCGCGGGACAGTTTTTCAAAATGTTCATCTAAACGAAGATCATCCAGACAGGAGAATCAAATGAACAACAGCAAGCGGCTAAGCGTGAACGAACTCAGGCGGGATTGCGACACATCCTGTTATAAATTCAGTTCTACAGCGGAACTTGAGCCTTTGGATGAAGTGATCGGGCAGGAGCGCGCGGTCCAGGCCATTGACTTTGGTTTACATATGGATAGCGCGGGCTACAATATCTTTGTGACCGGTCTGGAAGGTACAGGCAAATCCACCATAGTACAGGATATTCTCCGAAAACATGCGATGACATTGCAAACGCCGCAAGACTGGAGTTTGGTACATAATTTCAAAGATGAATTTCGCCCCAGGGCTTTATGCATACCACCCGGGAAAGCCCGGCAGTTTTCGAAATCGATGTTTCGGCTGATAAAGGATTTGCAGATCCGTCTGCCCAGGGAATTTGAATCGGCAGAGTTCCAGGACAAGCTGGGTGAAACCCAGAGTGCGTTCAATGACCAGAAACAAGCGGTATTCGAAGATATAAATCGGAATGCGGCTGATGTGGGGTTACAGATTACCAAGGGTTCGGCCGGTTATCAGCCGATCCCCATGCTGGAGAATCGTCCCATGACTCAGGACGAATTCAAGGCACTGACGCCGGAAAACCAGGCGCAGATTGAATCGGCCGTTCAAAAGATTATTTCGGAGTTGGAATCCGCTCAATTGGAAATCGGTAAAATCAACCTGGCCAAGCAGAAAGCCATCGAAAAAAATATCCAGGAAATGGCGCGTTTCATAGTCGGGAACCGTATGTCCACCATACAGGATGAATATCCCGAGTGTGAAGAGATTAAAACCTACCTGATGGAAGTGCAGGAAAATATTATTGAAGAGGCCGCAACCTTTATTGCGCCGCAAAACGGGGCCGAAGATCCTCAAGAGGCGGCTTTGAAGCTTTTCAAACCGCTTTTTGCACGATATCAGGTGAATGTTCTGGTGGACAATAAAAACACCACCGGGGCGCCGGTGATTTTTGAACCCAATCCGACATATAAAAACGTTTTCGGTCATATTGAGAAGAAGCAGATGATGGGGGCTTTCACCACCGACTTCACCATGGTTCAAGCCGGTTCGTTTTTAAAAGCCAACGGTGGCTTTTTAATCATGGAAGTTGAGTCGATATTGCAAAATGCCATGGTCTGGGAAGCATTGAAACGTGCCCTCCTAAATAAACTTCTATTCATAGAAGATATCCCCGAAGGGATGGGATTTGCGTCATCATCCCTTCGTCCGGAACCCATTCCGTTGGATGTAAAGGTAATCCTTATCGGCGAGTACGGCCCCTTTCAAATATTACAAAATCATGATTCCAAGTTTAACAAGATTTTTAAAGTGCGTGCAGACTTTGATTATGAAACCGAACTCACCGACCATAATATGCGTCTGTATGCCGGATTTATCGCCCGGGTGTGCAAGGAGAATGACCTCCTGCCGTTTTCACCGAAAGGCGTTGCGGCCATTGTTGAATACAGCCAGTCCTTTGTATCGGATAAACAGAAGTTGTCGCTGAGATTCGGCCCCATCGTGGGGATGATCAAGGAAGCCAATTATTGGGCGTTAAAAACGGGCGACACCATCATCGGCGATGGGCATGTGACGAAAGCTTTTAACGAACATCGCTTCCGCTACAATTTGTACGAAGAAAAGATCCATGAATCCTACCAGGATGAAACCATTTTAATCGATGTGGATAAAAAAGTTGTCGGACAGGTCAATGCGCTGGCGGTATATCAGATGGGGGACCTCTCCTTTGGCCGTCCCTCCCGGATCACCGCGGAAACCTTCATGGGAAAGGACGGCATTATCAATATCGAGCGTGAGGCGGACCTCAGCGGGAAAACCCATGATAAGGGGGTGTTGATTCTCGCCGGATATCTGGGGCGTGTATTTGCTCAGGAGTTTCCGTTGAACCTTTCCATAAGCCTGACATTTGAGCAAAGCTACAGCGGTGTTGACGGTGACAGTGCATCGTCCACCGAACTATATGCAATATTGTCCAGTCTATCCGGTATACCGATACACCAAGGGTACGCCGTCACCGGATCCGTCAATCAAAAAGGGGAAATTCAGGCCATTGGCGGGGTTAACCAGAAAATTGAGGGTTTTTTCGAAGTATGTAAAACCAAGGAGCTCACGGGCAGCCAGGGAGTTCTCATACCAGCATCGAATGTGAAGAATCTGATGTTGAAGCAGGAGATAATCGATGCGGTCCGGAGTGAAAAATTCCACATTTTCAGCGTTTCCACGGTGGAAGAGGGCATTCAGATCCTGACCGGTGAGGCGGTGGGTACACCGGACAAGAATTCAACTTTTCCGCCGGATTCCCTTTACGGCAAAATACAGAAAAAACTTAAAAAATACCTGGACCAGTCCATCGCATTGAAACAAATGATGTCCTGACTTTTCATCAGTGGTGTGGTGGTACACGGATGTTCAATCGTCCGGCATTGGACATCCGGAAGGAATTCCGGCCATGATTGCCATTTTTCAGCGATCATCCATCTTCAGCTTCGCCGAAGATAAGATAGGATAAGGTGTTGATTTTGCCGGCATGTCCACAAGCCCAGGAAACTTCCAGCATTTGTTCGTCACATGAGTTGCTGCTGATGGTCAGCGGCTCGTAATTGAATCCGGGTACCACTGAATTCGCTTTTATAAGCATAAATTCCTTAATCTGGACAAATTTGTCCGGTATTGCCCTGAACTTGCCTGTTGATCCCGATTCACAAAGATCAATTCCCATCCCATCTCCCGATACCCGGTGCGGGTTAAATAAAATGATTGCTTTCCCTTTACTATCCGTGGGTTTTATCTCACCGCATAGTACACGTAGTGCCATGTGACCTCTCCATATCAAGCAGTTAATCAAAACGATAATGGACGTTGATCTCCAAACGATGATATGAATATTTTTTCGAAAATATCCGTAAAACGTCCGGATCATGGGTCGATTATCTGAAAACCAACTCCGATCTGGTAAAATATGGCAGAAAAAAATGGCCTTGTATGTGAACTGGTTCACACAATTTGGAAAAAAGATAAAAAAAATTGAAAAAAGGGGGTGTCGGCAGAAAGATCAGGAGCGTTTGAATTTATAAGGCAGTTCTTTCAAAAAAACGAATCGACCGCTCTGGCGTTTGACATAACCTTGAGTTGTCAATTCCTTGAAAATCCGGCTCACCGTCTCACGGGAAGCACCAACGATATCTGCAATATACTGATGGGTAAGCTTCTCTTCGATGATACCGTCCTGGTTTTGTTTTTCGGTGAGAAGCCTTGCGACCCGGCCATAAACATCAAGAAATGCCAGGTCTTCAATTTGCTGCGTGGCCTTTCTGATTTTCTGCAGCAGCCCCTTGACCAGTTGTTCTAAAATGGTCGGGTTGCTGGAGACGATCCCCAGGAAACTTTGCCTGGGAATAATGGCAAATTCGGAGGGTTCCCTGGTAACAATTGTCGCGCATCTGGAGCTGCCGTCAAAAAAACTCATTTCGCCAAAATAGTCCGTGGGACCGAACAGATTCAGGATGATTTGCTTGCCTTCTTCATCAAAGCATACCGCGGCGGCTTTGCCTTTTTTGACAATATACAATGCATCTGAAGAATCCCCCTCATTGAAAATGATGGCGTTGGCGGGGAATCGTTTCTTAAGGGAGATACCGAGGAGTTGATCCAACTCAATATCATTCAAATATTCGAAAAGGGGGACTTGATTGAACATACCGTGACTCATGGTGTAACCGGTGCCGTTACGGAAATAACAAGTTGTTGTAAACGACCGAGCTAATCCCGGAAGCGTTCGTGACATTTTCAACAGCTTGTTGATGGTACATTTTGTGAACTGGATTTTTTAACCGGTCTTAACAATAGCATGACATTCAAGATAAAAAAAGGGGTTGTGACATTTTACCGGGTTCAGAAACGGATTAATACCATTCATAGTCTATTGTGATATCCATTCAACTGCTTCATCCATCGAGTAGAAAACCTGAACCTCACGGTGGACACTTTCTCCACCCATCATTTCGTACATTCTTACAAGGCCAAACCCTGTGTCACTCGGGACTACAAAACCGCAACGGCCATTACCCAGTTTTTCAGCATGTTTTTTAATGATTGATGATATGCGGTCGAGATGATCCCAGGTGAGATAACTGCCAATGAGATTTCTGTGATCTAGAAGCTGATCGGTTCCGATAGTCCATTCCGGTGAGTCAACAAGGGTTGTTAACAGATCATCGAAGTCGCGATCCAAGGCTGCGCCTTCGGTCCGTATTAAGACATACGCCGGCATGTGGTCAAAAATGATTTCGAAATTCATTCATTTCTCCGGGTAAACAATACACCATTTAACGGGCTCAATCCCTAATTCTGGGAACCACCTGAACCTTTAACATCACTTCACCATACCCCATGCATTCAACCCCGGCATCGGGACAGCGCACATACCGCATAAAATGAAAATCGTTCGGAGGCAGGCCTTCACTGAACCTCTCACTTATCACAGCGACAGGAACAGTTAACTGGGATATCAGATAGACGCACATCTTGGCCGGACAGTATTTGGATATAAGGTTGCCGTTGATATCCATAATTAATTTCTGCCCTTCAATATGCCCGGAATTACAATTCCGTGATCTTACCACCTCCGCTTCAATTGACCATCGAAGCGCCGCCTTTGATATTCGTTCCACATGTCGCACCCGGTGGCCGCCTTCCTGAAATTGTTGCAGTTCCGTATCCGAGTATTTTACATGTTTTGCATATTTCCGAAGAACATCATTTGTCATGAGATTCCTCCTTATCTGTTGAGTATCGTCAGCTACTTTTTAAAGTGTGCCGATAGAACACCGCACTCCTTATCCGTTGCATCGGCTTTAAGCATTGCAGCGCTTGGCGGTGGTGCCCACGATTCCCTTGCCGCATTATCATCAACGGAAAGCGCAAATTCCGGATCGTCCTTCGGACCAGGCATCAACCAAAATCCAATAAAGGATTTTTTTTCATCGTTGCACTTGATTTCAGCACCGATATAATATGCCAATTCATGGTTTTGAGATTTTACGACAGCGAGTTTTTTAACCTTACACCCCTCATTCACCATTGCCTCAAGTAGTTCCTGTTGTTTTTCGCTTGCGGCTTCAACCGCATAATCTGCCGCCTGCGCCCAAATACCAAAAGAAAAAACCAACATAGCAACAATCAACAATTTCCTCATTTTCCCTCCTAAACGGCAAATACCATTGCCTCGACTTGAATGTATATCATCGGCCCCATTGGCCCATCCATGGCTCAGTATGAACCAGATTGAGGGTAAAAGTCAAAGACCCCAAATGTCCCCGGATTGGTAAGATCCGGGAACGAGTCCATCTTGCCGTTGGTATCGGTCGGTTTTTTATTGCTCCATGAATCGCAAGATCATGAAAGAACTCCAATGATCATCTTCAAGTTCGTCTTTTCTTGGTAAATAAACCTCATATTGCTTCGCAACCCCGGCAATCAATTGCCGGTGACGCCCGTCTGTAAAATATATACTCCTCTGCCTTTCTTTTATTTATGGAATGTCCCTAAACTATAATCTCTCGAAGTCTCTTCAATTGTATTGTTGAGCAATTACTACTTGGACAGTTGAACAGAAATAATGTTGGAGAATGAGAAGAAAATCTCTTCCTTTTCAAACTGAAGAACGATCCCCGGGACTTCTGCGTCCATCAGTCTTGCTTTTACGGTTTTGCCCATGTCCCGAGGTGCCGAGATAAAAGTCACAATCACCTCATCACCCACTATATGTGAAAGCCAGAGGCCACTGGAATCTTCTGTGATTTTTTGAACACCGTATTTTTGATCCGCTAAAGCCTGAATTACAAACATAACGCCAATGAAGCACACCAGTACTATTATCCCGATCCTGTCTTTCTTGCTTATCATTTTCATAATCGACATCCTTTCGTTTAATGGCCGGAATTCATACTCTGATCCTCCTTCCATTTCTTTAACGCTGATTGATCGTCCAATACCTCTATCTTAAACATTCTGGGAACATTTTCCCATCTTTCGTGAAGTCTTTCGATAGTCCACAAATACGCTCCATCCCACATAAGCGACCAAGGTTCTTCAGCTGCGCCGTTGATCATTCCAACGACCTTTCCGCTTTCATTCAACTTGTATATTGCCCCGTCATCTGCAGCGCTCCACCAATGGTTCCCATCCCAGGTTATAGTTGCTGCCCCTCCTTTTTCTAACTTCGTGAGTCCCAGAACATTACCTTTCTTGTCCACCTTATACAACCGCGGCTCACCGTATCCGCTTAAATGAAGATAACTCCCGTCCCACACAACGGTTTGCACTATTTCAATTTCATCCGGAACCTTGAAGGTGGAGATAATCTTTCCATCCTCCGGATCAATCTCGAAAATCTTCATCCCGGCAAAATCATTGACCCAGAGGTGCTTTCCATCAAATGCTATGCCGCGTGACCGGTTTATGCCGGGAATCTTGAATTGCTTCAGAACTTTTCCCGTATCTGAATCAACTTTACATAAATTTGCACTATCGTGGCGAAATGTCCACAGGAATTCACCATCCCAGCAAAGCGACCAACCTACGCCTTCATAGCCGAACTCTTCACCTATTCTCTTTACGATTCTTCTGGTTTCATCTTCCTCCGGAAATACCCGTATATATCTATCATCCGGATCTCCGGGGAGATAATCCAACTCCATTTTCCTTATATCATTGTAATCAAATATTGGAACTACAAATTCGGTTGGGGATTCATCCAGGAAAGGCTCGAAATTGAGTTCTTTGTTGTATCCAATCCTTTTTGCTATCTCTTTCCTGTCTGTTGTTCCCCACCAATTATGAGTTATGTAAAAGCTTCCGGCTTCCGCGATGTCAATACCGTTGCGATTATCATAGACAGCATTGTTCGTAAATACAAACTCGTCGGCTTCCAGACACAAAATCCCGCCTTCTTGATTGTGGCTTATCTCATTCGATGTGAAAGTTGCCCTAGCGCCTTTACCGATCATCACGGTGTGCTGCCCGTAGTTTCGTGTGATCTTGTTGCCGGCAAATACAACTTCGGAATCCCCCCACGCACCGATGATCTCCATCCCTTTTCCAAAATTATGGGAAACAAGATTATGGCGGACCTCTGCTTTACCGTCGACGACGACTATGGCACTGTTACAGGCCGTTATCTTGTTGTTCTCTACAATAGCGCTACAATACTCCTCCATGGCAAAGGCCTCATGTCCCAAGCCGTAGAACCTGTTCTTCTTCACAACTGCTGAGCAGTGTACTTCCTGATAGATGCCTGTTTGCGACCATCGCAGGATGGAATTCGAAATAGCAACAGAAGAATTAAGTTCAAGCTCTATCCCAATGTCTGCATATTCCACAATTACATAGCGCAGTTCATTACCTGTGCTGTAAACAAAGGATATTCCTCCCCAGTCCTCATTGATCGGGTTTTTTCTATCAGAAGTAAACCAGATCGGCTTTTCGGCGGTGCCTATTGCTTTCAGCTTACCATGCGCTACATGGAGGGAAGCTTTCTTGTTTTTTATAAGATAAGCTTCGTATGAACTTCCGTGTTTGAAGTTCACAATGGTCCCCGGCTCAATTGTCAGAGTTACATTTTCCGGGACGATCGTTGTGCCGGTAACATTTACTATTCCTTTCCAAGTCTCATCCTGTTTGATGATACCTGAGCGGGTTAGGGACGACTGTTCCGTTGTAGTATCCAAAATCATTTGTGTGTTCTGGCAACCGAGCTGAAGTACACACAACAGTAATCCAGGTATTATAGTATATTTCATCCTTCCTCCTGAGTTCACTGAAAAATGATCTTTTTCCTGGCTTTTTCGTCGACCTACATGCTCGAAGCAACTCTCGTTTGGCTTTCGTAAAAAAGATAAAGCTTTTTCCTGATTCGTCCGCTACCTGTTGTTTCTCGCTTGCGGCTTCAACCGCATAATCTGCTGCCTGCGCCCAATTGCCAAAAGAAAAAACCAACATAACAACGATTAAAAACGTCCTTATTTTCCCTCGTAAAGCGGCAAGTAACATTGCTTCGACTTGAATGAGTATCGAATGTATATCATCGGGCCCATTGGCCCTCGGCTAATACCGAAAGTTTTTCTATTATTTTCTTAATCGCCACCTCCTGTCCTCTTTCGCTTATCAAGCACCGCGCGAACTGTTTCTGCAAGATCCCGTTTCAGTATCGGCTTGGTAATGAAGGCCTGGATTCCCGTAGCCAAGGCTTCTTTTTCATCCATCCTTGCACTAAATCCGGAACACACGATGATCGGAATATCGGATCTTATCTTGAAGAGCTCTCTGGCTAATGCATCACCTGTCAAATGCGGCATGGTCATATCGGTAATGACAAGGTCAAATAAATCTATTTGTGCCTTGAACAAGTCTAAAGCTTCAACGCCATTGGTTCTTGGCACAACATCGTAACCCAGAGAACCAAGCATTTGTTTACCCATATTCACGATCACGCGTTCATCGTCGATGAATAGGATGCGTTCGGTTCCGGTAGGGATAGGTTTCTCTATCTTGTTCTCCGGCGTAAATCGCCTCGTGACTATTGGTAAAAAGACCCTAAAAGAAGTCCCTTCCCCAGCTTCGCTGTAAGCGAAAATCTTACCTTGATGACTGTTAACAATGCCATGGACAACTGAAAGCCCCATTCCGGTACCGGTTCCTTTTTCCTTGGTAGTGAAAAAAGGATCAAAAATTTGTTTCAGAACGTCAGGGGACATGCCATGGCCAGTATCGGTAACCGTTAGAATTATATACTGTCCGGGTGATAACCCCGGATGATTAGAGCAAAATTCTGAATCAAGCTCTGCATCCGACAGGCTAACCGTCAACACTCCCCCATTCTCCGCCATAGCATGGGCAGCATTTGTACATAGATTCATAATAACCTGATGAACCTGAGTCGAATCTCCCATAACCAACGCATTACTTTTTACACTCTGGTCAATCTCAATTGTAGATGGTATTGAAGCCCTAAGCATCTTAAGTACTTCTTTTACGACTAATTTTACCTGAAACGGTATTTGTTCCTGATCTGCCTGACGACTGAACATAAGAATTTGCTGAACAAGATTTTTTGCACGATTTCCGGCTACTAAGATTTCCTGAAGGTTTTTATATTGCAGCGTATCTTTTTTTATCTCATCAAGGACTAATTCAGTATAACCGATTATTGCAGAAAGGATATTGTTGAAATCATGGGCGATACCGCCCGCTAACGTTCCTATTGCCTCCATTTTCTGGGCTTGTTGGAGTTGTATCACCATCTTTTCTTTTTCTTTTTTAAGGCCTTTTTTTTCGGAAATATCTCGGGTTACACCGATTATCCTTGAAATGTTTGTCTCCGGATCTCGAAATAGGCTAGCGTTGATCTCCAGCCATTTGGTTGATCCATTTTTGCAATCAGCCTCTATTTCCAAAGTTTTAGGTTTTAATCGACCAGTCTTTCCAAGCGCTTCATCTTCTGTCAGCACCGAAATCAAATCAGTTATTACCTGAATCTTGCACGAAAAATAAAAGAATAGTTGAAAAACCATCTGGAATACCATCAATAAAGGGTTTGAACCAGAAACCTTAAAAAAGATGAGGTACCCAGATGGTAAAACAACGCAACGA
>JABDIN010000072.1 GCA_013003715.1 Desulfobacteraceae bacterium | reverse complement strand
TGGATATCGCCCTGAAAATAATCGGATTTTATACACAGAAACCCTGAAAAACAGGGGGTGGACAAAACCAGTGCAAAGGGATCCGCCTTACTGTATTCAGGGGACCATTGCAACACTATTAGTCAACTCAAAAAAGCATATTTACTCATAGAGATTATTTTATTTGAGAAGGCTTGTACTGAAAATGTTGACGGATCGGGTGTAGTTATGATCACGAAATTTAACGAAAAATTTCTCAGGGCCAATTCGATTTTGTATTGTGAGAAATTTAACCGGACGATTCGATTCTATCGCGATATTCTCAATTTCCCCGTCGTTCATGAAACCGAATGGTTCGTTGAATTCAAATTGGGAGACAAATCCTTTTTGAGCATTGCGGATGCCCGGCGTACAACCATTGATAGCGGGAATGGGGCCGGCATAACCCTCTCTTTTAAAGTGCGGGACCTGGACCGGGCCCATGAAATGTTGAACGACCTGGGAATAGAAACGTCAGACATCAGACCTGTCTGGGGGGCAAGGGCATTTTTCATGAGTGATCCGGAAGGACATCGTATCGAATTGTGGTGCTGAAATCCAACGATGATGAAACGGAAAACCCGGATTTTAAGGGACTGGATGGGTTAGATGGAAAAACGACTTGTTAGGAGTGGATACCTCTATGTGTCTCTGGCAGCCGTATTGTTTGCCATTTCCGGGACATCAGCCAAGTTTTTGTTTAACGACGGCGTCACCGCTTATCAATTGATACAAATGAGAACGACATTGGCTTTTACCGGTTTATTGATATGGATATGCCTGCGATATCCGTCGCTTCTCCGGATATCGCTTAAAGATACACCCTACTTCATGGGTCTGGGCGTTTTCGGTATCGGATCGGCCCAGTTTTTTTACCTGTTCGCCATCAGTAAAATAAACGTCGCGGCCGCCATTTTGCTCCATTATACCGGCCCGGTGCTCGTGGCGTTATACGCCGTTTTCATCCAGCGGCAGCGATTGAAAGTTTCCAGTGCACTGGCCATCTGCGGGACACTGATCGGGTGTTTTCTGGTGGTCGGCGCCTATAACCTGCAGTTGTTTTCATTGAACCGGGTCGGCATCACTGCAGGTATTCTGGCCGCAGTTTCATTTGCCGTATATTCGATTTTAAGTGCTTACGGCATGCGAAAATATACGGCCTGGACCGTTTTGCTTTACGCCATGCTGTTTGCCGCGTTGATGTGGAATGTCCTCCACCCGCCATTGGAAGCATTCCTTCACAAGTACTCACCTGTTCAATGGGGATGGATTGGGTTTATAGGCATCTTTGGCACCATTTTCCCATTCGGGCTCTATTTTGAAGGCATCAAACGGATACAGCCGACCCATGCCAGCGTCACTGCCACCCTCGAACCCATATCAGCCGGAATTATTGCCGCGTTGTTCCTCGGTGAGGTGATGGCGCCGTTGCAGATTACCGGCGGGGTGATTGTCATTTTATCCATTGTCACTTTGCAGTTGCGCGGTTCCCGACCTTAAGGAGTCGCGCAAAAAAGATTTGACAAATTTTCGTGAGCCCTAAGGGCGTTGATGCCGTTCGCCGGGAAGCATCAGACAGCAGAGAAGGCACAACACGGATGTCACCAGCACCGTCCAGAATACCATGGTGACGCCCTGGCCGACGGCATCATGAACCATCTGCAACAGCCCCGGTGTCATGGCGGCCTGGACAACCGGGTCCAGGAGATCTTCGAGCCGACCCAGACCGGATTCGTTGAGGTTGTCCGGCAGATTTTCAATCAAACCCGAGCCGCCTGTTTTTTCCGAAAGTGCCGAAAAATGTGTGGCGATGAAACTGCCGCAAATTCCCACCCCCACCGTACCGCCCAAGGTTCTGGCGAATTGGTTCGAAGAGGTGGCAACACCCAGATCTTTAGGATCGACGCTGGCCTGTACGGTCAGGAGGGTGGCCAGGGATACGATTCCCATCCCCATGCCGACAATAAAGAAAATCACGAAACTGTAAGAGACGGAACTCTCCGGCTTCAGCGCCAGTGTCAGCGCAGCACCGGTAATCAGGAACAGTGCGCCGACAATGGCGCAGGACCTACTCCCCGCCCGGTCGATGATTTGGCCCAGTGCCATGGCGCTTAAGGACCACCCCAGACTCAGGGAGAGCATGGCCAGCCCCACCTGCATGGGAGACCTGCCCTGCACGCCCTGAATGAACAGGGGGGCAAAGGCGAATAACGAGAAGATGGCCATACTGCATAAAAATGCGGCTGCGTTGCCCGCACTGAATCCCCGCCGGCGGAAAAACGCCATGTTGAGGATGGGATCTTTCGCCCGCCGCTCAATGCGTATGAACACCAGAACGCCTGAGGCTGCCACAGTTAAAAGCGAAATGATAAATGGCGATCCCCAGGCATGGTTCCGGCCGCCCAGCATGAAGGCGAACAGAAAGGCCAGAATTGCCGTGGTCAATACGGCCACACCCGGAAAGTCCAGAGAGACCTCGCGTTTTTTGGGCCGCACCTCCACCAGGTAGACGACGATTCCCCAGAGGGAGGCCAATCCGATGGGCACGTTGATGAAAAAAATCCATCTCCAGGAGAAGTAAGTGACGATGAATCCGCCTAATGTGGGGCCGATGATGCTGGCGATTCCCCATATTGAACTGGCCGCAGACAGGGTTCTTCCCCGGTTTTCGGGTTCCGAGATATCCGCCAGGACAATATACGTCAGCGCAAATATGCCACCGGCCCCGATGCCCTGGAAAATCCGGAATGCGATAAGAATGGTCATGTTCCCGGCACAACCCGCACCCACGGAGGCCAGTATAAAAGTGCCGATGGACATGGTGATCAGATGACGGTTCTGATATAAATCCGCCAGTTTGCCGAATATGGGCAGGGAGACGGCCCGGGCCAGGAAATAGGCGGAATAGACCCAGCTGTAAAGGTGCATACCGCCCAGATCCGCCACAATGCTGGGCATTGCCGCAGACATGACCAGTGCATCCAACGCCCCGAGAAACAGGGCCAGAAGGGTCGCGCTGATGACCGTAATGCGCTGGGCCGGGGTGATGTTCGTGACAATCGGGTTCATGGAACTCCTTGGTTCGTAATGAAGGGTAACAGGGGCGTTCAAAGGGCCGAAATATATAATCTAAAACGCCGAAATACAATTTTTAAATGAAATTTTATCTGTTGCTTTACTAAATCCCTGAAGCCGGGTATGGTTCGGGAGTAAGGTCTCTCCAACAGCACTTCGATGACCGGTTGTGCATCCATTGATCAGTTAATCGTTCCGTGAGTAATGAGGATTTTGACAGTGAAGCGAATTTCGCAGCTTACCGAAAATGAGCGGCCCAGGGAAAAATTGTTGGTCCACGGCGCCAAAAGCCTTTCCGATGTGGAGTTGCTGGCCATTTTATTGAACAGCGGCAATAAATCCGCGGATGTGATGACACTGGCAGGGCGGTTGTTGAAAGCCGTCGATCATGCCGGAACGGAGGTGAAGATCGATACCCTCACCGGCATCGATGGCATCGGCCCGGCCAAGGCCGCCACGATTACAGCCGCCTTGGAATTCGCCCGGCGCCGGATCCGTCCCGAGGGGATGAAGATAAAAATGCCCACGGATGTACTGCCGCTGATCCAGCACCTCAATGACCGCAAACAGGAACATTTTATCTGTGTTTCCCTCAACGGCGCAAACGAGGTGAATGCCGTGCGGACCGTATCCGTCGGGCTGGTGAACAAGACCCAGGTGCACCCCCGGGAAGTGTTCGCCGACCCCATCACCGACCGGGCCACGGCAGTAATCGTGGCCCACAATCATCCGTCCGGCAGTCTTGCACCCAGCGATGACGATGTCGCGGTTACGCGCCGGCTTACAGCCGCCGGTGAGACGCTCGGCATCGCCGTCCTGGATCACATTATTTTCAACCGCAGGGGATATTACAGTTTTTCCGAGAGCAACCGGCTTTCGTAGCCATAGACGTGTCCGGCATGATCCGGTGTGACATAACCGTCACGGAGATCATCGGCGATTTTTCCAGGGTCACGCCGGCGGGGGGACCCCCAGCCGGCGCCGTTGGCGGTGATGATGCGCACCACATCACCCGTTGTCAACGGCAGCCCGGTGATCTGGGTATGGTGCTCGATACCGCCATCATGCCGCAGGATACAAATCCGGTTGGCCGTGCCGTGCTCTCCTCCCCGGAGCGGCCATGGGGGAACGCTGGCGCGCGTGTATGCCGCCGTCAACCACGCTTCGGGCGAGCGGATCTGATAGTCGATGACAACGCCCCGGCCGCCCCGGTGCTGACCGTCGCCACCCGGTTCCGGATTCAAGGCATATTGACGCACCACTATGCCGTTTCTCATCTCCGTAATCTCCGCAGGGCAATTGTAGGTTTCGCCATGGCAGGCGGAGAACTGGGCCCCGTTGCCGTCGCCCCGGCTTGAGCCTCCCCAGCCCCCCATTTCCGGTTCGATCACACTGTACTGACGGCCGGTGTCGGGATGGATGCCGCCGATCATAGTTCCGCAGATGGATCCAAAATGTCCCGCCGGCAACCGGTCGGGCATTCGCGTGGCAAGTGCCTTCCAGATAAGATCGAGCAGTCGGATTCTTGTCTCATAGTAAAAACCCATGGCCGCCGGGTGCAGGGGCTCGAAAATGGTTCCCGGCCGTGTCAGGACCCTGAGGGGCCGGAAGGTGCCGCCGTTGCACACCCCCTGGGGCGAGGTAACCGATTTGAATACCATCTGGGCGGCCACCGTGGTGCCGTCCAGGCTGAGATTGTATGGTCCGGAGTCCTGTGGGGGATTATGCCGCAGATCAACTTCGAATTTTTCCGGCGTAATCGTCACGGTCACTTCAAAGACCTGGCCATTGTCCTGCTCTTCCTTCATGGCAAACCGATCCGGCGGTAATCCGGACAGCGCTTTCAAACTGACCTGTTCACCATATTCCTGGTATTTTTCAAGGGCGTGGGTGAATGCGTCGGCGCCGTACCGGCTGATCAGTTCATGTATTCGTCGTTCCCCGACGCGCAGGGCCGCCACACCGGCCCACAGGTCTCCGAACAGGAAATCGGGCATGCGGCTGTTGGCCGCGAGCAGATCCATGACCGATGATACGGGTCGATCATTCCGGAAGAGTTTGATGGCGGGCAGTGTCAGGCCTTCCTGGAAGATATCGGTGGCATCAGTGGACATGGATCCTGGCATACAACCGCCCACGTCGTTCCAGTGAGCGGCATTGGCCGTCCACGCAACCATCCGCGAGCCCGCGAACACGGGTCGTGCCAGAATAATATCGTTCAGATGGGTAACGCCTCCCTGATAAGGATCATTGACGGCAAAGACATCCCCCGGGTTGATAACATGATAGTGGGGTTGGGATGATGCGTTTTGGTCCGTGGACCCGAAGCGGGACCTGATCCGGCGAACCGCCTTGTCGAGCATACCCACAAAGGTCGGAATGCCCGCTCCGGAACCGGCGAGCTCACCATGGGCATCGGTGATGCCGGTGCCCATGTCCAGGACTTCGTAAATAATGGCGCTCATGGCGGTGCGCCGCATGGCCGCGAACATCTCGTCAGCGGCGGCCTGGACCGAGCTCTGGATGATTTCCGTGGTGATGTGATCGTATTTCGAATCCATCACATTCCGCTCTATGAATTCTCGAACCCGTAATACTTCTCCGCCTGTTCCGGCGTGATATATCCATTTTTAAGGTCGTCCCGGACCCGGTCGGAGTCACGTTCGATGGGGTTGCCCCATCCCGCGCCGGTGCCGGTGACGACCCGAATGACATCATCGGTGTTCAGCACCACGCCGCTGACCGCCGAATATCGCTCGACTTTTCCGTCAGCCCTCAGGACTTCGACGTAATTGGGGGAACCGTTTCGGCCACCTTCTAAGGGCCATGGCGGGAATTTGAAACGGGTGTAGGCGGCGGTGAACCAGGCGTTGTCGGACCGGATACGGTATTCGATGCAGACCCCCTTGCCGCCGCGATGTTTCCCTTCGCCGCCCTCTTCATCGTGAAAACTCATGCGGTCCACCACGACACCATTTCGGGCTTCGCTGATCTCCGCCGGGCAATTGTATGTTTCCCCGTGAAATCCGGAGAAAATGGCCGGATTGCCGTCGCCGGTGGCTGATCCGCCCCATCCCCCCAGTTCGGGTTCGATGACGCTGTACTGGCGTCCGGTATCCGGATGAACTCCACCGAACAGGGTCCCGCAGATGGATGCAAAACCACCGGATGGCAGCAATGTCGGCATATGTTCGGCAAGGGCGCGCCAGATCAGGTCGTACAACCGGATATCCAGCTCGTAATAGATGCCCATGGCCGCCGGTCGATGCGGATCGAAACAACTGCCCGGCCGGGTGAGGACTTGCAAGGGACGATAGCTGCCGCCGTTGCACACCGTACCCGGTGAAGTGACGGATTTCAGCACCATCTGGGCGGCCACGATGGATCCGTCGCGGCTGATGTTGAACGGTCCCTTGTCCTGGTCCGGGTTGTTCGTGAGATCCACTACAAAGGCATTGTCGCTGATCTCGATCCGCACATGGAGAACCCGGCCGTCATCCTGCTCCTCATCCAGCTCGAATATGCCGTGGGGCAGATTCCTGAGCGCCCCCAGGGTCACCTGTTCGCCGTAATCCATATATTTTTCGATGGCGTGTAAAAAGACAGCCTTCCCGTATTTCCGAATCAGCTCCAGCACCCGCCGTTCGCCGACCCGGATCGAAGCGATACCGGCCCACAGATCACCTCGCATGAAATCAGGCATGCGGCTGTTGGCCTCCAGAATATCGAAAATCGGCTGGATGGGTTGATTGCGACTGAACAATTTGATGGCCGGCAGTTGAAGGCCCTCCTGATAGATTTCAGTGGCCTCGGTGGACATGCTGCCCGGCACCATGCCGCCGATATCGTTCCAGTGGGCCATGTTGGCGGTCCAGGCCACGATTTCATCTTCGGCAAATACCGGCATCACCACCACCACATCGTTCAAATGGGTGACACCGCCGGTGAACGGATCGTTTGTGATAAATATGTCACCGGGTTTGATATCATCGGGCTGATGAAATTTCTCAATGACCTTGTGAACGCTCTTGTCCAGCATGCCGACAAAGGCGGGGATCCCCGCACCTGAGCCGGCCAGTTGGCCCTGTTTGTCGCAGATTGCGGTGCCCATATCCAATACTTCGTAAATAATGGCGCTCATGGCGGTGCGGCGCATGGCCGCAAACATCTCGTCGGCGGCGGCCTGCAATGAGCTTTGGATGATCTCTGCGGTGATCGGATCAAATCCTTCCTTATCTGTATTCAATGCGTCAGGCGTTTGCGGCATGATCACCCCCTCTGTGTCACGGTTTGGATGTGGATGTTACCGAATTCATCGACGCGGCCGTTCATCCCCGGCAATACCACCACGGTGGTGCCGGATTCCTCGATGACAGCCGGACCGGCAAATGTCATGCCCGGCTCCAGCAGGTCACCATTATAGACGACGGATTCATGGACCCCATCTTCGGCAAAATCGAGCTCGCGTCTGCTTTTTTCCGCATCCGCCATGGTTTTTCCGGTTTGTGCCAGCCGTTCGGGATCGATCTTGCCCACCTCTGCCGTGGCGACCAGATGGAACCCCACCAGTTCCACCGGCGCATCGAGTCTGTAGGTATATTCACGTTCATAGTCCTCGTGGAAAGCGTCGCAGATGGAAGCGATCAAGGCCGGTGAGATGTCTCCGTCAGGCATCCGGACTTCCACTGAATGCTCCTGGTTCTGATAGCGGAAACGGCCGAATCGCGTGAAACCGACGCGCGCGGCATCGATATCCTCGGCCTTGTATTCAGTGAGGGCTCTTTTTTCCAGCCCGAGGAGTATGTCGGTCAAGGTCCGGGAGGCGTTCTCACTCGTCATATCCACGATCCGGGTGAGGATGAAATCCCTGCGGATATCGCACATGAGCATACCCCAGGCTGAGAAAACCGCCGACTGCTTCGGAATGACCACTTTCCGGATGCTCAGCTCCTTTGCCAGGGAACAAGCATGCATGGCCCCGCCTCCGCCAAAGGCGACGAGGGTGAAATCCCGGGGATCATGGCCGCGATTCACGGATACCAGTTTAATGGCATTGACCATGTTATTGTTGGCGATGCGGACAATTCCCCGGGCAGCCTGGCGGCGGTCGCATGCCAGCTGACTGGCCAACCGGTCCAGGGCCTGGTGGACCCCGTCGATATTGGTGGTGATGGTGCCGCCGCAAAAATAGTCTGCGTTGATCCGTCCCAGGGCCAGGTTGGCATCGGTGGTGGTGGCTTCGGTGCCGCCTTTCCCATACGACACCGGTCCCGGCATGGCGCCGGCGCTTCGTGGACCCACATGGAGTTTCCTGAATTCGTCCACCCACGCGATACTGCCGCCGCCGTTTCCGATTTCCACCAGATCAACCACCGGCACCATGACCGGATAACCGGCCGATGTGGGCGTGCGTTCGACCATGTAGTTGGTATTGATCTGAATCCGGCCATCGGCGATCAGCGAACATTTGGCAGTGGTTCCACCGATGTCCAGGGCGATTACATTGGGTTCTCCGATTATTCCACCCAGGGCGGCTGCGCCCCAGACCCCGCTGGCGGGACCGGATTCCACCATGGTGATGGGGATCTCCCGGGCGCCGGCAACGGTATCGACCCCGCCATTGGATTGCATGATATACGGTGTGCCTTTCATGCCGTCATCCGCCAGGCGTTTCGTCAGCCGGTCCAGGTAGTGCCGTGCCGTGGGCTTGACATAGGCGGATAATACAGTGGTATTTGTTCTTTCATACTCCCGCCACTCCCGGCTGATCTGGTGGGAGGCAACCACCGCGATGCCGGGCCAGAGTTCCTTGATCCGGTCTACGGTGGCGATTTCATGGGCCGGATCGGCATAGGCGTTGATGAAACAGACCGCGACGGCCTCCACGCCTTCAGCCTTGAAATCATTCAGGATCAGCGGCAAACCGGATAAATCAAGCGGTTTCATCTCCCGGCCCTTGTAGGAGATTCGTCCCGGCACCTCCCGGCGCAGGTAGCGCGGCACGAACGGTTCGGGTTTCCGATAATCCAGATTGAAAAAATCCGGCCGGTTTCCCCTGGCGATTTCCAGCACGTCCCGGAAACCCTCGGTGGTGATAAGGGCAGTCTTGGCGCCTTTTCGCTCGGTCAGCGCATTGATGATGACGGTGGTGCCGTGGGCGAAAAAATCGAATTCGGCGGCATCCACTTCAGCCTGAACGATGACATCCATCACCCCCTGCTCGAAATCGGGTGGTGTGCTGTCCGATTTGGCTGTGCCGATTCGCTGGGTACCGTCGGTTCCGGTCCGCAGGAACACCAGATCGGTGAATGTCCCGCCGACATCGGTGGCAATACGCAGTGTGTGGTTCAAACTCACGGGTGACCTCCTTATTTACAATAGATGAGTAGGGAGCCGTTGCCGTTGCTGCATCAAGCGCTTTTTCTCCGGCTACGGATATAGATGACAGCGGACCCGGTGGCCTTGATCCGTGTCGACCATTTCCGGATCCTTGTGCTCACAAATCTCCATCTTGCGATGACAGCGCAGATGAAAACTGCAACCGCTGGGGATGTTCACCGGGCTGGGAATCTCGCCTCTGGAGATCACCTGGCCGGGTTTTAGCCGCTCCTCTTCATCGGACAATACCGGAATGGAGGAGAGCAGCAGTTGTGTATAGGGGTGTAGCGGGTTTCTGAAAAACTCACTGGTCCCGGCCACTTCGCATAATTTGCCCAGATACATGATGGCCACGCGGGAGGCCACATTTCGCATCAGGCTCAGATCGTGTGTGATGAACAGGTAGGAGAGCTCGAACCTTCGTTGGAAATCCATGAGCATGGTGATGATTTTGGCCTGAACCGATACATCCAGGGCGCTGGTGGGTTCGTCCAGAATGACAAAAGACGGCCCGGTGGCCAGGGCCCGTGCGATGCCCACCATTTGTTTTTCACCACCCGAGAGCATCCCCGGGGTTTTGTGCATATACGCCGGCGGCAATTGTATCAGGTCCAGAAGCCCCACCACCCGCTCAAGCCGCTGTTGCCTGCTCATACCATTGCCGTGGACCTTCAGCGGCACTTCCAAGGTTTGGCGGATGGTTCGCGCTGAGTTGAGGGAGGTGCCGGGATCCTGAAAAACAATCTGCAGGCGTTTTTTGATCGACAGTGGGCGCTTCGATGCCTGGAGTCCGATATCCTCGCCTTCGAAGGAGATGCTGCCTGATGTGGGGGCATGGCTGCCGATCACCGTATAGGCCACCGTGCTTTTTCCCGAGCCCGATTCACCGACCAGTCCAAGTGTTTCACCTTTGCCGATGTCGAAGCTGACGCCGTCCACAGCTCTCACGACACCCTGGGCAGTGGGGAAGAATTTTTTGACGTCCATGAGGGAGAGAATGCTCATATCGTATCTTCTTTCAAGGGGTGGATATCAACCGACCGGTCCCTTTTCATCCGGACGCTATCCCGTTCATTCAAGCCACAACCGGGTCCACCTGCGGACAGGCCACGAAGTGATCAGGCCTGATCTCCCGCATCTCCGGTCGATGGTGGATACACTCGTCAACGGCCAGCTCGCAACGGGGGCTGAACCGGCAACCGGCGGGCGGATTGATGTAATCCGGTATCCGGCCGGCAATGCCCTCACCGATCCCCCGGCCGGTGAGACGGGGCGCGGAAGCCACCAGCACACGTGAGTAGGGGTGCAGGGGTTCTGTGAAAAACATGTTCGTCGGGGCGGTTTCCATTATCGAACCGGCGTACATTACGTAGATGCGGTCGGTCATTTTCCGGACCGCGCCCAGACTATGCGTGACCAGGATGATTGAGGTGCCCTTCCTCTCCACCAGGTCGTTCAACAGGCGCAGAACCTGATCCTTGATGGTCACATCCAGGGAGGTGTCCGGCTCGTCCGCGATGAGCAGATCGCTCGCCGACAACAGGGCCATGGCAATACAAACGCGCTGACGCATCCCACCTGAAAGCTGAACCGGGTAGTTGTTCAACACTCTTTCAGGGTCGGGCAGGGCGACCTCTTCCAAAGCCCGGACAGCCCTGGCCTGAACCTCGGCCCGGGTGGGTTTGGATTTGAAATTGCCGGCGGCATACACGGCATCACGCACCTGTGTACCGATGGTATACACCGGATTCAGTGCCGCCGTGGGGTCTTCAAAAATCATAGAAAGCGAGTTCCGCCGGATTTTCTGGAATTCCCCGCGGCTCATGGAGAGGGTATCCGTTCCGTTGAACATGATCCGGCCACCGGTGATGTTAGCTGCCGGTTCCGCCAGCAATCGGATGATGGTTTTCATGGTGGTGGTTTTACCGCAGCCCATCTCGCCGATGAGGCCGATTTTCTCGCCGGCATTTACCGTCATGTTCACTTCTTTGAGGACCTTCATCTCACCTTCGAAGACCTTGAAGCCGACATTGAGTCCTTGTATCGCCAGGAGTGGTTGCGTCATTCGGTTACCCCCTTTCCGTTCCGAACATGTCTCGAATGCCGTCGCCCAATAAATTGAATGCCAGGACCACCAGCATAATTCCGAAGGCCGGGAAAACCGATATCCACCACTGGTCGGGCAGGTATTTACTGCCTTCGGCCACCATGCTGCCCAGATCGGGGGTGGGGGCCTGGGCGCCCAACCCCACAAAAGAGAGGGACGCACCGATCAGGATAACCCATCCGGCATCCAGACTCATTTTCGTCAAAATGGATGACAGACAATTGGGCAGTATCTCCTTGAAAAGGATGTGCCATTTACCGGCGCCGGTCAATTCGGCCGCCTGGACAAAAAACTCACCCCTGAGCGATGACGCCACACCGTAAACCATGCGGGTGTACCAGGGCCACCACATCAGGGATACGGCCACCATGGCGTTAAAAACCCCCGGCGTCAGCACGGCGCAGATGGCCAGGGCCAGCACCAGCGGTGGAATGGAGACGAAAATATCGGTGATGCGCATGATGCCGGTATCGATCCAGGTGCTCCGGTAATATCCGGCCAGAAGCCCGAAGAATACGCCCACCGGCACCACCAGGCTCAACACGACGACAACCATCATGAGCGAAAAACGAAAGCCGTACAGGACCCGGGTCAGAATATCCCGGCCGAATACATCGGTGCCGCACCAGTTTTCGGCGCTGGGCGCCCGGGACGCCATGCTGAAATTCAGAAATTTTCCGGCCGATGGTGGATGCGGCGCGATGATGGGGGCCGCCACTGCCAGGATTAGTATGAGAATCACCATGGTCAGGCCGATGATGGACAGCGGGTTCCGGGAAAAACGATACCAGTTCCGCCGGGCATTTTCTCCTCTATTTGGTGCCGTTCCTGTGGTGAGAATCCGGGTGACTGCCATGATCAGCCTCCTGTCCTGAACCTGATGCGGGGGTCCAGACGCTCAACAGCCAGGTCAATAGCGATATTGACGATGACGAAGACAACTCCGAATACCATGATGGCCGCTATCACGGCATTCAGATCCTTTTGTAAAATGGCGTTCATGCCGTAACGTGAAAGTCCCGGCCAGTTGAATATGAGTTCGATGAGAAACGCATTGCCCATGAGGGAAGCGAAATCGAGACCATAAATGGAAATGGTGGGAATCAGCGATGGTTTGAGCAGATACTTGAACATGATGGTCCGTTCGGGAATGCCGCAAGCCCGTTCGGCAGCGATGAAATCCTTCCCGGCATTGTCGGCGAGGGAGGATCTTGTGATGCGCGCCTCCTGGGCCATGGGGCCCATGGCCAGGCTCACCGCCGGCAGGAAGATGTGTTTCAATCCATCCCAGAAGGCGGCCGGATTTCCCGTGATAAGGGCATCAAGGGTCACCATGCCGGTGATGACGGGCGGCCCGTCGATACCCGACGATAGTCTGCCGATGGTGGGGAATAACTCCAACCAATAGCTGAAGATGAGAACGAAAAAAATGGCGAATACGAATGAGGGCGTTACAATGCCGATATACGCGATGACCCGCACCAGGTTATCGATCCAGGTGTTGGCGAACCAACCGGATACGGTGCCCAGGACGACGCCGGCAATCCCCATGAAAACCGCCGCATAAATCGCCAGCTCCAGGGACGCCGGAAAGTACTCGATGATATCCTCGCTCACACTGCGTTTGGTCACGAGGGAGTCGCCGAAATCTCCTGAGATGGCGCTTTTGAACCAGTAGAAATATTGAATGGGCAGCGGTCTGTCCAGATACATCTGCTTTTCGAGTTTTTCGATGGCCCATTGGGGCGCTCTCGGTCCCATGGCCATTCTCGCCGGATTGCCGGGCATCACCCGCGCGATCAGGAAGATAAGGATCGATAGTCCGATCAGGACAAATGCGGCGTGCATCAGCCGTTTGGCTAAAAAGCGGACAAGTCTCATGGAATTTCGGGCGGAGCATGGCTGCTCCGCCGGTCCCTCCTTGGTTTTACGATGAATCCAGAATAACACGCGACCGGCCTGCAGGACGGTAAACTTCAACCGGTGCGGCCATGGCGCAGAAGGCTTACTTCCGGATTTTAATATACCGTCCCAGCAATTCGTAACCCTGAACGGGCGGGACTTCACCCCGGGCAGCCGGCCAGTCCATGATGTCGGACCGGTAGGCATGACGGCTCATGACATCGAACATGAACAGGGTCGGGCATTGTTCCACGATATAGTGCTGTAATTCGGCGTATTGTTTGAACCGGCTCTCCCGGTCCATGGTTTTCAGCGCCTCTTCCAGCATGGTGTCATAGGTGCTGTCCAGCAGCCATTCGTTCTGTTCCCAGGTGTTGGCGGAGGGCGATGCATATCGGGATTGCAGCAGGGCCGCCGCCTCGGGGTAGTGAGCTTCATCGAAGATGGTGACGATATGGGGGCTGGTATCCATGGCCGCGGTTTCCTCCACGACGCTCATCCAGGGCACCTTGACCACGTCCACATTGATGCCGATTTCCGCCATATTGGACATGAACAGCAACGCCACTTTCTCTTCGTCAGGTACTTCCGCGATCCAATGGATGACTACGGGGTTTTTGTCTAACGCGCTATAGTATCTGGATTTTTCGAGCTCCGCCCTGGCTTTGTCCAGATCCCGGCGGTATTGGAAGACCGAATCGTCAAAGCCGGGCATCATCCGGGGGATGGGGCCTTTGGCCTGGGTGGTTCCGGGGAACAGATGCGTGGTGACCGTATCGTAATCCATGGCATAGGCCATGGCTTTTCGAAAATGGATATCGTCCGTGGGCGGTTTTTTCGTATGGATCATGGCGTAGAACTGCCCGGGCCCGTTAATCTTGGCCAGGCCCACACCCTTGATCCTGGACAGGGCGTTCAAACTCTCATTGGACTGCCAGCGATCGGCCACCTCCAGTTCACCGCGTGACATCAGGGTGCGCACCGTAATGGCTTCGGTGGTGCCGAGCATGGTATATTCATCCGGAACCAACGGATCCAGCGTTTGCCAGTAATCGGTGTTGAGGGACATGACCAGCCGCTCTTCAACCTTGAACTCCTTCAGCTTGTAAGGCCCGGACGCAGCCGTATGTGACACCAGCCACTTTTTACCGAAATCACCCTTGTCCCCGTATGGACCGGGGGTGATGACATTGGCCATGACCTGTTTCTGATTCACCACATACAATCGGAAGAGGGTGCTCAGGAACGGTCCGAATGGATCTTTCAGTTTGAAAATGACAGTGCTTGTGTCCGGCGCTTCCACGGCATCCACTTTGCCGGAGAACAAATGGGCAAAACCTTCGCCGATGGTCAACATCCGGTCCATGGAGAACTTTACATCCGATGATGTGAGGGGGTCGCCGTTATGAAATTTGACATCCCGGCGCAACTTGAACGTCCAGGCTTTGCCGTCTTTCGAGACATTCCATGAGGTGGCCAGATGGGGTTGGGGAGCACCGGTTTTATCCGGCACCACCAGTGTGTCGTACATATTGCCCAAGGCATTGGTGCTCGAGTTGTCCGAACCGACAGCCGGATCAATGTAAGTCGGCCAGGCCCAGGTGGTGCGCAACGGCCTGTCGGCCGCTTGGGCAATGCATGAAAATGCCAACGTAAAAACAACTATACCTCCCAGTGCTTTCAGCAGAACTTTCATCGCTACCTCCTTTTCACTTTCCGTCTTGAGTGAAATCCGCGGCCCGGTTGCAAGTTCGTCAGGTCTTGTGTCCCTGACGGCCTGTGGTCGCGGCACCTGTCCATATATTGTCCGGGGTCGGTCGCACCGTGAACTATGGGTCGACCAATACCCAGACAATTTCGCAATCCTCGTGGGATTCGTTCACCGCCCAATGGGACTCGCCGGCCGGAATATACACGGCATGACCGGCGGTGAGGCGCTGCTTTTTGCCATTGTTAACAGAGACGATTTCTCCTTTGATGATGATGGAGAATTCGTCTCCGGCATGCACACCATCACCCTCCGGGGGAATCCTTACGCCGGGTGGGAAAGTGGCAACGCCGAGGGAAAATTTGGTTTTATCGGTGATATCGATTTCAAACAGACGCTTTAAGGTGGCCGGCAACCCTTCTTCGGATGGTACCCGGCCGATATCGATGATTTTCATACCTGCTAGTCCTTTTTTTGGGGGTTGGTTTTTCTCCCGGGACCTCTGGTGCCCGGGAACAACGGTTGGGTGCCGACGAACAGGCTGACGGCCGGTTTGTCGCTGCGATTACCCCAGCTATGGGGAATAGAGGCATCGTAATGAATGGTATCCCCTTCTTCGAGCACGTACTCCTCGCCACCGACAATTATCAGCTCTGTACCACTGATGATATAAATGAAATCCTCGCCTTCATGGGAGGAGGTCTCGGATTCCCAATGGGGGGGCACTTCCGTAATGACGCTGTGAATCTGGCCATTGGGCAGATCATTGCTGACGCGGGCATAGGTGAGCGGCAGACCGTCCACCGAAAAACGTTTACGATTTTTCCTGGAATTGACCAGGCCGGTGTTGGAGGGGGTCACCAGAAAGTAGTCCACACTGGCTTTCAGCGCTTTGGATATACTGACCAACGACGAGAGTGAAGGCGAAGTCAGGTTGCGCTCCACCTGGGACAGAAAACCGACCGACAACCCGGTGGCCTCGCTGACCGCCTTAAGGGTGAGATTCAGCATGCGCCTTCTTGTCCTTAATGTGGCGCCGATCCTAAATGGAGGTATATTCTCTTTCATCTGGTAAACCTCGTGGAACCATCGGGGAAGGCCTGCCGCCGACCGGAATGAACGCCGAGGGCAGGTTGAAGATTGATCAGCTCTTGAAATTCTATAGCACTAAAAAAATTTAAGTCAAGGTGTAATTATTTTCCATAATCTCCGCGCCAAACTCCACGGGCTGGAGTCGGGTCAGAAACCCGATCAGCGTCTTGTTCTTCTCAAGTCTCAGTTTGTGCCGTTTGATGAAGATGTTGAAGTGATCGGCCGCCGGAATGATATCCGGAAAAGGATTGACCAGCAGACCGGTCTTTAATTCATTGATCACCGTATACTTTGGCACAAAGCCGATGCCTAGACCATTGATGGCTCCATTGATAATGCCGCGCACATGATTTATCTGGATAACGTTTTTAAGGATCAAACGCATTTCCGGGGGCAGGGTAATGATAAAATTTTTCCACCATACGGTCTCCGTGTCCATGGAAAGGATATGGACCCGCTGCAAATCCGTCACGCCTGCGATCCTATGCCGGTCCCTGTAGTCCGGTGAACAAATGGTGACGTATTGTTCACGAAACAAAAAAATTTTCTCAGTCCCCGGTAGCGGATGATCGTTGCAGTCTATGATGAAATCCACTTCGTCGCTCACAAGGGGTTCCCTGAGGTTGTGGGAAAAGAGAAAGTCCAGGTGGAAAAGGGGATTGGTCTCCATGAACTCCCTGATGTGCCGTATAAGAATAGTGGTGCCGAATTCCACCGGACTTCCCAGATATATGTGACGGAACGCATTCTGGGTGTGCACTTTCAGGGTGTCCCGGACATTCTCGATTTCAGTAAAAATCATTTCACATGACCGGAACAGGATCTGGCCGGCGGCGGTGAGTTTGAAGTCCTTGCCTTTTTTTTGAATCAGGCCGGTTTCCACCGACGTTTCCAGTTTTTTGACGGCATGACTCACCGCTGATTGCGTGACGTGCAGGACAGCCGCGGTTCCCGTGTAACTTTTTACTTTTCCCAATGTGAAAAACGTTTTGAGTTGATAGAGATCCATCGTGAAACCCCACATGAATTCATTTCATCTTTACTATAAATATTATGAATTTTATTTTTACGAATTTTGTGGTTATTTTACAAGCAGAATAACATAAATGATTCTGGAGGGATGAAATGTCTGATGTCTTACAAAAGTTGGGTATAGACACCGTGAACCCGGGTGCGACGAGCGGCGGTGGCAATGGTTGGCTCAACACCGGTGGTGGTGAGTTGACATCCGTATCGCCGATAGATGGAAAACCCATTGCGGCGATTACCCAGGCCACGGCCGACGATTATGCGATGGTGATGAAAAAGGCCCAACATGCCTTTGAAAAATGGCGTATGGTGCCGGCGCCCCAGCGCGGGCGGATCGTCCGTGAAATCGGGGAAGCGCTCCGGAGATACAAGGAGCCGCTGGGAAAGCTGGTGACGTTGGAAATGGGAAAGACCATCCAGGAGGGTTATGGCGAAGTCCAGGAGATGATCGATATCGCGGATTTTGCCGTGGGGTTGTCCCGCCAGCTTCATGGGTTGACCATGCACAGCGAAAGACCCCGTCACAGGATGTATGAGCAATGGCACCCATTGGGCATAGTGGGGGTGGTGACGGCCTTTAATTTCCCGGTGGCAGTCTGGAGCTGGAATGCCCTGATCGCGGCCGTGTGCGGAGATGTGGTGGTATGGAAACCCAGTTCCAAAACCCCATTGACAGCCATCGCCGTCCAGAACATCATCTCGCCCATTGTGGATGAATACGATATCGACGGTGTGTTCAATCTGGTGGTGGGCAAAGGGAGCGACGTGGGGGAAACCATGATTACGGACCGGCGCATTCCGTTGATCAGCGCCACCGGAAGCACGGGGATGGGGCGTCACATCGGCGAAACCGTTGCCGGGCGGTTGGGCCGCACCTTGCTTGAGCTCGGTGGGAACAATGCGATTATCATCACGAAAAACGCTGATATCCCCATGGCCCTAAATGCCACCTTGTTCGGCGCCATCGGTACGACCGGGCAACGCTGCACCTCCACCCGGCGAATCATCATCGACAAGTCCATAAAAGATCAATTCGTCTCAGCGTTAATCGAGGCCTACAAACAGATCCGCATCGGTGACCCCCAGGACGAAAACACCATCATGGGCCCGGTTGTGGATACCGGGGCGATCGATGCCATGCAATCGGCCATAAAGAGCGCCGTGTCTGAAGGCGGTAAACTTCTCTGCGGCGGCGAACGGACAGCACCTGATGGCCTGGAGGGCGGGTTTTATGTAAAACCGGCTATAATGGAAGTCGCGAATCACTACCGCACGGTTCAGGAAGAGACTTTTGCCCCCCTGTTGTACATCATTCCATACGAGGACCTCGATGACGCCATTGCCATTCATAACGATGTGCCCCAGGGCTTGTCTTCAGCCATTTTCACCGATTCGATTACGGAAAGTGAGACATTCCTCAGCCACGCCGGCAGTGATTGCGGGATTGCCAATGTCAACATCGGCACCAGCGGAGCTGAAATCGGCGGCGCCTTTGGTGGTGAGAAAGATACGGGGGGCGGCCGGGAAAGCGGTTCCGATGCGTGGAAGGTATACATGCGTAGACAAACCAATACCATCAATTGGGGAAGGGGATTACCATTGGCCCAGGGAATAGAATTCAAGGTATGAAACGATAATATTAAAAGGATAATGCAGTGAATAATACCTTTTTTAATACACCAACTCCGGCAAACGAACCGGTGCTCACCTATGCGCCGGGTACTGCGGAGAGAGAACTTCTCCAGGCGGAATTGCGGCGACAGATGCAACATGAAGCGGAAGTGCCCTTGATCATCGGGGGGCAATCCGTTTCAACGGGAAATATGGGCCGATCCATCTGTCCCCACAACCATCAACACGTTCTGGCCCGATATCAAAAAGCCGGTTCAGGGGAAGCCGAATCGGCCATTTCAGCGGCGTTGTCGGCAAAACCGGCCTGGGAAGCCATGCACTGGAGTGACCGGGCTGCGATATTTCTCCGGGCGGCGGATCTGATCTCCACAACATACCGGTATACGCTGAATGCGGCGACGATGCTCAATCAAGGCAAAAATGCATTTCAGGCGGAAATCGATGCCGCCTGTGAGCTGGCGGATTTTCTCAGGTTCAATGTACACTTCATGCAACAGATTTACGGCGTTCAACCGGCGATCAATTCGCCGGGGATCTGGAATCAATTGGATTACCGGCCGCTGGAGGGATTTGTATTCGCCGTCAGCCCGTTTAATTTTACGGCCATTGCCGGGAATCTCGCCACGGCGCCGGCCGTCATGGGCAACACCGTTGTGTGGAAGCCTGCATCGACAGCTGTTTTATCCGGTTATTACCTGATGCAGGTATTCAAGGAGGCTGGCCTGCCGGATGGCGTCATCAATTTTGTGCCGGGCAGCGGCGGAGAGGTTGGGGACCCGGTTCTGGCGAATCCGCACCTCGCCGGGGTTCATTTCACCGGTTCGACACATGTTTTCAACGACATCTGGCAACGCATCGGCGGCAATATCGACGCCTATCGCAGTTATCCGCGCATCGTCGGTGAAACCGGCGGCAAGGACTTTATCATGGTCCATGATTCGGCGGACCCGGAATCCGTGATCACCGCCGCCATCCGGGGGGCGTTTGAATATCAGGGGCAAAAATGCAGTGCCGCCTCACGGATGTACGTGCCACGGACCTTCTGGAACAGTATACGCGATAGATTTATCGATGCGGTGGGGAGTATCCCCATGGGAGATGTCACCGACTTTTCCAATTTCATGAACGCGGTCATCGATGAAAAAGCGTTCCGCACCATCACCGGTTTTATTGACCGGGCCAAGGCCTCCGACAAGGCGCAAATAGTAACCGGCGGCGGTAGCGACGCCACCAGGGGATTTTTCATCGAACCCACGGTAATCCTCACCACCGATCCGCACTTTATCACCATGGAAGCGGAGATATTCGGCCCCGTGCTGACGGTTTACGTATATGATGACGGCGATTACGGGAAAACACTGCAGCTCTGCGATGAGACCTCCGGGTACGCCTTGACCGGTGCCGTATTCGCCGGAGATCGCCATGCCGTAGCTAAAGCGAGGTCCGTGCTGCGAAACGCGGCCGGTAATTTTTATGTCAACGATAAACCCACGGGCGCCGTTGTGGGTCAACAGCCCTTTGGTGGATCACGGAAATCCGGCACGAACGACAAGGCAGGTTCCCATCTGAACTTATTGCGGTGGACCAGCCCGCGGACGATAAAAGAATCATTTTCAGCGCCCACAGACTATCGGTATCCATCGATGGGGTGATCGGACGATTGAGCGCGCCGGGCTATCGGCTTGACAGGTCAATGGGGTGGGGCTCGAGGATGCTCTTCAAATCGGTTACATTCCTTGTATTTGCTGCGGCTGCAAATTGACCGTCCACCAGCCCGTCTATATTATTGGATTCCAATAGGCCGTATCTGGTCATGAGATCGGCAAGGTATTGTAATTCCGTATCGAGTGGGATGAATTGATCATATATGATACGTTTTTCCGGTGTTGTAAGGGCATAGTGGACGAGTTCCTGTGGCTGGTTCCAATACATGGAAGCGATGTTTGCCGCCGCTTTGGGGTTCTTGGACGCCCAGACGCCGGATCTGGCGGCACCCTGGACAAGCAATCGGACAGCTTCCGGATTCCGCTGGATAAACTCCTTTTTGACAATCGTAAGATTGCAGATAAACTTATCCCACAATTCCTCCACATACAGAATCCGCCGTGAATCGCCGCTTTTAAGGGTTTGTGCCGCGAACGGCTCCCCGACAAAATACGCGTCCAGGCTCCCGGCCGCCAGGGCCGATGCCATGTCCGGGGGATTCATCTCAACAATGTTGATTTTACCTTGCAATAAATGCTGTTCGAGCAGCAGATTCAAGCCGATGTTGTGGCCGGAGTATCTCATGGGAACCGCGATGGTTTTTCCGATGAGGTCTTCAATCTTAGCGGCATTCAATTCCTTGCGCGCTACGAGTGTGCTCTCATGGCGGTTGCCGATATATATTACTTTAATATCTTCTTTTTGCTGACGCAGGACAATGGATAGCGGTGCGATCATAAATGCCGCATCAATATTGTTGTTTCGGAGTGCTTCCGCCATTTCAGCGAATGATGAGAACTTGATGGTTTCGAAACGGATTTCTTTACTTTTTCTGCTGACATGATCCAGGATCGGGGCAGCCAAGTTGGATATGACAGGCATATATCCCATACGGACGACCTGAACGGAAGAGACGGCAGCAACGTTATGGAAATGCAGAAGGCAGATGAATATGATCCAGAGAATCGATAACAAGCCGACCCACCGTGCCGGTGTCATGATAAAACCAAATCGTTGACCAAAATCAAACCGCATAATTCACACCCAACATAAAAAAGATTTCACTGCGCAGCTGACTCAATTCCGGTAATTTCTCAAAATCACGCGGTCGGTCGTAATCGAGGTGGCAATCCAGGCGAACGGTCGCCGGACTGCTGCTGAGCACGACAATCCGGTCACCCATGATCAGCGCGTCATCTATGTCATGGGTAACCACCAGTGTTGTCTTTCGGAGATATTCATGCATATTGACCACTTCTTCACGCATTTTCATATGGGTCAGAAAATCCAGGCCGCTGAAAGGTTCATCCATGATCAGTAGATTCGGGTTTACGGCAAGTGCGCGGGCAAGCTCCGCCCGGCGTTGCATTCCACCGGAAAGCTGGTGCGGATAATGATGTTCGAATCCATCGAGTTCGACCATTTCGATGAATTCGGTTATTGTCGATTCTTTTTCCGTTTTATCTTTCATGTGCCGAAGACCTAACCCGATATTATCCCAAACCGTCATCCAGGGCAGCAAACCATTTTGTTGAAAAACGAAAATATGGTCGGTACCGGGTTCCCTGACTTTCCTGCCATCGATCAGCACCTGTCCGGATGAGGGGACATCGAATCCGGCAATGATGCGGAGCATCGTGGATTTGCCGCAACCGGACGGCCCTAAAATGCATACCATTTCGCCATTGTTGAAATTCAAATCCAATGCGCTGATCACATCGAAAGTGTCACCCGGTTTGATAGCCGGGTCATCCCCACTCCGTGGGTGAACTCTGCGATTCAGGTATTGCTTGGTCAATTGTTGTATTTCTATCCGGGACATACCACGGCACCTACTTTTTTTGTGTTCCCCATTGAACGGATTCTATTCTTTCCAATTGCCGCATTAAAAAATCCAGGACCAATCCGATGGCACCAATTACAATCATTCCGGCCATTACATAGTCCATTCTCAAGGCATTGCGGGAATCCAGGATCAAGTAACCTAAACCGGATTGCACCGCTATCATTTCGGCAGCGACGACCACAAGCCAGGCAATCGTTATGGAAATTCTCAGGGCGGTAATCACCGACGGCAGGATGGCCGGCAAGGTGATCATTGTCGTTACTTCCCAGGTATTGAAGTTTAGATTTGCGGCGACTTGAAAATATATCGGATTAATTGATTTAACCGCCGCTATGGTGGATACGACCAAAGGGAAAAAACTCGAAAGAAAAATGAGAAAAATCGCCGGTACATCGCCAATGCCGAACCATAACATCGCCAGGGGGATCCAGGCCAAAGGTGAAATCGGGCGTAGAAACTGCAGCAATGGATTCAACAGCTTTCCGACAAACTCGAGCCGGCCCATCAATATGCCGGCTGGAATACCGACGAGCACCGCGGCATAGAATCCGATGGTGACACGGTATAAACTGGCCACCATGTGTTTAACCAAGGTGCCATTTTCGAAGAGATCCTTCAGGCTGGTCAATACAACAAACGGACTTGGAAAAACCTGATCACTCCAGGTGCCGAATCGGTGAATAAGCTCCCATACACCGAAAAGCACAATGAAGGTCACCATGGGCCAAAACACTGAATTTATAATATTTCTAATATTACCTACAAGACGTGAATTCATATTTGCCGTTAGTTTTCAGCACAAGCTAATAAGAGTTGTAAATCAGATGAATACCAATCAAGGTCAGCATAAAAATGAAAATATCTTTTAACCATCGTTCGTTAATTTTTTCGGCTATCCTCGGACCGATCTGTCCCCCGATAATGACACCGGGAACACCCCAAAGTACTGCCGGGACATAAGGATTTCCCCCCAACATCAAGTGCGTGCTTACACCGACGATACAGGTGCCGAATATCGTAAATATGCTCGTGGCCACGGCGACGTGCATACGCATGGTCATTTTCCCCCGCATGATGGGGATAAGCCATTCGCCGATGCTGACGCTGAGCATGCCGCTGCCAACAGCGAAAAAACCGACGGTCCAGCAGTAAGGTGCGGCTGTTCTGACCGCCACCCGATCCTTGCCACGATCCGTATACTTTTGATTGGCGGAGACAAACAAAAAAGCGGTCATTAGCGTAATGGCGCCTAACACCAGTTCCAAATGCATCGAGGAAATCGTCTGTACCAGTATGGCACCGATAGCGATCCCGGGTATCGTGACGACCAGCCAGAGGGTTGCCAATGGTATGTCCACTCTTTTCTTTATCAGGTAAGCCACGCTGCCTGATCCCATTCCGGCGGTTTGAATCATAAGGGACGTCAAAACGGCGGTTTCGGGACGCATTTTTAAAATGATCAGGAAAAAGGGCATCCAGAGAATACCGCCGCCGATGCCCACGGATGAGACCACTGTGGCAATTATAATGCCAACCGGAAAAGACAACCAAGCTTCATCAGGCATCTTTTTTTTCCACCGAATAGAAATTGAAATACGCGAGGACATCAGTGATCATCATCACCTCGGAATGATGACGATCCATTGCCGTTTTTAACGCTATGAGATCCGATTCGGGCAGCTTTTTCGTGTCTATTAAATCGTTGGTCGTTTCAAAAAGTTGCCGTCCGGTGTCGCACATATTTCCGGTTAAAACGAGGATTTCCTGTAGGTTGGTGGACATTTCGTTGATCACCGTGCCTAACATGGCCAATTCATTGTTGGAGTGTATTCGTACGGTTCGGCTTAGATCTCCTGCTGATATTTCTCTGACCGTTTCAATCATGTGTTGCAGGGGTTCGGTAATATTTTTGATAAACATCGTGAGTACGATTACGATTACCAGCATGATGACACCGATCATCAGAATAGCTTTACTACGCAGCCGTTGAATCGGTTTAAAAATTTCATCACCGTTTACCTTACCATCCGAGTAGTTTTGAAATTCAACCAGGATAGCTTTTTCGATGCCTTTACTTTGAGTGTCGGCAAGGAATTCGACACCCATCATCAATGACGCGGCACCAATGAGCAGGAAATAGATGATCATTATCCGTTGAAGGGTATATGATGAGGCCGCAGATGGTATTGTCATTTGAATTACCGCAGTCCGCGGTACACCCACCGCACCGGCATCGGACAATTGAAGGTTTCCGGAGTTGTCATGCCGCCTTGCTCCGTGTTTCAATCAGCTCCCTGGCCAAATCCGAATACTGCCGTCCAGCCGTACTTTGGCCATCATAGTGAGCGACCGGAACACTCATTATCTGTGCTTCCTTCACTTTACAGTCCAGATCGATGGCTGTATCAAATGTTCTCCCCTGATACATCTTCCGCAATTTGGTGTATATGACTTTCGACGCCACGTTGGCACGGTCGAACATGGTAATGAGGATCCGGGCCTTGATACCCGGATTGGTTTTTCCACGGATGAGTTTTATGAGCCGTAATATTTGATCTACTCCATGGGTCGATAAATAATCACATTGGCTTGGGATGATGGCCAATCCGGCTGCACTGAGTGCATTGAGTGTGAAAAATTCAATCGATGGGGGGGTGTCGATCAGGATATAATCATACTCGTCAACAACACTTCCAAGACGATCTTTTAATATATATTCGAAATTTTGGGCTCCGAAGTATTTTTTATTGAGCAGTACCATGTTTTTGTTGGAGGGCAGAAGATAAAGCCCCGTATACCGGGTTTTGGTAATATATGAACTCATCGGTGTGTCAAACGCATTTACCGCATCGTAAAATGAGGGTTGATTGCGATACCCCAAGGAAATGGAGAGATTCGCCTGAACATCAAAATCAATCAGCAAAACCCTTTTCTTCATTAAGCTCAGTGCCATACCGAGGTTCAGGCAGGTGGAGGTTTTGGCCACGCCTCCTTTCTGATTACTGATGGCGATAATGCGCGGAAGCGGTTCTGTGGATCTGGCACGATCAAGTTCAATGAATCGAATTTCCTGCACCCGGACAGGTTTATACGCGGTAAATATGGCATTGCATTCCGTGCATCGAACCAGAAAACGGTTCTTTGATACACGATTATCATCAAGATGAAATTTAGTCTCGCATTGTTGGCATACAATAATCATTATTTTTCTCCATTTGCATCGATAATGCAAATCGTCGGATACACTATTTCTTCATGCAGCCATGACACCATCGGTTACGATTTTTTCGATGGTTTCCGGTAGTTGTCTCTCATCAAGCACGAAATCAACCAATCCCTGGTTGATAACATTATCCGTAAGGTTCGGATAAACACAGCATTGCTGGTTCTGGGCGATGGTGAAGCCGGAGTTTTCCCGAATTTTTCTGAACCCGTCTGCACCATCGCTGCCGATACCGGTGAGCATCATGCCGATGGTGTAGGGGCCAAACACATCCACTGCTGAATTAAAAAGATGGTCAAGCGGTTTACTGCGGTGCTCCTTTATAGACATGATCGGTTTGCCTTGGGCATCGGACTCGATGAGTAATGAGTTCTCATTGCTGTGAATATAACAGGTGCCGGGTTTTAATCGGAGGTTATCCGTTACGACGTTCACCTGCCAGGCCGTATGCTCATTGAACTTTTTGGTGAACGAGGGCAATACATGGTTTGATATCTCCTGAACGACAACAACCGCTGTCGGTAATGATGACGGTAATTGGGATATCAGGCGTATTACCGTGTTTGGACCGCTCAGGCTGGTTCCCAGGGTGAGAATATAGTGAGGCACTTCGTCCGGACCCTGTTTCGGCGAAGACCATCTCGGATCGATCATTTCAAGTCGAACCCGCCGTATGTTTTCCATATTGACGCCGGCGGCTATTTTTATGCGGTCTATGATCAACTTTTTAGCGGTTTCAATATCCCGGGACACTGCCCCGGAGGGTTTGGGGACGAAATCCACTACACCCAGACGCAACGCGTCGAAGGTAGTGGCACCGTCTCCGAACATGGAGCTGAGGACGACGATTGGCACGGGACAATTGATCATAATATGCCGGATACAAGTCAATCCATCCATCAGCGGCATATCCATATCCAGCGTAATGACATCAGGTTTCAACAATCGTATTTTTTCCAGAGCCACCAAACCGTTCTTGGCGGTATCCACAACTTCGAGCTCCGGATCTGATTCGATGATCTCGGTTATGGCTTTTCTCATGAAAAGAGCATCATCCACAATTAATACTTTAATTTTTTCACTCATAACAACCTACTCAATCATTGATCGTAAAAAAGTTTATTCCTTAATATCCAATGACGTCTAAGTGTTCGGACGGTAAACGATAATTCAGGTTTCACCCGATCCTAAATATGTAATTTGTCAATCCCCGGAACTTTGTATCATTTTTTTTAAAAGTGATGCCATTTCATTGACTTTCACTTCCATGTCCACCATTTTTTCTTTCGATACGATATCCAAGGGATCGCGGATCATGCAGGTATCACGCTCCTGGATGATAATCGTACCGCTGTTTTCCCTTATTCGTTTCAATCCCTCAAGCTGTCCGATCTCCGCTCCGGACAGGAGAAGCATGAAAATTTCACCATGGTAATGCTCCGCCAGATCCGTTAGAAATTGATCGTTATTGGAGGTAATTGAATTCATACTTTTGCCGGGAAGAAGGAAATATCCCTCGGCGCCTGTTTCAACATTCACCGGAACCCCATTGGACATCAGGAAGCATGTGTTACTGACCAATTTCGTCCGTTCCTCAACTGATTCCACTTGATAGCTGCATCGCTGGTTATAATAATCCGGGAGTGAATGGACCAACTGGGGGGGAAGAGTTTGCAGGGCGATGAGCCCCGAATCGATTTCCTTGCATATATCCGCCAGTAAATGGATGACATAGGAATGCGCTCCCGCCCCGGCATTGACGACCACCAGTGAATCGAAACCGACATTACCAATTGCCTTCTTTTTGTCCTGGGGAACTACAGGCGGTGGTTGTGTCCTTCTGAAAAGGTTGATCCTTCCCTTGGCGGCACGATGCAGCCGCTTTACAATCATTTCCTGCTGGATGAGTATACTTTCATTTTTTACCGGCTTACTCATGAAATCAACAGCACCGAGTTCCAGAAATTTCATGACCGTATTTTGGGTGGCCGAACCTACATTACTCATGATCACCACAGGACATGGTGTTTTTATCATAATATGTTTCAGGGCCGATTTTCCGTCCATCACCGGCATATTCATGTCCAAGGTGATTAGATCGGGCTTGACGGCGTCTATCATTTCAAGTGCTTCTTCACCATTCCGGGCAACACCCACAACATCGATATCACCTTCCGCGGTGAAGGTCGCGGTCAGTATTCTGGACATGACCGAAGAGTCGTCAACGATCATCACTCGAAGTTTCTCTTCCCTGGTCCCGACTTCCCTGGATTCGTCTTTTTCATCCATTCGACGGGCCGCTTCCATGATAAGAAACTGATAATGCCGCTGGATGGTTTTAGGTGATGACGGGTCAACATCGATGCTTTCAAAATTGCCGCTCTTCCAACACATTATGGTGTAAAAGGCTTCCTCACCGGTAATATTTCCGACCTGTGAGTGCACGATGTCCCCGTCACGGATGATAATTTCCCCCTCCTTTTCATCCTTCATCACACGAATTCCCAAGGTCGTCACGGACAGGCAACACATCTGTATGATGTCCGTCAGGTGGAGATTCCGCAGGGTTCCGGCAAAACCCTCATCCTTATGATCGGACGGCATGGACATCTCTGGTTGAATCTCCATCATATGCTGGTTGGGTAGACAGGGCTATTTCCATTTTGGTATATCGATTCTTATTCTAAGCAGGGACCATGCTTTTCAGAAGTTTGTTTCGTTTGTCGATGCACAGGCTGACCAATTCATAAATATCGAGAATCAATGAGATTTGTCCGTCGCCGAGTATCGTGGCCCCTGAAAAACCACTGTTTTCCTGTAAATAATCTTCCAGGGGTTTAATAACGACTTCCTCCTGACCGATAAGAGAATCCACAACAAGGCCAACCCGGTTATTGCCGGTACTCACCACGACAACAAACATTTTATCTTCGGCCGGCTGGCTGGTCTTCATATTGAATAATTCAGTCAACCGCAGTAACGGTAGCGGTTCATCTCGAAGATGAATCACCTCAACTCCTTCTATCATCGTGAGTTCATCGCTGTATAGGCGAATCGTCTCTTCCACCGATGACAGTGGAATGGTATAAAGTTCTCCGGCCACTTTTACCAGTAGTGCCGGAAAAATCGCCAGGGTCAGTGGTATTTTGATCTTCAGGCGGGTGCCTTTTCCGTGCTCTGACTCAATTTCCAACGAACCGTTGAGTTTTTCTATATTCTTTTTCACTACATCCATGCCGACGCCCCGGCCCGATGTATGCGTGACTTTGTCAGCTGTTGAAAAACCAGGTACGGTTATCAGGTTTGCAATATCCTTGTCGGTCATGGAAGCGGACGCATTTTGAGTTAGCAAACCTTGTTCGATAGCCTTGGTTTTTATTTTATCCGTATCCAAACCCCGGCCGTCATCCGTAATTTCGATCACAACGTGATTGCTTTCATGGTAGGCATTTAACAGAATAATGGCGCGTTCAGGTTTTCCGGCACGGCGACGGTCAGCCGCCAATTCCACACCATGATCCACTGAATTCCTCAAAATATGGACCAATGGATCGGAGATTTTTTCGATTACCATTTTGTCCAGTTCTGTCTCTTCACCCTTTACTTCCAATTTAACCTGTTTGTCCAAATGTCGGGTTAAATCGTGGATCAGACGCGGGTACCGGTCGAATAGCTGGGATATCGGCAGCATACGCACTTTCATGACCCCTTCCTGCAGATCATTTGCAACGCGCCCTAAAGCCACGGTAGCATCACTCAGTCTGAATGACAGTCCCTTAATCCTTTTCAGATCCTTTTTATCCAAACCCGTTTGGCTGCGAAGATAATTCTGTAATTCCCTCATGTCGCTGTTGAGTTGTGCAAGGGAGGCACGGTTAACAACCAACTCGCCGACTTGATTCATGAGTGAGTCAATTTTCATGGCATCAACGCGAAGACTCTGCGTGCGTTTTGTCACTGATGATGGGTCAGGTTTTTCTATGGGTTGAACAGGCGCCGGTATCGGTTCGGCTGCAAAATCATCAGGATCCGGGACGGTCTCCCCTTCATATATGAGCTCTTCAGGATATTCGGCGGTATTATCAGCGGTATCTTCCTGATCGGATAACTCTCCCTCCATAACGGATGATTGGGCTGCATACATATCCATTATTTCCTGTAAAACGATTTTGGAGGTATCGTCGGAGGATATATCCGGATCTGGAACTGCAGCCCTGTCCCGGGATGCTGATTCCTGATGTTCGGTTTCCGTGAAATCATCGACCTTAAAAACAGGCGCTGCTGGTTCCGAATCGTATTCGGAAGTTTCATTCACAGGACTTTCCTCAAAATCAAAGACCGGATTATCGGCGGTTGCGACCTCATCCGGTTCATTAATCGCTCCCTCGGACACCGGATCGGTTTCGTCCAGTTCAAGTTCATCGACCAGTGTTCCAGACGCTGGTTCAACGGCATTCATCCCGGTATCATCGATTGGTGTTTCAAATCCGCCGGAGGTGTCGAAATGCTCATCTACAGCACCTTCGTCGAAATCGAATACCGGGTTTTCCGTTTCGAAGGCAAGATCTGCATCAGTTTCGGCCGCATCTCCGTCAAGTTCATGGACCAGTGCTTCAGGTCCCGGACCGGTGGTATCCATTCCAGTGGAATCCACCGGTGTATCAGACTCCGGATCGACGGCATCCATGCCGGTATCATCAGCTGCTGTATCAAACCTGTCGGCAGTGTCGAAAGGCTCGCCCTCAATGTTTTCGTCGAAATCGAAAACAGGGTTTGCTGCTTCGATGGCAGAATCTGCATCTGTTCCGGCGGTATCTCCCTCAGGTTCCCGGACCAGTGCTTCAGAGCCCGGACCGGCAGCATTCACCGGTGTATCAGACTCCGGATCGATGGCATCTGTCACGGTATCATCGGCTGCTGAATCAAAATTGTCGGCGGTGTCGGAATGCTCATCCCCAGCGCCTTCATCAAAATCGAAAACGGGGTTATCCGCTTCGATGGCAGGATCTTCATCTTTTTCAGCGGCATCCATTTCAATTGCATCGGCCGGTTCGTCAGACCCCGGATCGGCTGCATTGATTTCAAGTTCATCGACCGGTTCGTCAGAAGCCTGATCAATGGCTTCCATCTCTGGATTATCGACCGTCGTTCCGGAACCCGCTTTGTTTTCAGGTTCGGACCCGGCGGCATACAATTCCAGATGATCAACCGAATCAGTTGATGCGGAACTATATCCGGGTTCTTCATCAATGGGTTGTTCGGGGACGGAATGGACATCTTTTTCACTGGAAAACAGATCGGTGACCATGCCTTCGCTTTCTGCAGTGTCCAACTCCACATCGAGCTGCATCATACTCTGGTCAAAGGCACCATCTAATTTTCGAAATAGTTCATCCGTATCCTCGGAATCACTCGTATCAGGTGAAGAAGATTCTTCATTAATATCATCGGAAGTTTCTGCGTCCTTGATCTCGGCGGTCTCTTCGGAAGTTTCGGCGGTTGCGTTTTCCGTATTGTCAGCGCTGTTATCTATTTCTTCAAGATATAATTCGTCATTCTCCGCCTCATCCGACTTTGGTTCTCCCTGGGTAAGATTGTTGACCGCATCGGTAAGATGGATCAATTTATCAATGGCTGGTGTCATCACTGTTTTAAGAAATTCATCAATGCCGGGCGATGATTCAGATTCACACCGGTCAATTCGATCTTGAATTTCAGCAGCCCATTTTTCGTATCGTGCGCAAAGTGGATCATAACCCATATAATTTGCAGAGGATATCAACTGGTTCACATGCGCTAAACAATTGGTCAAGTTATCTGCCGGGTTGTCGTTCTTTTCTAATTGAGTAACTTCAGTTTTAATTAAGCCGAGGACATCCTTGTGTTGATCCTGAAAAATGGTAAAAAGTTCGGTATCATAATCCTCATTTAGAAGTGCAAAAAAGTCTGAATCCAGTGATGTGTCAACTGACGTCTCAGCCGTACGATTATCAGGCGCTACCGAATCAGCGGGCTCGTCGTTTCCCGTTGCAGTTTGAATTCTGCATAGAATAGGCTCGAGATCCATTGCTTCTTCCGGTCCTTCCATGTTGTCCAGAAGTGCCGATAATATGTCTTTGGCGTCAATCAGAAGATCAATGACCTCTTCGGATATAAGTCGATTTTCACTACGGATAAGATCGAGAAGGTTTTCCAGATGGTGAGAGAGCCGGGCAATATTTTTCAGCCCCATGTATTCGGAAGATCCTTTTATCGTGTGAATAACCCGGAATACATCATTGATCAATTCACTGTCCGAAGGTGAATCATGAAGTTTCAACAGCGTGGATTCCATGTCCTGAAGATGTTCGGATGATTCGTCAATGAAATCTTCGAGCAGGGCATTGTCGGTCGGTTTGTCGAATTCTAATGTGGTTTCGGGTTCATCACCGTCCAGCAGATCATCAAAACTCAGGTCCTCATCTTCAAATGAAATTTGTTCATCAGATACTGCTGCGGATGCTTCTTCGGTCAGACCTTCATCGGATTCGGGCATAAGATCAAAAAAATCATTCCCGTCTAAAATCTCATCTGAATCTTGATCTTGATCCAGGCCGATCTCCGGTTCATCAAGTTCGAAGCTTTCGCTCACAATTGAATTCTGTGCAGGTGATTGAGGGGTTGGTAATGGAATCTCAATTTGTGTTTTCAGCTGAACGTCAGGAAAGATGGATGCTATCTTCTCCATGTATGGCTGTAAAGTGTCAACGATAAGCTTCGGTGCAAGTGATCCTGATGAAGCCGGTTCTTCAAGATCAGAAATATCCGCCAACCATTGTTCATATAGTTGGCAAAGGGAGGCATACCCCATGTAATTTGCGGATGATTTCAGGGATTCAACTACGGCACCGCATTTTTCGATTGCTTGTTTGGATCCCTTTTTACTGCCGGCTGTCAACCTTGAAAGATCATGAATTTCATCAAAACCTGTCACCAAACGATCGATGAATATTTGCATTAACTCTTCATCTACGTCTTCATCCTCGATGATGATGGTCTCTTCGCCGGTAGCGACGGCGTTCACGGATTCCGAATCGTTCTCGAAAACAGTTGATTCAGTGATATTATCAACGAGTGGTTGGTCACCCTCCCCCGGTTTTATTCGTTCAATCAGTTCATTGATATCGGCAACGAGGTCTTCGATGTCGGTTGACTCGATCTGTGATGTGCTCAACTCATTGATTAATTTGTTTATACGATCGATGGAAGCCAAACAGATATCAATGATATCTTTACCACACACAATTTTGTCTTTTCTGATAATATCCAGCAGATTCTCGAGTCTATGCGACAATCCGCCAATTCGGATCATTCCAAGATACTCAGCGGAACCTTTAACCGTATGAACACTGCGAAAAATATCATCAATGAGATCTTTGGTTGCATCTGCATCTTTAAGAAGCAACAAGTTGGATTCCATCTCATTGACGTGATCCTGTGTTTCGGCGATAAATTCTTCAAGAAAAGAGATATCAGCCATTTTTTTCCCCTTCTAAGGTATTTTCAAAAGTAATAAACATACAATTGCTGTGTATTGCCGACAATTGTGGGAGTTGTAATCAGTCCGGTAATTTTGGGTCTTCCTTAATCAGCGCTTTTCCACCTTCAAATCGAACACCATATAAATTCATGGATTCCATGGTCAATCTCATTTCAACTAGATTATCATGAGCCTGTTTTATATTTTCCATGGTCGTTTCATCTGGTCCGCCATCACTTTTTCCGATTGATAGTTGCTCTACCGAATTCAGGTTTTCGATCGATTCTTCCGTCATGTTCCATACATAAAGGATAATCTCCTGAAAATTCACAATCATATCCTCAAGGAGGCCGTTTATGACATTGATCTCATTCTCAGCAGAGATGGTGATCTCGCCACCATGTCTGCTGTGAGAAATATTCCTGGCTGCGGTTACTATTTTTCCCAACGGACTGAAGACGAACAGTTCGATAAATAAATAGCCTGTAGCGGTCAAAACCATCAACATGGTTGTGACACCCAAGGGCCAAATATTGTTGAGGGTTTCATCGAAATACAAAAAAAATCCTATGGAAAATATGAAAAATATAAAAATGACGGCAAAAACAATCCTGGCGGTATAACGTATGGATGAGCCCCTGGATAGATGCTTGAGATCCGCATCTATCGTGAGGTTTATTCCAGGTGAAAATGGTGATCGAGACATAGTCATTTGATTCAATTCAAGCTCCGGGTTTCCGTTGTTTAACTGCATGGGTTGTTGAAAAAATCAGATAGTATCGATGACATCCAATATTTTTTTGGATTTGTGTTTATTTACATATCCGACTGCACCCAATTCCAAGGCTTGTACCCCATATTTTTTTTCATCCAGATTCGACAAAAAAATGATACGGGCGTTTTTATCCTGTTTGAAAATTTCCCGGGCTGCCGCAAGTCCGTCCATGCCTCTCATCGTGATATCCATGGTTACAATATCCGGTTCGAGTGACAAGTATTGCTTGACAGCATCTTCACCACTTTTGGCTTCACCAATTACCTCATGGTCACCACGCCTAAGTGTTTCCTTTATCATTTTCCTCATAATGGAGGAGTCATCAACAACTAATATTCGTTTTCCCATGATCCAGTTTCCATCTAGATTGTCGTTGTATAAGAATCTCAGATTCCCGGCTATTATGTGATGAAGATATTCCGCATTCGGACACTATACCGCTTCTTCATTTCCGACTAATGTCAGACCGATCGGGCAGGATTCATGATACCGCCAATATACTAGTGTCTTCTCATTTCCTTGAGTTTTTTAATTTCATCTATCAGCAGAATACGATCAAAATTCAAAATTATGAGAAGATCCTTTTCCACTTTACAAACACCGTGAATATAGTGGCTTTTGAGACCTGAAACCACAAGGTCCGGTGGATGACTGAAGCTCGTTAGTGGTACTTTCAGTACTTTTGTAACGGAGTCCACAATGAACCCTGTCACCCGGCCCTGAATGTTGAGGATAATAATCCAGTTTCCTTCATCATATTTATCCGGATCATATAATCTGAGCCGTTTTCTTAGATCGATCACAGGGATGATATTTCCCCGTAAGTTGATCACACCTTCGATGAATTCAGGACAATCCGGTATGTTGGTGATGTTTACCTTGCGGATGATTTCCTGCACCATTAAGATATTTACACCGAAGGTTTCCTTACCGATTTTAAAACCCACCAATTGTAGCAGCCTGTCCTTGGCCGTATTTTCCGCCGGTTTTTTAGCAATGGCAGTTTCCATTGATCATCTCCTTAAACCTTAAACTGATTCACCTGAGTGTTAAGTTCCTGTGACAGTTCTTCCAGTTTCTGTGTAATGGAAACAACATCACCCGCACCTTCCCGTGTCTGTTTTGCAGCACTGGAAGACTCATTTGCAATTTCGATCAGTTTTTTCGAACGTCCGGCCTGTTTCCCGGTCATTTCGGTCATGCCGGAAGTTCTTTCCACAACACCGGTCATCAGTTCGCCAATGGACGCGGCACTGTTTTCCGCTGAAGCCACCAATTCTGAAATGGCATGTGATTTTTCCTGAAGAGAGGTGAGAGCTGTCTGGGCGGCTTCACGCCGTTTACCCTGTTGTCCGGCCATACCCCCAATCTCCCCGGCCAGTTGGTTCAGTTCCTGCATCAATTCATTGACTGCTTTTGAACCATGGGACAAGTGCTCGGAGGCTTTTGCAATTTCTTGAATTGCCGCCATATTCGACTCACCACCACGCGCGATTTCCTCCAATGCGCGACGAGACTCGTCAGAGAGCTTTGTTCCCTCAGATACCCGCAGAGTTGAATCTTTGATCAACTGGGTGATTTCCTTGGCTGCTTCCGAGGAACGCTGGGCCAGTTTTCCGACTTCATCGGCAACAACGGCAAAGCCCTTTCCATGGGCACCGGCCCGTGCAGCTTCGATGGCTGCATTCAGAGACAGCAAATTGGTCTGTTCGGCAATGTCCGTAATAACTGTGATGATTTCGGATATCTGCTCCGAGGAATCTGCGATCGCCTTCATACCTTCGGCTGTCATATGAACGGAATCACGACCCTGAGATACCGCCTTTAGTGCTTCTTCACCTGACAAGGTGGCCTGGTTCGCAGCCGTGTTCAAATCTATAACCGCCTGTTCCATTTCGGTCACAGCTGATGTTGCGGTAACGACCTGCTCACCCTGTCGTTGAGCTGTTGCCACAACTTTTGAGCCGGTTTCACCCATGGCACCAACACGGTCTGTTGCGATACCGGCTTCATCCAACTGTTTTGAGGACGCATCAGCCACCGAGGACATACCTTCGATGAGGCTGGATACGTTTTCGTTTGAGTTTTCAGCAGCCTCTTTCTGGGACGCTGCCGCCATTGCAACTTCACCTGCGGTCTGCCCCATTTCAGCAATGGTTTGCTCCATGGCGTGCATCATTTTTTCCTGAGTGGTGGCACGTTCCATGTTCAACCCCGCTCTTTTGGCAACGTCCGCAGCATATTCCCGGACGTCGATGGCGGCGCGCAAAACAACATTGAATGATTCGCGGAGAAGTTTCATCATTGAGTTGAACTCCCGGGCCATAGTGCCGACTTCATCCTCGGTTTCAACAGGCACCTGGAGGGTGAGGTTTTTGGTTTTAGACACGGTATTTACGACATCCGCAATTTTAATGATGGGTCCAGAAATACCTTTGGAGATAAACAGCCAGGTAAATGTGGATACGGCCAACGTCATCAGGAGCAAAATACCAAGAATGATGGCATCGCGGGTTGCCATCTCTTCAATGACCTTCATGCTTTTCAAAAATTCATCCTCATAGGACCCCACACCAATAATCCAATCCCATGGTTCATAATAAATGATACGAACAATTTTCAGACGTGATTCCTTTTCACCGGGATTTTTCCAATAATATTCCTGTTGGGCAAGTTTGCCGGTACTGGTGCCTTTGGACATTTTTATGGCGTCCTGAACAATCATGTTGTCATTTTCATCCTTAGCTCCCCAGATATTGGCGCCATCACGCTCACCGCCCTTGGAAATGACATAGTTGCCCAGGCTGTCTATGACGTAAACATAGCCTGTGTCACCAACCACTGTGTTGATTACCGCGTCACGTACACTGGCAATACTCTCCTGGAGAACACCGGCATACAGCATACCGATAATTTGTTGTGTATTGTCATAAATTGGTTCGTATATGGTAATATACCAAGCATTTACAACATATGCACGACCCAGAAAGGTATTCCCGTTCATGACCGTGGAAACAACCGGATTCGGTTGTCCATCCGGATTGGTGGCGGGGATGTATGTACCGATGGCACGTGTGCCATCAAGCTTTTTTACGTTTGTGGCAATCCGGAGCATGTCACCGTTGACATTCATTTTTTGAAATACGGTGGCGGTAACATCGGGCGCATGGCGTCTCAGGATATCCACCACGCTAACGCTTCTGTTCAGCGACGTTGTTTTACCCAACCATTTTTCCCCCACCATCATTTTCGGCAGGGAGACGGAATTCGCATTTTTTGTGTACTGATTGATCGATCGCCAGTTAACTGTCTCCGCACTGAGTGAAATACCGCCCTGATCTTTTGACTCCTGCCTCAGGATACTTAGATATGAACGGAGGTTTTTGGTGAGTAGCTCATTCTGGGTTTTTGCCATTTGATAAACGCCGATGGCGATATGGTCCAATTCGGCTACGGCCAGTTTCATATTTTCGGCATTAATAGTTTTGGTGGCAGCTTCTTCCTGAATAAAAACGATAATTCCGAAAATCAATACCGGTAGTACAGAGAGTGTAATACCGGCCAGAAGCATTTTGGGTCTGAGCTTTAAGGTTTTTAAAGCAGCTGTAAAAAACATCGTAATCCTCCACATTTTCTAAGTGTTGTCTGGTGCATGATTGAATGCTGTTGCCATCTCCGATGGTGACGCAACCGTTGCCGCAGCGCATCGTTGGTGGGCAAGCATTGCCATATTTTTAAACAAGCATGTTTCGGGATTCTGAATGAATGCAGTTCCCCCGGTTTTTTCTATTTCAAGAAGACCTTCTACGCCATCATCACCGTCTCCAGCCAGTATAACGCCGGTCTTGGCAACCTGCGTCATTTCAGAAAGTGAGACCATAAGCATGTTGATGGCACCGCGTCTTTCGGGAAAAGGAGAAGGGGTCACGGAAAGCGTGATTGAATTCTCGTTTGGTTCAAGGGTGACATATTCATTACCGGCTGTAATGTAGCAGGCACCGGCACGAATAGACCCTCCATGTTCGGCACGCCGAACTTCAATTGAGCATAGATTGTTCAGATAATCGGTAAAGGCATGTAGGTGTGCCGCCGTTGCGTATAAAACCACCACATACGCAGCCCGCGAACCCGGTTTCAGTTGCGGAAGAAACTGAAGGAGGCTTGCATAACCGCCTTCAGCCGCTCCAATCGCGTAAATGGTGTCAATGGATTCTGCGGATACCGACGCTTTTCCCTTTTGTGGATTCTGTCTTCGAATCAAACGGATCGATCCGAGTCTTACCCCTGCCGCCATTTTTATTTTATCGATAATCGATGCCTGTTGGTTTTCCTGGTCTTCATCGCGCATTTGCGAGGGCTTTTCCAAAAAATCCACAGCACCGTATTTCAAGGCGTCAAAAGAGGTACTTGCGCCTTCCTTGGTGAGGGAGCTGAACATTACCGTCGGTCGCGGAAACCTGACCATGATGTGTTTTAAAGTGGTAAGTCCGTCCATCACCGGCATGTTGATGTCCAATGTAATCACATCCGGATCGAGCTGTGGAATCAGCTCCAGGGCATGAGCACCATTTTCAGCCTCACCGACCACCTGAAGCGAACCATCGGTGTTGATGATTTCACGGATTACACGCCGTATAAATTTTGAATCGTCTACCACCAACACCTTCAACCGGGAATCCGGGGCATTGGTCATCACCGGTGTGGACTGGCGCAGTCCGGCCGTATTGTTCAGGGGAACGATGACGGAGTCGTTACATCCTCCGCAGGTCAGGACGACTTGTTTTGCATTGCCCGTCGTGGGGGGGGGACTTATCTGTTCTCCACACTCTTCGCAGAAATAGATCATAATCGATTCGTCTCTTTTGCCTGGCATACGGGTGGGATCGATTCAACACTCCACAGGGGATATGGCTGATAAACGAGGATATAAGGTGGATTTCGCAGGTAGCATGAACAATTGAAACTAGCTTGTCTCTGAGCGTCTTGGAACCAGATCCTTATCTCTATTCTGTATCAACGTGAACTCGAAAAGAAGGTAACACCTGAATTCTTAAACAAATTCACGATTACATCAGCAAAAGTTGAAACGACCACCCAGCATATTAAAAATGTTGGAAGCCTGACATTTATATCGACAGGTCTTTTTTAATCTTTAACGCTTTCTAAAAAGAAAGATAACGATAGGTTGTGTTGTTCGGCAATTTCGTTGATCATCGTTGATTCCCAGAGGTGACAGCAACGGCCCGGTCATTTGCTTGGCGGAAGGGAGGGGCAGGTGGTTTTTGGCTCCAACTTCAATTCATTACGGATTTTTTTGCGTGGATGATCCTCTGTTCAGGCACTGCGAAGATGTTTATAATAATGCTTCAATTCATCCAGAAGCTGCGGTGTGAAGCGGGATGGATCAACTGCGGTGGTGATGTCATCCAGTTGCCAGAATCGTCCGTCCTGGATTTCATCGGTATTCAGGTGAAACTCACTGTCCCAGGTGAATGCATAGGATTGAACATATTCCGATTCGTAACCGTCCTGGTATAAATGCTTGTAGAGAAACGTCAGTTTGCGCGGATGAATGCCCAGTTCCTCCTGGGTTTCACGGTAAGCCGCCGCATCATAGCTCTCTCCGCGATCCACATGACCGCCAACGGAGGTGTCCCATTTGCCGGGTTGGACATCCTTGTTCTCGCTTCGTTTCTGGAGGAATAAGTCGCCGGCTGAGTTGAACACCAATACCCGCGCAATGCGGTGAATCAGGTGAGGTCTGCCGTGAACTTCCTCCCGGCTTGCCACTCCAACCACGCGATCATCCGAATCGACAACGTCTAGATACTCTACCATCCATATCCCTCATCATTCCGCTAGTGCCGTTAGAGATCGCATGGATTTGACTTTGTTCATTAATCCATTGGTGGAAGCGTCATGGGAAGAGACATGACCGCCGCTCCTCAATTCCGGCAGGATTTTCCCCGCCAATTGCTTCCCAAGCTCCACCCCCCATTGATCAAAACTGTATATATTCCAGATGATGCCCTGGGTAAAGATGATATGTTCGTACAACGCAATAAGGCCACCGAGTGTTTTGGGGGTCATTTTAGTATATAGAATCGACGTGGTGGGCCGGTTCCCCTCGAATACCCTGTAGGGGAACTGCCGTTGAATCTCCTGTGGGGAAAGCCCCCCGGCCTGCAATTCGGCCTTCACTTGATCAGCGCTTTTCCCCAGCATCAGGGCTTCGGTCTGTGCAAAAAAGTTGGACAACAGGATATCATGGTGGTCACCCACCGGATTTACCGGTTGGGCCGCCGCCAAAAAGGTGGCCGGGATCAACTTTGTGCCTTGGTGGATAAGCTGGTAAAAGGCATGCTGGCCGTTGGTGCCGGGTTCACCCCAGATGATGGGGCTGGTCTGGTAGCCGACGCGCTTCCCATTGCGATCCACACACTTGCCGTTGCTCTCCATTATGGCTTGCTGCAGATAAGCGGGAAAACGGTGCAGGTACTGGTCGTAGGGTAGAATCGCCTGGGTTTCGGTCTTGAAGAAGTTGTTGTACCAGATGCCGATGAGGGCCAGAATCACGGGCATGTTGTTTTCCATCGGTGCGGTTCTGAAATGTGCATCCATCTCGTTGGCGCCGGCCAGCATCGCTTCAAAACCATCGAATCCGAGATGGCATGCGATGGATAACCCGATGGCCGACCATAAAGAGAACCGGCCGCCCACAAAGTCCCAGAATTCAAACATGTTTTCCGGGTCGATACCGAAGGCGGTCACATCCCGCTCATTGGTGCTGAGGGCCACAAAGTGTTTTCGGATGTGCGTTGTGTCCCCGGCAAAACGTAAAAACCACGAGCGCGCGGTATGTGCATTGGTCATGGTCTCCTGGGTGGTGAACGTTTTCGAGGCGATCATGAACAGTGTGGTTTCCGCATTGATTTGTTTCAAGGTCTCGCCGATGTGCGCACCATCGATATTGGATACGAAGTGCAGCCGCAGTCCGTCCCGGGCATAAGGTCTCAAGGCTTCGGTAACCATCACGGGGCCCAGGTCCGATCCGCCGATTCCGATGTTGACGACGTCGGTTATCGGTTTGCCGGTGTAGCCTTTCCAGCGTCCGGACCGTATCTGTTCCGAAAAGGATTTCATACGTCCCAGCACGCTGCGGATCGCCGGCATGATATCTCTGCCGTCCACCTCCAGCGGCGTCACCGACTGATCCCGAAGGGCGGTATGGAGAACAGCCCGCTGCTCGGTTTCGTTGATCTTCCCCCCGCTGAACATCTCATCGACGGCGGTGTCGAGTTTCATCTCCCGTGCCAGGGAAAAAAGCAGCCCCATGGTTTCTTCAGTGACATGATTTTTAGAATAGTCTGCGAAGATATCATTGACGTGCAGGGAAAATTTTTCGAATCTGCGATGATCATTGCTGAACAGGGTTTTTAAATGGATATGCTTCATTTCCCGGAAATGGGCATTCAGCCGTTTCCAGCTCTCTGTTCGGGTCGGTTTTTTTTTCAACTACCGCTCCTTAGGGGGTATGGAGGCTATCCTGCATACCGGGTTTTCAGAAATCGTTTCAATTGATTTACCACATTGGGTGTTTTTACTGCCGAAATAGTGCCGAATAGCGCCAGATCGAGGATCCGCGCCATGGGGTCCGGCACTTTTCCCTTAAGACCAAACGCTTTGGCGTGGATGTCGACGCGGGCACCGGCAAACCGGGACTCGCGTATGACAAGGGATTGGTTCTGCGGTGTCAAAGGGATGGCTTCATATTCCGGAAATTCTCTTTGCAGCTCCCTCAGCACCCTTGCGGCCTTAAGCGGACGGTGCTGCTTCCCCACTCTGATGATTTCTGTTTTCATTGCATCCTCCACGATGTTTCCAGTCATTTCAACCCCGTCGGGTGACGCGACAATCCGGGGCCGACTTCCTGGCATTGATTAAAATGCCCCGTTACGATTCGATTATGAAGAATATTAAAGGTGACACATATCGGATAATCATCTGTCGTGATGCAGCAAAACTATAGAAGAAAACAAACATCGGCGTCAAATTAAAATCGCCGCATAAGCACCATGAGCCGGTACGGGTTGACACAGGTTTCCCTTGACAACAAGGGTTCATGCCGATTATAGGCGGTGACCGGTATTGATATTAATAAGAACCACCGGGATAAAAAGGAGATGGCACATGGAAACATGCCCGTGCGGAAGCGGTAATCCCTATTCGGATTGCTGTGAACCCCTGATTGAAGATCCGAAAAAGGCGCAGACCGCCGAAATATTGATGCGTTCCCGCTACACCGCTTTCGTCAAAAAAGAATTCGACCATATTCACGAAACCACCCACGCCACCAAGCGTGAAGAGTATAGTACGGACGGCGGTGCATCATGGACAAAAAATTTTGAATGGATGGGCTTGGAAATCGTTCGTGCCGAAAACGGCGGTCCGGAGGACACCACCGGAACCGTTGAATTCATTGCCCGGTACCGAAAAGACGGAAGCCGCTTCCAGCACCATGAAGTGGCCGAGTTTTCAAAGGAAGATGACCAATGGTTTTTCAAGGACGGCCAACCTCCCGCAGCGGTACAATCCATCCGGCAGGGGCCCAAGGTCGGTAGAAATGAACCCTGTCCCTGCAACAGCGGAAAAAAATATAAAAAGTGCTGCGGCCGCTGATCATCTCGTGGGTGAAACCGGATTCAGGCTGTCGCATAGCGGCTATTGCTGCTCCCCATCAGCCGGTTTGATCGTGTATTCCTGGTCATAGCGGTCTTCGGTCCATGGATCGGCGCTGTTGCTGTACCCCCGGGTTTCCCAATAACCGGGTTCGTCGATCGTGGTAATTTTGATTTTCTCCACCCATTTCGTGCTTTTATACAGGTAACGGTCCGGTACCAGCGCACGCAGCGGAAAGCCATGGCGTCCCGGCAGCGGAGATCCCGCGTATTCGTGGGCAAGAAGGACGTTTTCCTTGACGGCCTCAACCATCGGAATATTGGCGCTGTACCCGGCTGTCTCAAAACTTACAAATTTTGCCGATGATACGGGTTTTGCCTTCTCGATCAGTGTTCCGAGGCGAATCCCCGACCATCGGGAGTCGAGCAGCGTCCAACCCGTGACACAATGAATATCGCAGGTCAGACCGACCACGCCGAGACCCAACAGGGCATCGAGGCTAAGCGCCAACGGTTGCGCAACATCCCCGTAAACAACGAGCCGCCAGTCCGAAATAGGGGTATCCGGAGGCGTACCGCCCATATCCCGGATCTGCTTCACGGCTGTCTGTCCGGGGGGAATACGGGGCTTTCCATCGGGCCGTAGTTGTTCCCGGATGGCTTGTGTCTCCGCATGGGATAGTGTTTTGAATACCCCCGGCAGCCCGATCCCGGCGACAATACCGCCTGTTTGCACCAGGAATTTCCGCCTTGAAATGGCTTTAGTATGTTTTCGCATCGGGTTACCCCCTTTCCGCATCTCTTTTTAATCAATCGATAATATCATAATTTGAAGCGCAAGAGGGGATGTCAAGGCATGAAGTTGTGGATGGCAGGGCAACCGCGTTTGGAATCGGTTCGGATTTTTTAAGAATACAGTATTTAGACGAGACGGTGATAATGCCCACTTTAAAATGACAAATGTCAAATGAAGGCATTCTGCCGATTTTTAATTTCCGGTATTACCGGTTTTTTATAAAATTGATAGAATACCATCATTTGAAATTTGAGCTTTGTCATTTGACATTGCCCCAATTCATCGGACATCGATTTTAACCGTATCATTTTAATTTGCGATTGCCCTGTGATCAGTGATCATCCTTCCCGGGTTCTTTCAAGCCTGATGGTTGTCAGGTTATGGTAGTCCGGGCATCGGAGTTCCATGCTGTCGTTTTTCCACCAGGGCATGGTGCCGCCGAATTCAAATGTCTGCAGGCTGGGAAATATGTCATGGTAAAAATAACCACACAAACCACCGGGGTTATGGCAGCTTATGTCGAAGGTGTCTCCTTTCTTGTGTCCGGCGCTGCATGTGCCTTTGATGTCCACTATCGTTGCCGTGATCCGGTATGAATTGCCTTTAATCCGGTCCATAATTATGTCCTCCCTTTGTTGACCATAGCGTGATCGTTAACGGATGGTTTTTTTCAAGGCCAGGCGGAGCCTGGACAAATCATCGGCTGAATTATAAAGATGCGGCGCAACCCGGATAGCGTTACCCCTAACGCTCACGAAAACGTTTTCCTTAGCCAGGCGCTTGCCTGCATCCGCGGGCAGCCCATCCGGCATGTAGAGCCCGATCATATGTTTGGCCCGGGCGTGTTCCGGTGCGATGGTGAATCCGAGATCAATCGCGAATGCGGCGATTTCCGCTATCTTCTGCTGTAAAGTCGCCGCAATCCGTTCCACCCCCCACGACAATATCCGGTTCAGGGCCGCATTGGCGATGGGGGCGAGGAAAAACGAACTGTGGGCTCCCATGTCAAACCGGCGTGCACCCGGCTGATAATCGTTTCGATAGTCCACCAGACGTGAAAAATCTTCGGAATCCCGGCGGTTCAGCCAGTTTTCCTCCAATGGGGTGCCATTCAACCACTTGTCGGCGATATAGCAGAATCCATAGGTATACGGACCCAACATCCATTTGTGCGCCGCTGTGGCCAAAAAATCGGGTTGAACCGCTTCAACGGAGAAGGGCATGACCCCCAAGGATTGAATTCCGTCCACCACGAGTGCCGCTCCCACCGAACGGCATTGTTCGCCGATACGCACCAGATCCAATACGGTACCGTCGGTCCAATGGCAATTGGGGAGTGCTGCAATGGCGGTGCCTCGATCTATGGCGTTTAAAACCGAAGTGGTCCAATCGTAATTCTCCGGTCTTGGTATGGTTTTTATCACCGCCCCGCTGGATTCGGCGATCCGCCGCCAGGCATAAATATTCGATGGGAATTGATCCGCAATGACAAGTATGGTTTGACCCTTTGCCACCGGCAGGTTTTTTGCGGCCAGGGCGATGCCGTACGAAACCGCAGGAATAATGGCCACATTATCCGGATGGCCGCTAACCAGGCGGCTGAAGAGCGTCCGATTTTCCTCGGCGGTTTCGAAAAAGTGCTGCGGGGTTATGCCCCACGGTCTTTTTTTCTGATCAATGGCCTTGAGACCCGCCGCCGAAGCGGATTTCAACAGGGGTGACGTGTAGGCACAATTCAGATAGGCAAGGTCCTCCGGCAGGTCAAACAGGTGTCTCTGGCAAGGTATCATCATGGCTCCTGACATTCACGGGTTATAGTCGTCAATTGGAAAATGCAGTTCAATGGTGTCAAACGGAATTCAACGGTGTATAACGATATATAACGATATCTAATTGATAAATTGACATTATTACCATATCAAGTAAGACCACAAATAGAAAGGAGTGAGATATGAGCACGGAAAAGGTCTCTATTTTCAAACCATATCCATTTACACCCGGGCAACGTATTTTTATTCAAGAGGGGCCACGCTATGGGGATTGGGAGGTCATCGGCGTTTCCGAACGGAAAGTGAAACTGCGCTGTCCGATTTCAAAACGTGAATTCGAATGGAATCGTTTCTGCTATAGCGTGGAAGAATCCATCGATGAACCATGGCCTCATCCGGAGAAATAGGTGGGAAAAATAATTTATGAAGTTCATGCATAAAGAAACGACCATATTTGAAGGAGACAAGCGATGAATGAAACCCTGCACATAATTGCGAACAGGAGATCCCAGCGGGTCTATGCGGACAAACCCATCTCGGAGGCCGAAAAGGAGGCGATCCTCCACTATGCCCTGCGAGCGCCGACCGCCGGTAATATGATGCTTTACAGCATCCTGGAGGTTTCCGACCCGGCAAAAAAGAAGCGTCTCGTCACCACCTGTGATAACCAGCCGTTTATTGCCAAAGCCCCCCTGGTTCTGATGTTCATGGCGGATATGCAACGATGGTATGACTACTATGCGCATTGCAAGGTGCCGGATCTCTGCAGGGAAAATCGCGTGGATTTTGTAAAACCCCGGGAGGCGGATCTACTGCTGGCCAATTGCGATGCGCTGATCGCCGCCCAGAATGCCGTAATCGCCGCGGAATCCCTGGGTATCGGCTCCTGCTACATCGGTGATATTGTCGAAAACATCGAAATTCACCGGGAGATGTTCCAATTACCGGCGTATGTGTTCCCGACGATCATGGTATGCTTCGGGCATTACAAGGACAGTCAACGCGGACGTCCGGTATCTTCACGTTTCGATAAAAAATATATCTGCTTTGAAAACACGTACCGGCGCCTCGAACCCGCGGAATTCACCGATATGTTCAGTGAACGTGATCAGAAGGATTGCCATGGAAAAAACTATTTGAGAAACGCCGTCAATTTCGGTCAGCACAATTACCTGAGAAAAACCGGTTCTTCGTTCTCGGATGAAATGCGGCGATCGGTCAAGGTGGCGCTGAAGAGCTGGGGTGGAGAGTAGTCCTGTCGCCGATGGATCAATCCGGCAGAAGCGCTTCCCCTTTATTTTCGCGTCTTGCTGACTAGGCACCTGCCCCACGAAAATTTGTAAATTTATTTTTGCGCGAACCCTGAGGCATCAATCAGCTCATGAATACGATCCAGCGCACCGGTCAGGTAATCGTGGGGCAGACCATAGCTGATCCGGAGATAGTTATCCCTACCGAAATGGTCGCCTGGCACGATCAGGACGCTTTTTTCCTTCAGCAACCGCTCCATCAACAGGGTGGAGTTGACATCCAGGTGGTAACGGACAAAGGCGATGGCCGCCGCCTGGGGCGGTGTGATGGAGAACATGCCGGTGTGGCTGTCCATCCACTGCTTCAGCACGGGGTAGCCTTTGCGGATATAGTCACGGGTGCGCTGCAACAATCGCGGCCGCACCTCGGGGCTCAGGGCGATGGTGGCCAGCTTGTTGGAGAGCATGGTGGCGCTGATGGCCAGGTATTCGTGCCTGGCCCATATTTCATCGAGGATGTCTTCAGGCCCGGCCACCCATCCCATGCGAAGCCCCGGCAATCCGTAAGCCTTGCTCATACTGCCAATGGCCAGGACCTTGTCATACATGCCGTAAAAGGAAGGGGAGTCCACATCCACCAGCCGTTCCGCACCGCGGTAAACTTCATCCGCCAGGATCCATGCCCCGCATCGGTCAGCGATGGCAACGATGCGTTCCATTTCCGCTGTCGACATAATATAGCCCGTGGGATTGTTCGGATTGCAGACAGCGATAAGCTTGGTTCGCTCTGAGGCCACCGCGTCAAGTTGGTCCAGATCCGGCGACCAGTCCTTGTCTTCACGAAGATCGAACGTCTTCATCGCGTAACCGTGGTTTTTGGCGATACCCCAGATCTGCATATAGTTGGGCAGCATGACAATGATTTCATCACCTGCATCGAGCAGGGTGCGCACGCTGATATAATTTGCTTCGATGGCGCCGACGGTAACCAGAATATTGGAAACGGATGCCCCGTTGTAAAGGGCGGATATGTTCTCCCGCAGTTCCGGCTTGCCGTTGACATGGGGGTAATTCAGTTCGGTTTTCAATAGGTCCTGCAGATGCTTTGGATCATCGCCCAGCAATTCTTCCAGAAGAACCGGATGCACACCGCTTTCCGACAAATTAAAGTCCACGGTCTGCTCGAATTTGGACATCATTCTTTCCATTAGAAATGGTTGAAATACCATGATTTTAGGTCCTTTCCGCTGTATGTCAGCGTTAAAAATATGATTGACAGGAATATAATAAAAATTGTATTAAAAGTAAAATTAATTAATTTTAATCATCATTAATTAAATTTATAATAAACTATGCTCGATTACAAACTCGTGGAGGCCCTGGCCTGCGTGGTCCGGGACGGCGGATTCGACAAGGCGGCCAGACGACTTCGTTTGAGCCAGTCGGCCGTATCCCAGCGCATAAAACTGCTGGAGGAGCAGACCGGACAAATCCTGTTGGCCCGGACAACCCCACCCCAAGCCACACCTGCTGGGCGGCAAATGCTCAAACACTATCGTCAGGTCACGCAATTGGAGAGCGATCTCTTTGACGTCCTCAATCCGGCTCCCACGCGTCAATTCGCCCATATTGCCGTCGGCGTCAACGCGGACAGTCTTGCCATATGGTTTCTGGATGCCGTCATCCCGCTGCTCAAAGAAATGAAAATTCTCATAGACGTCATTGTCGAAGATCAGGAACGCACGCACCGGTTCCTTAGAAATGGAGATGTCGTGGGGTGTATCGGTACAGCAAACCATCCGATCCAGGGGTGTCATAAATTTTATCTCGGACGGATGGAATATCTACTGGTATCAGCCCCTGAATTCGCTGATGAGTGGTTCGCCCGGGGACTGAACGATGAATCGGTATCCACGGCACCCGCCCTCATGTTCAATCATAAAGATGATCTGCATAACAAGATGTTGTTTCAATTAATTGATCAACCGCCAGCGGCTATTCCAATGCACTATCTGCCTTCATCGGAAAAATATGTTGATTTTATCGCGGCCGGTCTCGCCTATGGGTTGATTCCGGAGAGTCAGTGCCGATCACTGATCGACGGTGGCCGGCTGATCGATCTGGCACCGGAATACCGGATGGAAGTGGAATTGTATTGGCATTGCTGGAACCTGAATTCGCCGTTGCTGGAAAAGCTTACCCAAACTCTTCTGCTGGGTGCAACCAAAAAATTAAGGAAATAATAAGGAAACAATATGGATCTCGTCGGAAAAATAACAAATGCTTCAAAACGGATTCGTCCGCAGGTGCGTTACACGCCATTGGAATACAGCATGGCCTTGAGTCGCATATGTGGTGCCGAAGTACATCTGAAATGCGAGCATCTGCAGGAAACCGGCTCTTTCAAGTTTCGCGGCGCCACCCATAAAATCCTGTCGTTGACCGATGAACAGCGGCAACAGGGTGTCATCACCGCCTCCACGGGAAACCATGGGCTGGCCGTGGCGACGGCATGCCGGCGACTCAGGATGAACGCCACTATTTTCACCCCTGAAACCGCATCACCGGCCAAGCTGGATCATATTGAAAAATTGGGCGCCATCCTGACGAAGGTTCCGGGAGACTGCCTGAACGCCGAACTCACCGCGCGGAAAACCGCTGAATCACAGGGGATAACCTTCATCTCGCCATACAACGATATCGACGTGATTGCCGGGCAGGGAACCGTGGGACTTGAAATGTTCGAGCAATGCCCGGACCTGGAGACGGTGTTCGTATCGGTGGGCGGCGGTGGCCTGATATCAGGGATTTCCGTTTTTTTAAAGGCCATGAATCCAGACATCCGGATTGTGGGCTGCTGGCCGGAGAATTCCGCGGCCATGTACGAATCCATCAAGGCCAGCCGCATTGTGGATGCCCCGGAACACCCCACCATTTCCGACGGTACGGCTGGACCTGTGGAACCCGGATCCATCACCTACCCATTATGCGCCGAACATATCGACCGGCATGTGCTCGTTTCGGAACAGAAGATATACGCAGCCATGGGGCTGCTGGCTGAGCATGAACGATGGATTGTCGAAGGGGCTGCCGGGGTGGCATTGGCCGCATTGCTGAAGCATCCCGACGCGTATAAGGGCGGGAAGGCCGGTGTGGTGCTTTGTGGACGCAATATTGTCCTGGAAAAATTTTTATCCGTGATTTCAACACCGCAAGCGGTCCAAACACCGTAATCATTCACAACACTGGAAGGTACCCAATAACGAAAATATACGATCTGCAACAGATTCAAGATGTTCTCGAAATCCTCGATCCCATCGAGGCAATCGCATCCGGATTTGTCAAATACTCACAGGGTATGGCGGTGGTCCCGCCGGTGGGCGAACTGATTTTCGATGATCCGCCGGGTGATACCCACATCAAATACGGATATATCCGGAACGACGCGTATTACGTGATCAAAATCGCTTCGGGATTTTATGATAACCCCAAGCTGGGGTTATCGGCGACAAACGGGCTGATGCTCCTCTTCAGTCAACGCACCGGTGAGCTGGTGAGTATTCTTCTGGACGAAGGCCACCTGACCAATATCCGTACCGCTGCCGCAGGGGCCGTGGCCGCCAATTGCAATCTCATCATCACGGCCACCCCTTCAAAAAATCCGTTGCTGCAACTTGACCAGATGATGCCCGGAACCCACGTGACGGCCATGGGAGCGGATACCTCTGAGAAAAATGAACTGGACCCGATGATCATTTCCAATGAAGATATCGTGATCGCCGACAGCATCGCCCAATGCGTGGAACGCAAAGAGATCCACCAGGCCATCAAAAAACAACTGCTTGACCCCGCCAACCTGATTGAGCTGGGCAATGTCATCAGCGGTGATGCACCGCGCCGGACATCCGATGATCAACGGACCGTTGTGGATCTTACCGGTGTGGCCGTTCAGGATATTCAAATCACGAAAGCGGTTTTTGAAGCATTGACCGCCGGGGATAGCGGCACCTAGCATCGTCGGATAGATGGGGATCAAATGGAACCCCCGGTACACGCCCACTTGAATAGGATGTTCCGGAGATCCTTGGGCATGAACCATGCCATTCAGGCATGCCTTTCCACGTTTGATACCTTAATGTTTGAAACCATACGTTTAACTTTCATATAGCTTTCCCTCCAAGCCTACCTTGCTGCCACCACAGGCGAGCGTTAGCGAGTCCAGCCCACGTTTTTTGTGGGCGATTGTAATTAGCCTATTTAGGCATTGTTATCTACAAGCTGATAAAACGAAAGCAGATTTCCATACGGATCACTGAATTCAAAATAGTGTACTGCCTCAGGTACTGTTTCGATTTCTCCAACTTTCACTCCAAGGCTTAGAGTTAACTCGTGACTACGCTCAATATTACTGGTTTCGAAGCCTACGCTTTTTGAACTGGATTCTTCGGATTCCATCGCAAAAAGTTGTAATGTAAATGAAGGTGTAACGCATATCTCCCAGACACCTTCCACTGGGTTTATCTCTTCTAGCTCACCTAAAAGTTGGCGATACCAATCAATGGCTCGATCGAGATCAGTGACAGGTAGACCAACAGTTACGCTGATAATTTTATTCTTCATTATTTACCTCCTTAGAAAGTGATGCCTAACGATATACTCACTGGTATATCCGGAGCGCAGCAAAGTAAAATATAGTGCTGTAATTTGTGTCTGCCCGGCAAGGGCGGAATGCTCGCCGCAGGCGAGAGCGACCATAGGGAGCGCCCAACCCTAAGTACAACGTCATGAGCCGGCGAATCCCGTCATGGCGGGACATACAAGGCCCGGTTTCCGGGAAAGTTAGCACAGCATTACGAAACCCACGATTCAGGAAATAGGGTAATTGCCGCGGCTGTGTTCGAAAGTTCACGTTATTATCCGGGGAGATCTGTCCGGCATACGGTCTCGCGAAAGCGCGCACTATGGAAAAATAGTGGGTGATCGGTCAGAAGTCAATAGAGGCCATAGTAGCCATGGGACGCTGTGTCATGCGGCGATACAGCTGGGTACGAGTTGCGGGAGATCTTGTTAGGCAATCGTGGAGGACTCACCCTGCTGAAGGACCGAACATGAAGATGGGCTTTTAACCATAAGCTCCGTCATGCGATGAACTCGAATGGGGGGCAATCCACGGGCGCGTTATGGAATATTTGAAACCCAGGGGCAATCACAGGTACCGCGCTTGTCAACGAACTATGGCCCGCTTTTTATCAGGATATGGCCTGATTTTCTTCGTGAACCGGCTATTGCGAACCCGCATGCCCGGTGGTGTGGAAACTGAGGGATAACCCTCCGGCTATCCGATTATGTTCGTATTCAAAGTTGGCACCATCCTATTACTTCATTATTGGTAAAATCAGGCTTGTAGTTTCTTTTATACGGCTTATAAAATTTGTCCCATTCTATTCTATGATGTTTAGGGCCGCTTGTTTTTCGAGTACCATCTTCATTACAAACAAAATGCTCTCCCACATATTTGCAAAATTCTTGGTGCCAATATATTTCAATATCAAGCTGCACCGGCGTCAATTTTATTATCCAGTATTTCCTGAACCAGTTTTCGTCGGCTTCCTCTTCAACTTCTTCTGCGAATTTGCACAGAAACATCTCTGCGGCTACCTCCACCATGCCTTCCAGAGGTCCATCAAAATAATCGGTTATCCAAAGCCACTTAACCTCTTCTTGAGATAGATAACTGACTTTCGCGTACTCTTGAGTATCTCTTAGTACCAAATACTTAATCATTTTTTTTCAGAACCTAACGGTGAGCTGACGTGTAGCAGGGCAGTTCCCGCGGACAGTGTTTACCGTTTGGTTCGCCTATATGTTAGATATTTCGGAAAATATCGCCTCTATTTATTTGATTTCTTTCTTAAAATAAACTCGAACATCATCTCTATCAATTTCAATCCACCCTAGTTGTAGATACCAAGATATATTTTCTGTTAGTAGCACGTGGGTGGCTAAACGTAATTCCGAAAAATTCTTTTTGTGGGCAATGCTTTCCGCAAATCTCATTAGCCCACCTCCTAATCCTTGACCCTGAATATCAGGGAGTACTGCAACGTTGGCAATTGATGCATGCTCATCATCAATCATCATGATTAAGCCACCGATAATTTTACCTTCATGCTCAGCAACCCAACATGGGAATTCTTTTATTTCAAGTGAATAGTCTACATCCATTGGTGGAAGACGCTTTCCTCCCATTCTACTCATGTAAAAGGAATAAGCTGTTTCCATACAATTTTGAAGGCCTATCGAATCATCTATCACTGCTTTCCTTATATGCCATAGTTTTTTCATGAGAAATCCATATTAACTACTTAGTGTTATCGGCTCTTTAGGGATTTTTAGCCACACCCGTCAATACAGTCAAGGTGGCTTTACCTTTTGAGTCGATTGTTGCAAATAATCGATCTATTGAAAGCAGAATTACTGACCGGCGTCCTCAACGTCCACTATTTCCCGAAGTGGCCCGGCCTTTGCTGTCCCGTAGGCTGCAAGGTAATACAACAATTCTATCAATACCTAATCGTAGAATATTTAATTCCATAAAATAGGTCTTTTGACCGTTTAAATTTAGGGCACCAGTTTCTCAAAACTTACCCCTACGGGACTTTAAAATTCAATCAAAGCATAACGAATAGCGTTTTAAAGACCAAATAGTCCAGTTATTTTCAACCTGTTTGGCCGACAAAATTTCGTTAGTTGACTTATCAGTCTGAAAATACCCTTTATCCTCGAGTTGGTAGACTAATGAGTCAACTATTTATTTGACAATTCGTCCAAATCCACCTGTCATGCGAACAGTTGTTCTAAAAATAGAATTATATGTATATTATCAGATGGTTAAGGTTAAACATACATAGAATCATACTAATAGGCCTACCTCCATCAAAATATAAATAAGTCAATATGTGAATTTATGGATGTTGGCGCTGTCCCCATTATTTGCTAATAATGATGATGGATGAATTTAGCAGCTTGTAGAAAAATAAGACGAAAATATCGGGAAAAATGGTTCTGTTTTACCTTGAATGGGTTACAGGTCTTTGCGTCTTCTGTCATGCGGTGCAAGATTCAGATATATAATAAATCATATTGGATGATCCAGAGAGGAATGGCAAGTCAAACAGGCAAAAGAAGGATAAATCGGTATAGCAACAAGACCGAAACGGGCAGGAGTTGAAGGCGACCCATGATAAAATGATCCGGTTGCTGCGGTTGAAGGGTCTTTCCGGACTTATCAGGAAGTCTTAAGGTGGTATAACCAAAAACTCTTCTGCACCCAAAGGTATTAACGGAGTGGTTCAATTTTGGAAAACTTTATCGTCATCGTCACCTTAATGATATTAGGAATCATCCTCAGGCGCATTCGTGTTTTTCCGGAGGGAACCGGAAATATGCTGAATCTTTTTGTCATTTATATCTCACTTCCGGCGCTTATTTTACTGAAGATTCAGGAGCTGGTGTTGTCGACCCGGGTATTGGTACCCGCAGTAATGCCCTGGGGTATGCTGGCCATATCAGTTGCGGCCGTCCTCATCTTATCCCATTGGCGGAAATGGGAGCGTTCGACAACGGGTTGCATGCTGCTGCTGATCCCACTGGGAAACACCTCTTTTCTCGGAATACCGATGGTAAAGGTTTTTTTTGGTGATCAGGCTGTCCCTTATGCGGTTATTTATGATCAACTGGGGTCTTTTCTCGCCCTGGCCGTTTATGGGGCGGTGATTGTTGCCGTTTATGGCGGTGATGCCGGAAAAACCTCGGCAGGTCAGGTGACGAAAAATATTATCGCTTTCCCACCCTTTATGGCACTGGTCCTTGGGTTTCTACTTAAACCGGCGACTTATCCGGCGATTATGGTTGAACTACTGGAAATGCTGGCCTCAACTCTGGTGCCGGTCATCATGACCGCCGTTGGATTCCAACTCAGTTTCCGGCTTCGTAAGGATGTGAGATCCCAGTTGACAATCGGTCTATTGGTCAAGCTTGTGGCGATGCCGGTTTTGGCCCTTTTCGGTTGCCGGGTGCTGGGACTGAGCGGAGAAATTGTGGAAGTTTCGATATTCGAATCCGGTATGCCGCCCATGGTTTCGGCCGGTGCCCTGGCGGTTTCGGCGAGGTTGTCGCCATCGCTCACGGCCGCCCTGGTGGGTATCGGCGTTATCGCCAGTTTTGCGACCCTCCCGATGCTCTACTATTTGATTACCTGGTTGATCTGACAGAAGGCGGTCTAAAGTTATCCGGGGTATCTTTGAACAGGTGGCGGCTCTCTGAGACATATGCATACGGCGATAATGGCGGAATTATCATCGCATGCGCCTAATTTTAATATTTCATTTCGTCACCCGGGGCGGCGAGTAGCCGGGCGCCTTCTTCTTGAATGTAGGAGATGAACCGGTCAATGTGGGAGTTGTCCAGATCGGGATTGGCGGCTACAAAGCGGATGGCGAGCCGTTCGTTTACGTATCCGTAATTCACCATGCATTGACCCCTGGTCCATAGATTGTCGCGTATGGTTTTGTTGAGTGCATTTGCATCCTTACCGGCCGGGGCTTTGTACCTGAAACAGACGGTGAACGACTGGACAGGTGCCAAAAGCTCCAGATTATCGGCGCGTGATACACATTCCGCCATATAATCAGCCAGGTCAAATAAACGCATCACTCTTTTTTCATATCCGGCATCCCCATGATATTTCCAGGAGAGCCACAATTTCAACACATCCACCCGTCTGCCGCATTGAATGGACTTTTTCCCAAGGTCATAGGCGCACGATTCGCTTTCATGGTAGAGATAATCCGTGTCCAGCGCGATCAGATTCTGGTTGAAGATCCCCTTCTTTTTGACAAGAAGTGCCGCACAGATCAAGGGGATGTTCATCAGTTTGTGAGGGTCCCATGCAAACGAATCCGCCCGGCCGATGCCGTTTAACAGGTGCCGGTGGTTTCGGCTCAGTATGGCGGAACCGCCGAATGCGCCGTCCACGTGTAGCCAGCAGCCATATTCTTTGCACCGGTCCGCAATCTCGTCGATGGGATCGAAGGCGCCTTTAACGGTTGTGCCGGCTGTTGCCCCGATGAAAAACGGCACATGTCCGGATGCAATGGAACCTTCGATATGATCCACCAAATCGGAGACGATCATGCGCCCCCCGGCATCGGTTTTTATTTTAACGAGGTTTCCGACGCCCAATCCAAGCATATTGGCGGCTGTACCGAATGAATAGTGGGCCTGATCCGATACGTAGGCGATGAGGGGTTTCTGACCATACAATCCGGATTGCTTGACATCGGATATTTTTTGATTTCGGGCCGTGAACATAGACACCAGATTGGCATTGCTGCCCCCGGTGAGGAAGGTGCCGTCACCATCTGTGAATCCAGTGAATTCGTTCATTTTTTTTACCAGCTCCAGTTCCATCATTACGGCCACCGGCGCCACTTCATAAGTGTAGATGGAAGTGTTGGTCAGGCTGGTGATGACGTCACCGATAAATGCCGGCATATTGAATCCGGCATAGAGCTGATTCAGAAAAAACGGATTACCGGTTTGTACCGCATATTTCAAATAGGTGCTGATGTGTTCGAGCGATTGCTTGATATCCTCTCCATCTTCTCCGATGGTCAATGGCAGGCGTGCAGACAATTCTTCGGGGGGCAGGTAGTTCACCACCGGATGATCCGTTGCGGTTATATTGAGGTAGTCGTCAATCAGTTCGAATAATCTTTTCAGTGTTTCTCTCAAGAGGTGTCACTCCCTTTTCTTTTTCAGTTATCACACAAGCGCATTGTTATTTTTATGCGTTACATTTGCATCGATGCATAGGGTTTGTCATGCAGGTCTACATCAGATATTTCACGGCAGCATCGGCCAGATCAATCAGATATGTCGGGAATATGCCGATGGTGACAATCGTGATAATCAGCGCCGTGGTCAATACCTTTTGGGGAAATGGGACGTGCAGGGGTTGGATGTCATCCACCGGCTCCTTCAGGTAGGCGGCCTTGAGCACCAGCAGATAATAATAAAGGGAGATGACCACGTTCACCATGGCGATAAACACCAGTAGGAAGTATCCGTTGTTCATCGCTGCCGTAAAGATCAGCAGTTTTCCGGAAAAGCCGATGGTGGGGGGGATACCGGCCAGGCCGAACAGGGCGAGCATCAGGGCCAGGGCCAACAGGGGTGAACGGCGGTGCAGACCGGCCAGTTGATCCACTGAAGGGCTCTCGCCCTTTTTGGAGATGGATATCACGACCATAAAGCAGGTGAACTTCAGCAGCAGAATCGTCACCGCATAAAAGACAGCCCCGGTGTATCCGTTGGGGCTCATGCACAGGATACCGAGAAGCACATAACCGGCATGGGCAATACTCGAGTATGCCAGCAAGCGTTTGAGGTCCTGTTGCGCAATGGCGCAAAGGTTGCCCAGGGTCATGGTGATCACGCTGATGCCGATGAGGACCTTGATCAGGTAAACACTGTTGCCGCCAATGAGGGCCACCATCCGGATCATGATGGCGATGGCCGCCACCTTGGATACAGTGGCGATGAACGTTGTTGTTTCGTTTGCCGACCCCTCGTAAGTGTCCGGTAGCCAGAAGTGGAACGGAAACACACCGAGTTTGAAAAAGAAACCGCAGAGCATCAGGAGCATACCGATGGATACGGACGGTTGATCGATAAACCGGGGTATACTTTCAACCAGATCAGCCAGATATATGGATGGAAATTTTCCGTATACCAGCGCGAATCCAAACAGCATGACGGCGGAAGCGGATGCACCGGTGAGGAAGTATTTCAAGGCGGTGTTTACACCCGTTTCTTGGTCTTTTCTCAGGAAAACAAGAATATACAGGGAGTAGCTCGACAATTCCAGGCAGATATAAATGGTGAGCAGATGAACGGCGCTGGTCAGCATCATCATCGCCAGGGTGGCAGTAGCCACCAGCAGATAAAATTCGGGATGCCTTGAGTCGTCAACCGATTTGAGTTTATTACAGACGGAAATGACCAGGAACATGCCCACGGCCAGCATCAGTTTGAACAATTGGGAATATAAATCCACGCGATAGGTATTGTAGAACAGGGTTCCGTTCACCCGTAGGCTCATCGTGCAGACAGCCACACCGATTACCGCTGATATCAAAGCCGTATAGTAATTGGTCTTTACGGAAACCGAATTCAACATGGAAACGGTGAGAAATACCATGACGACCATGAAATAATAGAGCTCGGGTTGAAACAGCGTCCAGTTCATATCTACAGCCTGTTCATAAATGTTGTGGAAGCGGTTCGGATGATATCGAACATGATGGATGGAAACAGTCCGAATAAGACGATCACCGACACCAGAATCATCCGGGGGATGCTTCTGGTCAACGAAATATCCGGTATATGGGCAAACTTGTCGTTTTTCGGGCCATAACAGGTGCGCTGAACCACCCGGAGCATGTACAACGCACTTACCGCCAGCGCGCACACGGCCAAAGTACCATAAAGGGGATAAGTCCTGAACGCCGAGATGAACACCGTCAACTCCGCCCAGAAACTTGCCAGGCAGGGTACACCGATACCGGTAAGTGCCGCGAAGATGAAATAAAAGGTCGCCCGGGGCATGATTTTCGTCAACCCGCCCAGTTCCGGAATCGACTTTGTGTGCGTATGGTCATAAATATACCCCACGGCCGAGAAGAACAAAGCGGTCATGATGCCGTGGGCGAACATCTGGAATACCGCGCCGTTCAATCCCTCGACGGTCATTGTGGCCAGTCCGAGGCCGACAATGCCCATGTGGGAGACACTTGAGTATCCGATGACATACTTCAGATCCGTCTGCTGCAACCCGGCAAAGACGCCGTAAACGATTCCGATGGTCGCAAGAACGGCCATAAGGTGCGCCCAGTACTGCCATCCTTCCGGGCATATAAACATACCGACCCGCAGGACGCCGAATGCGCCGATCTTCATCAGAACACCGGCGTGGATCATGCTCACACCTGTGGGTGCGGCCACATGTCCCACCGGAGACCAGGTATGAAAAGGCCAGATGCCGGCGAGAATCCCGAATCCGATATAGATGAGGATAAATAGGAATTTCTGTTGGTCGGTGGAAAAAAGGCCGGATTGGGAAAGTGCCAGTACATTGAATGTATTGAGCCCGGATGCGGTATAGATATAGACCAGGGCCGGAAGGATCAGTGCACTGCCGGCCAACAGGTAGAGCGTCAGCTTCATGGCCCCATACTCTTTACGGGTGCTGCCCCACACCGCGATGAGCAGGTACATAGGGAAAAGGGAAACATCGTACCAGATAAAAATGAAGAACAGGTCCAGGCTCATGAACATGCCGTAAACACCAAGCACCAGGAGGACGATGAGGCCGAAAAATTCTTTTACCCTGTATTCCAGATCCCACATGGCTAAAACGCCGGTGAAAAAGACAATACCGGTCAATAGCAGCATGGGGAGGCTGAATCCGTCCACTGCGTTGAAATACTGGATGCCCATGGACGGCACCCAGGGTATATTCTCAGCAAACTGATATCCGCCTGTCACCTTGTCATAGGCGAAAAACAGATATGCGGATAATACCATGGTGATACCCGCGCATAGGGTACTGATCCACCTGATCATGGAATGCCGATGGCCTGGTGTGCATAAAATACCCAATAATCCCGCAATGCAGACGAGCAGTATGGTGGAGAGAAACGGAAACTGGGCATTGGTAATGTCCATATGGTATCCTTATGCCTCGAAAAATGAATACAACGCCAGCAACAAAATGATCACAAACGCCGACATTAATTTGGCCTGTATATTCGTCATGTGAAGTTTTGAAAGTATTTTGCCGGAATCAACCGCCCCCCGGGCAAAACTGTCGAGGCTGCCGTCAATCACTTTTTTATCGTTGGTGGCACAGGCACGGGAGACACCGCCGTAGATCACATGATCCAGCAGCCAGCGATATATCTTGTCCATGTACCAGCGCTCTGCAAAAAGAGCCCGGATCACGGGGAGGCGTTCGGCGATACCGATTTGAGCAGATCCGCGGCGGCCATATTCAACCCAGGCCCAAAGGGCACCGGACACGCAAAGTCCAACGGCCAGAAACGGCAGCCAGCTGATGTGTTCAGCCGCATGGGCGGCATCTGCCGTGGCTTCCGGACTGAGCAGATGTGAAAACTGATCCTGGAAAAAACCGATGGAGACGGTCACGAGGGCCAAAAACAACAGGGGAAGGCCCATCAACCATTCCGACCGGGAATCATGGTGATGGCCGTGGGTGTTCGAGTTTGTCCGGATCGATCGATCTGCTGCTCCCATATTTGCACCGGGCCTGAGGAGGATAAAAATCAGGCGAAAGCTGTAGTAGGAGGTGAGAATCGCCCCGATCACACCGGCTGCCAGCCAGAGCGGGTTGTCCAGCCCGCTCAATTGCATGAGGATGAGTTCCTTGCTGAAAAAACCGGAAAACGGCGGTATACCGGCCAGTGCGGCAGCGGCAATGATGATGAAAAACATGGGGATTTTCAGACTTTTAGCCCCCATCCGGCTCATTTCAAAAATATCATTGGTGTTATAATGGTGGATAAACACACCGGAGCATAGGAACAGAAGGGCCTTGAATCCGGCATGGGTCGTGAGGTGGAAGGTCCCGGCCACAAATCCGCCGGCGGCCAGCCCCATGATCATAAACCCCAGTTGACTGATGGTGGAGTAGGCCCATACTTTTTTTATATCCCGGCTCACCATGGCCATGGTGGAGGTGAGAAGCATACTGATGGTGCCGATGGCCAGGCACACGCTCATGGCTGTCGATGAAGCCGAAAAAAGAGGAAACAACCGTGCGAACAGAAATACACCGGCGGCCACCATGGTGGCCGAATGGAGCAGGGCACTCACCGGTGTCGGGCCTTCCATGGCGTCCGGTAACCAGGTTAACAGCGGGAACTGGGCGCTTTTACCGATGATGCCGCCGAAGATCAATAAGACGGACATGGTGAGAACGCCGGGTGACAGCGCATTGATCACCCCGGCTGAATTCAGTTCGTTGATGTCCAGGTTCCCCAGGTGGGACAGGAGCACCAGCATGCCCAGCAGAAAAGCCACATCTCCCAGCCGGGTCATGACAAAGGCTTTTTTACCGGCTTCGCTGGCACTGAATTTTTCATACCAGAAACCGATCAACAGATAGGAGGCCAGGCCAACCAGTTCCCAGAATACATAGAGCTGGAGCAGGGAAGGGGAGAGCACCAGGGCTGTCATCGCACCTTCAAAAAAGGCCATATAGGCATAATATCTGGAAAAACCCGGATCCTTGGCCATATACCCCAGGGAATAGACCTGGACCAGAAAGCAGATGACCGTCACCACGCAAAGCATGAAGATACTGGTGGGGTCCAACACGGCACCCGCAGAGATTTTGATATTGCCCGAAACCAGCCATTCCGCCTGGTATTGCACGGCCGGGACGCCTGATCCGTGGCGCACCAACAAGTATACGGCGGTGCACAGCGACAGGCCGGAAGTCCCGATGGCCAAGGCCGCGGCAAGGACCCGGTGCCGTTGTAAAAAGAGCATGATGAGCACAAAGGCCAGAAACGGCGGCAGCGCCGTTAAGACGGCGGCCAGGACGGATGGATGTGTGAATGCGGTGGTTGTCATGGGTGATTACTTGTCTCTATTGTTCAAGCGTTTTAACGAGTTGATTTCTCCAGTATATCCACATGAATCGTCCCGTATTTCCGGTACACACTGACAATTAACGCCAGTCCGATGGACACCTCGGCTGCGGCAATAGCGAGAATGAATAAGGCCACGGCCTGCCCCCCCATCTGTTGCCAGCGCAGGGATGCGCCGATGAATGCCAGGGCACCGGCATTCAGCATGATTTCAATGCCCAGAACGATCATGATGAGATTGCGCCGGGTCACCGCGCAGAGCAGGCCGAGCAAAAATATGATGCCGGCCAATACGATAACATGTCCATAGGGTACGATCATATGCGGTTCCCGTTTGTTTTGTTGGGTTTTTTACCCGCCGGTTTACCCAGCACCAGGGCGCCGATGACGGCAATGAGCAATAGCAGCGAAATAATTTCGATGGACAACCAATGGGTCTGGAAAAGGAATCTGCCGAATGCACCGGGTGTGGCCATGGCCGGGGTGAGAAATACCCAAAAGTCCGGCTCCTGGTACATGAACAAGAAGCCGGCTGTGATATACAGCAGGCAGAAACCTATAACCGGCCACCATTGACCGGGAGGAATCAGCGGTGCGGTGGACGGTTCGGTGCGTATCATCATGATGATAAATAGAAACAGAACCATGATGGCGCCGGCATAAATAATCACCTCCAGGGCCGCCAGGAGCGGTGCACCCAGCAGGTAAAAGATCATGGCGGTGCCGAAAAAGGTAAAAATCAGGTACACCACCGCATGAACCAGGTCCCGTCGGGTGACGGCGATACCCGTCGAGACGATGACCACCGATGAAAGCAGATAAAATATGATGCTGTGTATTGTCATATTGTTTTGAGTTGTTTCAATTTATACCTTTTTTGACCGGCAAAGGCACGACCCGGAAAATTGACGCATCTTAAGAATACTATATTACCCATGCTCAGGTTCTGCCTGAAAACATAAAACAGACAACATTCCTTCATTTGCAAATTGAGCTTTGACATTTGACCTTGTCCTGTTCCGGTTTGCCCGAAACGTATGACGCTGGCGGCCGGAAAATTTTAGTCGTCCGGACCTGTCTGCCCCAGCCTACGGCATATTACTCCTCACATTCACCGGCGGCGACTCCTTTTCATGGGAGCCCTTGGGCCCCTCATCCGTGGCCACACCTGCATATTCATAAAAGTTATATGCCGCATCCTTGCCCCCATGATCCACCTGGAGATCTTCTTTTTCATAGACAAGGGTGAGTATATCTCTTCTGCAGTTTTCAAAGTCGGGGGTGAGCTGGATGGCTGATGTGGGGCAGGCTTCTTCGCACAGCCCGCAGTAAATACACCGTCCGAAATTGATCCGGAACCAGGCCGCATACCGCCGTCCATCCGGTTTTTCAGCCGACTGCATGGAGATGCAGCTCACCGGGCACACCGCTGAGCACAGGTAGCAGGCCACACACCGTTCCCTGCCGTCCGGATCACGGGTCAATACGATACGGGCACGGGACCGGGCCGGCAGTTCTCGTTTTTCCTCGGGATATTGTTCGGTAATGGGTTTACGGAACAGATGTTTGAAGGTTGTGGCAAACCCCTGCCCGATTGCCGTGATGGCGGTGAGTATGCTGATGTTTTTTTGCTGAATCTCTGTCATATGGTCTACCCCACCATGAGTATAACGGCGCCGGTGACGATAATATTGACCAGCGACACCGGTACCAGGACTTTCCATCCCAGGGCCATGAGCTGGTCATATCGCAGTCGCGGCAGGGTGCCCCTGATCCAGATCATCACCAGGGCGATAAAAATCATTTTTACCAGCAGCCATACAAACGGCGGCAGAAAGGGGCCGTGCCATCCGCCAAGGAAAAATACGGCGGTCAGCGCCCCGAGCACCTGGATGTGCACATATTCTCCGATAAAAAAAAGGCCGAAGCGCATACCGCTGTATTCCGTATGATAACCGGCCCCAAGCTCGTTTTCCGCCTCGGGCAGATCAAATGGGATGCGTTTGCTCTCCGCCATGGCGCTGATGAAGAAAACGGCAAAAGAGACGGGCTGCACGAGGATATATGGATAGCCGGATTGGGCGTTCACAATATCCACCAGACTGAAGGACCCTGCCAGCATGACCACCGGTACCAGTGAAAGGCCCAGTGCAAGCTCGTAGCTGATCATCTGGGCGGCACCCCGGATACCGCCGAGAAGGCTGTATTTTGAATTGGACGCCCATCCACCGAGAGCCACACCGTACACCCCGAGGGAAGACAGCGCGAAAATAAACAGCAGACCCACATTGAGATCCGTAATGACCAGGGGAATCCGTTGACCCATGATTGCCAGGCTTTCACCAAAGGGGACCACGGCGAACATCAGCAGGGCGGTGGCCGCCACCACCGTGGGGGCAAGTAAAAAGATGGACTGGTCGGCCTCAGCGGGAATAATGTCTTCCTTGGTTATCATTTTAACCGCATCGGCGATGGGTTGAAGCAACCCGAATTTGCCGGCGCGGTTCGGTCCGTATCGAATTTGCAGACGGGCCAGCAGTTTTCGTTCCGCCCATACCAGGTAAGCTGCCAGAAACAGCAGGCAACCGAGCACCAGTCCGAATTTTACCAGGAGTAATATGTACCCGGAAATCCACAAGGTCATCGCAGGTCTCCTTTTTCCCGACGGATCTGATCCGGGTGAAGGGGTATGGGTGCAAAACCGGGCACGGGCCACGGCAGATCCGGACGGCGGGGGATAAAGATGAATCCTTGGGCCATGTCAGTCTCGATTTTTACATTGCAAGGGAGTTCATGATTTTCGTCCAAAACCAAGGTCAGATTTTCTCCATCCGCCAGGTTCAGGAACTCGGCATCGGCCGGGTGCATTGCTGCCCTGATCTGTGGAATGACCTCGTCAAGTGCCGGAGAGCCCGAAGACAGAAGCTCGGTGCCAAAGGTTTGTTCAACGGTGTAAAGGCTTATCTCCGGGGAATTGCTGTTTCCTGCGTTGTTGCGGGTATGGGGGAGTGATGCGAACTCGTTCAACCGGCGATTGGGGATGCGCAGTTTGATGCCGGTTTCCCCCGTGTCACCACTTATGGGCAGCGCCGACAACCATGGTTCATTTTCAATGGTATATTTGAGAATTTCCAACCGGCGTTTCGAATTGTCCGGTGAAAGGGACAGGCCCATCCAATCGGCCAGGGGCAGCCAGGCCGGTACATGTTCGGCTCCCGGAATGTCGGACTCGAACAGGCGCGGGGGGGGACCGGTCCGACCGGTCTGGAAAATCGGTGTACCTCCCATATACAGCGGTTGCATGGACCGGCCGGTACCGTTCTGGTTGATGAAAATACCGCCGGATTCAAAAACGGTGGCCGTCGGGATAAAAACATCCGCCGCCCTGCTGAGGGGAGATTCCAGATAATCCATGACCAGGAGGCAATCCAGGGATTTTAGTATGCCGGCCATTGCCGGTGATGAATGAACGTGGGCACATCCCTCGGGCTCGATGGCGATGAGTGTTTTTATATCGTTGGACTTGATTTTATCCAGCAGAAGACCGGCGTTGGTATGGGTTTCCGTGAACATGGCGGCGCCGAAGCCGTTGGCGCCCGGCAGCACATAAAACAACCCGGCGGATCTTTCCGGCTGGTTTATCATCCGGGCGCATTCACCCGCCAGAACCGGTAGGTCCTCATTCACCATATGGGTTCCGCAAACGATTACCGGGTGCCGGCTCTTTTTCAGCGCGACGACTATTTCGTCCGGGACTGTCGCTGCCGCATTCCGTAGCACCAGATCGTCGTAAAAAGCTTTGCCTGCCGGCGAGAGATGTGACAGATCCGTTCCCCCGAGGGCGGCGCATACGATGGCGGCTAACTGGTCGCCCATCTCTTCAGGGGAGGTGGGAAGATGTTCAAAATCAAATGGCAGGGAGACGGGCCGTGGATCGATTACAGTGATGTGGGCCCCGTTTCGCTGCGCCTGCCTGAGGGCCAGGGTGAGAACCGGCGCTTCATTGACCGGGTCTGTGCCGATGGCCAGGATAAAATCCGATTCGCGGACATCTTTCATTGTGGCGACCAGTTCCGGTGCCAGCGCATCAAGGGCGTTTCTGGATTTTATGTCGTTGCCCGACGGTGCATCCCAAACCGGTCCATGCCATCCTTTCCGATGACACAGGTGTTTGGCCGTCACCAGGGTTTCCAGTGTGCAGCGTGCTGAGACGAGCAGGGCCACTGTTGATGGATTGTTTGTATTGGCAGTGGTGTCGAGCAGATCAAGCGCTTTCGCCCATGCGGTTTGGCGGCTGCATGGATTCCCGTTCACCCTGTATTGCCGGGGTCTGTCCGGGAGGTTTGCATATCCGAATCCGTACCGCCCGCGATCACAGATAAAACAGTCGTTGGTATCCGGGGAAATACCGGCTTCCTGCCTGATGATTTCCCGGTACCGGGAACTGGTTATGGTTGAACATCCCAGGGAGCAATGGGTGCAGACCGTGGCAGCGCGTTCAAAATCCCATTTGCGGCCTTTGAACCGGGCCGGCTTGTCCGTGAAAACACCGGTGGGGCAGATATCGATAAGGTTGCCGGCAAACGGACTTTCCAGACGCCCGTCCCCGGTCCGGCCGAAATATACGCGGCTGCCGATACCCAGGACGCCGAGGTCCTTGTACCCGGTGTATTCGCGGTAGTACCGCACGCAGCGGTAGCACTGGATGCACCGGTTCATCTCATGTTGCACCAGGGGGCCGAGGTATTGGTCCTGGTGGGTGCGCTTGGGGCCGGGATAGCGGCGCATGCCGTGCCCGCCGGACACCGTCATGTCCTGCAGCAGGCAATGCCCGCCCTCGTCACACACCGGGCAATCGTGGGGATGATTCATCATCAACCATTCGATGACCGCCATGCGAAAATCCACGGCGTCTTTATCGTGGGTTGAGATCACCATACCGTCGCCGGCATCGAGCATGCAGCTCATTTGAATGCCGGTCATGGGTCCTTCCTTGACGTTGACGGCACACACCCGGCAGGCACCAACGGCCCCGAGAGCCGGATGATAGCAAAACCGGGGAATCATGATGCCGAGCCGCTCAGCGGCATCGATCACTTTGGTATTCCCGGGCACGCTGATTTGTCGGCTGTCAATGGTCAGAGTGGGCATTGTATTCGTGTGTCCTCTGGTTAAATGAATCTTCACCATCACATGAAATATATAAAGGATCTCCCGACATTACTGGTCGTGTTTATAATTTTACTCATTTAAAATTGATTTAAAATTTAAAAGTATTTGAAAGTATTTAAAATTTAACACCCCCCTCCGCCACCTTATTGTATCCGCAGCTTCAGTCCCCCAAAAGGCATCTTCCCAATTTAATATGTTCCCTCACCTCGCCTTCGAAATATACGAGTAAGCTTTCAACCGGTGCCACCGCGCCGGGCGCAAAGGCACAGTAAGAGTTCCAGAGCTGGGCACTCATTTTTTTGATGGTCGGGATCATGTCTTCGCTGCCTTGCCCGTTTTCGATGAGCGTCAACAGATGTTTGATATACGGCAACCCCTCCCGGCAGGGCGTGCACCAGCCACAGGACTCCCTGGCAAAGAATTCAAGGAGGTTGACGGTTGCGGCGGTGAGGCATGTTTTCTGGTCAAAAACCATGATGGCCCCGGTGCCCAGCCGATGTCCCTTTTTGCGAAGGGTGTCGAAGTCCATCTCAATATCGTAAAAATCCGGGGTCAGGAATCCTGTGGAGGCGCCGCCCGGCAAACATGCCTTGAATGTCGATCCCTCCACCATACCGCCGGCATGGACCTCGATGATTTCACTCAACCGGACCCCCATGGGCAATTCGTAGCACCCCGGCCGGTTCACCTTGCCGCTGATACTGAATATCTTGGTGCCGGCACCTGTTTCGGTGAGGGCAAGGTCGCGGAACCACCGGGCGCCGTTCCTGAGAATATGGGGGAAACAGCATAAGGTTTCCACGTTGTGAGAAATCGTCGGTTGCCCCCACAGCCCTTTTTGTGTCGGGTAAGGCGGCGGTTTTCGCGGATTCGGGCGCCGCCCTTCGAGGGCGTTGAGCTGTGCCGTGACTTCACCGCAGATATACCGGCCGCCGCTCCGATGCACATCGATGAAAAAGGTGTATCCGGATCCCAGTATATTCTCACCGAGCAGTCCTTCCTTTTCCGCAAAGCGGATCTCGCGCTCGAGTATTTTAGCGGCGCCTTCATATTCCGGGCGGATGAATACAATGCCTTTATCCGCGTTGACGGCGTAACCGGTCAGGATCATCCCTTCGATGAGCATATGCGGGTCAGCGTGGATCAGAACCCTGTCCTTGAAGGTGCCCGGTTCCATCTCATCGGCATTGCAGACGACGTATCGCGGATGGGGTGCATCTTCGGCCACCGTTTCCAATTTCCGGCCCGCCGGGAATGCGGCGCCCCCGCGCCCCAGCAACACGGCGTCCAGGATCTCTTCCTGAACCTGGGCCGGGGACCGGTTGGACAGCGCATCGGCGAGCGCCTGGTATCCACCGCTCTCCTTGTATTCCGCCATTGTAGCGATGCGGTCTGGTTTCCGGTTTTGAAATAGAATTTGCGGATACTTATTCGACATGTGCCGGATTTTCCATTTTTATTTTTTCGATCAATTGATCCAGTTTTGCCGGTGTCAGACTGCCGTGTACCTTCCGATTCACGAGAATGGCCGGCGACCGGTCGCAATACCCGATGCAGCAGACAGGGATCAGTGTAAACAGACCGTCCGGGGTGGTTTCGCCCATGTTGATATTCAGCTTGCTGCACAAATACTCACGAATGGTCTGGTATCCGTTCATCCAGCAAACCACGCTGTCACATACATGGATGACATATTTACCCACGGGCTCCCGGAAGGTGAACGTGTAAAAGGTGGCCAGCTCTTCCACTTCCACAGGTGCCATCCCGCAAAGTTCGGCGGCCTCATGGATGGCTTCATCGGTGAGGTGGCCGTAGTGCATCTGGATGTCGAACAGCACATCCACCACCAGTTCCCGGGGGTGTGACACGGTGGCGATTTTGGTCTGCAGATTTTTTTTAAGGTCTGCCGGCAGCATCTTTTTCCTGTCTGGATGGATATTATCGATCAATATCCGGTAATATATAATCCACTGAACCGATGATGGCGATCAAATCGGCGATACTCCATCCCCTGGCCATTTTCGGCAGTATCTGGACATTGGCGAATCCCGGTGCCCGGATCCGCATGCGGTACGCGTACCCCACACCATCGCTCACCACGTAATATCCCTGCTCGCCACGGGGGATTTCACAGGCCACATAGGATTCGCCGCAGGGGATTTTGGGGCCGCGGGTCACGTTGATAAAGTGGTGGATCAGGGTTTCAATGTCCTTGAGCATATCCGTGCGTCTGGGCACAACGTAGCGATAGTCGTCGGTCACATGTCCGCCGGGCGGCATGTTTGCCACTAGCTGGCGGATGATCTTCAGGCTCTGGCGCATCTCTTCCACACGCACGAGATAGCGGTCGTAGCAGTCGCCGGCCTGAGCCGTTGGAATATCAAAATCAATGGATTCGTAGCCGGAGTAGGGGATGTTTTTTCTCAAATCCCATTCCACACCGCACGCCCGCAGATTCGGACCGGTCACGCCCCAGTCAATGGCCTCTTCGGCGGTGAGCCGGCCGATTCCCATTGTTCGGGCCCTGAAGATGGCGTTTTTGGTGATGAGGGATTCATATTCATCCAGGCGTTTGAGGAATATCTTCTCAAAGTCCGCAATGGATTCCTTCCATCCGCCGGGCAGGTCCGCCGCCACGCCGCCGATCCTCAGCCAGGACGGATGAAGCCGGCCACCGGTGATCAATTCCACGATATCGAGGATCATTTCCCGCTCGCGGAAGGTGTAAAAAGTGGGGGTCATGGCACCCACATCATGGGCCAGCGTACCGAAGTAGACGAGATGGTTGGAGAGACGGAATAACTCACTGAGCATTATCCGGATATATTGCGCCCGGTCCGGCACTTGTATCCCCGCAAGCTGCTCCACCGAGAGGACATAAGGCAGATTGTTGGCCGCCCCGGCCAGGTAATCCACGCGGTCGGTGTAGGGGATGAACTGGTGCCAGGTCTGTCGTTCGCCGATTTTTTCAGCTCCCCGGTGGTGATAACCGATTTCCATGTCCATGTCATCTATCACTTCGCCATCAAGCGCGATGACAAACCGCATCAACCCGTGAGTGCTCACATGGTGTGGTCCTAAATTCAAAAGCATGGATTCACGACCATCGGATTGCTGCAAGAAAAGGCCTGCGTCCCCGGGCTGCCGCTCCTGCGCATCTTTGCGCGTATACGCCGGCATGTCCGTGGCCCGATTCGGGTGTGTTTTGCGCAAGGGGTGGCCTTCCCAGTCAGACGGCATGAGGATACGGCGCAGGTCAGGGTGCCTGTCGAAACCGATACCGAACATGTCAAACACTTCGCGTTCGTACCAGTTGGCCGACGGCCATATGTCCGTGATGCTGGGAATCGATGGGGTATCGCCTGCAACCGGGACTTTAATGCGTATCCGCCGGGCATGGTCCAGGGAGAGCAGGTGGTAAACAACGGTGTAGTCAGAGTAATCACCGGGTTTACGATGCGCCGATTCATCGATGGCCGTAAGATCTTCCAATCGGTTAAAGCGCGACCCACCGTCTGATTTCAAAAAAGCAAGCACCTTGCCGGCCACCTGGGGAGGTACATGCAAGGTGGGCATGTCCGCTGTCTCATCCGACGATTGTACATCTTCACCGAATCGCTGCTTTACTGTATCGATCAGATGCTGCTCATTATCGGTAAAGGTAATCCGATGGGCTTTTGCTTCCCACATGAGATCGGACCGGCTCTGCCAGAAATCCGGTGGTGCCGCGGAACGGCCACGAATGCGAGCGCCGGTCATTCCCGGCCCACGGGGGTCCCTGGATTTGGAAACACCGTCCACGAGTACCGGTGTCTGGGTGCCCTGGTTGCCGCCGTTCAGGTGAAAAACAGGGCGGCTGGGGCTTTCTTCGGCGATCTTTTTCTGCAGCAGGGTAAGTCCCTGCAGGACCGCCTCAGGCCGGGGCGGGCATCCGGGGATATAGACATCCACCGGCAATATTTGATTTACACCCTGAACCACCGAGTACACATCATACATGCCGCCGGTGTTGGAACAGGAGCCCATGGAGATGACCCATTTGGGTTCCGGCATTTGCTCATAAAGCCGCAGAACCACCGGCGCTATCTTTTTAAATACCGTGCCCGAGACAATCAACAGGTCTGCCTGGCGAGGCGACGGCCGGAATACTTCGGCGCCGAACCGGGCAATATCGTAGCGGGCCGTTATGGCCGTGGCTTCTTCGACGAAACAGCAGGATAGACCGAAAAACATAGGCCACAGGCTCCGCGACCTGGCCCAGTTGATGAGAATGTCCAGACCGTTCGGTTTTTCCTTGTCCGTAGATATCACTTCCCGGGCTTTGGCCCCCACTCAAGCCCCCCTTTCCGCCAAATGTAGAGCAATCCGATCAACAGCACGATAATAAAAAAGGATATCTGAAACCAACCAGCCCACCCCAGATCGCCCATGGCGGCTGCCCAGGCAAAAATGAAGGCCCCTTCGATATCGAAAATCAGAAAGAATATGGCGACCAGAAAAAACGGGACGGGATATCTCAGCCGGGCACTGCCGGTGGGGATGATGCCGCTTTCGTAAACTCTTGATTTTTCGATGCCGGGCTTTTGCTCACCGATCACGGCGGATATGTAGTGGAGGACGGTAATGATACCGACCACTAAAGCACCAAAAAGAACCAGTGAAAATATTCCCGGCTCCCATGGTGAGAGCAGCCCTACGGTGTTAACAGGATCCATAAGCCTATCCCATGTTTTCAGCGCCTTTATTCAGCGGCATGGCGCAGAAAACGCCGAATCGTCTTTATTTACTGAAAATGAACGGGTTTAAAGATATGAAATGGATTATGCAGCTTTGGTAATGCTTTCCTGGATCGTTTTTCATCTTTCTTATAAATTCAGGCATTTTTAAAGTCAAGGGGAGTGTGTTGACAGGGCAGGGGCGTTTCTTATTACGATGCAGAGGGCAAGCGGCTCTACCGGACAAACACCCCGGTGCCACTTTATTGGAAAATCGGCACGGTAAGACATGAAATTTAATTTCGGTGGAATGCCTTCATCCGGCATTTGTGTTTTTTAATTGGACATTATTTCTGTCTGTTGCTTCCAGGTGCAGACAGAAAATAAAATATATACTGCCATGCCGGGTATACATGCAATCGGGTCAGGCTTTCGGCTTTTTGGTTTGTTTTCTGCCCCATCCCCAGTTTTCGTAATATTCCCAACTGGCGATGGAATTGAGTTCCTTGATGGTCAAATCCTTTTCCAGCAGGCTCGCCCTCAACACATCACCTATGG
>JABDIN010000093.1 GCA_013003715.1 Desulfobacteraceae bacterium | reverse complement strand
ACGGGACTTGGAATCAGCTGCATCCGTCGGACACCCGTTGATTTCAATGTCTTGTTTGGCGTTGATGCCGTACCGTTTCATGCCGTTCAAGACGGTGGTGTTAAGGGTCAAAGATCAAATGATGCGGATCTATGATGACGACCGGTTTGTGGTCATTTACGAGATCCCATTGACCAAAGGCAATCTTGTACAGGACAAACGGTTTTATGAGGCCCTGAAAAACGATCGGGAAATGAACCGTCGCAAAATACAACCATGGCAGGCCGGGAAAAGGCCGTGCCCAATATACCATCAGTCCCCAAAAACTTTTATATGACATCTCCCTCGGTGGTCATCGGCATCAAGGGCAGTAGCTATCGATTGAAGGGGAATCAAATTGACAGTTTAATACAGAGGCCATCACCGGAATCCTCACGGGGATGTTCTTGTCGGGCCGAGCTATGTAGATATCTGTGTCATGTCCTCCTCAAATTGATGATTTGCTTGGCAGGATCATGGTCCTTTGTCTGGCTGTGAAGATGGGGTTAAATTGTCGCTTACCTTCTTTCCAACCGAGGGTTTACAGGGACTTGTATCCTTTTATCGGTTTACCCAGCGGGCGATTAGTTAGTTTAGAGTTAAGCGCATCTTTTCCCGAGTACCCTAAAAAGTATAGACAGCCATCCATGTTCTCATAGACTTTTCCATCTTCAGCAATGAGTAGGAATACGAAACCGTTTGAGGCCTCTCCGATGAGATATGCATCCATATTTAGAAGAGGTTCATAATCAACGATCGACATACTTTTCGGATAATTCTCATTTCCCAAAAGTTTCACATCATTAGTCTCTTCAGGTAGCCTCTGGTGTGGATAGAAAATATGTAGCCCACCAAACTCTATCATGAAACTTGACACGCATTTTGGGACTGTCCTGTCGAAAGACTCTGTGCTTCGAAAGTACTTGTCCATATTGACTATTCGGCCTTTGCACCAACCAGCAGACTCAAGACGACATAGTGCTTTTTTTGATAGCATGGTTACTCGCTTAGTATATCCACTCTCTCGAACACCTATACCATACCAGGCATCGATCGCCCCGGCCTGGGCGATGATCAACTCAAGCCCAGCCTCGGCAAGCAGCCGCAGCAATGCCCCATCATCCCAGCTCATGAAAGGAAGAGGCCCCTCGGCAAAAGTCAGGTATCGCCGGTCAAAATCTTCGACCCCTGTCAATACTGGCACCAGCTCCGCCGATACCTTCGGCGCTTCGAGCCCCTCCCGAACATGAGATCGTACCACGATAAACCAACGTTCCCCGGACTCGACCTGAAGGACAACCCGGATCACCATGACCGCTGATTCCTCCAGAAGGACCCGATCAGGGGACACCACGACGGAGACGCCATCGACCACCCCTGATAGAGTCATGTTTTTACCGATCTGCAGACCGAGGGAACGAGCAAAAGCCATCGCCCAAAACACCAGAGTGGACATCAAGGAGACAAGGGGCGAGAGTGATGTCATCGAGGATTTCCCCCAAATCAGAACTTGCTTTTTATGGATTACTGTACACAAAAATATGGCTCATGGGAATAGCTTATCTGGTCAAAGCCCACCCCGACATGTTGGTTGGGCTCTGGCAAAAGTCGCCTGAGTATCCTGGGGACATTCAAAAAGTAATTGAATAACTCACCGATCATGATTCCAAGGTGGAAGTGAGCAGCGGACTAAATAAATATCAAACCTTCACGGTCTTTTCGTGAAATCGCTATTTTCAGGCCGTCTGTTTCACGTTTTTGTTATGGATGAAAAATTATTTTGTCCTGTGCTCTGGTTTCATGCCCTTACGTTCTTCATCAGAGAGAATGATACCACTACCCCTATGAGCCGTTTGACCCTTACCGAACCCACCGATAATGCTTGGCCCAGAATGGCTCCTTCCTCCTCTAAATCCCGAGAAGAACCAAGAGCTGAAATACGCTACAAGCAGGCTTAAAAGGAATCCTACCGCAATAACGACGAAAAATATGAGTACGTCGAATTTCTCGAAAAATAGATAATATGCAATTGCTGCAGCAATTGTCCCGGCAATGCCACCGTATAAAGGTTTTCTGCAACCGAAAAGAAAACTAACGACAACAACAATGACAAAAATACTGCTCATTTGTGACTCCGATTATTTGAGAAACATAACGTTCTGATCTCCGGCGCGAGGAACCAGCGACGGGAGCAGCGGATTTGTTAGACCCTAATTTCACGGATATAACGGGTTTCCCCAGCTACTTTTACGCTTGCACCAGACGTAGAAGTGTATTCCACAAATAGACGTGATGGACACCCCATGTCTTCTCCTTGGATAATTTCAAATCTTTTTTTTCCTTGCCAGCCTATATCTCGTAAGTAACCTGCTAAGGCCGCCGCCGCTGCACCTGTCGCGGGATCTTCATATACACCACCAGGCGCAAAAGCATTTCGAGAATGGAAAATTTCGTCAGACTCAGGCCACAGCAGACTGATTGTAGCTACATCCTCATTCATCATTAGAGCTTTCGCATTCTCAAAATGGTAATCCATTTTCGCAAGCGTCTTGCGTTCTTTCACAACAATGATAAGATGCTTCGCACCGGCAAAAGCAAACCGAATCGGAAAGTTTGGATCAAGATTTGTCATAGACAATTTAAACGTCTTAAGAATTTCTTCGGTATACTCCTGCGGTGCAGCGTCTGACCATGTTTCTGGAGACTGCAAGGCTGCTGTATTTCGGCCATTCACAGATTTTGTAACACCTACGCTTATTTCATCGTGATTAAGAAAGAGCTTATAAACACCCTCCCCGAAGCGATCTCCTAAAGCGGATCCACTGGCAATCGTGGCATGTCCACAAAAGGGAACTTCTATCTCTGGCGAAAAATAGCGAATTCTCCAACCGTCTTTAAATGATTTCAAAAAGGCTGTTTCAGAATACCCTACTTTTTTAGCAATGCTAAGCATTTCTTTTTCTTTAGGCATTTCATCGCAAATTACTACACCAGCAGGATTGCCACCTTTGTTATCATCCGTGAACGCTGCTATTTTTAGTATGTTCATATCAATCCTTTTTAATAATTTGGATGGCTAACGGTGGGGTTAAGCGGCCAACAGGGAGGCGTCCAATTTGCCTATGAGAACTGGCTGACGCCCTGGTGGGTCTGCTTCAACGAATTGTTATAAGGCACCCTCGTCCTGCTTTTGATTGTCCGCTATCATCCATTTGCCGACATCGATATTTCCGCGCGCAATACCGGTGGCTACGTCGCTTAATATTTCATCCCAAGGTGCGCTTTCAAGAGATTGTGTGCATCCCTTCCCTTCTCCCCCCGAACGATTCGTTCTGTCGGTACACTTTGAGGACGTCCCCAATAGTCCATTAATATCATTGAAGGCCATCGAGACGCTGACCGCCGCCTCGTTCATTTTTGTAAGATCCGTGTCACGTAATACCAAATCGGATTTTGTCAGGATACTTGCTGAAAAGCCTTTTTCCAGCAACAACTCAAGCATTTGGAGTGTTTGTCTGTCTTCCGCCTCACATGGTTGATACGGATCTGTTAGCCGGCCCATGTATATGGTCTGTGGTGGAATTCCTACCAGTTTAGATTCCAGTTGGCTGGTAATGTCCTTATGAATGAAGACTTTTTTGCTCCAATCTGTTTCAGCCTGGTTGAGAGCGTAGCAGTAATAACAGCAATGTTCACATCCGATTTACGGATCGATCTGGTAATTCAGATCCTTCAGAGTGCAAGGATTCAAGACAGAGCGGCTATCACATGGTTTGATGTTCATCATTTTATCCCCTATGGTTTAGGAAACATTGCCCGGTTGTACTCTTGCCTGTTTTAAATTGTTCCAGAACGATTTATGGAGAAAACTCTTTTCATCCAACCGGCAAAGTTGTTCAAACATGGCCTTTGTGACAGTGAAGGCAAGGATATCGCGGGGTAAATAGGGTCTCATGGCGATGTCTGTTCCGCCGATCATGGCTTTTGGTGTATCGAAATCATCAAACACCGCGGCAAGCTGCCCGCAACCGGATCCGTACACCGCAGTTACGGGATGATGTGATGCTTTTCCATTGTGGTATTCTGCACCCGTGATCAACAAGCTGATCTGGTCAGGGTTTACATAGAATGTTATGGTTTTAAGATACTCATAATTCTCCATTCGAAGCGGCCCGATCACAATATAATCATGTTCCTTCTTGTACGGTGGTTGATTCGCAAGCCATTGACACATCAAATTCGGTGATGCCTTGAGTCCCTCCTGTACCGCAAGATAGTGTGCGACATCTTCACTTGGCACGGCCGTAACATTGCAGTTCCAATACCCGGCTCCCGGACATCCGATGGATCCCACGGTCTGTTCGGATAACCAGGTGCTTTCACCCCGGATCCACCCCTTATAGCAGGAAAAAAGGCAGTGTTTTATTTCACTAAAAGGTTCAAAAGGTTTTTTGTCAGGTGTATCATAGAATCCCATAAGCGGATTTGTAATTTTAGTAATTTTCAGCAGATTGGCAGGATCTGGTCGCATTATCGCCTCCTTAAACAATGTTTATTCGAGTGCATATAACGGCGAATTAACTTACCGGGAATCCAATTCGGGCATGCTTAGAAGAACCATTGAATCCTGAAAGGCCTATGTAAAAAGGCCGGCCAGGGTTCCCGGTCAATGTGAGATGACAGGTTATAAGCTAATCTGAGTTCATTCTTGTAATTGAAAGCTCTATACCATCTGGTTGATGATCAACAAATAGCCTCGTACCATCTGTGCACTCAATACAAACCTCACCAACGCGATGGCGTAAAACTTGATAAATTGTTTTACCATTTAACATATCAGTAGCTCGTTTGGCTTCTTTCTCAAGATCCACAATATATATTCCTTCCAATAGGGTTATTTGCCTGGTAATGAGAATTTTTTTATTTTCCTTTCTTTCTTCTTTCTGTGACGGTTTCTCCCCCAATACCCCAACTGTCTGTATCGACTTCTTCAATTACAACAACTGTGGTCTCTGGATTTTTTCCAAGTACATCTTTCAACAACTCCGTTGCTCCTTTTATTAATTCAGTTTTCTTTTCAGCGGTAACATCTTCATTTGTGATTTTTATGTTAACGAATGGCATAATTATATTTCCTTTTTAAGAATTCAGATTTTGGGGTATTTTTTTCCATTCTTGGTGTTTAATAATCTCAACCTCATAGTTTAGAGGACCGAATAATCCATTTTTTTTCTACCTGTTGTGCGGACGAAAAATGAACTAAGCGACTGATCAGTTTGAAAGACCTGTATTCTCGATTTAATAGCCAACAAGCCAGCTCAAAAAAAATATCCTCGCCGGGTTGGTTATCTTAGAGCACCGATAGTTCTGATTATCGACCGTTTAATCCCTGTTTTGAGATGACTTCCAATGAGTCAACTATTGATTTGACTATTTGTCCAAATCCACCGACCATGAGAACGAATGTCATAAAAACAACGATATGTACATATTATCAGTTGGTTAACGTTAAATTGATATAGCATCATACAAAGACGATGATTGGTGCAAATCAGGAAAGAAGCTGATATTATGGCTAATTTCTCGCACGTGACGGTTGTTTTGTCAATATTTGCAGCAGAACGTTCTGTTATACTAATCCGGCAACTAAATAGGTAAAGTGACGTATCGCTGATTCGCGTAATGAGTTTCCGGCGGAACGTACTGGGGACAAGCCTTCTTGCAGCCACCGCCTCCCATAAACCAGACATACGCGTTTTGCATATTTCTCCGCCGGAGCAATAGTAAAACCGCGTTTATTGGATCAGGCGAGATCTCCTGTCCGGAAAGGAAGTGGGACAGCAGAGGAAAAGAACGGCCTGCTGCTTTGCCGACAACCTTGGGCAGGAGAACCTGAGATGGACAGAAAACCTCGAGTCATGATCACCGGAGAGTCCTCGGCCTGTCATGTGATGTCCCGCACGGCACTGGATGGGTATGTGATGGGGGATGTGGAAGCGGAAGGAGGATGTCAAGCGAAGCTGATAATCTGTTAAGAACGGGACATGGAATCCGCTGAATCCGCCGGATGCCCGTTGATTTCAATGTCCAGTTTGGCGTTGATGCCGTACCTTTTCATGCGGTTCCAAACCGTAACCCTGCTGATACCGAGCCTCTCCGCGGCTTTTGACTGGTTGCCGCCGGTTTCCCTTAAGGTCTCGATCAATTCGATTTTTTTTATCTCTTCCCGGTTGAATGATTTTTTGACCGGTGAGCTGCCCGGGGGGGCTTGATTGACGATGGCCGGCGGCAGATGAAAGGGGCGGATCATGCTCTCATTGCAGGTAACACAGGCATATTCGAATGCACTTTTCAGCTCCCGCACATTACCGGGCCAGGTATACCGCATGAGTATATCCATGGTTTTATTATCGATATTATTAATGTTCTTCCGGCTTTTCCGGCGAATCTTACGAAAAAAGAACTCGGCCAGAAACGGAATATCCTCGACCCGCTCCCTGAGCGGCGGCAGATGAATGGGAATTACATTGATTCTGAAGTAGAAATCCTCCCGGAAAGCCTTGCTTTGCACTAATCCGGCCAGATTCCGGTTGGTGGCCGAGATCACCCGCGCATCCACCGGGATGGGGACGACATCACCGACCCGCTCGATGGTTTTCTCCTCAAGCACCCGTAGCATTTTAACCTGGGTGGACAATGGCAGGTCACCGATTTCATCCAGGAAGATGCTGCCGCCGTGGGCGGTTTCGAACCGGCCGACGCGGTCACGGTAAGCACCGGTATATGCCCCTTTGACATGGCCGAACAATTCACTTTCCAGCAGCGATTCGGTTAAAGCCGCACAATTGACCTTCACATAGGGCTTATCCATTCGCGTGCTGAGCTTGTGCACGGCCTTGGCCACCAGCTCTTTCCCGGTGCCGCTGTCTCCATAAATGATTACCGGTGCATCGGATTGAGCGGCATTCACCATTAAATCGAAGACCTGTTGCATGACCGGGGACGACCCGATGATACCGTAAAATCCGTTCGTGGTCCTCAGCTCGCGTTTATATGCTTCAATCTGATGGTCCTTGCGGATGAGTTCCGTAATATCCGTTAAGGTTTCCACCGCACCGATGGCTTCTCCCTGGTCGTTGTGGAGAATGGACGCATGTTTCAAGGCATGAATGCGCTGACCGTCTTTACGGATTATTGAGCACTCGCGCTTCTGAAGTTCCCCGGTCCTGAAAAGCGCACACCAGTGTCCATTGCAGTTTTCCCACACCTTATCGCAGATATCGCAATTCAGGGCCTGGCAGGTCTTCCCGATGAGTTCTTCCTTCCTATACTGTGTAATCCGTTCGAATGCGTTGTTGATGGAAACGATGATGCCGTATTTATTGACAATCATGATACCGTCCTGAATAGTGTTGACGACGGTCTTCCAATAGCGGTCCAATTCATGTTCAATCATTCAAGATACCTGTTCAAATTTAACATGTGTAAAAGAAAAACGCTTAACACTTTAACATTTGCTTGCCAACCTTTTCCATTTCCGACTCCGGGCTTAAACAAAATAACCACCTGAATTTCAATAAGAATCCAGTGGATTAAAAATGCCGGCTGCCTTTTTTTGGCATCTCAATTGCATTTGGCCTCTGCCTTGAAAAGGAGATAACCGGTCTTGAGCGTTTACAACGAATACAAGGCGGATCACATTCTGGATATCCGGGATTCGGTGACGCCCCTGGCACTTTTGAAATTCACCAACGTTTTCAATGAAATGAATTCGAATGAAATCCTGGAATGTGTCGGCCGGACCCCGGAAACCATGGCGGATTTATTTAAAGTGTTGCCGCCGGTGTCTTATGAAATTGTGATCAAGGAGGAATTTGAGCATAAATTTTTCCGGATACTGTTGAGAAAGAAAACGTAAGGAACTCTGAATCGATATTCATAAAGGAAACCCATACCTATGAATCTTCAACATCGTTTATCCTCTGGAAAATTCGTAATTCTGGCCGAAATGCACACACCCAAAGGGGTTGATATTTCGGATTTGATTACCAATGCACGCGGACTCAAGGGCCGCGTGGATGCCGTTATCATTCCGGACATGGACAACGGGGTGATGCGAATGAGCGCTTTGGCCGGCGGCGCACTGATCAGCCGCGAGGGCATTGAGTCCATGATCCATATTTATGCACGGGATCGCAACCGGCTGGCGCTCCAGGGAGATATTCTCGCCGCACATGTCCTTGGGATTAAAAACCTGCTGGTGGTCCAGGGGGAAGAGATGCGCCTGGGTGACCATCGGGAGGCAAATCCGGTGGATGATATGGATGAACTCGAGCTCATTCGCACCGTTAAGACGCTGCAGGGCGGCAAGGATTCTGCGGGATTTGATCTGGCGGGTAAACCGTCCTTCGGGGTGGGTTGCACCATGTCCTTGTGGACAAGCGACCGCGAACTGGATCTCGAACTTGAAAAAACCGCAGGTAAAATAGAAGCCGGTGCACAATTTATTATACTACCCCCGATGTTCGAAGCCGAACAGCTGGTAGCGGTGATTGAAAAAATCCGTGGTTTCCGGGTGCCGGTTATTTCAACGGTATTCATACTCAAATCCGTTGGTGTGGCCCGATACATGTCGTTGAAAATGGACGGTATCAATATCCCGGAGGAATTGATCCAGCGCATCCGAAAAGCCGGTGACCGGGAAGATGAATGCCTGCGCATTGCCGGTGAAACCATTGCCGCTTTTGGTCAATTGTCTCAGGGGGTGCGTATCGAGACCATGGGCTGGGAACATAAATTACCCATCATTCTGGATTATGCCGGACGCTGACCAAAAAACACCCTGAAAACATACTCATGGGTGAGGCATAAATCATCGACAGAAAGTGATACGGCATCCCCAATATAGCGAACCCTAAAAATGGAACAATAGACGCAAATGAAAGCGAATCGTCCATCCGATCATCATGCGGTCCTCATCATCGGCGGCGGCATCGGCGGCATCAAGGCGGCCCTGGACCTGTCCGAAGCACGCAAAGATGTCATCCTGATCGACAAATCCCCGGCCATTGGGGGCGTACTCACCCAATTGGACCGGACTTTTCCCACCAATAACTGTGATATTTGCACCTTGTCCCCCAATTTGTCGGCGGGTGCCCGTCAGAAGCATATCGACTTGATGCCGCTGACACAATTGACCGGTGTGGAAGGCGAGGCCGGCAATTTTACCATTACATTGACCACGGCACCCCGCTATATAGACACTGAAAAATGCACGGCATGCGGGCTTTGTCTGGATAAGTTTCCCAAATACATTCGTTTTACGCCCGGATTGGACCATCGGGCACCGACCTGTATGCGATACCCCCGTGTGACGCCGCATGCGTTTTCCGTGAAGAGGGACCAGTGCAGCGACTTTGAGACCTTGGCGTCGGTGTGCCCGGCAGGGGCGATTATTCAGGGCGACAAAGCAAAAACACGGCAGCTGCATGTGGGGGCCATCATTGTGGCTGTGGGCGCCGATGTGTTCAGCCCGGAAGCGTTGGATAATTATGGATACGGAAAACTGCCTAATGTGGTGACCAGTCTTGAATATGAGCGCATCATGTCGGCATCAGGCCCCACTTTCGGAGAGCTTCAGCGCCCGTCGGACGGATGCCAGCCCCGGCGGGTGGCATGGATACAATGCGCCGGATCCAGGGGACAGAACAAGGGTGAGGTTTCATACTGCTCCAGCGTCTGCTGCATGTTTGCCCTCAAAGAAGCCATTGTGACCAAGGAGCGCTTCAAGGAAGATATTGAGACCACCATATTCTATATGGATATGCGCACCTTTGGAAAAGACTATGAAATGTATTATCAACGGGCGAAGGAAGATTACCATGTGCGGCTGAAACGATGCCGGCCTCACAGTATCATTCCCGCCGATCCAGATGGTGCCCTGAAGATTTCGTATGTAGAGGACGGCTTCGGCACTCTGGAAGACGAAACATATGACATGGTGGTCTTGGCAACCGGTTTCAGGCCGTCTGCGGAATCGACCGGTCTGGCCAAAGTTCTGGGTATTGAATTGAATGATCATTGCTATGCCCGGACCGGCAGCTTCAACCCGGTGGCCACTTCCAGGCCCGGTATCTATGCCTGCGGTGTTTTTGAAGCGCCCAAGGATATTCCCGAAACCCTGGTTCAGGCCAGTGCTTCCGCCTGCCTGGCCGGAAAGCACCTGCTGCCGGCGGCAACCGCCGATTCTACGGAACCCGTATATCCCCCTGAAAAAGACATTACCGGTGAACTGCCGAGAATCGGTGTTTTTGTATGTGACTGCGGGCAGAATATCAGCGGGACGGTGGATGTACCCGATGTGGTCAATTATGCCGGCCTGTTGCCCCATGTGGTTGTGTCGCGCTCGGTGGGATACGGTTGCAGCCGGGAATCTCTGGATATCATCCGGAAGACCATTGCCGACAAAAAGCTGAACCGCGTTGTTATCGGGGGATGTTCGCCCCGAACCCATGAGTCCCTGTTTCAGGACACATTGATGCAGGCAGGGTTGAATAAATATATGTTGGAGATTGCCAACATACGGGATCAGAACGCATGGGTCCACGCTGATCGGCCCGAAGATGCCACACGAAAGGCCAAGGAGTTGATTCGCATGGCGTCGGCAGGTGTGGTGGAGTCCCATCCGCTAATCGATCACATTTTGGAACTCAACCAAAGCGCCCTGGTGATAGGCGGCGGTGTCAGCGGGATGAATGCCGCCCTTGAGCTGGCGGAGCAGAACTATACCGTATATCTGGCGGAGCAGGCCGGTGAGCTGGGCGGTTTGGCCCGGCAGATCCATCGAACTATTGACGGCAGCGATGTACCAACCTACCTGTCCGGCCTTATGGGAGAAGTGCGGGCGCACAAGAATATCGAAGTGATTCTGAATGCGGTTTTGGTCGATCATGAAGGCTTGCCCGGAATGTTCAAGACCGGATTTCAAATAGCGCCCCAGATGTACTACCGCCAGATCGAGCACGGGGTTACCATATTGGCCGTTGGGGCCGCCCCGAACCGGGTGGATGACTATTTGCTGGATAAACATGAGGCCGTATGTACCCAGATGGAACTGGGAAACCTCATCCATACGGCACCGGACAAGGTGTCGGATTGGGAAAATGTGGTCATGATCCAATGTGTTGGATCCCGGACACCGGACAACCCCAATTGTTCCCGGATATGCTGCCAGGCGGCCATCAAAAACGCGCTGTGGCTGCTGGACAGCAATCCGGATCTGAACATTTACATTCTCTACCGCGATATGCGGACATATGGTTTCCTTGAGGATTATTACCTGGAAGCGCGGCGGCGGGGCGTCATATTCGTCCGCTATACTCCGGAATCACCACCGGTGGTGGAAGCCGGCGGTGCCGGTGTTCACGTCACGTTCAATGAACCGATGCTGGGAATGAAGCTTATGGTGGTGGCGGATTGCCTTGCCTTGAGTACCGGATTTAAAAGTGACGATGAATCCACGGAGGATCTGGCTAAAATTTTCCATCTGACCCGCACCGGTGACGGTTATTTTCTGGAAGATCACACCAAGTTGAAACCGGTGGATATGTCGGTACCGGGTTTTTTCGTGGCCGGAACCGCCCACTCGCCGAAAAATATCGGTGAAAGTATAACACAAGCTCACGCTGCTGCCGGGCGTGCCATAACGGTGTTGTCCCGGAACCTCATCAATATGGGAGCCTCCGTAGCGCAGGTGGATAAGGAAAGGTGCGCGACATGTCTGGTTTGCGTAAGGGCTTGCCCGTATGACGTGCCCTTCATCAATGAAGATCGATATTCGGAAATTGATCCCTCCAAGTGTCATGGATGCGGTACCTGTGCGTCGGAATGTCCTGCCCAGGCGATACAGCTGACGCGATTTGAAGACAGACCCATGATGGCCAAACTGGAAGGATTGCTGGAAAGGAAATTATAATGGAAGAATTTGATCCGGTAATTGTGGCCTATTGCTGCCACTATTGCGCATACACGGCAGCGGATATGGCCGGCAGCATGCGTTTGGGATATCCACCGGGAATCAAGATTATCCGCGTGCCCTGCACGGGCAAGGTTGATCCGCTGCATGTGATGCGTGCCCTGATGGATGGGGCTGACGGTGTCCTGATTGCCGGATGCCTGAAGGGCGATTGTCATTTTAAGAACGGCAATATCAAAGCCCTGAAACGGACGGCATACTTGAAGCAATGGATGGATGAAATCGGAATTGAATCGGAACGGGTTGAAATGGTCATGATGTCAGCCGGCATGGGAAAGCAATTCGTCCGAATTGTAACCGATTTTCTTGACAACATCCGTCTGCTTGGCCCCTGTCCTAAAAACACTAATCAGCAATCGAACCGAATTCTGTCGGAATTAGTATAGCCTGCTAAAGGAGAGGTAATAAATGATTACAGCCGAACGAAAGCCTCTGGATGAAATCGCTTCATGCATTGAGCCGTATAATCGCATTCTGCTGGTGGGGTGCAATGAATGTGTGACAGTTTGCGCCGCGGGTGGACGTAAGGAAGTGGCCATGTTGTCCTCCGCTTTGCAAATGGTGTCCATGAAACAGGGTAAAACCCTTAGCGTTGTTGAGATGACATTGGAAAGACAATGCGATCCCGAATACGTGGAATCCCTGGCCCTGCATATTGACGGTGTGGATGCGGTGGTGTCCATGGCATGCGGTTGCGGTGTTCAGGAAATCGCGAGGCGCTTTGGTCAGGTTCGCGTGTTCCCTGCCGTGAATACCAAGTTCATGGGTGCGTCCGAACGGGCCGGTGTCTGGGCGGAGCGCTGCCAGGGATGCGGCGATTGCCTCCTGGGGTTGACGGGGGGCATATGCCCGATTGCAAGATGTTCCAAGCGATTGATGAATGGCCCGTGCGGTGGTTCAGGTGACGGCAAATGCGAAATCAGCGGGGAAGTGGATTGCGCGTGGCACCTCATTTGGGAAAGAATGAAAGCATTGGGTATCGAAGATCGATATGAGGAGGTTATTTCCGCTAAAGACTGGCGACCAGCCCGCGGCGGCGGACCCCGAAAGATTATCAGAGAGGATTTGCAATAATGAAAACAAACAGTGTGCTGGAAAAAATCTTTGCTTCGGGACAATTTGCCGTAACATCCGAATGTGGCCCGCCCCGTGGCGCCATGCCCGGGATTGTAAAAGAAAAAGCGGAACACCTGAGAGGTTATGTGGATGCCGTCAACGTCACCGACAACCAGACGGCCATGGTGCGTATGAGCAGTTTTGCCGCCAGTATAATCTTGCGGGAGATGGGACTTCACCCCGTGCTTCAAATGGTCACACGCGATCGCAACCGCATCGCTCTTCAGAGTGACCTCATCGGCGCATACGCCCACGATATCAACACGGTGCTGTGCCTGTCCGGCGATCATCCCCATTTCGGTGATCATGCCATGGCTGCCAATGTTTATGACATGGACTCGGTACAACTCGTTGAAGCGGTCCGTAACATGCGCGAAGACGGCAGGCTGCAGGGGGGGGCCGAGGTTGAAAACCTGCCCCGGATGTTTATCGGCGCCGCTGCCAATCCTTTTGCCGATCCGTTTGAACTGCGGGTGGCGCGCTTGGCCAAAAAGATCATGGCGGGTGTTGACTTTATCCAGACCCAATGCATTTACAATCTCGACAAATTTGAACGCTGGATGGCGGGAATTCGCGATCGCGGATTGCACAAGAAGGTCTACATTATGGCCGGCGTAACCCCCATGAAATCCGAAGGCATGGCGAAGTATATGAAAAACAAGGTTCCCGGCATGGACGTACCCGACGAGATTATCAAGCGTATGGCCGGAGTTCCCAAGGACAAGCAGGCCCGGGAAGGGATTGATATCAGTATCGAATCCATCCAGCGGTTGAAAGAAATCGAAGGGGTCAACGGCATTCACCTCATGGCCATTGAATGGGAGCAGAAAGTGCCGGAGATAATCGAACGCGCCGGTCTCTACCCGCGGCCTGACATCGTATAACAGATCCGAAAAGAAAATAATGATTCTAGAAAAGGAGAAAATAAAATGAGCGAAAAACCTTTAATCCTTGTTGTCGATGACGATCCCGATCTGGTGGAATCGGTATGCATGAAACTAGAAAACAAGAATTATCGCACCGCCAAAGCCTATGATGGCGTGGAAGCCTGGGAAAAAATAAAGGAAGAACGGCCCACGATGCTGATTCTGGATGTCATGATGCCCAACAAAAACGGGTATCAATTATGTGATGAAATTAAAAAGGACAAAGCATACAGCAACATCACCGTGCTGCTGCTCACGGCCGTGGGCGATGCCGTGACATCCACCAATTATACTCACTATGACGGCATCAATACCTTGGCCGATGATTTTATACCCAAACCCATAGATATGGACAAACTCATGGAGATCGTCAGCGACTATATGGCGGACTGATAGAAACGATAAAAACAGTATGCCGGTGTTGGTATGGCCGTTTACGATTATCCGATCTACAATACGGTCGGGTGTGTGGCATAAAAAGAGAGGAAAGGTTCACTCGCGTCGGAGGCGGGCGTATGGTAGTCGGGACAACCAAGGTAAAACGGTTGAAATTGAGCGATCCGATGATCGGGGTATCTCTGCACCACGCCTCCCCGATCACCGGCGTCAAGGAAAACGTGTGTCGTGTGTTCGCAGAAAATCAGGTTAATCTGACATTCATCACGACCCGTGACACCCATGAGGGGAATTCCGTTTTTTGTTGCCTGGATGCCGGGGGACGGTCAGTGTTGGCCAATGTACTCAAAAAAATTACAACGGACCCGGCCATGGAACATCGTGTATTCCCGGCCGTGACTCTCTTGAGTGCATTTCCGCATCAATCGGACCTGCAGATGATGTTCCAACTGCTGCGGGCTTTGCGGTGTTCCCTGATACCCGTACATGCCGCCGCATCATCAATCGGTGCGCTGACCTTTGTTATTGACACGAATCTGGCGGAAACCGCTGTCGATTCGCTTCAATTTGTTGTCGGCACTCAGCTCTGAGAACACATGAAAAGCAGCCCAAAAGTTCAGGTATGGAAACTGCCGCGCGATATTCGGAAACGAAAATAAAAACCTATGGGTTTGAAACAAAGACGGATCTGTGCATCTGTGAATTCAACCTGGAGTTTGAGCCGTTCAAGCAGAAGGATCCATGGCTCAGTGGCACTGAAAAGGGTACGATTCCTTTTGAGATGATTTTTTTAGGGCCATCGGGCCGGATTTCTGTGGTGGCGGCCAATCAGCACAGGCATGCCGTGAGACGGCTAATCAATGCGATGGATTCGAATTTTGATGATACAAAGATGCATGTCACCGCACCGGTGGAGTTGCTCTATTTTTATGGACCTCATTTTGGTGACCGCTTCGGTATTGCCGAAAATACCCTCAATGCCCTTGCGCAAGAAAAGATTCCGTTGATTGCATCGGCGTGCTCGGGGTCTTCCGTCTTTCTGGTGTTGCCGGATAATTATGCCCTGAAGGCCAAAACGGTATTTTCGATTCTGTACGATGTTCCTCAAACCGTGCAACCGCCGCCTTTTTCGGGCCTTGGACCGTCCGCGCGACATCGGAGGAGGGAGGGCCAACAATGAACGAAAAGATCTATGATGAACTGGACTGGCGGATACGGGTTTTTGAATCGCTTTCATTTCCGACGCTGATCCTGACTCCCGGTAAAGTAATTCTCACGGCCAACCGGGTTTTTCTAGAGAAACAACATATGGTCCTCGATAGTATCGTCGGGAAAACCTGCAGCGAAGTGTTTTACGGCTCAAATGGCTGCCGACACAGGGCATGCCCGTTTATCAAGGTGCTGGAAAATAAAAAAGGTGAGTCCGTATTGCGCCGGCGGCCCACGCGCACCGGGAAGGTCTTCTGGGAAGAACGTTTGTTCTCACCGATACTGGATGACAACGGTGATGTGATTTATGTGATGGAAAGCGTGCGTGATGTCACACGGATGAAAACACTGGAAATCGCCTTAAAAGAGACAGAGGCCTTTCTTGAAAAAATCATCCTGAATTCGCCGGTGGCAATTGTTGCCGCTGATCATTACGACAATATATTGCTGATGAATCCGGCCGCAGAGAGCCTGTTCGGCTATAAGAACAGTGAAGCGGCCAGAACCCTGACCATGGAGCAGTTGTATGAGCCCGGGGTGGCCCGCAGAATCATGCGACAATTACGACACGACGACGGCGACGGTGTCGGCAAGCTGCACGGCATGCATGCCTCAATTGTAAATTCATGGGGGGAAACCATTCCGGCCGAGATAAATGCATCGATTATCTATGAAGACGATGAAGAGATCGCCAAGGTGTGTCTCTATACGGATTTGAGTGATAAGATCAGGATAGAAAAAAAACTGGAAGAGGCACGGGTGCAGCTGGCCCAATCCGAGAAAATGGCCTCCATTGGTCAACTGGCAGCGGGTGTGGCCCATGAAATCAACAACCCGCTCACCAGCATCCTGTTCTACTCAAGCTTGAAGATAGAAAACCTCCCACTGGATGATCCGGAACGTGAAGAGTTATTGGCGGTGGTCGAGGATGTGAATCGTTGCAAGGGCATCGTAAAAAGCCTGCTGGAGTATAGCCGCCGATCGGTGCCGGCCAAGGAATTGATTGATGTCAATACAATTATCGAGCGTAGTCTGACCTTGATCCGTGATCCTAAAATGTTCGGAAAAATTAAAATCCTCCGGGATTTTTCGGACGAGCTATTGATGATTGAAGTGGATAAGAATCAGATCAGCCAGGTGCTCATCAACCTGGTTATCAACGCCATTGCCGCCATGGACGGTGATGGACAGTTAACCCTGTGTACCCGTCCGGACAAGCAACGGAACAAGGTCTGCCTGGAAGTTTCAGACACCGGTTGCGGTATCCGGAAAGAGGACCTGACGAAAATATTCGATCCTTTTTTTACTACCAAGGAACTGGGCAAGGGCACCGGACTGGGCTTGAGTACGGCCTATGGGCTGGTTAAAGAAAACAACGGCAACATCAGTGTGAAACATACCGGTGCCGGCGGCACCACCTTTTTACTTGAATTTCCAACCAATTTACCGATAAGCGACGCAAAAGATGATTGACCAAAATAAAATGGACTGCACCGGATCGGTATCCGTCGCGGGATCAGTGCGGACGGGCAATACGGTTTTCTCTGACATCAGCGTGCTGGTCATCGATGATGAAAAGCGGATTCGAAATGCCTGCCTGAACATGTTGGCCCAGGATGGGTTTTCTGCGGATCAGGCGGAGAATGTGGAAACCGGATTGAATTTGCTGATCGAACGTCATTACGACATCATACTGCTGGATCTAATGATGCCCGGAATTTCGGGTCTTGAGGCCCTGGTGAAGATCCGTGCCCTGCATCCGGATACCGTTGTCATCGTCATAACCGGCTATGCCACCCTGGAGCATTCCATTGAGGCCATGAAAAACGGGGCGTTCGATTTTATTTCAAAACCGTTTGCTCCCAATGATTTGCGGGCGGTGTTGACCAAGGCCGTCGAATTCCTGCAAACCATTCAGGACATGGCCAATGAAAGATCGCGGGTACGGGCGGTGATCAATCACCTGGCCGATGGTGTACTGGCCGCGGACTTAAACAATTGTATCGCCTTGGCCAATCCGGCCTTTTTAAAATTGATCGGGTATAAGGGCGACAATGTTATCGGAAAACCCGTGGAAGCGGTTATAGAACTCGAAAGCATCCGCCGCATGATGTCGGATTCGTGTGTCGTGTCCGGAAACGATCCCGGGGACTTAACCCGGGAAGTCCGCGTTGAAAGCACCAATACCTGCCTTCGGGTTCGCTGCATCCCGTTCCGTGACCGCCCGGGTCGCATGTTGGGGGTGGTCACCGTCGTCAATGACATCACCTCCTTGAAAATGATGGATCAGCTCAAGTCCCATTATGTACACATGGTATCCCATGAAATCCGGAGTCCGTTGAATTCCGTGTTGATGCAAATGAAAGTGCTCACCGATGGTCTGGCCGGCGAACTTACCGAAAAACAGGAAGATATCATTCATCGGGCGACGGAAAAGTTAAAAGGCTTGGCCAACCTTTCCACAGAACTTCTTGATCTGTCCAAAATCGAGTCCGGGTCGGTCTGCCGGGAAAAGGACATCATCGATATTCCCGAGCTGCTGCTTGAAGAAGTTAATTTTTACCTTCCCAAGGCACAGGAAAAAAACCTTGTGCTCTCGCTTGCCCAGCTTCCACCGTTACCCAGGATACCGGCCAACCGCATGGGCATCGAAGAAGTAGTATCCAATCTGATCACCAATGCCATCAACTACACACCGGAAGGCGGCAAAATCGAAGTGAATGCCGATGCGGACGAAGCATATCTGCATATTCGGGTAACCGACAACGGACTCGGTATACCGGAACACGACCGGGAACATATTTTCGAAAGATTTTATAGGGTTAAAAATAAAGAGACCCGCTACATCATTGGCACCGGCCTGGGTCTTGCCATCGTAAAATCAATCGTACAGGCCCACGAGGGAAGCATACAGTTGGAGAGTGTCGAGGGACAAGGCAGTTCGTTCACCGTGATACTGCCGATCGCATCCTCGTCGGAATCCATTTCCCTTCCGATGCAGCCGCCGTCCGGCAACACCGGTTTATAAAGGAGAATTCAAAGACGGCATCGAGCCGATGTCGTTTCAATTCAAGAATTACATCTAAAACCGATATTCTTTTCTTGAACTCTCTACTGTTTCCTGATAGCCAGAAGAGACCGTGACCTGCCGGTACGCCCCGAAATGAGAATCAAGGCGCATTGGCCCGGCATAGTCGAGTAAAATAATCATCCGCTATACGCCCTACATCAAACTGCGGGTAAATGTAAAAGCTCAAATTAATGTGATTGTCTTGCTGATTGCTGAAGATCGGTTGTATATATCCGGCGGAATTTAACACCGCCGAATAGCCCGAACTCTCTATTCCCGAAGATCCGGACATAAACGGATCTGAACCAATTGGTGGTCCCCGGATTCACAAAGTAAGTTAGCGGGTTAGGATTAATCCGGTGAGAATGCCGATCCCTGGATATCAACCGGTGACAATCGATGCCGGCATTGCGTCCGATGTAAGCCGTTGTCGGTGCGATAATGCGCAGATCTCGTAACCACATGTGCAAAAAGCGCAGCTGCTGTATTGTGCTGCTACGCATGAAAATATCAAACGCTTTTAATATTAGTACCTTATCTCTTTGGCCCGAAATTTGCTCAATTACCTTTAGTTTACAATGAGTTCACTAAAAAGTTGTCTGTTAATCTGGAGGAGTGAATTATGAAACAATTGCGACTGTTCATCATCATTATCGGTTTGATTTTCATCGGTGCCGGTTCAAGTGCTGCCGAGTCAACCGATTTATTGGAGGTCACCGCCTCCGAAAGCATCGTCAAATTCAGCTATCAGGCCATGTCCGAATCTCAAATCCTGGTTTCCGCGCTGGATGCGGAAGACAACCCGGTTTTGGACCTGCTGCCAACGGACATCACCCTTCGCATGGGGTCGAAAACGGCCAAAATTGTCTCCATTGAACCCCTGCGGACCAATAAGGACATTCCGCTGAACATTGTCCTGGTGCTCGACAATTCTTTTTCCATGGTGCAACGCAAGGCTGTACAACCCATGTTAGAAGCGTTGGAAGCGTTTCTTGGGACCATCAGGCCTTTTGACAACGTCACTGCAATTGTGTTCGATCAGAAAAACACCATGACGATACGGGGGCATGACCTGCATGTGAAATCCTTTACCTCCGGCGATCCCGAGGCACTGAGAACTTTTTTCAAGGAAAATCTGGCGGATAAATATACGGATGGTACGTTTTTATACGACGGCATGCTGGCAGGTGTCGATGCCATCGCCGCCATGCCACCGAAAAGCAATAAATTCCTGGTGGTATTTTCAGACGGCAAGGATATCAACAGTTCCGTAAAGACCGGCGATGTTACGGCAGCAGTAAAGGAACTGACCAACTACTCCGCCTTTACGGTGGATTACACACCCGCGAAAAGCCTGGACCCGTTTCTGGATTCGTTTGCCGTTTCTTCGGGTGGAAAATCATGGAAAGCTGCTTCAGCCACCGAATTGCTGCCCATCTTCAAATCGTTTTCCACAACTCTGCTGCATCGACATATCGTCACCTATCGTTTCCTGAATCCACCGGAAGGGGCGTTGTCCTTTCTACCGGACAGCATCAACATCGAGGAGATCACCACCATCGATTCTTCCCCCCTGCTCAATTATGTATATTTTGATACCGGCCAGGGGGAAATATCGCCGAAATACAAGTTGTTTGCCCGCCAGGGGGAAACCGACGGGTTTTCTTCGGAAACCTTGAAGAGCGCCATCGAGAAGCATTACCATGTTCTCAATATCATCGGCCATCGGATGCGGACGTATCCCCATACCCGAATTCGCCTGATCGGTTGCAATGCGAACGTCGGTGAGGAAAAGGGACGGTTGGACCTGTCCAAGACCCGGGCCGAGTCCGTTAAATCCTATTTGCGCTATCTCTGGGCAATCAGCCCGGACAGGATCGACATCGAGTCGAGAAATCTGCCGGAACAGCCGTCATCCAGCCGGTCGGAGCAAGGTACCATGGAAAACCAGCGCGTCGAGATTCGCTCGGACAATCCGGAGATGCTGGACACCTTGAAAACCACTTATGTGGAAAAGGTATGCGATGCCACGGACATACAGATTTCACCCCAAATTAAAGCCGAAGCGGATATCACCTCATGGAAAATTGTGGTGCGGGGCGATGATGAACCACTGAAAACCTTTGAGGGGGTTGGCGATATTCCGGCTCAATTCTCACTTAAAACAGATGAGATCGGGCTTGACCGAATCGCGGGCTTCAAGACGATAACGGCGGATATTGAAGCAGTGGACAAGGAGGATAACCCTCTGGAAATGAAGGAAACCACCATGATTCCCGTCAATTTTGTCCGGCGGGAGGAATTGATGGCCAAAAAGGATGGGTACAAGGTCGTGGAGAAATATGCCTTGATTTTGTTCGATTATGATAGTGCCGAAATCAAGTCCCAGAACAAGACCATCATGGATCGGATCATCAAACGCCTGAATGCCGTGCCCAATTCTTCCGTGAAAGTCACCGGACACACGGATGACATCGGCAGCGTGGACTATAACATGGGGCTTTCCGACCGCCGGGCGAACGCGGTGGTTAAAGAGCTCTTGTATGCCGACCTGCCCATGAAGGACGACATCAGATACAGCGGCATCGGCCCATTTGCACCGTTGTATGACAATAAGGCGCCCGAAGGCCGCGCCCTGAACCGCACCGTGACGGTCACCCTCGAATATGAAGATAAGTCCTTATAATTATAATAATATCCTGCCCGCTTACCCATAGGCGTGAGGGATAGGGGGGAACCCGGATAATCCCGGTATCCAATGCCGGGGTTATCCGCACCAGCCCATGCCGCATCATTTCAAACGACAAAATCCAACTGCCGAATGGCGGACTGCTGTCGTTTCGTCTTCACTTCTTCATCAATGCGATCCTTAAAAATGGATAGCATACCGCCATTTGACATTACATTATCTGTTTTCATCGGACACTGTTCCCACCATATCATTTTTACATGCGTTAGCGCTGCTCCAGCCCCGATTTGCCCTTGACTTGAAGCCATAACTTTGTCAGAAATAGGGCTACACAATCGTGATCCGGTTTCCACGCTGGTCCTAATCTGATTTTCCTTAACGTTCCACTATTTCCTATTTGATTTCAGCAGAATAAAATTGTCTACAGCGACTTGTCGTTGGATCACTGTTCTCATCTTTGAATTTGTCCGGATTTTTTGATGCGCAACTCATCACAAACGAATGAATACGCTTAAGGCTTTTGGATAATTTCAAAAGCATTGAGAGAGGAGGTGGTATTCAACGGGGGGTGACATGTCCCATATATCCATTTCGGATTTCCGGAGAAATTCTAATACTCACCAAAGGAGGAGCCATGTCCAGATATGTAAGCGTTATGTTAAGCCTTTTGTTAATATCAATGCTCTTTTCCGGGGTTTCATTCGCCGGTGACAGCCGGTTTGCCCCACCCCTGGAAGATATGGTCAGCGTGGATAATGTTAAATTTCATCAGCGAGTACTGGAGAACATCGCCGATGGCAACGGTGGTAGCCGGGCATCGGGGAACCGGGGGTATGATCAGTCGCTGAGCTATATCGGCTTCTGGCTGTGGGTGGCCGGATTCGATCTTAAGTTACAGGTCTTTGATTTTCCATATTTTGAAGAGTTGTCGGATCCCTTAATGGAACAGACACTACCCGATTCAGTGGTGTATCCGCCCAACGACAGGGCCGGCTTTATTACCATGACCTATTCTGGCAGCGGCGATGTTACGGCGCCGGTTGAAGCGGTGGATCTGCTTTTACCACCTGCCGAAGAACCCAATACCAGTACCAGTGGCTGCGAACCGGATGATTTTACAGGCTTTACAGCCGGTAATATAGCGCTGTTGCAACGGGGCGGATGTTCATTTTACGACAAGGCCATGAATGCTCAGAATGCCGGTGCGGTCGGCGTCATCATTTTCAATGAAGGCCAGGTCGGCCGCGTGGATGCCTTTGGCGGCACCTTGGGGCAATCGGATTTTACCGTCCCCATCGTCGGGGCAAACTTCAATATCGGCATAGAGCTGAGCGGCTTGCCCGGCGCCGAAGTGCGCCTTACAACCGACACTATTTCCGAAATCCGTGAGACGTTCAACCTCATTGCCGACACACCCGGTGGTGATGAGAAAAGTACCATCATGGTCGGTGCGCATGTGGATTCGGTCACCGCGGGTCCCGGCATCAACGACAACGGCAGCGGCACCGCGGCCATTTTGGAAACCGCCTTGAAAATCGGTTGGTTGGGCAAAAAATACAATAACAAGGTCAGGTTCGCCTTCTGGGGTGCGGAGGAGCTCGGGTTGCACGGCTCCGAGTACTATGTGGCCAACCTGACCCCCGAAGCGTTCGCCAACATCCGCTGCTATCTCAATTTCGATATGATCGGATCGTCCAACTACGTCCGTTTCGTATATGATGGGGACGGTTCGGATACTGATGACGCCGGTCCTCCGGGCTCGGAATTGCTCGAACAATTTTATGTGAATTATTTCGATTCATTGGGATTGGCCACTGAACCCACGGCCCTGGACGGTCGAAGTGACTATGCGCCTTTCATGGATGCCGGAATTCCCATTGCCGGATTGTTCACCGGCGCCGGTGGGGTTAAATCCGAAGAAGAGGCACTGGAATACGGCGGTACTGCCGGCATCGCCTATGATCCCTATTACCATACACCCGATGACACCCTGGCGAACGTCAATTTTGAGGTGACGGAACAGATGCTGAAGGCCATCGCCAATTCAGTAGAAACCTTTGCGTCGTTTCCGCTGCCGGTATCGGCCGTGAGGGCCTTCCGGGCGCAGGCTTATGATTTTGACTACCAAGGGCCGAAGTTGCGGAAATAAATCGACCCATTAATAACCACTTCCGTGAGTCTATCCGCCGGGAAGGGGCACCCCCCCTTTCCGGCGTTTTATTTCCGGTACCGGCCGGATTGCGGAAATCCGGTATTTGGCCATGGGCTTTCACCGACACTTATGATAAAAAAGAAGAATAGCCGACCCCCTGATGGCCAGTACCACATGATTATCAACCGTATCCGGGATTCGACGCGCAGGGGAGCCACGGGTACCAGAACCATATGCGGAGTCCAACCACATGTTGTCACAATTTACCAATGAAGTGTTGTCCTACGGGCCCACTGCGGTCCTGCCCCAGAATCTGAACGAAAAATGGATGAATCGGCTGCAGAAGATCTGCGATGATTTCCTGGACAGCAATTTTGCCCTGGATGAGTGCAGGGAGCCCACGGATATCGGCGATCCGATCCTGGTGGCCTGCCTGTATGAAATATTGCAATACCAGCGCGGAGATGATGTCCGTATGGCGTCCGGAGAATTGGCCGAGCTGGGTACGATATACGCCCTTGCCGTTACCATGGAGAGTATCCAGCGGGAGTCGGACATCGGGCTCGATCCCCCGACCCTGGAAAATATACTTTCCATTGAAAGGATCGTGGAATTCAAAAAGAAGAATCCCGAATTCGTCCATGCCCTTGAGGAGTATTGCATCATCAAGGAAGCCGAGGAGAGCTGGTTCCAGAGTATCAAAAATAAGATCTTTACGGCAGTGACCGACAATTGATTCCGGTTGGTTACGGAAGAACCTTTTCTTTCAAAGGTTTTATGAAGGAATCGATCTCCGGGGCGTACCGGATCATTGCGGACATGATGGAAAACAACAGGGTTGACCCCCACCATGAGCACCACGCCACGGACGTGTGGGCTGAACATGTGAATCCTTTCCGGAAAATGGGTGACGATGGTCTGACATGGAACCCGGACAATGGGTATCCGGCCATGGATCGCAGGAAATATCACAAGAAGTTTATATTGGATTTTTATGCGATACATGCATGAAACAGGTAAAAAGGAGAGGCCATGAACAGGATCAACATCGGAATTATCGGCGATTACGCTCCGAACTTACCTTCCCACCGGGATACGGAAGCGGCCCTGGCCCATGCGGCCGATGCCCATGGCGTGGGCATGGCGCTTCAGTGGTTGCCCACCGCACATTTGGAGGGAACCGTCGGTACCGAATTTTTGTCAGGCTATGATGGTATCCTGTGCGCGCCGGGCAGCCCCTACAAGAGTGATACCGGCGCTTTGGACGGCATCGCCTATTGCCGGCGGAATAACCGGCCTTTTCTCGGCACATGAGGGGGGTTTCAATATGCTCTGTTAGAGTATGCGCAAAATGTACTGGGAATGGCGAAAGCCCACCACGCGGAAACCGGTCCCACTGATGCCGAAGGTTTCATCAGCAGGCTCGCATGTTCACTTGTGGGAATAACCCAAGAAATCACTATTGAAAAAGGATCATTGTCATTTGAACTATACCAAAAACCGACGTCCCTGGAGGTTTTTCAATGCAACTACGGTTTGAATCCCCGGTTTATGGACCAATTGGGAGACACCCTTCGTATATCCGGCAAGGATATGCACAATGAACCGCGAATCATTGAATTGCCGGATCACCGGTTTTTTATGGCAACGCTTTTTTTACCCCAGCAAACCTCCCGCCCCGGGAAACCTCATCCGCTGATCGCCGGATTCATTCGCGTCGCGGCGGGTTGAAAGGATTGGATACCGGTTTTTCACCCATCGGAGCTCTTCATTATGACCATTGCGAACAATCGTATCGTGCACCTGGTGCACAGCAGCAATTTGATCAAAATTCAAAATAGGGTCATCATTTTTGATTTTCCCAAGGCCGAGGATGACCGGAGTCCCGGATTTGGGCTGCATGACGGCTGTATCGATCCGGTGGAGCTGGCAGATGAAAACATATATGTGGTGATATCACACCGTCATGGCGACCATTTATCGAAACCCGGGGATAAGCCTGTGCAACATCGGGGAATTCCATGACAGGGCGGCGGGAAATGTCCATCTGAAGCAATAGTCGTGCGATGAATTTGTTCATTTATGGTGATGATACCAGTTTCGATATTCAATAAAACCCTTCTCGTTACTCGTCGTTGGTGAATAATTCAGATATTGTTTTGCCTTTTCAATCGACATGGTCATGGATTTCGCCATGTATCCCACCGAAAACCTTGTCAGCGCGGGTTCCTTATTGCCAAATGGAAGCAGGCTCGCCAACTCCATAAATCCCGCAAGCGCTTTGGCGACGGGCTCAGGGATATTTTTGGCTTTAAAGGGACGGTCGAATATGTCCAATACCTGTGAAAACCAGTCATTAATGGTGATCGGATCCCCATTGGAAATATTGTAGACCTTGTTCCATGCGGTATCCGCTGCCGAAAAACAGTTTTTGACGGCACCCACAAAATTTTCCACATATGTTATGTCCACCAGGGCTCGACCGCCATTGATCACAGGAAAATTTTTCTTCTCGGATAACTTTAAAATGCGCGGCACCAGGATGTTATCATACTTTCCATATACAGCTCTCGGTCTGAGTATAATGGTTTTAAATCCATTTTTCCCAAGGGCCAGAAGATCATGTTCAGCTTTCAGTTTTGTTTTTCCGTAATTGAATTGCTTTTCGGGTATGGGCTCGTTCTCGGCAATATTATATCTGTCTTTACCGTTGAAATAGACACTGGGGGTCGAGATAAATATTATTTTTTTGATATCATGGGTCTTACATGCATCTATTACATTACGTGTTCCGATCACATTGGTGTTGTAAAACGCCTTGTATCCGCCCCAATCACCGGCTGTGGCGGCACAGTGAATCACGACATCCGCAGGAGAAAAAGCATTGTTCAGTTGAGACTTATCGGTTATATCGGCCGGAATAAAATTGATGCCGGTTTTTCGTAACGCTTCACCGATGTCCGCAGAGCGTCCCGTCGCGATCACGGACATACCCTCTTTGTGAAGGCTTTCAGCCAGATTTCTGCCAAGAAAACCCGTAGCGCCTGTGATGATGATTTTCATACCAATCCTCCAATCGATGAAGCCCAACCATTGGCCCCGTCGGCCGATCCTGATTGTGCCAATGCCATGTAAAAGTTATTGCGCAGGGAGATTCGAAAAAAAACATCTGCGCCCCCAGCCCGCGTTCAGGCAGTATTTACGCCGATTCCCTGTTCATGTTCCTGAATGTCAGGGTGCCTGACAAAAGAAACAAACCACAGAGAAAGATGAAGACCGGAACGAGTATCACTGTAGGTTGTTCTACGGAGAACATCGCTACTTTCGTTGGATATAAAAGCTCAAGAATGATTCTCATGGCCCAGAGAATCGCTTGGGTAGATACAAAATAAAGCATTGTCCGGTTGTTCATCCTACCAAAATCCATCGCAAATAAAATTGAAAGCGATCCAAACGCAACGAGTAGAATACCCACCGAGAACACACTAAGCGTAATGATATCAATCTCACCTGGTTGCAGTAGAGAGAATCCGGGCGATTCATAGATGTAAAGCGGCATTACCGCATGAGACAGGCCCGCTGTTAACTCAAATACCCCAGCGAATAAAAGTATTCGCTTGACCCAATGGTTACTTTTTTCCATGATTTAACCCTACCATCAAATGATCATCCATGTCATCGCGATTTATGCCGCTGCCGGTAGGCCATCTGGATCTTCCGCCATTTCTCTTTTTCAATGGTGTCGGTGCTTTTGGTTTGCCGTTGCTGGAAAAAGAGTTCTTCTTTTCTCAGTTTTTGATAGCTAAGCAACCGTTTTAAATCGAGTTCGCCATCGTCAATGGCTTGTTTTACCGCGCATCCCGGCTCGCTCACGTGGTCGCAGTCATTGAAGCGGCAGTGGACGGCCAGGGTGTCGATATCCTGAAACAGGCTTTCCACTGTTTCATCCGACGCCCACAGGGTGAGCTCGCGCATACCGGGGTTGTCCAGCACGATGCCGCCATCCCCGAGGGGTATCAATTCCCGGTGGGTGGTGGTATGGACACCTTTATTCACGCTGCTGCTGATGGCCGTGGTGCGCTGGCGGTCGTATCCCAACAGGCAATTGATGATTGATGATTTGCCGACCCCGGAGGAGCCCATGAACGCCGCGGTCTGGCCGGGATGGATGTGCTGCCGCAAGCTGTCCAGACCCTGATTGTTCTTCGCACTGATGGCATGAACGGAAACACCAAAGGCAATTGCCGACACGTCGGTGATGAAGGCTTCCGGATCTGCATGCAGGTCAGCCTTGTTCAGGAGAATTACCGGTGTGGCACCGCTATTGTAGGCCATGGCAAGATATCGCTCGATCCGGCGCAGATTGTATTCCCGGTCGAGACCGGCGACAATGAACAGGGTATCGATGTTCGCGGCGATGACCTGTTCCCGAACGAGTCCTTTACCCTCCCGCTTCCCGGCCGTACCGGCCGCGTTCCGGGAAACACGGGTTTTTCTCGGCAGAATATCGTGGATCACCGCCTTTTCGGCGCCCGGCATGATCGACATCAGTACCCAGTCACCCACCACCGGAAAATCGCCGGTTTCCCGGATACTATGATAATACCGGCCCGACACTTCTCCCTGGTATTCGTCATCTTCAGTGCGGATAAAGTATATATTGGTATGCCGTGAAATGATGCGGCCCACCCGATGTTCCTTTTGGTCAACCGACGATAACAGATTTTCAAAGTAGGGGTTCCACCCCAGTTCCACTAAAGACATTGCATCTTCCTTTTCACCCGGAAAAATCGTTCCGGGCGATTAACTGGTTGTTATTACTAAAGATGCCCCACAAAAAGGGAAACCGGGAGAGAGGATAGGCAGGCGTGACGGTGCATGCACACCGGCGGTATGAAGGGGTCCGGAAAAACCACAAGGTACGAACTCAAACAGTGGCCACATATTATTTTACCAAAGACCGATAATCTCACCGCATGGGTGAAGGTCGGACAATGATGTGAATAATGTGTAACCCGGTGCTTAAGTCCCCAAAATCATATTGATCCGCGTCTTCTTACTCCCGTAAAGATGGGGCGAATTTCATTTCGATTATGCAGTCGGCGGTCAATTTTCCCACAATCATAAAAACCCTCCATATAAAAGCTGTTCTCTATGTGCTGTTTCAGGATGTATACTCCCCCTAAATCCCACGCCCGACGAAGTCAAGGCTTTTCTGTCGGATGAATCCTTCGATCAGCGATGATCCCGGTCTTGTTCAACCCAAAAACCATTGGTCATAACTGATCGTGAACCTTCCGAAGAAACGGGGTATTGGACGTTCGACTTATCCATGGCCCTAAAAAACCCGAACCATCAATCCCCGGTGCCCCTTTCCGCATACGTCCTGCTCCATTTCCGTATTCCCCTTATTTCAGCCTTCCCGATGCCCAGGGATAACAGAAAATCATCGTGGGCGTCAGGGAGCCGTGTTTCGAATTCGTAATGCCATTTATGCATGGCGTGGTCATCCAGCCCGGTGGATCGCAGCAATGATGTCCATTGATCTTTGGACATGGGTAGCCGCAGATCGGTAACACGGTGGGTTTTCAATAGTCCCAGGACGACCTGTTGCTGATGGCGGAGGTTGCGTATTTCTTCGTTCAATTCGGTCAGACGGTGTTCAAGCGTGGTGGTCAGAGCGTTTTTTCCGGCGGCGGAGATTATTTCCCGTATGGCTTTCAGGGGCAACCCGGCCTGTCTGTACATGATGATTTTTTCGAGTCTCTTCGTGTCACTTTCGGCGTAGACCCGGTAGTTGCTCCGGGTCCGGTTCGATGGCTTCAGCAGGCCTATTTTGTCATAATAGAGCAGGGTACTGCGGGAGAGCCCATAGCGTCTGGCAAGTATGGTTATAGTCAACATGGCCGGCCTCGATGTCGTTTTGGGGAAGCACCAGAATACCTTGATGCCTTTTAAAAATAAAGGGAAGATAAAACGATGGCATTCCGCCCTTTGGCATTTGGATTTTGTGATTTGACATTATAACCGCACCTTGTATCAACGCATACCACTATTTTATAGTATTTGATGCCATGCCACACCTATATGCGATAACCCTGTTCCACCCGTCCTTGCACACGGGTATTAACATATTGTAAAAACGACTATTTTTGGCCGTTTCAGGTAAAACGACAGTCAGTTTGTCCCTGAAGGTGAAGACCCTTGTATGGGGTTCCTTTTTGGGGATACGATATGAACCATGGACAATCGGTAAATATTTGCATTCAAGATATCAGCGGACTAGGTCGATAACATAGTAAACGTGGTAAACGGAGATTGAAATTGATGAATGTTGAAAAGAACATCCCGCTGGAGTCCATTGCGCTTCCCACCCCACCGGTTATCGGGGTAAAAATACTGGAAGCGGTCAAGAGTGAAAATCAGTCATCGGAAGGCCTGGCCAGAATTATCTCTTCGGATCCTGCCCTGACGGTCAAAATTCTACAGGTGGCCAATTCATCGTTTTACGCCCTGCCCACCAAGGTGGACAGCATCCCCAAAGCCATCACCGTTCTCGGTACGAATACACTGAAAAATATCGCACTGTCGTTTGTCATCGCCAAGGAGTTCAATGGGGATGATGACGATGGTTTCAAGTTCAACTTTTTCTGGCGGCGATCGATTACCGCTGCTGCCGGCGCCGAATGCCTGGCCAGCATGCTGGATCTGAATATCGAGGACCTGTTCGCCGCGGCATTATTGCAGGACATCGGTATCGTTATCATGTATTTGCTCGATAAAGGCAAATGGGTCGGGGCGCTGGAAGATAAGAAGAAAGACCGGATCCCCAGCTGCGAAGCGGAACAACGGCATTTTGGCTTCGATCATCAACAGCTCGGTGCACAAACCCTGGAGGCGTGGGGATTATCCGAGAATATTCATCTGCCGATACGATACCATCATTGCGTCGACGATCCACCGGCCACCCATGGCACCCAGGCCCACCTGCTGATGTTGTCGGACATGATATCCTCGGTATACCACGGCTCCCATAGTGAAGAAAAAATCGAAGAGATCAAGAAACATCTCGCCACGTCCCATGGCATCGATCCCATGCAGGTTGTGGAAATGGTGGATACAGTGGCCGCCAAAAGCATCGAAATCATGTCCCTGTTCGATATCCCGGAAAAGGATATGAAACCCTTTTCCCAGATTCTCCAGGAGGCCAATGCAGAGCTGGGCAGATTGAACATGTCCTATGAGCAACTGCTCAAAGAATACAGGCAAGCCAAGGAAAAGGCCGAGCGCCTCGCCGCAGATCTCCAGAAAGCCAATGATAAATTGCAGGATCTCGCGTATAAAGACGGCCTCACCGGTTTAAACAATCACCGTCAATTCCAGGAATTGATGGACAAGGAGCTGAGCCGGTCAATCCGGTATAAGCGGCCGTTCTCGCTAATTTTATTTGATCTCGACCATTTCAAGAAAATCAACGACACATATGGTCATCCCGCCGGTGATTTTGTCCTCAAAAAGGTCAGCCGTGTTCTGGGTGAGGCTATCCGGGCATCGGATACGGCATCGCGATACGGCGGTGAAGAGTTTGCCATGATCCTGCCGGAAACCGACCTTAAAGGCGCTGCAATTTTGTGCGAGCGCGTGCGGAAATCCATTGCGGATCAAAAGATGACCACCGGTGACGTCGACATCCGTGTCACGGTGAGCTGCGGATTCACCAGTTATAATACCGACTTCCCGAAAACCACCAAAGCGGAACTGATCGCCGCCGCGGACAAGGCCTTGTATAACTCCAAACGATCGGGACGCAACCGGATCGGTTTTATCAGGACACCGGAATAAAAAGGCATAGCCCCCTCTGATTTCTCCCCAGGAGGTCTCACTTTGTGATACCTTCTCATTCACATGGTCATGTCAGTCCTCAGCTTTCCCAAAGGGGTATACATGCAATTTAATGTCAAATTTCAAAGCCCAAATTTCAAATGCCGGTATGATATCTATTTTGTAAAAAACCGGTAGCACAGGAAATAAAAAATCGGCAGAATACCTTCATTTGTCATTTTTAATTGGGCATTGTCACCGTTTTATTATATAAACGGGCACTTAAATATCATGACCGATTCCAAATGCGGTTGCCGTCCCTGACCGTTTATTAATAATTGACAGATCAGCAGCGGCGCGATAATCTCATAGGCGGCAGTGAGAAGATGAAATTAATGCTATATAAGCGGGAACTCGGCTACTGGATCGGCAGGGATGTCGGCTTTAAAGGAGGACTCATGTCTCAAACAAGAACAGGTCTTATCATATTCGGTGTTTTCTGTATTTGTGCAGTCTTTTGCTCTGGTTCCGTTTTAGCCGACGAGTATATTGCCGATCACAGGGTGGCCAAGGAATCGGTTCTCCGCAGCATACCGGCATCGGCCATTGAAGCGGCCAGGAATTCTCTCCATATCGCCTATTTCCACTCATCACACGGTAGCCGGGTGATCTCGGGAATGACCGGGTTGAAGAATTTCGAAACCGGTGATGACGAACGCTATGACTTTACCACCGACGGCACCCCGGTTTCCGGCAAACTCGATATCGACGACAACGATGCCGGCGGAAACGACCTCAGCGCCAAGGACAGCATCGAGGGCAACGGCCATACCCAATGGTACAATGAAACCATTGAATTTCTGGATGATCCGCTAAACGCAGACATCAATGTGCTGATGTGGTCCTGGTGCGATCCGAAGGGGCACGATCACCAGCAATATATCGATGATATGGAAGCGTTGATCGATTTATACGGCCCCGGCGGCAGTAAAATCGGCACCGGAGCGGGGGACACCAAAACCGTACCGGTAATCTTCGTGTTCATGACCGGCCATCCCAATGGGGATGGTGAGGTCGCCACCGGTGATACGGCCTATCAGGGCCATCAGCTGATCACGGAACATTGCCTGCGCAACCAGCGATTTTGCCTGGATTACTGGGATATCGAAACCCACGGCATGGACGACATCTACTATCCCCGGGCCAATGATAACGGCGTTGATATAAGCACCGGTTTTGAGTTTTATCTGGATTGGCAGGACGCGCATCCATCTGATTTTTTTGAAAATACTTGCGCCCACTGCGATGATGCTCAGGACCTGACGTGCAACCGGAAGGCCTACGCGGCCTGGTGGCTGTGGGCACGGCTGACGGGCTATCAAAGTTCCGGCAACAGCCCCATCACACCCGTTGAACCGCCCCCCCATGACGGCAGCGACCCGAACACCCCACCGACGTCAACCCCGGACGATTCCAGCGGCGGTTGCTACGTTGACACGGTTCTGCCGTAGGGCAAAACATCGTTGTTCTCAACGATGTTTACTCTTCTCCGACATCGATCCCCCCCTCTTCCGGCCACCCGGTCATGCATCGTGGTGGCCGGGGCAATTTCCATGATTTCGGATGTTGTAAACGCGTTTACGCGGGTATTGAAAAACAAATGTAAAAGTTTTCATCCGTTTATTTTGCATTTGTTTGAATTGTACTTTCCGGTCGATGATCTACACTTTCGATAAAACCTCACGTATTTTTATCATCGGAAAGGAGAGTTTATCATGGAGTATCAGTGCACGAAAACACATCGTATGGGACGGGCAATGCGGCTTATACCTATTTTGATGCTGGTTCTATGGACGAATGTGCCGGCCGCCGCCGAAAAATCGGAAACACAGGCCTTTTTTCAAACCGATTTTCAATCCGAGTCACCGGCCGTGGAGGTTGTGTTTGTATTAGATACCACCGGCAGTATGGGCGGGTTGATTGCCGCGGCCAAGGAAAAAATCTGGTCCATTGCAAACACCCTGGCGTCGGCGGAAGTGGCGCCTGCAATCAAAATGGGCCTGGTGGGGTACCGCGACCGCGGCGATGCCTATGTGACGACCCTCACCGCGTTGAGTGACGACCTGGACGCTGTCTATACCCGCCTCATGGAATTTCAGGCCGGTGGCGGCGGCGACACGCCGGAGAGTGTGAACCAGGCCATTTTCGAGGCGGTGACGAAAATCACCTGGAGCCGGGCACCCGCCACCTATCGCGTGATATTCCTGGTGGGGGATGCACCGCCCCAGATGAATTACCGGAACGATATCAACTATGCTGAATCCTGCCGGTTGGCTGCTGCACACGATATCGTCATTAATACCATTCAATGTGGCAACCTCGCCCAAACCGCACCGGTCTGGCAGGAGATCGCCCGCCGGGCAGGCGGTGAGTACTTCCAGGTGGCACAATCCGGCAGCGCGGTACTTTACGACACCCCTTATGATGGTGAGATCGCCGGTCTCTCCGCCAAACTCGACGCCACCCGGTTGTATTATGGCGCACCCGGGGAAAGAGCGAAAATGACCGCGAGGGAGGCGGACGCCCGAAAAATATATACCGAGGCCGCGCTTTCGGCCCAGGCCAAGCGCACAGTTTTCAATTCTAAAAAGGCCGGTTCAAAAAATTTCCTGGGCCATCAGGAACTGGTCAACGATGTGGCTTCCGGTAAGGTCCAAATTGAAGCGCTGGATGAAGCGGAGCTACCGGAGGAGTTGCAGGGCCGGTCCACGGCAGAGATCTCCGCCCGGTTGCGCGAACTCGCCGACCAGCGCCGGCAATTGCAGGCCCGAATCAACGATCTGGGTAAAAAAAGGCAGGTATTTATCAAGGACCTGGTGCAAAAGGAATCGGACAAAGGTGTGAATTCTCTGGACGCCAAGATATACCGGTGCATTCAGAACCAGGCCGCGGGCAAGAATCTGGAGTATGCCGGCGGACCGGAGTATTGACCGCCGAAGTCCGAATTCGGGTAACCCATATTCATAACCGGCCATTTGATCCGGGTATTCTGGTGGGGGAAGGCGTTTTCAATTCAGAAGGTAACTCTCTGTAATCGTGTGGAAATGGTTGCAACCTTAAAGCCGGTTTTCTGAATATGGTAAAACACCTTTCTTGATCCCGGTGAACCTCGTGTGGTATTCATTCGTATCTGACAGACTGCCAACCCTAAGGAGATGAGCGAATGAAATCAATGATGATGTCGGGGGCCGTTTTACTGATGCTGGTCGTTTCATGTGCATTTTCCACCCATCCGCTGTCCGACGCCGAAAAGGCCCTATTCGATCATCGCCTGAAGGGGTTGTGGATGGCCGAAGCGGACGGGGAGGTGATATATATCCACATTGGCGTCGGGGAGAACAATATCACCCAGATCGTTACCGTTGAACATGATGACAAGGGCAGTCTGGATGTGGATCATTACGCCATGCATCCCACCGTGATCGACGGCGAATACTACTCGAACCTGCTGGAGCTGGACAATAACGGCCAACCCTTCCGATCGGACAAGGGACGATACATTTTTATAAAATATGCGGTCATCGGCGGAGACCGGTTGTCATTTTCCATTGTCAATCATGGTTATGTGGACAAGGCCGTGGCCGCCGGAGAGTTGAAAGGCCGTTTCGTGAAGGAACCGGTGGGTGACGAAAGCGCCGCCGAAGGTGGCGATCCGTTGATAATGACCACCCGGTATACGGAAATCATGGATCAGCCGGAAAATATCATCCAATGGATCCGCGCCCAGGATCCGGAGGTGTTATTCGAAGAAAACTGGACGTTTATCAAAAAGTCGTTAGATTAACACACCGGATATTCTTATCGTGGCCCTACGCATACCCGTTTAACCGGTCTCGGCGGCCAGCCGGGCCGACCAAGGACAAGAGTTATGATTCAGGCTGTGCTCGATGCCAAACGCCGTCTATCGGGCCATCACCAGCGGACACCGGTGATGACCTCCCGAACATTGAATAAAAAAACCGGTGCCGATGTTTTTCTCAAATGTGAGAATTTCCAGCGTGCCGGTGCCTTCAAATTCCGGGGTGCGTTTAATGCCATGAGCAAGCTTTCCGGGGCGGATCGGGAAAAAGGTGTTCTCACCCACTCCTCCGGCAATCACGCCCAGGCCGTTGCCCTGGTGGGTCGTCTCCTCGGTATTCGAACCATCATCGTCATGCCGCAGGATGCGCCGGCAATCAAACGCGCTGCCACTGAAGCATATGGTGCCACGGTGGTGAGTTATGATTCCGAAAATGACACCCGGGAGAATATTTCCGCCCGGCTCCGGAAGGAAAAAGGCTATACCCTGATCCCCCCTTTTGATCATCCGGATGTCGTGGCCGGTCAGGGAACCGCCGCCCTGGAGTTGTTCGAATGTAAAGGCCCCCTGGATTTGCTGCTGGTGCCCTGCGGCGGGGGCGGTCTGCTCAGCGGTTCGGCCATCGCCGCCAGGCACATGGCCCCCAAGTGCACGGTTGTCGGGATCGAACCGGAAGTGGCCGATGACGCCGTGCGCTCTTTCCATACCAAACAACTGCACACGGTGAAAAACCCCTCGACCATCGCCGATGGTACCCGAACACCGTCCCTCGGTAAAATCACCTTTCCTCTGGTGCTGGAATATGTGAATGATATGAAAACCGTTTCCGAGGACGATATCATGGATGCCGTCCGATTTTTGTTCTACCGGATGAAACTCGTGGTGGAACCCTCGGGTGTTTTAGGGGTGGCCGCAATCCTTTCCGGAAAAATAGATGCCAGCGGTGGCCGCGTGGGCATTATCCTCAGCGGTGGAAATTTGGACGGAGAAGTGATGTCGAAGATACTCGCCTGAGATCTTTCCAGCCGGCGAAATGCCGGCAACCGGTGATCGACGGTCTATCTGTATTTTTTTATCAGTTCATACAAACGCGCACGCTTTAGCCCTGACATTTGACAGGCTTTTTCGATATCATCGCCGGTTACCCGGATTAACTCATTTATATATTCTCGTTCAGCCTGTTCCGAAGCGCGTTTGCGATAGACTTTTATAGTCGGAAAGTCACTGGTGTTAACCATTCCATCCACCACTCGGTACTTCTTCTCAGCCTCTTTGGGTAAGGTTTGGTGGGTCTCGGTTATGGAATGCGCACGAATATACTCGGGCAGGTGTTTAGGATAGAGCGTCGGGCAGGATGGCTCAAGTGCCAAGGCACTTTCCAGTGTATTAACCAGTTCACGCACATTGCCAGGCCAATCGTATTCGCAAAGGATCTCAAAAACCTCTTCTGAGATATGTATGTGCGATTGTTCCGACTTTTGACAAAATTTTTCCACGTGGTAATTAATTATCTCACGAATGTCTTTGATTCGCTCCCTCAACGCCGGGAGATCAATTACAAAAGTTCGCAGTCGAAATAACAGATCCTTTCTGAAATTGTCGGCGTCAACTTCAGCCGACAGGTCTCTATTGGTTGCGGATACCAGCCTGAAATTGCTTTTAACCTCTTTTTTGCTGCCCACCGGCCGAAATCGTCTTTCCTGAAGAACCCTTAAAAATGTTTTTTGCAGGGACACAGGTAACTCACCGACTTCATCAAGGAACAGGGTTCCACCGTCGGCCTCTTTTATCAGGCCGATCCGATCCGAATCCGCACCCGTGTATGCGCCCCTGATATGTCCGAAAAGGATGCTTTCGGCCAGATTTTGAGGCAGCGATGCACAATCCACCACGATAAACGGTCCTTCCGCCCGGGCGCTGTTGTGGTGAATGGCTTTGGCAAAAAGTTCTTTGCCGGTTCCGGTCTCACCACTGATCAGGACATTGGTTTCACTTTTTGCGGCATGGGCCATCAAGGTGATACACATCAAAAATTTGAAACTGTCTCCAATTATACCGTTTCGTTCTATGGTCAATGGTTTTTCAAGGGTGTTTTTTTGGCTTCGATATTGGAGCGCTCGTTTCAAGGAGAGCTTTAGTGCGTTTATCCGAACCGGTTTTTCTATATAATCCCACACACCGCTTTTAAGCGCTGTCTGCGCCCCGCCCTTATCCGTATACGCCGTGATAATGATGATTTCAGGGGGAAAGGGGCTGGACTGAATTTTGGGGATTGTATCAATGCCGCTGCCATCCGGTAGGCGGACATCGAGGAATAAGACATCATACTCGCCCTCGAGAACAAGGGGAATACCTTGTGTCAAGTTTGAAGCGACATCTGCCTTGTGTCCTTCCTCCTGAGCCATTCGTTGAAGGGTATACGTCATCCCCTCATCATCATCTATAATGAGTATCCTGGCCTTTGGTGTCCGTTTTTCTTTGCTATTCTTCTGTTCCATCGAAAACCTTTCGGATCTCAAATGCCATTTCCACACGGTTTAACGGTTTTGGGAGCAGCAACTTCACACCCACTCGTTTCGCCTCCTCCTGTAGAAATTGATTTATCATGCCGGAATATAACACAATGGGAATTTTCGGATTGATTTTTTTTAAACGGGTGGTCAGTTCTGTCCCGCTGTGGGGACGCATATTCTGATCCGCAATCACCAAATCGAGGCCCCCGGAATTTTTATCAAAATAATCGAGGGCTTTTTGACTATTGACAAATGTCTGCACCTGATACCCTAAACCGGTGAGGATCCGTTGCAGAATATCGGCCAGAACGGCTTCGTTTTCAATCAGAAGAATTCTTTCGCTACCGCCCGGCGGTTCCGAAGCGATTTCCGTAACGATGGCAAAACCCGGATGCTCAAGTCTCGGCAGCAAAATGTCAAATGAGGCGCCGTGGTCGATTGAACTATCCACGCGGATGGAGCCCGAATACTTTTTCACAATGCCGTGAACCACGCTTAGGCCGAGCCCTGTCCCCTCTCCAACGCGTTTGGTTGTATAAAATGGATCAAAAATCCGATCAACGATATCCTTGGAAATACCTTCGCCATTGTCACTAACCGTTAGTTTTAAATAGGGTCCGGGATTTATATCGGCTGTGAGGGATGCCGAATTGGCTTCTATGTGATGTTCGGACAGGGTGACATGAATAGTCCCCCCGTCCGGGGCCATTGCCTGGGCGGCATTGGCGCATAGATTCATTAATATTTGCTGAATCTCCGTGGGATCGGCGAGTATCGCTTTATCCCCGGTGTCAAAGATCAAGTTTAGATCCACAGTGGGCGGCAGAGTGGTTTGGAGGAATTTTATAACTTCTTTTATGAAAGGTTTCAAGATCAGGGGCTTCTGTGCACCTTCGGTCTGTCGGCTGAATGTGAGGATTTGTCTGACCAACGCTTTGGCCCTGAGCCCGGCGTCGAGCACTTTTTCCATGTCCATCCTGGCGATATGGGACCCGGGAAGGTTGTCCATGGCCAATTCACTGCACCCGATAATCACTCCCAGGATATTGTTGAAATCGTGAGCGATACCACCGGCGAGTGTGCCGATGGCCTCCATTTTTTGGGATTGACGCAGTTGGTTTTCAAATTGTATTCTATCAGTCACATCTCTATTAACGGCCACATAACCCAAAAAACGTCCGGAATGGCTTTTGATCGGTGAAACCGTAGAATCGACGATGAAAAAATCACCGTTTTTTCGTTTGTTGGTGAGCCGGCCAATCCAAACTTTCCCGTTAGAGACCGTCTCCCAGATGTTGACATAGGTTTTGGCCACTATATCATCTGCAGCCAATGTTGCCGGTTTCAGGCCGATCAGATTTGTTTTATCATGCCCGGTGCTTTTCTCAAACGCCGGGTTTACGTACGACAATACGCCCTGGTCATTGGTAATAAAAATATTTTCGGCCACCTGTTCGACAGCCGTGGATAACCGTTGAAGTTGAGCCTCGGTTTTTTTTCGATGGTGTATATCCTGAACCATGCCTTCAAAACGAAGCAGGTTACCACTATGATCGTATATTGGCCGAGCATTAATAGCCGCCCAAATTACCTTACCATCTCTACGGCGCAGGCGGGTTTCGAAGCTGGAAACGACCTTATTTTCCCGGATCTGTCGGACAAAGATCTTGCGGTGATCCGAATCCACCCAGTGTTGTGTGCCGATATTCGTCACCTCCGACATCAGAACTTGTGCTGAGTCGTAACCGAGGATTTGGGCGTAAGCCGGGTTTGCACTGAGGATACGTCCTTCCGGGGTAGATTGATAGATACCCTCTATGGCATTCTCGAATATACCCCGGTATTTCTTTTCCGCCCTTTGAATGGTGGAGACCTGAAGCCTGATTTTTTGACCCATTTCATCTAGTGTTTGTACCAATGATTTGAACTCAACATGAGAAATATATTTGCTGAATGTGGGGTGCTTGCCGGCGGCATAGTCGTCAACCATAAGGTTCAATTTATCCAATGGTCGCTTCAGAACCGTTCTCAATATAAATCCCGTCATGATCAGGAGTATAATTAAATTCATCAGGATGGTCAGGGCAAAAGACCAGAAAATCTGACGATTAAATTTGGACAAGTATCCCAAGGCCAATGAAATCCGAACCTCGGCTATGGGGATATTGTTGTGAACAAGTATGGCGGAGCGCATGGTTGACGGATGCATATCCTGTTTTTTGACATCCACGTTAATTCGATGCCGGTGGTCCGATACATTGATACCGGCGATCAGATCGTTTTGCAGGTAGGTTTTGCAGACAGCGTCAATCGTTTCAAAATCATAATTCCATATGGGTAGAACCAGTGTGTTTTTCAAGAAATCAATATACTCATCCGCTTTTGCCTGCAACTCGGTTTCAGCTTTTTTGGAAGCAATGACATAAGCCGTAATCAACGCCAGTGAAGAAACCGCCATAACCACAAGAATAAGTCCGATGGTCAAATCTTTGGATATGGATCGTCTGGATGTTTTTTTGAATTGAAACATGGAACCATCATCCCTTTCGCTGATTTTCGGGTAACAGGCATTTCGCATGCGGGCAAGGCCGCTCGTCGTTTAAAATTCGCCCTTGAGTGTGATCCGGTGTGCCAAGATACTTCGGTCTCACCGGTGATCTATTAATAGCGCCTGCATGCTGGTATCATAATACGTGTCCGTGGATTGTTTTATCAAGAGGTCTGTTGTGAATTCATACCGGTACGGAACAGTGGGGGCCTGAAATGAATGACGAAACACCCGCCTTTTTTGAAGTGGTTGTTCGATCAAATGGCAGATGATTACCTTATTGAGCAGGCGTGCCGTTTAAGTCAACCCCGCGTGCCCGTGGATCCGCTGTCGGCGTCGGTGAACCGGTTTTTTCTTCTTTCCAGGAGCAATTGAATGAGGGGAGAAGCCATGACAATCACAGTGATTAAGTTGATCGCCAGGGTGGTTGGCCGTTGCCATAAAAAAGCCAGCGACCCGTCATAAATCATTAATGACCTTCTGAGATTATCTTCCATTAAACCGCCCAGAATAAATCCAAGCAGAATTGGAGCCATAGGATAATTCAGCAGACGAGCGAGTAAAGCAATCACCGAAATCCCTATCATCATATATATGTCGAAGGTATTAAAAGTGATCAGATATACACCAATAATGGAAAAAAAGGCTATCGACGGAATTAACACCGTTCTCGGTACCGCCAGCAATCTCGCGAAATAGGGGATTAACGGCAAATTGAGAATAAGCAGGAAAACATTACCCAAATACATGGACATGATCACGGCCCAGAAAACCTCCGGCCGTTCAACAAACATACGCGGACCGGGCTCAATCCCATAAGCGATCAACGCGCCGAGCATGACCGCCGTGGTACCGGAACCAGGTATTCCCAATGTCAACAAGGGTACAAAGGATCCGGTACTGGCAGCGTTGTTGCCGGTTTCAGGTGCAGCCAGACCAATGATGCTTCCCTTTCCGAACTCTTTCTTATCCTCACGGCTGGCCAGGTTGCGTTCCATCCCATAAGACAGAAAGGATCCCAGCGTAGCACCGGCGCCGGGCAGAGCGCCAATGAAAAAGCCCAACAGCGAACTGCGGCCGACGGTGGGAGCAATTTTTTTGAATTCTGCTTTCGTCACTCTCAAGTCACTAATATTACCTATGTTTTTCGAATCGAACACCTGGGTGGAATCTTGTTTTTTTAATACCATCATCAAGGCTTCCGTTATGGCGAAGGTGGCCATGGCCAGCATCAGGAAGCTCAGCCCGTCCAGCAGATTGATACTGCCGAAAGTGAAGCGTTGAACACCGGAAGTTTGATCCGTGCCAATGGTGGCCAGCATGAGTCCCACGACGGTCATTAACAATGCTTTTAAAAATCCTCCTTTTCCGGCAAAAGCAGACACAGCCGTCAGCCCCAGAACCATTAATGCAAAATAATCGGACGATTGGAAATTTTTGGCCACCATCGCCATCGCCGGTGCCGCGATCATGAGCAGCACCACTGCGATGGTGCCACCCGAGAATGAGGAATAGGCGGCGATAGCCAGTGCTTTTCCCGGCTTTCCTTTTTGGGCCAGCGGGTAGCCGTCGATCGCTGTGGCCACTGTGGCCGCCTCACCTGGTGCATTGATCAGAATGGAGCAGGTACTGCCACCGAAGATGGCCCCATAGTAGACACCGGCCAGCAACACCATGCCGCTTGAGGGTTCCAAGCTGTAAGTAACCGGGATCATTAAGGCAACCGCGGTAATGGGGCCTAATCCGGGCAACATACCGATAAAACTGCCGACAAAACATCCGAACAAGACGATGGCCATATTAAATGGAACCAAGGTTGTTTGGATGCCGACCATCATTCCGGAAAAGAGTCCTTCCCACATTATTTGATTACCCCCATTAAGTAGAAAATTTCTCCTGGGGCGATATACATGCCAAGGATTTTAGACATCAGTAGCCAGATCCCGATCACCAGCGGAATGGAGGCCAATACCAATACCTTGATTCTTCGTTCCCCCAACAGATAAAATCCGGCGCATAGAAAGAGGATGGAGGCAATGATAAATCCCAGCCAGGTCATGATGAAGGCGTATATAAACATCATGGTAACCACCTTCCATGCGCGTGCCCAATCAAGTCCTGAAAAAATATGATGAAAGGTTTCGGGTTTTTCCTGCTTCGTCGGCGGCAGTATAATGATCATTGCCGACAACAGCGAGCCGATGACCGACAGCGCAAACGGCATGGTCCGCGCATTGAAGGTTTCTTGTTGCGACAACAAGGTAAGAGGTATTTTGAACGCGTACAGCCCATAAGAAATTGAAACCATAAGGAAAAACAATGCTCCGATTTTTTCCGGTGACAAGATTATATTTTGATATGATTGCTGCATGGACATAGTGCTACCTCGGCAAACCGTTCAGGTCTAATCACTCCGAAGAGGACGTACCGCCCCATGTATTAGCGTACTATCCGGAAATGAGCCTTGTGCATCTCGGCCATTTCCGGATGGACACTAACTTCAGAAATGTCGATTATTTGATAAATCCCAATGTCCGCATCATGCTGCCGATGACCTCTTCCTGGTTTTCCAGGAATTTATAAAAATCGTCACCTGGTTTATAAAGATTCTGCCATCCGCGGGCGGTTCGAACCTCTTCCCACTCGGGGGTGTCGTACATTTTGGCAAGTATACTCCGGAATGCCTCGGCTTTTTCATCGGGTAGACCGGGGGGGCCGAAAAAGCCACGCCAATTGGCAAAACTGATATCGTACCCTAATTCTTTCAATGTCGGCACTTCGGGTGCTTGCGGGAGCCGGTCCTCCGATGTGACGGCAATTATGCGAATTTCTCCCTGCTTTGCCAGGCCGACCGCTTCTGAAAAACCGGTGGACAACACTTGTGTATCACCGGACAATAAACCGGCCATGGCTTTGCCGCCCGCATCGTAGGGAATATATCTTACTTTGAGCGGATCTCCACCGGCCGCCAGGATCGCCATTGCGGGTACCAAGTGGTCCATGCCGCCCTTAACGGAACCGCCGGCGATGCGAACCGATTTTGAATCCTGTTTAAAGTCTGAAACCACATCTTTCCAGGTGTTATATTTCGAATCATTGGGGACGACAAAAGCCGCATAGTCGGCGATTACCGCTGCAATCGGTGTCAAGTCCCGGAAGGATTGGGGAAAAACACCGGTGAGTGAACGGATGACAATGGGTGTGGAATTCACCATCATCGTGCCGTGTTGTCGGCGTGCTGTTGAAATCAGGTGGTTCAGGGCCTTGCCGCCGCCACCGCCCGACATGTTTTCATAGGAGGCTTTTTTAATGATGTTTGCATCTCTGAGGGCCTTGCCCACACCCCGGGCGGTGGAATCCCATCCACCCCCCGCACCGCCGGGAATTAAAAAGTGAACCTCGTCTATCATTGAATCCGCTACCACGGTTGGTGCGGAAATGGATAATACCGCCAAAAGCGTTAGAATTGTTGCCAGGGCTAGTCGCCTTGATAAAAAATCTTTAATACCAAACATGATTCATCCTCCTCTGCAATGATATGAGTATTATTTACCCCTGATAAATGACCAAACGTACAGATCACGGCTGCCATGATAGCGTGGTTGGCATGAAGCCTTTTTTCCGTTGATATTCCGGCCTGCCGGGCCGGATGAATAGGGATTGCTGTTTTTACCTTGCCGGGTTCATACCAATCGTCGTAAAAGGTTAGAATATTGCAAAGCAGAGGCCAAAGGTGGGTTGATAGTTAACATTCAATCCCTCGTTGCTTGGAATGCTTTGATTAAAGCGGGCTTGCGGCATATACCACCGAATGAAACGGGGAGTGATGAAAAGCATGAAAATCCAGTTCACCAGGAAAATTTCTGAAACATATGCCTGTTTTATTTCAGATGGTTATGACAAAGAGTGAGCATGTTTACGGGAATATTATCGCAATGCTATTCCAATAAAATCAGACTGGAAAAACCAGAGAAATCTGAAAAAATCGGAATGCGAGGCCTTACAGGAAAAAAATGAATTTCGTACGATTTTTCGGTTTCATCCTATCCATGCTGTTGTTATTCGGTTTCCAGGCAACGCCGGTGAAACAGGTCGCCATTTTTGATTTTGATGATAGAACCCCCTTCCCTGATGCTCTGTCCATGCACATCGAAGAAAGGATCCGCGCCTTATCCGAAGGCATCGCGGTTTCACACTATTCCGGAAAAAGTGACGAAATATATTCGACGGATGTTCTGTCCACACTTGATAACCGGGGATTGGATCTACTTATCATCCGAACTTCGGATGCCTTAATCATTGCCCAGCACACCCTGTTCAAGACACCGACCTTATATACCAATGTGAATAATCCAAAAATACTAGGATTCCGTACGCTTGGCCCTCCAGGGGGAAATATCTCAGGGGCGTCCTATTATATCCCCATCAAAAAGCACATCTCCCTCTATAAGATCCTCCAGCCCGCTTTAAAACGGCCCGGATTTGTTTTCGATAAAAACAATCAGTCCCGAAAGGCGGAGGTACCGGAGGCAAGAGAGGCTTGTGCTGAATTGGGGCTCGGTTTTGACGCTGAATTCATAGACAAAAAAGTTCAATTGCGCGAAATGGTCCAAATGCTGGTTTCGCGGGGTGCTGATGCAATCGTGGTCGCGACAAGCGGACTTTTATACGAGAATATAGATCATTTTTTAGATATTACCGACAATGCAGGTATTCCAGTTTACTCATTTTACAAGGCCGGCGTACGAAAAGGCGCTGTTGCTGCCATGTCCAGCGACTATTTTCAAATGGTTGACGAACTGCTGATTCCCATGGCGAAACAGGTCTTATTCCATAAGATCAGTCCAGGGGATATGCCTGTCGCATTTCAGAAGAACAGCAAGGTGTTTATCAATGAAAGACAAGCGAAAAACCTTCATATTGAGATACCGGAAAAAATTATAATGGAAGACTCAGAAGTCATCGTTGAGTTATCGATGCAATAAATGAAAGGAGAATAATCATATTGGTATGAAACTTTCCCTGAAACAGAGTTGTGTGAGATCCTGGCGGCGTACCGATGCCCAAGCCCTTGCCCGGCACGCCAACAATCGGAACATTTGGTTGAATTTACGGGATCTTTTTCCTCACCCCTATACGCTTGCGGACGCTGAAACATACATTGATTCCGCCCTCTCAGATGAGGTTTCCACCCGTTTCTGTATTGAGGTCAACGGCGAAGCCGCCGGCAGTATCGGATTTATACTTCAATCGGATGTGGAACGATTATCCGCGGAAATCGGCTATTTTCTCGGGGAATCCTTTTGGGGTCGCGGGATCATGAGCGAGGTATTAAAAGCGGTCACCACTTATGCCATTGAGACCCATGGCCTGGTCCGTGTTTACGCCGTTCCCTATGCGTGGAATCCGGCATCCTGCCGCGTGCTGGAAAAAGCCGGATACACCCTGGAGGGCCGGTTGAGAAAAAGCATCATCAAGGACGGTAAAAAAACGGATCAGCACTTATACGCCCGTGTGGTCTGACCAATGGTGTCCGTCGGATGTGGATACTGATGTGATGGACAAGTCCGTTGAGATGATTTATGCCGCCCGTTCATGTTGCAAGTCCACCTCTCGTCCGGACCCTTCAGGCTTTTTCCAGTCCCAGCAATCGGGCGGCGTTTTGACCCATCACCATGACGCGGTCCTCATGGTCAAGACCGCTGTCGCCGATCTCGTCTAAATAACGCTGTGGCGACAACAGCGGAAAATCCGATCCCATGAGAACCCGGTTCAAAACGCCCAGCTGTTTGGCAAGCCCGTATATGGCGGTATCATATAAAAAGGGTGAGGCGGCGGTATCGTAATAGACATTTTTTAGGACACTCCTGATCTCTTTTTTCAGGAGGGTGTAAAAAAAGATGCCCGCCCCCCAGTGGGCCAGAATGAGGGTGTTGTCGGGGAACCGCTTGATAAGACTATAGATCTGAATCAATGTGTTGGGTGTTTTTCCCGGGTATTGATGTCCGATGGGTTCGTTGGTGTGAATCATGACCGGTATCTGTCGGTCAGCACATACCCGCATCACCGGATCCAGGTGATCCAGGCAGTTTTCATCGATGCCTGAGTGGTAAAAGGCCAATTCACCCACACCGGAAAGACCGCTGTCCAGGCATCGTTCCACCTCCATGGTGGCATCTGCCCCGAGCGGGTCAACACAGCAGAATCCGACGAACCGATCCGGATGTTTTTTCACGGAGGCGATGATATAATCGTTATGGTTTCTGGTCGTTTCCATATTATGCCAGGGGAAACCGAAGATGACGCTTCTGTCCACACCATGGCTGTCCATGGATTGCAGGATTTCCGAAACGCCGGCAAGGCGGGCGTTGTCGGCGTCATACAATAGCCTGAAATCCGGTTCTTCCGGAAAGAAGCGACCCCGGTCGTCCCGGATTTCCGTCGGAAACGCATGGGTATGGAAATCAATGATCACGATGGAATCCCCCTGTACCTTGTCTGATCCCTGGACAGGTTAAAGTGTCTTAACCATCAGGTATTTCGTCATGTTCAGGCCATGACGGCGATGTTCGACCCGGGCGCCGGCTAAGCCTACCCCCATGGATCCGTCATGTCCGGGGTAGATCAACTGTGGTGAATTTTCGTCTTGGGTGTTGACTGGAAATTCAATTTTTATACAATATCATCCATATCTCCCGTCACGCCCGCATGAGATATAGATGTATTTTGATTCAACGGTAAAAGTCAATACCGGGCAAACATTGAAAGCGGCATTTCAACGCGGCCGTCACCAGTGAAGGCGGTGCCCATGCCGCAGTTGTCGACCGGACGTGAAGCCATGTGATCCAATTATCATGAGTTTCCTGGGGTTCCGGTCAAGCCCTTTGAATATTGTCCAAATTATGGCCGGTGTCGGCAATGACCGGCTGATACGAAAACAAGCAGAAAGGTGTTAAGATGAGAACCGGACCAATCACCAAGATCAGCCGCCGGGAGTTTGTGCGGATGTGTTCCCTGTCGGCTGCCGCATTTGTAGTGGGTTGTGCGGCCAACCCGGTCACCGGAAAATCACAATTGATGCTGGTGTCCGAAAGAGATGAGATAAACGTGGACCGAATGCACTCTCCTCATCAGTTTTCCGCGGACTATGGCATCAGCCAGGACAAATCCCTTGACGGATACATGGCCGAAGTCGGCAATAAAATGACCCGGATTACCCATCGCCCCCAGATGCCGTATAATTTCCATGTGGTCAATGCCAATTATGTCAATGCCTATGCGTTTCCCGGCGGCAGCATCGCCTGCACGCGTGGTATTCTATTGAGCCTTGACAACGAGGCGGAACTGGCCGCCTTGCTCGGGCATGAACTCGGACACGTCAATGCCCGGCATACCGCTGAAATTATGTCCAAAAGCAAGATCTCATCGGCCATTGTCGGCGGGTTGGCTATAGCCGCAGGAGCCTACGACAAACGGGCCGGCGGCATTGCTGCTCAACTGGGTATGCTGGGGTCCGGCGCCTTGCTGGCCTCCTACAGCCGCGACAACGAACGCCAGGCCGACGATTTGGGTATGCGTTACATGGTGGCATCGGGTTACAATCCCGAAGGCATGGTGGGGTTGATGGATATGCTCCAAAATATGTCCAAGCATAAAATGAGCACGGCCGATTTGTTGTTTTCCACCCATCCCATGAGTGATGAACGGTATAAAACCGCCGTGTCCACCGCCCGCAGTAAATATACCGGTTCCAAAAGCAACCCGCTGAATAAAGAGCGATATATGGACCGGACGTCCGGGTTGCGAAAAATAAGGGGGGCGGTCACCGCCCTTCAAAAAGGCGAGACGCTTTTAGCGAAAAATAAAGTCGAAGATGCAGACGCCGAGTTTTCCAAAGCACTGGCTATCGCCCCCAATGATTATGCCGGGTTGGTCATGATGGCCAAATCCCGGTTCGTTCAGAAAAAATATGCTGATGCCGACCGCTACATACAAAAGGCGAAACAGGTATACCCCGGCGAAGCCCAGGCTTATCATATCAGCGGGTTCGTCAATCTGAAGCGGAAAAACTACCAGACCGCTTTTAACGACTTTAGCACCTATGAGAAAAAACTGGCCGGGAATCCCAATATATTGTTTTTTAAAGGATTATCTCTTGAAGGATTGGAGCGCATCGATCCTGCCGCCAAGCATTACCACAAATTCCTCCAAATCGTGAACCAGGGCGATCAGGCCCAATACGCTTACAAGCGGCTGAAAGAGTGGGGATATATTAAGTAATTTTAAATAATAAATTATAAATGAAATCTAAATGATAATGTGAAAACACCGGGTCATTCAACCATTTGAAATTTTAAAGAATTTATAAGTAAAGCAATACAACAGCGGGGATTTACGCCAACGAATGCCTGATCAGGATATACCCGTCAATCGTTCCGGCCAATTGGAGCGCCATGTCGTGCTGGTGGCGCCGGAGGTCCATTGGAACACGGGAAACATCGGGCGTACCTGCCTGGGAGCCGGCGCCCACCTGCATTTGGTCAGACCGCTGGGATTTTCTCTGGACGGAAAACAGGTAAAACGGGCCGGGCTGGACTATTGGGATAAGGTTTCCCTGAAGGTCTGGGATGATTTTGATACCTTTTTAAGTGAAATGAAGCCTGGCGACAACGAGGTGGCGGTGCTGACGAAGACCGCCGACCGTTTGATTTGGGAGATGCCCTCCCCCCGGCGTTACTTTCTGGTTTTCGGCTCCGAGACCAGGGGATTGCCCGTGTCCATCCTTGAAGCGTATCGCCATGTCGCCTATCGCATCCCCATCACCGACGATATCCGTTGTCTCAATCTTTCCACGGCCGCCGGTATCGCGTTGTATCACAGCCTGCAACCGGTATAGTCGCATGGTCCGCCGGTGATCCACGCGAGCAATCATCAGCAGGGCAGAGACATTACTTTTCGACTCTCACAAAAATAATAATATTATCCAAACAGCATTGACACTTTTTCCTCAGTGGTTAGTTTATTGGGCGAAAATCGGATCACTATCTATGAGCCCGAAATTACTATTTTATCAGGAGGACGATAGATGAGGCTGGACAAATTTACCATCAAATCACAGGAGCTGATTCAAAACGCTCAGTCCCTGGCTGCCGGGCGAAACCACCAGCAAATCGAACCCGAGCATTTGCTGACCGTGATGCTGGATGATAAGGAGAGCGTGGCGCGGTCCATGATGGACAAACTAGGTGTTTCGGGGACCATGGTCCTCAACGATCTCGCTCAGGTGCTCGATAAGATGCCCCGGGTGGGCAAGGTGGACCAGGTATACATTTCCAGTCGGACAAATGCGGTGCTGGAGGCGGCGTTCGGCGAGGCCGCCAAAATGAAGGATGAATATGTGAGCCATGAGCATCTGTTTATATCCATTGCCGGTGAAAAATCAGGTGATGCCGCCGGTATCCTGGCAAAAAATGGTGTGACACCCGAACGAATCCTCACTGTGCTCAAGGATATCCGGGGAACCCAGCGCATTACCGATCCCAATCCCGAGGAAAAGTACCAGGCCCTGGATAAGTTCTCCAGGGATTTAACTGACCTGGCCCGGCTCGGCAAGCTCGATCCGGTGATCGGCCGGGATGATGAAATACGCAGAATCGTCCAGGTGCTTTCCCGGCGCACCAAGAACAACCCGGTACTCATCGGAGAACCCGGCGTGGGGAAAACCGCCATTGTGGAAGGATTGGCCCAGCGTATTGTGGCCGGAGATGTCTCCGAGTCATTGAAAAACAGGCGGCTGGTGGCGCTGGACATGGGTGCTCTGATCGCCGGTGCCAAATACAGGGGTGAGTTCGAAGACCGGCTCAAGGCGGTGCTCAAAGAGGTGGAAAAGGCAGAGGGAGAGGTCATTCTATTTATTGATGAATTGCATACCCTGGTGGGGGCCGGCGCGGCTGAAGGCGCCATGGATGCCTCGAATATGCTCAAACCCGCTCTGGCCCGTGGAACCTTAAGGTGTGTGGGGGCCACTACCTTGAATGAATATCGCAAGTACATCGAGAAGGATGCGGCGCTGGAGCGGCGATTCCAACCGGCCATGGTGCTGGAGCCGACCATCGAAGACACCATTTCCATTCTTCGCGGACTCAAGGAAAAATATGAAGTTCACCACGGGGTTCGTATAAAGGATTCAGCCATAGTAGCGGCGGCCACGCTATCTCAGCGGTATATCGCGGACCGGTTTTTACCGGACAAAGCCATCGATTTAATCGATGAATGCGCTTCCAAGCTGCGTATTGAAATCGACAGTATGCCGCAGGAGATTGATGAGATTCAGCGGAAAATCACCCAGGCCGAGATAGAACGGCAAGCCCTGAAAAAAGAGAAAGATCCCGCATCCGTTCAGCGTCTCGAAAAGCTGGAAAACGAGCTGGAGTCGATGCGGGCGGATATCACCGGGATGAAAACCCATTGGGAAAGTGAAAAATCGGCCATCCAGGCCATCCGGAAAACCAAGGCAGCCATCGAACAACTGGGAAATCAGGAGCAGCAGGCGGAACGTGAGGGTAATCTGGCCCTGGTGGCGGAATTACGATACGGTAAAGCCTCGGATCTGGAAAAGCAGCTGGAAACAGAACGCCAGGCGCTGGCGGTGTTGCAAACCGACCGGAAAATGCTCAAGGAAGAGGTGGACGACGAGGACATTGCCGAGGTGATATCCCGATGGACCGGGATTCCGGTCCGGAAAATGCTGGAGAGCGAACGGGAGAAGCTGGTCCGCATGGAAGACCGGCTGGGCGAACGGGTCATCGGCCAGCATTTGGCCATCACCGCCGTATCCAATGCGGTGCGGCGCGCAAGGTCCGGGCTTCAGGACCCAGACCGTCCCATCGGATCGTTTATCTTCATGGGACCCACCGGCGTAGGGAAGACCGAGTTGGCCAAGGCCCTGGCGGCATTTATTTTCGATAGTGAACAGGCCATGGTGCGGGTGGACATGTCCGAGTATATGGAAAAGCACTCGGTGTCCAGACTTATCGGCGCACCTCCAGGGTATGTGGGGTATGATGAAGGGGGTTATCTCACGGAAGCTGTGCGGCGGCGCCCTTATTCAGTGGTATTGTTTGATGAAATCGAGAAAGCTCACCCGGAAGTGTTCAATGTCCTGCTTCAGATTCTGGACGATGGCCGCATGACCGACGGGCATGGCAAGACAGTGGATTTTAAAAACACCATCATCATCATGACGTCCAATGTCGGCAGCCAGTGGATTCAGGAATTGGGGACCGGCAATCGTACCGAGATGGAGCGGCGGGTGACCGAGGCACTGCGCGGTCATTTCAAGCCGGAATTTTTGAACCGCATCGACGAAAACATCATATTTCTGAACCTGTCCCCGGATCAGATCGGGGAAATTGTGGATATTCAGATGAAAAGCTTTGCCCGGCGGCTGGCAGAGAAAAACATAGCCCTTGAGTTGTCGGTTGCGGCCCGGGAATTACTGGTGAAAAACGGGTATGATCCCGTATATGGGGCCCGGCCGTTGAAACGTGCCATTCAACAATTCATTGAGAACCCGCTGGCAATGGCCATTTTAAAAGGTGAAATTCTGGAAGGATCATCGCTCCTGGTGGATGCGGACGGGGAGAAAATGCGATTTCAGACAAAAGCGGACAGGCAATAAAAAAGCGGCCGGTAGAAATGATACCGGCCGCCTCAACCGTTGATCCAGGTAAACCATTTTCCGAAATGTCGGAACCGACGATCCGGTTCATCCGACGCTGGTTAAAAAATCATCGACCAGCCTCTGATTGTCCTTCTCGTTGATTTGGGTCGTCAGGCGGTCGTTGGCCATTTTCACTGCGATATCAACGAGTTCGGCCTTGATTTGATGTTTAGCCTCAGCGATCCGATGGGTAATCCGGCGATTGGCCTCTTCCAGCATTAACTCACCTTGTTTTCGGGCCGACTCGATGGCCGTGATTTTACGCCGTTCGCCATCAGCAATGATTCTTTCTTTCATGCGAATAAGGCGATCATTTTGCACTTCGCCCATTTTCACTGTCTCATCGATCTTATCCAACAATCCCTTCTTTTCTTCTTCAAGGGAATTGATCTGTTCACTGATTTCGATTTTCCGCATGGAAAGGAATTTTTTGATGGGTGCTTTGGCAAAGATGACGATGACGGATACGAGCACCAGGAAATTCAACCAGCGAAAAACGATATCGTATGTGGCTCTCCAGTCAGAGGCACCATCGGCCGCAAATGCCGGTAGGGATAAAATCAGCCCGAAAACGACACCGGCGGCCAGTTGCCGACGGTTAATGTTGACTCCATTTGTTTTCATGACGTCAATCTCCGACCCAAAATCTTTTCCATAATCATTATCGTCAGCCCTTTGGCTTCATTTTCAAGATATGTACGGGCTTCCTGCATCTGACCGGCCACATTTTTTTCGGTGACACCCCTTATTTCAGCCGCTTTTTTTTGTGCTTCAGTTATGATTTCAGCCGTATTTTTCCCGGCATCTTCTTCAATTGTCCGGACGATATCGAAAGCCTCTTTTCGAACCCGCTCTTTTTTCGTTTCGAGGTCCTTGGAGAATTGCATGATCTTCTGTTCCGCATCAGCGATTTCGATTTTGATTTGCTTTAGATAGAGAGTGCGTTCCTCGGAAACCTGGCGTAGCGGCCGAATCATAATACGGTTGAGAAGAACCATAAATATCAGAAAAGATATGAGGATAACGAACGCGGTCTCGTTGATGCTGATCAGCGCGGTCGTGCTGACAATTTCCATGATTTACGTGCTCCGTTAAAAGTTACGGCCGACGATGGATTCACTTGTTGTACTCGCCCCGCCCGGGTATGGCACCGTGCAAAAAGATATCAGCCGGGCCCCGCAGCAGCGATAAAGTTGCCGGCGGGTTTTTCGCCAACGGGGGGTGATTAAACCACAAACAGGAGCAACAATGCGATGACCAATGAGTAGATGCCCGTTGACTCGGAAACGGCCTGTCCCACCAGCATCGTACGTGTGAGGAGTCCCGCTTCCTTGGGATTTTTGCCAATGGCTTCACATGCCTTGGCCGCGACCATGCCTTCACCCACGCCAGGGCCAATGGCCCCTAAACCCATGGACAGTCCTGCCCCTAAAAATGCCGCTGCTTTTATTAAATCCGCTCCTTCAATGGCCATGTGTTCCTCCTTCGGAAATCTCAAATATTTGATAATAATGATTAAACTACGAAGATTAAGACAAGACTGACAACCATTGCATATATTGCCGTGGATTGCGACACCGCCTGCCCCACCAGCATGATACGCATGAGTTCACCGGCACTTTGTACGTTTCTGGCCACCCACCGGACAGCGCCCTCTGCGGCCATGCCATTGCCGATACCGGGACCGATACCCCCGAAACCTGTGCTGACACCGGCCCCCAAAAGGGCCATGGCCGCAGCAAGGGACGAGGATTCCGGAAATACTTTAAACATTAAAATAAAGCTGACGAGCAGCCCGAAGATGGACGGTGTCTGGGCCACCGCCTGTCCCACCAGCATTGTGGTGGTGACGTTGCCGACGGTTTCGGGTTGCCGGGCGATCCCCTCACAGCTTGCCCCTGCGGCCAACCCGCCACCATAACCGGAGCCGATGGCCGCCAGACCGGTGCTCAATCCGGCGCCGATCAACGCCGCCCATGTCGGTTGCAATGGCGCGTTACCGAAATCCATGAACATGAGCATCAATGCCACCACCATGGAGAATATGGCCGGTGTCTGGCAGACGGCTGATCCGATCAGCATATTCGTGGTGAGCTTTGATGCGGCTCCGGGCTGTCGGGAAATACCAAAACAGGCCTGTCCGCCGGGATATCCGGAACCCATACCGGAGCCCACGGCGCCAAGTCCCATACATATACCGGCACCGAACAGGGCGGCGGCATCGATGAGGTTGGGGTTTGGTACATCCAAAAACAGAAGCAGGATGGCGATCACCAATGCAAAAATCGATGCGGACTCAGCCACTGCTTGTCCCACCAGCATGTTTTTAAAAATGTCGCCGGATATCTCGGGGTTTCTTGATACCGCCATATTGGCTTGTGCGGCGGTGTACCCTTCACCGATGGCAGCACCGACAGCGCCGAGGCCCATGGCGAGACCACCCCCTGAAAAAGCGGCTAACTGTATCCAGGAAAGATTTTCAAAGGCCATATGATTATTTCACCTGTACAGATATGTACACTACGGTTAGCATCGTGAAAACAAATGCTTGAATCGTTCCCACAAAAAGTCCGAAAAAGGCATATAGGAATGGGGGGAGAATCAAACTATAGGTCAGATATGAAACCACCAGGATAATGATTGAACCACCCATGATATTACCGAAAAGACGAAACGAAATGGAGACTATTTTGGCCAGTTCACTGATGATGTTCAACGGCATCATGAAAAATATCGGCTGGAAATACTCGCGGGCATAGTTTTTAAAACCCTTTTTCCGGATACCGGCCACGTGGGCTATGAAAAATCCCATCACGCCCAGACTCAGCGGGGTATTCAGATCTTTAGTGGGCTCCTCCAGGTGAGGAATGATGCCGAGCCAGTTGGATATAACGAGAAAGAGGAATAATGCGCAAATCAGCGGGCCGTATTTCAGGGCCAGTTTTTTGTCAAGCGCATCCTCGGTCAATCCGTAAAGCGCATCCACGAAAAGTTCACCGACCACCTGGGGAGAATCCGGTTGCATGCTGACATTTCGGGCGGCCAGGTAGCCGAGAACAAGAATGACCGCAAAGACGATCCATGCCATCAACACCACTTCCAGGTTGATCGTAATATTATAACCGAAGAGATTGATAATCAGCTGGTGTATTTTTCCCAGTTCACCCATAGTTATGTCCTGAAAAGATGTAATTTTGCCGCTAGAAGGTTGCTATGATTCGCCATCTTCCGTTCCCGATGAAAATTTTTTGGTTATGATGGTGAATAACTGGTCCGATAAAATCATCACCTGTATCATAAAGATACCCGCGCATGCCGCCAATACATCAAATTGTTCCATCTTGATCGCCAGTACCAATGGAATTGCCAGCACGATATATCGAAACCAAATACTGCCGAGGCCGATGAAAAAGGTTTTGCGCTTGGTTCGATTCAGGCGCATGGGCAAGGTACGACCCATGATGATGAAATTGACCACGCTGAACAAGGATCCCAGTATCAGGCCTTTAGCCATGGCTTTATAGCCGATTGCGATTAAAATAATTGCAAGGGTGATGGCCAACATCATCGCCCGGGAGCAATATTTTTTCTCAACGCCCCTAATCGATTCCGTTTCCACCATTTTCCGTCTTTCGCTTTTCATCGCCGCCGGTAATTTCCATTATCTGGCGGTAGGAGACATTGGCGCCGCCGGCGATGCCCAGCAATATGAAAATGGTAATGAACAATCCACGGGTGCCGACCCATTTGTCTAGAAAAAATCCGATTACAAAACAAAATAAAATGCAACCGACCATGGTCAGGCCAAGTTGCATGACGATTGACAGATTTTCTGCCCAGGCGCGGTTTTTTTTATAATCAAACACGGTGCAGCCTTGCAAATACCCGGCTAATTGGCAGCAGCCTATCACTCGTAATCAAGCAGATCGGTTACAGCAGTTGTATCACCCGTTTGCGGCTTTACCGGTTACCGGCAACCGCAACACGAAACAGCGTGATGAATAAAACGTTTTTATTTGAGAACAATATTAAAAAACGCTTCTTCAGATAGCAAATCTGGTTTACCATTGTCAAGCAATGAAACCAATGCAACAGCATAGATATAGTTAGATTTCAATTTTTTAGAAATCCGGATCCGTTTGATTCATGGGGAAAATTATTGTACCTTAATGCGGCACTGATTTTTAATCCCAAACCCCATATTTATTATGAACCTGTCGACCCGTGAGAGACTGAACCATTTTTACGCCCGGTTCAATGGCGATGATCATGTCCTGATAGCCATCAATGCGGATCCGGATGCCATTGCTTCGGCCATGGCCGTGAAACGTTTATTGTGGCGAAAGGCCGCCAGTGTGACCATTGGCCACGTCAATGTCATCAAACGACCGGATAACTTGGCTATGGTGAGGCTGCTGGGCGTGAAAATGTTTCACATGTATACGATTGATCCTATCCGGTATAATCGGTTTGTTATGGTGGATTCCCAACCCAATCATCATGAACTGCTTGCATCCATAAGGCCTGATGTGCTCATCGATCATCATCCGGATACCGGCGTGGAAGCGCCATTTCGCGATATTCGCCCGACATACGGCGCCACTGCAACAATATTGACCGAGTATTTAAAAGCCGCAAAAATCAAACCCTCCGGCAAACTAGCCACGGGGTTGTTCCTCGCCATTAAAATCGATACGAGCAATTTTGAAAGGCAAACCCAAATTGAAGATGTCCGGGCATTCCAACACGTCTTCAAATACGCGAATATTGCGTTGGTCCGAAGGATCGAGCAGGCCGAATTACAGCGTGACTTTTTAAAATATTTCCAGAAGGCCTTGGCGGAAAAGCGTTTCCGGAAGGATCGCGTTTTCGTGCATCTCGGTCAGGTTGTCAATCCGGATGTGTGTGTGCTCATCGCTGATTTTTTCATGCGATTGGAATCCGTCACCTGGAGTATCGTATCGGGATTTTACAATAAAAAACTGATTATTATTTTTAGGAATGACGGTATCCGGAAAAACGCCGGCAAGGTTGTCAGAAATATGTTCTGTGCGTTGGGAGCGGCAGGGGGGCATAAAAGTGCCGCAAGGGCGGAGATACCGGTGGACGCCCTTCGGGGAATCGAAAACCCAGCCGATGATAAAAAAGTATTGAACTGGCTGATACGTGATTTTGAAAAAAAGATGATGCCGGCATCCCGCCGGACGACTAAAAAATGACCAGCTACCCCGAACACAGCCGCGTGGTTATTCTCGGATCAGGCACTTGTGTGCCGTCTCTGAGGCGTAGCGCATGTGCCGTAATGGTAACTTGTAAAGAGAGCCGGGTATTGTTTGATGTCGGACCGGGCACCACAAGACGGTTGCTCGAGGCCGGCGGCAACATCTTTGACGTCACCCATGTTTTTATCAGCCATTTTCATCCCGATCACACCGGCGAATTGGTGCCGTTTCTGTTTGCCACCAAATACCCGGGCAGTGGACGACGAAAAATCCCCCTGTGTATTATCGGCGGACCGGGATTCCTTGATTTTTATGATGGATTGAAAGCGGTTTACGGTGACTGGATGGATTTGGGACCGGATACTCTCGATATCCGGGAAATCTCCCCGGATCTTCAAAACAAATTGAAATTCAAAGATTTTCAAGTAGACATCGCCCCGGTCTCCCACCGGCCCGAGAGTTTGGCGTTTAAGCTCACCACACCCGCAGATACCGCGATGGTCTATTCCGGTGATACCCAGTATACGGATAGTCTGGTCAACCTTTCAGAAGGTGCGAATCTGTTGATCTGCGAATCGGCTATGCCGGATGAAATGGCGGTACCGGGGCACATGACCCCTTCGCAGGCGGGAAAAACAGCCACCCGTGCCAAGGTTTCTCGCCTCGTCCTCACCCATCTGTATCCGGAATGTGATGCGGTTGACATTGCAAAACAATGCCGAAGCACATATAAAGGACCGTTGATCATTGCCGAGGACCTGATGGAGATCGTATTGTAAATGTTCAATTTAACCGTTTGACTATATTATTATGCGCTATTACCCGATACTGCTGGATATAAAGGACCGTTCCTGCCTTGTCGTGGGGGGCGGCCGGGTGGGTACGCGTAAGGTGGGCACCCTGTTGAAATGCGGCGCCAGGGTGACCGTGGTCAGCCGTGAATTTACCGATCATCTGTTCAGTTTGAACACGGATGGTAAGATCGCCCTGCGCCGGGGGGGGTACGAAAGCGCGGATCTCGATGGCATGTTCATGGTGATCGGTGCCACCGACGACATGATTCTGAACCAGAAAATCCACGATGATGCGGAACAACGTAATATGTTATGCAATATCGCGGACAAACCGGATGTTTGTAATTTCATATTGCCCTCGATCGTTCACCGGGGTGATTTGATTCTGGCCATTTCCACCTCCGGAAAAAGCCCGGCGTTCGCCAAATCCTTACGGAAACGGCTCGGAAAACAATTCGGGGAAGAGTATGATGTATTCCTTACCCTGATGGGAAAAATCCGGGAAAAACTGCTCGGGCAGGCGCATGAGCCTGAAGCGCATAAACCATTGTTCGAGGCCCTCATAGACGGTGGCATGCTGGAATTGATCGGTGCGGGAGACACGGCGGGCATTGACGGCTTGCTGGCACGCGTGCTGGGCGGGGAGTATCGATTTAATGACCTGATGAACCCTTTAACCGTCTCCGGTTTTCCGGATAAACAGTGACGGATCAACAGCGGATGACGGTGGGATGTTGAAAAACCCGACCCCAAAACCATGATAAATCGCTGGAATTGTATCTATGCAAACCACATTTCTTTTCACGATCCTTTTCTATGTACTGAGCGCCGGTGGATATATCTCGTATCTCATTGTCCAGCGGAAACAGCTCCACCGGATGGCATCTTATATCCTCCTGATCGGTTTCCTGATGCATTGCGCATGGCTGACGCTGGCATATTCAGCGGCCGGTCATATGCCTGTGGGCAACCTGTCCGAAACCCTGTCGTTCTGCGCCTGGGCCGTGGCCGCGGTTTTTCTGATATTTCAATACAAATATAATATTAAAATATTAGGTGCTTATGCCGCACCAATGCTGGCGCTGCTGATGCTGGCGGCATTTATTCTGCCACCAAAGACCGTGGCCGATCCGAAATTATTGCAAAAACTCTGGCTCTCGATTCATATCACCACCATTTTTCTGGGTGACGCCGCAATGGCGCTGGCCTGCGGGGCGGGAATCCTCTATCTGGTGCAGGAACGCGCCATCAAATCCAAAAAACCGGGATATTTCTTCAAACGGCTGCCGTCTCTGGAACTGCTCGATAACGGCGGATATGCCTGTATTGTCACCGGCTTCACCCTGTTGACCATCGGGCTGATCACCGGGTTGATATCCGCAAAATTGTATTGGGGACGCTTCTGGAGCTGGGATGTGAAGGAAGTGTGGTCCGCCCTGGCCTGGATCTTCTACGCCGTGCTGCTCCACGAGCGACTGACCGTGGGGTGGCGGGGACGGCGGTCGGCCCTGATGGCCATCATCGGTTTTGGCGTACTTATATTCACTTTTCTGGGTGTCAATCTGCTGTTGAAAGGACACCATTCTCAATTCACTCTGTAATCAAGCAGTTGCGATAGAACCATAATGTCCGAGATCATACTATTGGGATTAAATCACACCACGGCCCCGGTGGAACTCCGGGAATGCCTGGCGTTCACCACGGATGACACCGAGCGCGCAGTGGTGCAATTGGCCGACAACCCTGCCGTGGAGGAAGTGGTCCTGTTTTCCACCTGCAATCGTATTGAAGTGCTGCTGGTGGCCAAAGACCCCGGGAAAGCGGTTGAACTGTCCAAATCGTTTCTATCCGAATTCAAGCAGGTTCCCGTAAATGATTTTAACATCGCCACCTACGTCCACTGCGGTGATGAAGCCGTTGGGCATGTGTTCCGCGTGGCCGCCAGTTTGGACTCCATGATGCTGGGTGAACCCCAGATTTTGGGTCAGATCAAGGAGGCCTACCGAACCGCTTCCGAGAAACGGACCAGTGGGGTCATCCTCAACCGGCTCATGCACCGGGCGTTTTTCACTGCCAAACGCATACGCAACGAGACCGGCATCGGCGACAATGCCGTGAGTATCAGCTACGCAGCCGTTCAACTCGGCCGGAAAATATTCGGCACCTTGGAAAACAAGGCGGTTCTGCTGCTGGGTGCCGGTGAGATGGCCGAGCTGGCCGTGGAACACCTGGTCCGGCATCATGTCGGCAGGGTATTCGTGGCCAACCGCACCTTTGAGCGTGGGGTGACCCTGGCCGCAAAATACAAGGGACAGGCCATCCGGTTTGAAGAGGTCAAGGAGCACCTGAGCCAGGTGGATATTATCATCAGTTCAACCGGCGCCACTGATTTCGTGATCCGGCGGGATGATATCAAAGCGGTCCGGCGCAGGCGGCGCAATCGCTCCCTCTTCTTCATCGATATTGCCGTTCCCCGGGACATCGACCCGGACATCAATCGTCTTGAAAACGCCTATGTTTATGATATCGACGATTTGCAGGGCGTCATCGATGAGAATATCGAGGATCGCCAGCGGGAAGCGGTCAAGGCTCAGCGGATAGTGGATGAGGCCGTCATCCGTTTCCGCCGGTGGCACGACAGTTTGGATGTGGTGCCCACCATCGTGGCATTGCGCGATAAAGTATCCGGCATCGCCGCGGTTGAGGTGGACAAGCGCATTAAAAGCATGGATCACCTGTCCGCCGCCGACCACGACGCCATTCGCAACATGGTGAATGCAATGGTCAATAAAATCCTTCACGATCCCACACAATTCCTGAAAAAAGGCAGCTGCCAGGGTGATAAATCCATACCCCTGGATATTACCCGGAAGCTTTTTAAACTGGACCCATAGGATTCCCGGTTCGGCCAAAGCCTGAGACAGGGAGCCGGACTTTATCCCAGGGCAAGTGCATTTGGAATCGGCTCGGCATATTTTAGGTTACATTTCTGATTTGACAAGCGATATCAATTCCGGGTAATTATCCTGTTCTTCCGACCCGTATATGTTGATATTAAATTAGCAGGTTATCTGAACAATTGGGGGAATTTTGAAGAAAGCGGCATTTTTATTTCCAGGACAGGGCTCACAGGCTGTGGGCATGGGCGCGGATATCTGCGACGCCAATACGGCGGTGCGAGAAGTTTTTGATATGGCCGAAGAGATCACCGGCATTCCTATTAAAGAGTTGTGCTTTAACGGGCCCATGGCGGATCTGACCCGAACCGTGAACCTTCAGCCCGCCGTGACCGCGGTGAATCTGGCTTTTTTACGCCTGATAACCGAAAACGGCATGACGCCTATGGTTTGTGCCGGTCACAGTCTTGGTGAATTCAGCGCCCTATGCTGCGCCGGTGTGGTCGATGAAGCGGACGCTCTCCGATTGGTCTACAGGCGCGGTGAACTCATGCATCGCGAAGCGGAGAGGTATAAGGGCGCCATGAGCGCCATTCTCGGGCTGGATATCGACGCCGTGAGCGAAATCGTCCGGGCGGTGGAGACCCGGGCCGGAGCGGTTTCCGTGGCCAACCACAATATGAAGACCCAGATCGTGATCACCGGTACTCCGGATGCGGTGAACCTGGCATCCGCCGACGCCAGGGAGAGGGGCGGCAAGGCAATCCCCCTCAAGGTCAGCGGTGCCTGGCACAGCCAGCTTATCAAGGGAGCTGAGTCGGAATTCAGTGAATGTTTGAAAGATATGACATTTCGGGCACCGGATATGCCGGTCCTGCACAATGTGACGGCTGCGGCATGTGAAAACCCCGACGAAATAAAAAATCTGATGTCCAGACAGCTTTGCAGTCCGGTGCGTTGGTATGACACCATGCTTCACCTGATCGACGAAGGTGTTGAGGTATTCGCCGAGATCGGCCCGGGGAAAGTGCTGGCCGGGCTTGCCAAGAAGACGTTGCCCAAGGATTACCCGGCGACATTATATTCGATTAACAATATCAAGGAAATGGATGATTTTCTGGCTGAATTGGCCTGATTCACCGGTAGATTATAACCGACAGGCATGATTGGATTTTATCGACTCGGGGCAGTGTCCCGTTTCGTTTCACTTTTACGGCGCCTGGCTACGCAAGGGTTAAAGCTCGGACGGATTCAGCCGATAAACTATAATAGCGGGAGACCCACATATCATAGCCATTATCCGGCCCTTGTGTGCTCGAGATTGCCGGATAAGACGACGAGCAAAAATGCACGCCTGCTGGGTCCTTCCGGCGACTATTTCCAGGTATCGGAAAAAGTGTTGATTTGCGCTTTACAGCGGATTTTGAAAGTGTTAATCTACCTATTTTCGAAGCTAAACCACTTCACATTTAGGCGAATGAAGGCTTGCTATGAAAAAGAAAGATGTTAAATATTTTGAGGACTTACTGACGGAGCAGCTCCAAAAACTATTGCATCAGGCAGGCGATACTGTTTCCGGCATGACGGTTCCCAAAGAGAATTTTCCGGACCCCACGGATCGCGCCACCCTCGAAGCCGACCGGAATTTCATGCTCCGCATCAGAGATCGTGAAAGCAAATTGATCAAAAAGATTAAGAAAGCTTTGGCACGAATTGAAAACGGCACCTTCGGCATCTGTGAAAAATGCGGTGAAGACATTTCCAATAAACGCTTGAAAGCCCGGCCGGTCACCACTCAGTGTATCGAGTGCAAAACCAAAGAGGAGGCGTTCGAGAGAGCCCTTGGATTGTAACCGATCGCGGTGCATTGACCTCCATATTCACTCACAGGCGTCGGACGGATCTCTTTCGGCCGCCGACATAATCGAAAAGGCTGAAACGCTTTCTCTGGGGGCGATATCGATTACGGACCACGATACACTTGATGGTTCCAAAGAAGCCGTATCCTTAATTCATCGTTCACCGGTACGATTCCTCACCGGTGTTGAAATCAGTGCCAACCCACCGGAATCGTTTAATATCCCAGGCAGCTTGCATGTCCTCGGGTACCATATAGACCTTGACAATCATGAACTCAATCAGGCGCTGCAGCGCCTGCAGGCGTCCCGAACCCAGCGAATTCCCCGAATGATCGACCGGCTTAATGCCATCGGGATGTCCATTTCCATGGCCGACGTGATGGTCCATGTGGGGACATCCATACCGGGCCGGCCCCATGTTGCGGCCGCAATGATTGATAGAGGATACGCAGTGTCCATTGATGATGCGTTTGAACGGTTTTTGGGCCGGGGTAAGCCGGCCTATGTGGATAAATTCAGAATAGAGGCGCATACGATCATCCAGACCATCCATAATGCCGGCGGGGTCCCTGTCCTGGCGCATCCTTATCTGATTGAAAAGCCGCCCGAGATAATTGACCGGTTGATCCATACCCTCAAGGATATGGGACTTATGGGCTTAGAGGTGTTATATCCGGGTCATTCAACCGAAGCCGTGGCGTCCTTGACCCGAACCGCCCGGAAAAATGACCTGCTCATCACCGGCGGCACCGATTTTCATGGCGACATTAACCCGAATATAAAAATGGGTTCCGGTGGCGGAGATCTTTTCGTGCCCTATGAATTGTATGAAAAACTCGTGGCGGCCACTGATAGCGGTTGATCTTCATTGCCCGAAACCTAGGTGCGTGTTCGGGGATCTCCGCCGAACTCAGATACGACCCAATAATCCGATAGGTTCACGGCTATTTTCCTGCCGGGCCGTATGTGCATCAACACATTGGAATTTCTTATCAATTTTATTTATTTATGACTGACGGCAATTATAAAAAACTTGAAGCGCAACTGGGATATCAGTTTAAAAACGATGAGCTCATTACCGAGGCCCTCAGACACAGTTCTTTTGTTAATGAACAGGTCGACAAAACCCTTCGGGACAATGAACGGTTTGAATTCCTCGGCGATGCGGTTTTAAATCTCGTGGTCGGACATATGCTTATGCAGCATGATCCGAATCTTCATGAGGGAGACCTGTCCAGGATAAGGGCAAACCTGGTGAATGAATACCGGTTGGCGGAAATGGCCAGGGAGCTGGATGTCGGCTCGCACCTCCAACTGGGAAAAGGCGAGGAGATGACAAACGGCCGGGAAAAAAGCTCCATTCTGGCCGATGCTTTCGAAGCGCTTACGGCGGCGATATACCTCGATGGTGGATTCGATAGAGTGGCTAAGGTTCTGGCATCACGCTTTTCAACGCTCATCGACGATTTCTCCGCTCTGGAAAACGGTTACGATTACAAAAGCCGTCTTCAGGAATATGTTCAGGTCTCGCACCAGGAAATTCCCAAGTACCGAGTCATCGATGAAACCGGGCCGGATCATGACAAAACCTTTACCGTGGCGGTGGATGTCTGCGGGATTACGGCTGATGGTGTGGGCAAGAGTAAGAAACTGGCAGAACAGCAGGCCGCCAGAGCCGGACTGCACGCACTCCGGAAACCGGGTGACGCCACGTAAACCCGCAATCCGTTCGATTCCGCGGTCTGATGACAAAACACACCTGAGTTGATTTGACATGACCACCGAGGTTTTCCCGGCAGTGAATCACATACCGACAAAAGGCCTCCCGGAAGGGCCGCAATGCACCCCGAAATTCTATGTCGTGCCAGTTTTCATTCCCCATGCCGGATGTCCCCACCGATGTATTTATTGTGACCAGCGCGGCATCACCGGCCGAAGCAAACCCCCAACCCCGAAAGATGTTCATGCGGAAATCAACCTATTTCTGAACCATTGCAGACAGGATCGGGGGTTTACTGAAATTTCATTCTTCGGTGGTAATTTTCTGGGGTTGCCGCCGAAACTCATCGGGGACTACCTGAAGGTGGCCGAAGGCTTTGTGGCAAAGGGCTTGGTGAACGGGATCCGGTTCTCCACCCGGCCGGATACCATCACACCCGAAAACCTGAGACTGGTAGGCGGATATCACGCCACCACCGTGGAATTGGGCGTTCAATCCATGAACGATAGGGTGCTCCACCTCTCTGAAAGGGGACATACGGCAGCGGACACACGACATGCCGTGGGATTGTTGAAAAACAGGGGAGTACAGATCGGGCTGCAATTGATGGTGGGATTGCCCGGGGATGAACCGGCATTGGCCATGGCATCAGCCCGTGAACTTGCGGATATGCATCCTGATTTTGTGCGTATTTACCCGACACTGGTTTTGGCGCAAAGCCCTCTTGCCAAACAATATCACAACGGTACTTACAATCCCATGGACCTGAATGCCTGCGTTGATGTCACTGCGGATATGGTGAGGGTGTTTGCCGCTTCGGGCGTCCGTATCGTCCGCATGGGACTTCAGGCATCGGAAGAACTCAATCGGGACACCCATGTGCTGGCCGGGCCCTTTCATCCGGCGTTCGGTCACCTTGTCTGGTCAAAATTGTTTTTGGACGCGGTCAAAACCGCCTTATCGACCATGGGCCGGGTTCCCACAGACTTGGAAATAGGGGTGCATCCCGCCGATATCTCCAAAATGCGCGGTATTAAAAATCATAACATATCGGAGTTGCGAAGATCAGGTTTCGAGCGGATTCTTGTCTCACCTTCACCGGTGCTCGACAACCATCATATTTCCATCCAGGGAAGGATATATCCGGTTATTCAGCCGTTTCCCGGTTCAGCCTTTTGAGGGCGCCGGTGATTTTTTTAACATTCCAAGCAGCTGTTTAATCCAAATACCACTCAACAGGTATGCGTAAATATAGGTGCCGACGAGGATCAAAAAGTAAGCCTTCACAATATCAAACGCGGTTCCATTCATTGAGAATCCAGGTACATAACCGAATAAAAACGGTCCGAGGTAGAGGAACTTGGCGAACTTGAATGCGGCAAACGCGGTGCGCCACATATTGGCCCTGGCAATGGTGGCGCCGGCAAAAGCGGCGATACAAACCGGCGGTGTAATATTCGAATCCTGGGACAGCCAGTACACGATCATGTGGGCGGCCAGCAGGTTAACGCCAAGATGGGTGAGTGCGGGAACCGCCACCACCGCTGTAATCAGATAGGCGGCCGTTACCGGCACCCCCATGCCCAGGATCAGTGAAGCGGCCGCAATGAGCAAAATCGTGAGCCAGAGTTTGCCGCCGGCCAATTCGATAACAATATCGGCAAATGTCAGAACCAGGCCGGTGAAGGTCAGTACACCGATGATGACGCCGATAACGCCGATGGTGGCGCCGATTTTCAGGCTGTTGGCCGTACCGGTGCGGGACGCTTCCACGAACCGTTGCAACCCCTTGTGAATTTCCGGCCGGGCATCTTTCTTGAAAACATACCACAGCACACAGATAATGATGGCCGCGAGGGTCATATGATTGGCTGAGAACAACCTCTCGGCCGCCGCCAGGGCCTCTCCCCGGCCAACTGCCTTGGCGAAGAAAAAGAGCAGGGCATTGGATGCGATGACCAATCCCATGACCACCGCAATGGTTTTATCAATCTGCAGATCCCTGTTTTTGTAGCTGACGACAACGCAGGTGGCCAATCCCAATATGGCCGAGTATCCGGGGGAATATCCGCTCAGCATGAAGATGGTGATGACCACCAGTGGCAGGGTGTAGTACCATTCGGATTTAAAGATATCCCACGCACTATGGGCAAAACGTTCACCCACCAAGTTGTGCATTTTGGCTTCGTAGTGCACCATCACAAAGACACTGAAAAAATACATGACGGCCGGAAACAACCCCACGAGCATGATCTTCGAATAGGGCAACCCGGTGAGTTCGGCCATGATGAACCCGCCGGCACCCATGATGGGGGGCATGAACATGCCACCGATGGAGGCGGCGGGTTCAATTCCACCGGCGATGTGAGGTCTGAACCCGGCTTTTTTCATCATTGGAATGGTAAACGTACCGGTGGACACGGTGTTGGCGATGGCGCTGCCGGAGATGGAGCCGAACAAACCGCTGGCGATTACCGATACCTTGGCCGGGCCGCCGATCTTGTGGCCCACGGCAGCGAGTGGAAAATCGATGAAAAATTTCTGAGCGCCGCATTTTTCAAGGAACGCCCCGAACAGGACAAAGAGGATGACATAGGTGGCCAGTACATTGGCCATGATGCCGAAAACACCATCGCTCATATAGTAAATGGTCGTGCACATATTGGGGAAGGTGTCGCCGGGGTGGGCCAGCATATCCGGTGCATAAGGCCCGAACACGCCGTACAGGATCATCACGGTTCCGATGATCACAAAGGCGTTGCCGACCACGCGGCGTGCCAGTTCAATACCGATGAGCACACCGACCACCGCAATGGTTTTATCGATTACATTTTCAGAGCCCGTGCGATAGTTGATGGCCTCGAAATTGACGATCCAGTATCCGATACAAATTACCGACAACAGAATCAACACGTAATCTACAGCCCGCATGATCGGGTGCTTGGATTTGTATAACAAAAACACCAGAATATACGTAATAATCACGTAAATACCCCGATGATACTGGGTGGCGGCAGGTCTGACCACCGCCGCATAGGAGTAGAACACCACCAATATCACCGAGCAGATGTCGAATATGAGTTTTTCATATTTGTGCAATTTGTCGTACACGGTCCGTCCCCGATCGATTTGGTTGTTTGTATGATTCGGTTTACCACAAGGGAAGGCGTTACGGCCGACGGGTGGCGCGATTGACGCTGCCGTCCGCCGGCCGTCAAGGACTTAATCCGCCGATCTTATTTTATAACGCCCTTTTCTTTCCAGAATTTTTCGGCGCCCGGATGAAGGGGGGTGACAACGCCCTTAATACCATTTTCAACACTCATGGCCTTGGCGGTGCTTTTGACGTTGACCATGTGTGCGAGCCCTTCGTCTGTGAAAACAAGAGACAGGAGGTTGTAAATCACATCATCAGGTACTTTGGCATTGGCCACCCAGAGGGCGGAATCCTGAAATGAGTTCACTTCATAGTCCACGCCTTTGTATACACCGGCAGGAATGGTCAACCGGGACAACCATGGATATTTGGTAAAAAATCCGGACTCTTCCGCGTCCTGCGCCAGATCCACAAGTTCGATATCATTGGTTTGCGCGGCCATGGTGACCGCTCCGGAGGGATAACCGACGAACAACCAGAATGCATCCAGCTGTTTATTACCGAAGGCCGCGGCCGCATCATTGTATCCCATGGCATTTCGTTGGATTTTATCCCAGACGCCCATATGGGTAAAGAACATTTCACAATTGGCAAAGGCGCCGGACCCGGCATTACCGACACCGACCTTTTTACCGGTAAGATCTTTGACACTTTTGATGCCCGAATTTTTATTCACCACCAATTGCGCCGGGGCGCCATAAAAGTAGGCGACGGCCATCACATCTTCATATTTTTTATTATCGTTTTTCATCAGGCCGTTTCGGCCCTGAAATACATGACCGGAATAGACAACCCCCATGGCCATTTGGCCGGAATTGACCTTGCGCATGTTTTCGACGCTGCCGCCGGAAGCGCCGGCAAGGATTCGGAACTCTTTGACATTCTTGACCGGCGGGTATGTGGATATCCCGCCCGCCATAAATTGGAAAGTGCCGCCGGCTGGTCCACCACCGAACTTATAAATATCTCTGGCGAGTGAACTGCCTGTAAACATGAGTAGAGATGCACAAATGAGGACAATAATGCCGGTGAAGTGCTTTTGCATGGTTGATACCTCCTGTTTCGTTTTTGTGGACCCGGACGCGAGCCAAGCCGGACATGAAGATTCCCGTGGACCGGCGTCAGGATTTTTTTAATTTACCGTTGATAGCCAAAGGCGTGTACACGCGGTTTTCGCCGGCGGATTGCCGGAACCGGTGTCAATTATCTGCTCGTGAAAAAGGGAATTTATGAACAGAGCCTACCAACAGGTCCGTGTGGAATCAATTCGTGGAATTCTGATTTTAGTGTCAGAAAAATTCTTACAACCGGCAAATCCGAAACGACCAATCCATTCAAACCGCCAGATTATTCAACATTCAGAAATATCGAACGGGACCCTGTGGATTATGGTTCCACCAGGTGATGCTGAATGGCGAATCTGGAAATTTCGGCATTATTGCGCAGCGCGAGCTTTTTCAGTAACCGGAACCGGTAGGTGTCCACGGTTTTGATGCTGATGTTGTAGGCGGTGGCGATTTCGCGGTTGGTGTGTCCGAGGGCCAGCCGGCGAAGCACCTGAAGCTCCCGCGTGGACAGTGTGTCCAGGGCGGATTGGTTGAGGCGCCCCTTGGCCAGACGAAGCGCCAGGGATTCGGCTGCGGCTTCAGTGATGTAGCGGGTACCGTTGTGGACTTTCCGAATGGCGGACACCAGTTGTTCGGGGGCGGATTGTTTGGTGAGGTAACCCATGGCCCCGGCTTCCAGTGCCCTGATCACATACTGATCCTCTTTGTGCATGGTCAGCACAAGTACCGGTAGTGCCGGAAAATCCCGGGTTAATATATCGATGACCTCCAGGCCGTCCAGTTCGGGCATGGAGATATCCACCACCGCCACGTCCGGACGGTACCGGCGGACCTTGGCAATGGCTTCCCGGCCGTCATCCGCCTCGGCCACAACCTCCATCTCACCACTTTCCTCGACAATCCGCCGCAACCCGGCCCGAACAATGCTGTGATCATCCGCCAAGAGTACTTTGATCATTGAAGCCTCTTTTTCTTCAGGCGCTTTTATCGGTGAGCGCCACCTGCAGGTTTACCATCGTCCCTTTTCCTTTCCGGGACTCCACGGCCAGGCGTCCATTGATCAAGGCGGCGCGTTCCCGCATACCCAGCACACCAAGACCCTGGGAATCGTCCAGGTCCATGGGATCAAAACCGCATCCGTCGTCTTTTACCACCAGGGTCAATTTTTCATTTTCATAGTTCAGCTGAACCTCCACCCGGCCGGCATGGGCGTGTCTGGCCACATTGGTCAGGGCCTCCTGGGTGATCCGATAGGCTGCCGTTGCAACGGTGTCCTGGAGTTCGGGTATTCGGCCCACCTCGAATATGCACGAAATTTCCGACCGTTTCTCGAAATCCGCGGTAAACCCTTCGAGGGCGTCCACCAGCCCGAGGTGATCCAGCACGCCGGGCCGCAGGCGGATAGCCATACTGCGAACCTCTTCAATGGATTCATCGATCAGATCGCACATGGTCCCGGCACGTCCCGCGGCGATATCATCTGTTTTTTCCAGCCGTTCCCGCAGCCATACCGATTCCAGGCGCAGGGCGGTCAGCACCTGGCCGAGCTCATCATGAAGTTCGCGTGCGATGTAAGCACGTTCCTTTTCCTGGTTGTCCATGATGGCCCCGGACAACCGGCGGAGTTGGTCCTGGGCCTTTTTAACGGCGGTGATATCCGTAGCAATGCCGCACACACCGCTGACCCTGCTGACGCCGTCAAAAATGGGGAATTTGACACTGAGATAAATGTGCAGACCGTCACTGTGTTGAATATGCTCTTCCACCTGGCAGGACTTGCCTTCGGCCAGGACCTTCTGATCACCCTGGGTAAACTGGTCGGCCACATCCGGGGGCAATATATCCCGGTCCGCTTTTCCCCGCACGGTTTCATTGACGAGCCCGAACATCTGTTCAAACCGGGAATTGATCAACAGGTACCGGCCGGCCTTGTCTTTCATGTAGACCATGGCCGGTGTATATTCCAAAATCCCGGTGATTTCCCGGGTGCGTTTTCGAACCTGTCGTTCAAGTTCCTCGGAATGGCGGCTTAACGCCTCCTTGGCCTGTTTGAGGGCTGCCACGGCCTTGTTCCGCTCCGTCACATCCATGGATACTGCCAGGGACCGGACAATGTTGCCGGCTTCATCCCGGTCGGCAATGGCGGATAGCAGCACGTCGATGATGTCTCCGTTTTTCCGTATGATCCGGTATTGGATATCCTTACAGAAACCGGTCCTGAAAAATTCCTTGAAAACGACATTTTGGGCATACTCGCGCGATTCCGGGGTGTAGAAATCCGTGAGGGGTTTTCCGATGACTTCCGCACGGTCGTACCCGAGATGTTCGACCCAGTAGTCGCTGACACTGAGCAGGCAACCCTCCGGATCTATGGAATGGAGCATGGCCGGTGTATGGTGGTACAAGGAGCGATATCTGTTTTCACTCTGCTGCAGGGCTTTCTGAACGGATTTTCGCTGCAGGATTTCCGCGGTGGCTTTCTGGTAGAGGAAGAACACGGATATCCCCACAAGGAAACAGAAGGCGAGTATTATGGGCAGGGTAATCCGGATCACCGGATCCGAGAGATTTTTCGAAATGGCGGCCGTGCTGTGAAGATGGACAATCCGCCATCCAGGGTAATTGTCAATGCCCTTTTCATGGATCATGTATTCGGTGCCGGCCTTATCCGCTGCATACAGGTTAGATTTTCGGTTGAAACCGATCCAATTCCAAGGTCCCTGACCAAATTGCCGTGATGCACTGATGTTGTGGATCGCCGATGGGGGGGCATCCCACAATAACTGGTAGTGCCAATCCCCATGATTGGAGATAAAAATGACGCCATTGGGATCGGTAACCAGGATTATTTCGCCATTGGCCGGACCAAGCTCGTTTTCCACCAGGAAAATTGAGGCCTTGATCACGGCCACGCCCGCCGGTTTATCCATGTGGTTCAGATAGATCGGGAAGCTTGAATATGCACCGCGCCGGCCCGACGTCGTGCCCAGGGCCAGGTAATTGCTGGGCAACCCCTGCATGGCCTCCTGAAAATAGGGTCTGAAACTGAAATTCTGGCCCACAAAACTGTCCGGATCGTATCGATTGGAAGATACTATGGTGTTTCCGCCGGCATCCATCACATAGCAGACCTCCACCTCGAGGGTGTATCTGAAATGATCGAGGATGGAATTGGCTGCATCAACACGGGACCGTGTCGGGTCCGAGAGAAGGCTTTTGATTTCGTTCATGCCGGCCATTACCCGAACGGGACGGATATTGGCCGACAGGTAGGCGGACAGGTTTTTTCGTACATTTTCCAGGCGGTCAACGGCCTGCTGCTCAGCCCGGCGAATCACGAATTTTTCAAGACTGGCATAGTAGACGTATCCGGCAGTAGATACGGATATCACCGCCAGGTATGACAATACCCGAAGGATGTTACGAAGTTTCATGGCCGATAACAGGTCTGTCTAATCGGGATTGTTCACTATCTTTTCAGGCGCTTCCAACGCTTTCACCCTGAATGAATGAACCGCAGCACGCCTCAGGTCCATTCTCAAAGGTCTGTTTTGAAAAAGTCGTCCGGCTCCGTGACGGCGTCCGGTTGCTTGGTATATTCAGTGGGTACGGTGCCTTCCTTGAAGCATTCGAAGATGATGTTCTTGGATTCGGGAATGGGCAGCAATCCGGTGTCGGCATCGATCTTGGCAAATACGACACCTTCCGGTACCGGAAAAACACGAACGGGCTTTCCCTCGTGGATGGCCTTCATGAATTCAAGGAAAATGGGACTGGCGGCCCGGGATCCGGTCTCACCGGTGCCGAGGGGTTTATCGGAGTCATTACCCACCCATACCCCGCTAATGTATTGGGGGGTGAATCCCACAAACCAGGCGTCGAATAAATTGTTGGTGGTGCCCGTCTTTCCGGCCACCGGTCGATTCAAGGCCTTTACCCGCTGACCGGTGCCACGCTGTACCACATCTTCCAGAATGTTGGTCATGATATAAGCGGTTTCTTCCTCGATTACCTTGGTGCGCGCCGGATTCATTTCTTCCAGTATGTTGCCGTAACGGTCTTCGATTTTGGTCACAAAGGTGGGCTCAATCGAGTAGCCCTGGTTGGCGAAGATGGCATATGCACCGACGATCTCCAGCATGGAAACTCCTGAGGAGCCCAAGGCAATGGATAAATCAGAGCTTAGATGGGATTCGATACCCATTTTTCGTGCATATTCGATAACATAACCGACACCGATATCCTGAAGGATTTTAATGGTAACAACATTCCTCGAACTTGCCAGGGCTTTCCGCAACATGGTGGGACCATAGAAGCGCTTGCCATAATTTTTCGGTTTCCAGGTGTAATCGTGGGCATCGTCTTTGAGTACAATCGGTGAATCGATAATCTCAGTGGTCGTTGTATAACCTTTGTCCAGGGCAGCGGCGTATATGATGGGTTTAAAAGCGGAGCCGGGTTGACGCCTGGACTGGATGGCCCGGTTAAACTGGCTTTCCAGGAAATCCCGGCCACCGACCATGACTTTGACCAGGCCGGTTTCGGCCTCGATGCATAGGAGCGCCGCCTGGGATTCGGGTTTTTGTTCCAGGGACAGATCCCACATGCCGGATTTTTCATCCCGCGTTTTCAGCGCCACCTCGATGACGTCACCTACCTTGAGAACCTGGCTGGGACGTTTGACCTTGGCCGCATAATGGGGCACATTGGGATTGGGCTTTCTGGCCCATTCCATCTTTTCCATGGGAATGATGCCTTTTTCATTGCCCATGCGAACCGTTGTCTGGTTGGCTTTATCATCCACATGAATAACCACACCTTGGGTTTGTGCACCTTCAAGCAATGGATTTTCCGCAAAGGATTCGATGATACCTTGGGAGAAGGCCTCCATCTCTTCCGGGGCCAGATTTTTGATCGGGCCGCGATAACCCTGACGGTGGTCCAGGTCCCGAAGACCCCGGGTTACCTCCCGTCTTGCCGCCTTCTGCATATCGATATTCACCGCCGTATAGATGTTCAATCCTTCGGTATACAGGGTCTCCCGGCCATATTTATTTTCCACATAGCGGCGGACATGTTCAGTATAGATCGGCACTTTTTCCAGGTAAATATTGCGGCGGGCTTTAATATCCATCGGGGTATTGATGGCTTCGGTGGCCTGCAGATTGGTGATATACCCTTCATCCACCATTCGATTCAGTACGTAAATTTGACGTTGTTTGGCTCGATCCGGATAATGAAACGGAGAATACCGGCCCGGTGCCTGGGGCAATCCGGCCAGCAGGGCGCATTCCGCTAAATTCAAATCCTTCACGGCCTTACCGAATATATTGCCGGCGGCCGCCTGAACCCCGTAAGCACCGTGGCCAAGGTAAATCTGGTTTAAATAGAGATAGAGGATTTCATCCTTGGTAAATGTGTTTTCAATACGATAGGCGAGAATCGCCTCTTTGATCTTGCGGTCGTATTTTTTTTCGCGGGTCAACAGAAATGAGCGCGTGATCTGCTGGGTGATGGTGCTGCCGCCCTGCACAATGGCGCCGGCCTGCAGGTTCTTGATAAATGCTCGCAGGATGCTGATAAAATCCACACCCTTGTGTTTATAAAACCGGTCATCCTCCGACGAGATGAATGCCTGCTTCAATTGCTCCGGGATTTCATATATCGGGACCACGATACGGCGTTCCCGAAAGAATTCGGCAATTTTCTGGTTATCATCCGAATATACCGTGGTGATGATCGGCGGGTGATAGTCGGTGAGGGACTCGATTTTCGGCAAACCACGGCTTAGCGTGTAATAGAGACCCACACCCGTGACAGCCGCGGTGATCATGGCCAATATCAGCAATATCAATGCCCACTTGATAACATGGAATAGCAGCCCGCGCTTTTTTTTCTTGGCCCGGTCTTTGATGATTTCTTTTTTTGATTTGGGTTTTACCATGGGTGACTATGTTTCCTCATAAAGATTCTTGTGGGGCACCAGGACAGGATGATTGTCAACCGCGAAAGCGCTACGGGCCATACACCCGAAACTTCAAATTGGATCCGGCAGCAGGTTTATGCCGTCACCTCAGTACCTTATGTTCGAAGATCAAAGATCTGAAACTATCAAATTTTATTTGGATAAGCAAGCCGGGGTTGTAGGAGAGCCGGGGCTAACGCATGCAAAAAGGACAGGGTTGGAACAGTGTCCGGGGAAAACAGGTAATGTCACGGGTAATGTCCAATGACAAAGCTCAAATGTCAAATGAAGGTATTCTGTCTGTTTTTAAGGACCGCTTTGACGATAAAGTGAAGATAAAACGACAGCCTACCGCGATTAGGCATTCGGATTTTGTCATTTGACATTATAACCGGACCGTGTCTCAACGCATACCCATATTTTAAAGTATCTCATGCCATGCCGAATTAAAGATGACAAATTCGGTTTTCCTGATGGGATGCCGGGTTTTATCGGTGGGGTATTTTCCGGATGGCGAGGATCATGCGCATGAGACGTTCGGCGGCATTGATCAACAATTCCGGGGTATTTTTGATGGCCTCGGGAAGACCGCATGGTTTTTCGAGGATGCCGGACATGGCATCGATGCCGATTTCATAATTAACCTGGGCATCCTTACCGATGGTGCCGGCCAGGACCACCACGGGGAGCTGGTATTTTTTGGCTCTGCGGGCGATTTCCGCCGGTATTTTACCCGAGCGGGTTTGAAAATCGATGGCGCCTTCGGCGGTGATGACCAGATCCGCCGCCTTCATCAGTTCGTCGACATGGAGATAGTCCATGACAATGTCCACCCAGGGGTGAAGGTCGGCATCGAGAAATGCGTGTAATCCTGCGCCCAGACCACCGGACGCACCACCGCCGGGGATGTACCGGACATCTTTACCCAGTTTGACGTCGATGATTTCCGCCAGGCGCTCGAGACCGATATCCAGCTGTTCGGTGATTGCTGGGTCCGATCCTTTTTGGGGGCCGAAGACCTTTGCAACACTTTCCGGTCCGCATAGTATGTTTTTCCAATTGCAGGCCACATCAATGGTGACGCTGCCGATTCGCGGGTCTCTGTCGGCCATATCTATATCGTGCAGCCGGGACAACTCACCGCCGCCACATCCAAGCTCTCGTCCGTTTTTATCGAGCAGCCGGATACCCAGGGCCTGGGCCATGCCGATACCGCCGTCGTTTGTCCCGGAATCACCGCAACCGATGAGAATGCGCTTCGCGCCGTCATCTAATGCGGCCTTGATCAGTCCACCCACACCTCGCGTCGAGGTTTTCAGCGGGTTTCTATCCGCCGCCGGTACGAGGCGCAAGCCTGCCGCAGCAGCCATTTCCAGAACCGCTGTGTTCATTCCGGACCGTCCGCCGGTGAATCCATAATGCGCCGCCACCGGTTTACCGGTGGGACCCATGACCTCGGTGGCGCACATACGCCCCCCGGTGGCGTCAATCAGGGTTTTGGTGAAACCTTCACCACCGTCGGCGACGGGGGCCTTGAGAATACGGACATCCGGGGAGCACTTCAACAGGCCGGTTTCAATATGATCGGCCACATCAGACGGTCCCAGGCTTTCTTTAAATCCGGAAGGAGCAATGAGAATGCAAAGCGTCACGAGGGTTCCCTTTTTTAAATTCCGATGTCGGTGTCATGATCATCACCGACCTGGCGGCAAGCCTGTAAAATACGGATACAGGGTTGCCGCCAGTTGAATGGACCTATCTCAGGTTGATAAATAGTTGTAAAAATTCATATTTGGTATCATTTATGTAGTCAGGATCCACGATCCATTTCGATAGATCCTGGAACGAGGGGCCACCGTACTTGCTCACCTGTTCGGCCATGACATCGCTGCGGGCCGCATAATCACCCTGGACATCCCATGGTTTGAAACCGTCCTCCATCATGTACCGGATGAGCAGTTTGGCCGCATTGGGATGCGGTGCGCGGTCGGCAATCAGAAGGGTCACCGCCGATGAGACCGCCGCCACCGGTTCCAGATCGAAAACCGGCTGGGCATTGAGGACGCCCTCCTTGTTGGATCTGATCTTGCTGTAAGTAGTGATACCCACGGGTGGATTCTTTTGCTTTACATCACCGATGTTCTTAAACACGGTGGTGGTGGAACCGATAAAAATGGGTTTGTTTTTCAACACCCGGTGCAGCCACTCTTTGGCCGCATCAGGTTCAATACCCAGATCCTTGGTCACCTCCTTCAATTCGTCTGAAATGACGATGGCGTTTCCGAACTCCTTCCGATAACTGGCGGCCATCTCAGCCGGATGCTGAAGGATGGTCTGAAACATATTCGCGTCTTCCGCACTGGTCAACGGATCCGGCAGCAGGACTTTTCCCTCCCACTCCTTGCGGGTCAGGTCCCATAGGCTGTTCACCGGCGGTTTGTCCGGGTTTAGGGTCTGATTGTAAAACACGACACGGCTGCTCCAGCGCTGAATCAAAATGGGCTGTTTTTCATCGGCATCGAGCAGGGGCGCCATATTGGCCGGTACGAAATTCCATACCAATTTTTTGGGGAGAAACTCATTCAGAATCACCGGGATATCCCTGTTAAACAGAACATCCACCGTGTACCGGCCGGCTTTATGCTCGCGCCTGAAACGTTCGAGCTGAATACCGGAGGAGAGATCGAAAGCGACGATTTCAATCCCATATTTTTTCTTGAATTCCTCTTGCAGATTGAAGATTCTAGATGACAACGAGTAAATGACGACTTTGCCTTCTTTTTTCGCCGCCTTTTCGATGGCTTTCCAGTCCTGGGTCGCCGGTGTGTATTCGCCAAGCCCCGCTGTTTTCAACCACGTGGTTTGTGCTTTGTCGGCGGCCAGCGCTTGACCGGCCAACAGGATAAAAAAACTGATGACAATTGCCAATACGTATTTTCCTTTCATTTGAGCCTCCTCCTGGTTTTACGTTTCATGTTCACTACAGGCGATCGTGCTATTCAAGGAGAACGGGTTCGCCATTCTCCTCGTCGTAATAATTAATGGTCCCGATATCGAATTCAATCCATACGGTCTGATCCATTTCAAGATTCCGGGCGTTCACATCCCTCACCATAAGCCGGGTAGTGTCCCGCTTCAGGTCATAGAAAGTTTCAGGACCGGCCGGGAGTACGGAGTAAATCTTGAATTCAACGGCGCCGGGTACGGCCGCCGGATGTATGCGGATGTTTTCAGGCCGGACGGCGGCCAGCACCTTGCATTCGGGCAGCTGACGCTGCATACGGACTTGATAATCCGCTATGATACAGGAGATGCCGTCATCGAGCTGTTCAAGGACCACCGGTAAAATATTGATCTGGGGCATGGCGATGAATTCCGCCGTGAACAGATTCGCCGGGCGGGCGTAAATCTCATGGGGCGATCCTGCCTGCATGATCCGCCCGTCCCGCATAATGACGACCCGGTCGGCCATGGTGAGCGCCTCGGTTTGATCGTGGGTGACATAGACCGTGGTCACCTTGATGTCGTGATGAAGCCTTTTGAGTTCAGCGCGCATGTCCACACGCAGACGGGCGTCAAGATTCGAGAGCGGCTCGTCCATTAAGAACAACTGAGGCCTTGCCGCCAGCAACCGCGCCACGGCCACACGCTGCTGCTGACCGCCGGACAGCTCGGAAGGGTAACGGTTTTCGAGTCCGGTCATGGCCAGATCTTTGAGTACGGATGTGATTCTGGCCGGAATCTCCTGGCGGGGAATGGATTGGAGGTTCAATCCGAAACCGATATTATCGTAAACCGTCATATGGGGCCACAGGGCGTAACTTTGAAAAACCATCCCCAGGTTTCGCTTGCCGGGCGGTGTGAAAATATGTTGATCCGCCGAAAATACAATTTCACCACCGATGCGGATTTCTCCGGCATCCGGTGTTTCCAATCCGGCGATACACCGCAGCAATGTCGTCTTTCCACAACCCGAAGGACCGAGAAGGACAAGGAACTCCCCGTCCCGGAAGGTAATCGTTATATCGTCCAGGGCTTTCATCCGCCCGTAATTTTTGGTTAAACCGGTAATGGTGATTTCAGCACTCATGTGGCCTCAGGACTGTCTCGTTGATTTCAGCAACCGGCTTTTACCGAGTCGCCAGATTATTAACTCACCCGCCAGTGTGATGGCGGTGACAAGCAAGATCAGGGCATTGCCGAGTTGTACCTGGTCTTCTTCGGCATAGCGAAAACCCAGGGTCATCAGTACGCGCGTTTCCGGCGTTATCAGCATCACGATCAAGGAAAGCTCACGCATAATGCCGATGAAACTGACCATGGTGCCGGCCAGAACACCGGATGCGGCAAGGGGGAACACAATTTTCCCGAACCTTTTTAACCATCCGGCCCCCTGCAGTTCCGCGGCCTCCTCAAGTTCGCGGCCGATCTGGGTGATGGCGCTGGTACCGGTCCGGACACTGTAGGGTAACCGGTTCACCACGGAAATGATGACCAGTAAAGTAAAGGTGCCATAGAGTGCGGGTATCGGCCCGCGTTGCACCGCAAACATGCTCAGGTACATGGCGCACAGGGCGATGCCCGGAAACAGAAAGGGGAGAAAGGCGAGTTGATCCAGGATTTTCGATATCAGTTGTTTATTGTACCGAATGACCACATAGGCGATAATCAGTCCCAATATGGCACAGATTGCCGAACTGATCGCCGCCAGCTTGATGCTGTTCCAGGATGCGCCGAGAATCATGGGATTGTGCAAAACCCCGGGTTCCCCGAAAGCGATCTCGGGATTTGACTGGCCGATCCAAAAATGCGAGGTGAGATTATCCAGGCCGTAGTTGCCGTTCACCAGCATCAAGGTCTGATATAGCATCAGGCCGATGGGGAAAATGGAGGTGAGTATTGAGAAGATGGCAACCCCTGTAAAAACAGGCCACCGAAACACCCCGAGTGACGCCGGTTTCCCTTTAAAGCCCTTGCCGCCGACAGTCTCGTATTTCCTCAGGTTTTTACCCAGGATGCGGGTACTCAAATACACCACCAGCGCCGTCATGGCGATCAGCACAAACCCGATGATATACGCTATGGCCTCAAAACCCAGTGAAAGCCCGGTGAAAAGCATTGTGGAGAGAGTATAATACCGGATCGGCGACCCCAGTAGAAAAGGCAGCGCAAAGGTCCCGATGCATTTGCCCAACGTCAGGATAAAAGCAGAGGAAAAGGCCGGTAGCACCACCGGAAAGGTTATTTTCCGTAAAATGGTCCAACGGGAAGCCCCCTGGATTTCGGCGCACTCTTCAAGCTGGCTGTCAATGGTTGCCAGGGCCCCCGACACGAGGATCAGTGCAAACGGAAAATAGTGAATGATCATGGTTATGATGATGGGAACCGGACCGTATGACAACCAGAACGGCGGTGCGACACCGAACATGGCCTCATAAAAGCCGGGCTGTCCGCCTACCCTGGGGCTTCTGAACAGCGTCTCCCAGGCCAGTGCCAGCGCAAATGACGGAATAATATACGGAAGCGTCAGTATGGACCGGAACCACTTTTTACCGGGAACATCGGTCCGCGTGATGATCCATGCCAGGATTGCACCGAGGAAAAGCGCCACCACTGCGGCTGTCAGCCCGGTAAGCAGGGTATTGACCAGGGGTTGAATAAAGAACGCCCTGGCGGTGGGACCGGTGACCACCCCTTTCCAATGTTCCAAAGTAAGCTTTCCCGGGTCGGCCGATTTTGAAATACGGGTATCCTGTTCCGTCCATGTGACGGTGCGCTTTGTCAGCTCGATCATGGGGAGTAGCACCAGATATGAGAGCAAGACGAGCAGTACCATGGAAATGATAACATGGGGAGAGCGCAGATTCCGGCTCAATTGATTGAGCAGAAGTGGGCGTCTGTTCATTGGCATTTTATAATCCACCGATGGAATTACGCGTTAGTTGATGGTTCATGGTTCTGAACCACAGCAATTATGGTACCAGCAGTAGGGATAATTTATAATCATCGCAACATATTGAGATAGCGATCAATTTGGCAGGGTCATAAAGGCGATGATTGTTTTGTAACCTCACCATTGGCTGATTTGCCGCAGCCAATGGTGCATATCAACCGGTCGAAGAGACCTCGCAGCCTTCTGCGAGTATTTTCAATGAAAACCGTGTTTCTCCATGCGATACCGGAGGGTACTCCTGGAGATTTTTAAAACGTCGGCGGCCCTGGATTGATTGTGACCGCTTTGATGCAGGGCTTTCCGGATCAGGGCTTTTTCCACTTCTTCCAGAGAAATCCCCTCAGGTGGAATCGGGATATCCAATAAATCGATCGCCTGAGGGGCCATATCGTTGTCTATCCTGATATCGCGCGATCGTATGAGCGGGCCATCGGAAACAATTATGGAACGTTCCAGGCAGTTTTTCAGCTCACGGACATTACCGGGCCAGGAGTGGGCGTGAAGCTTGGCCATACCGCCCTCGGAGAGCGCCCTCCGGATCTTGCCTGTTTCCCTGGACAGCCGTTCCAGATAGTATTGCACCAGCCTGGGCAAATCGTCTTTATACTCCCGAAGCGGTGGTGTGGTGATGGGGTAGACATTGAGGCGGTAGAACAAATCGAGGCGAAAGGTTTTTTCTTTCACCAATTGTTTCAAATCCCGGTTGGTAGCGGCAAGGATTCGCGTATCGATGCGAATCGGCGCTGTCCCACCCAATCGCTCGAAGCTCATGTTTTCCAGGGCTCTGAGTATTTTAACCTGGACCTTTGAGCTCATTTCACCGACTTCATCGAGAAAGAGGGTTCCGGTGTGGGCCAGCTCGAATTTACCCGGCTTGGTTTTCATCGCGCCGGTAAAAGCGCCTTTTTCATAGCCGAATAATTCACTTTCGAGAAGGTTTTCTGTCAATGCCGCGCAATTGACGGCAATGAACGAGCGGGAGGCGCGCGGGCTGTTGAAGTGAATTGTCCGGGCAATCAGTTCCTTGCCGGTACCGCTTTCGCCCTGGATCAGCACGGTTGAGGGGGTTTTCGCCACTTCGAGGGCCTGACGCCGGACTTTTTCAATCTGCGGAGACTTGCCGATAAACTCGCCCGGTTCGTGTTTGGCGCTCAACGCTTCCCGGAGTTCACGGTTTTCGTTTTTTAAGTTATGAAAATCTATGGCTTTTCTCACCACCAGCTTGATCTCTTCGTTTTCAAACGGTTTTGAAATATAATCGTAAGCCCCGGCCTTCATGGCCTTGACCGCTGATTCGATGCTGCCGTACGCCGTGATGACCACCACCGGAAAGTCGGGTCTGGCCTTCCGAATCTTGTGCAGCAGATCCATACCATTGGTGTCGCCCATTTTCAGATCCGTAATGACAAGATCATAATCATGTTGTTGAAACAAGGTCCACGCTTCCCCGCCGTCTTGGGCGGTGTCCGTCTCATGGCCGTCGCCGTTGAGGATAATCTGGAGAATCCGGCGGAATTTTTTTTCATCGTCTGCAATCAAAACGCGAAATCGGCTCATGTCATTACATCCCGTGAATTTGTCAGGAAATGGGCAGGTAGATGGTGAATACCGCGCCCGCTTCTTCAGCGGTGCTCACTGATATTTTTCCATGATAGTTGTTAATAATACGGCTTACATTGGATAGGCCGAGTCCTGTGCCGTGTTCTTTGGTGGTAAAAAAAGGGACGAATATTTTGTCATGGAGATCTTCCGCAATCCCCGGCCCCGTATCCTCAAAACCGATGACCATCACACCATTGTCCCGTGGTGAGCCATCCGGCATCGATGCCGGTGCATCCTGCCCGGGCTCCAACCGGGTGCTGATCTTGATCGACCCCCCTTTCGGCATGGCCTCGCAGGCGTTGATGATGATATTCAGCGCAATTTGCCGGATATGCTCCTTGTCGATGAATATCATGGGCAGACCCGGATCGAATTGCCGGGAGATGGTGATTTTGTAATCCCGCATTCGCTGTGATTCCCAGAACCGGATGCTGTCCTCTAAAACTTCATTGACATTGACGGCCTTGATGTCGACGGCATCCGGTTTTGCCCGATTCAAGAGGATATGAATTTTTTCGTCCAGACGGTCCACCTCTTCGATGATGTAGCCGAGGGTTTCGGCTCTATCCCGGTCGTCTATCGAATCATCGGTTACGATTTGGGCCGATCCCTTGATGATGCCTAGCGGATTCTTGATTTCATGGGCGATGCGGGCCGCCAGTTCGCCCAGGGCCGCCATTTTCTCCTTTTGAATGAGATTCTGATAGGTCTGTTTGAGTTCCTCTTTGCTTCGGCGCAGGGAGTAGGCCATGTGGTTGAAGGAAGCGGCCAGTGTGCCGAATTCATCCATGGTGCTGATCTGGATTTTCTGCTCCAGGTCTCCCCCGGCGATAATCCGGGTACTCCGGATAAATTTTTCAATGGGTCCCGTCACAAACCGGCTCAAAAGCATGGCCACCAATACGCCGATGCAAATGGAGACAAGACCGGTGAAAATACTCAGCATAATATTTTTTTTGATTTCCGTTCGGATGTGATTCAGGGAAAACCCGATCCGGACGGCTCCCCAGATTTCATCGTCCACCTTCGCATAAACCAGAATATCGTTGATCCGGCTTTTATGGTGAGGGTTATAGTAGGTCTGCACAATATAAGGTTCAGGTCCTGGTGTTTTGTTGCCTGTAACGGCCTCGGGAATATGGCGGTCCGCATCGGCACTTTGGGCGAGGATCTGCCGGTACCGGTCGGTGATGAGGATATAGGCGATATTTTCATTTTTCATCAATGTTCTGACGTGTTCGCGTAAGGTAAAAAAATCATGTTTGATGATGGGATCAAGGCCCCCCTGGACCATCGTCTGGGTCAGTATCAGACCCTCATCGCGCAGTTGCCGCATGTAATTATCGTACCAGCGGACGTGCTGGGCCACGGACAGGATGGCGATGGTTACAATAATGACAAAGATAAAAGATGAGATGAAGCGCGCTTTGAGGCTTAATTTTTTAATGCCTAAAATAGCCATTTCGTCGCCTTTCGAACCGAATCGTATTCACTGTCCTCGGCGTCTTCAAAACCTTCAATCTCAATGTGCTGCGATAACGCCATCGTATCCGGCGACACCCCGATTTGAAGAAAAGCGTCTTTTATCGCCGCCGCCAATCCGGGATCCAAGTCTCCCCTCATGCTCACCGGGCCCAGGAAAAGAGGGTCGGACTTCCAGATGATTTTAAGATCCTTTATTTCGGGCCGTTCGGGCCGCCATCGGGTGACGGAGAGTGCAGCGGCATCCACATTTTTCGTAAATACCGCCAGTAGTGCGGAATCATGAGTCTCCGTGTGGATTACCTCGGAGAAGAACCGCTCGGGGTTTTCTATTCCCCGCTGCCGCATCATGGCCAACGGCAAAAGGTAGCCGGATGTTGATTCGCGGCTGGCAAATGCAAAGCTTTTGCCCTCCAAACCTTCGATAAATTCGATGCCGCTGTCTTTTCGGACCACGATAATGCTGTGATAGGAGGAGGTGCCGAATTTTTTTCGTCTCACCAATGGATGGATATCCGCTTCGGAAGAGGCCAGCACATACATATAGGCGCCGGTGAAACAGATATCCATCTGCCCGTTCACCAGCGCCGCGATGATCTCCTGGTAACTTGACCGAAACACCATCTCGACCGGCATGTCGAGCTTTTTTTGAAGGTAATCTGCCAGGGGCCGCCATTTTCGGACCATGAAAACCGCGTTCCCCTGGGGGACGAATCCCACAAACAACGGCCGCCCGGCGCTTTCCTTCTGCATAGAACGCTTTTGCGAATCCGCCACGGTAGCGGGTACTTCGGTGAACCCATACAGGTAAAAACCCAAAAGCGCGGAGATGACACCACTGATCGCAACGAATAACCTTATCATAGCCGATTTTTTCATAGACCTGATTAAATGGTGAATTGTTATCTTCCTTATTATATCAAATGGCTCAAGATTGGAAGTAAACAGGGTGATCGCATATTGATTCGCCATGGCATTGGATGCTTTTATATGGTGATCATGCGTTGATACAAGGTACGGATAAAATGTCAAATGACCAAATCCAAATGCCAAATGAAGGAATGCTGTCGTTTTATCTTCACTCTATGATCAAAGCGATCCATAGAATAGAAAGAATACCTTCATTTGTAATTTGAGCTTTGTCATTTGACATTACTTGTTTTCATCGGACACGATTAATTCCCTATTATTTCTACATGCGTTGGTCCTGCCAGGGGACCAAACGGCTGTATATTTGATATTGACATTAAGTGGCATTGTGACTACAGATTCCCACTTTGCGTATTATCCAGGATGGGTAAACCCGTTAAAAGAGGTTCCGATGACAGCACTTGATTTCGAAAAGACAGGCGGACTGATTCCGGCCATTGCACAGGACTATAGGTCCGGCGAGGTGCTGATGCTCGCCTATATGAACCAGGAGGCCTGGGAAAAAACACTTGAAACCGGAAAAGCGACATACTACAGCCGGAGCCGGAATACCCTGTGGGTCAAGGGATTAACTTCCGGAAATGTCCAGCGCGTAAAAGAGATCCGTGTGGATTGCGACCGGGACACGGTGTTGTTGAAGGTGGAGCAGGTGGGGGATGCGGCCTGCCATACCGGATACCGGAGCTGTTTTCATCTTAAAGTTCAGGACCGGGATGTCATCGTTGTCGGGGAACCGCTGTTCGATCCGGAAGAAGTCTATAAAAAAGGATGATTGCAACAATCGACGGATTTCAATTCCAACCAATGAATTAAAATGAAGTGATGATCGATCTTCAGGAGGTTTTGTAAATATGGTGTCTCAGTTAAAGCTCGGCATTCCCAAGGGCAGCCTTCAAAGCGCCACCATTACGCTATTCAAACGATCCGGCTGGAAGATCAATGTCAACGGGAGAAGCTATTTCCCTGAAATCAATGACGATTCGATTTCCTGCGCCCTCTGCCGCGCCCAGGAAATGTCCAGCTATGTGGAAAACGGAACGCTGGACGCCGGTTTGACCGGAAAGGACTGGATCGCGGAAAATCGGTCCGATGTGCACGTGGTGACGGATCTGGTCTATTCCAAAGTGAGTGCCCGCCCCGCCCGATGGGTTCTGGCCGTTCCCTACGATTCCGGGATTAAAAAGCTGGAAGACCTCAAGGGGAAAAAGATCGCCACCGAACTGGTGGATTTTACCCAACGGTATTTTGCGGAAAAGAACATCGATGTGCAGGTTGAGTTCTCCTGGGGCGCCACTGAAGCCAAGGTTGTCTCCGGCCTGGCGGATGCTATCGTTGAGGTCACGGAAACCGGCAGCACCATCAAGGCCCATGGGCTGCGCATCATCCATGAATTGATGCAGACCAACACCCAGTTGATCGCAAACCACAAGGCCTGGGAAGACACGGCCAAACGGGAAAAGATCGAGCAAATCGCCTTATTGTTGAAAGGCGCCCTGCTCGGTGAAAAGCTGGTGGGATTGAAAATGAATGTTCCGGAAAAGGATCTGGAAAACATTGTCGGACTGCTGCCGAGCTTGAATGCACCCACCGTGGCACCCCTGTACCACTCGGATTGGTTTTCCGTGGAGATTATCGTGGACGCGCAGATGGTTCGTGATCTGATTCCGGATCTGTTGAAAAACGGCGCCCAGGGGATAATCGAGTATCCATTGAATAAAGTTGTATGATTTATGGGATGATAAACCATGGTATCACAAAAAACCCGGGAAATGACTTCTTTCATCGTCATGGATGTACTTGAAAAGGCATGTGAGCTGGAATGCCGGGGCAAGCACATTATTCACCTGGAAGTCGGCGAGCCGGATTTCGACACGCCCCAATGCGTCAAAGACGCCGCATGCAAGGCCATCAATGACGGGTTTACCCATTATACCCACAGCCTGGGGCTGCTGGAATTGCGGGAGGCCGTCTGCCAATATTATCTCGATACTTACAACGTGACCATCGAGCCGGACCAGGTGGTGGTGGCCTCCGGCAGTTCGCCCGCAATTTTCATGACCTTTGCCGCCCTGTTGAATCCGGGAGACGAAGTGATCATATCGGATCCCCATTATGCCTGCTATCCGAACTTCATTAATTTCAACAACGGACGGACCATCACGGTCCCGGCGCTTGAAGAGGACGGTTTTCAGCTGCACCCCGCGGCAATTCAGGAAAAGATGTCGGACAAGACCCGGGCCATATTCATCAATTCACCCTCCAATCCCACCGGCAACCTTCTGTCCGAAAGCCGCATGCGGCAGATTGCCGACCTGTCACCGTATGTGGTCTCCGATGAAATTTATCACGGACTGGTCTACGAGGGACAGGAGCACACGATGCTGGAATTTACGGACCGTGCATTTATTTTAAATGGTTTTTCCAAACTTTTCGCCATGACCGGACTTCGGCTGGGGTATGTGATTGTCCCCAAGCCTTTTATCCGGTCCTTGCAGAAGATCAGCCAGAATTTTTTCATCTCGGCCAATGCCGCCGTCCAGAAAGCCGGTATCGCCGCCCTCACCCGGGCCGGCGAAGACGTACAACGGATGAAGAAGATTTATAATGAACGCCGTATATTCATGATCAAACGGCTCAAAGAATTGGGCTTTGGTATCACCGTGGAGCCCACCGGCGCCTTTTATGTGTTTGCCAACGCCCGTCATCTGTCCACGGATTCGTATCAATTGGCCTTCGACATCCTGGAAAACGCCTGTGTCGGCGTAACACCCGGCATTGATTTCGGCCAGGGCGGTGAAGGTTATCTCCGGTTCTCATATGCCAATTCAAAAGAGAACATCGCTGAGGGGATGAACCGGTTGGAGACATATCTGAAGAGCATATGAGAAGGATTCTCAGAACCCGCGGGCTTTCCGCATGGGACTTTGATCCACCGCGCTTGAGCCGTGCCATGGGCATCACGGATGCCCCTTAATTCATCTGATTTTTTCCGGATATCCCGTGTAGCCTTTTTTAGGTATCCCGGGAATTCACCCCATGGCGTTCATCCCACCCCCATCACATGACTTCTATCCTTTCATTATATAGGGTGGACTTTTCATATTATTTTTCCTTTGACCCGTCTATGGGTTCACAGTTTATGACTGGTTCCGGAAACCAAGCTTGTTAATCGTCTAAATGTCAAAGGAAATGTCATGCCCATGAATCGGAATCTAAACCTGCTGCTCAGCGGACAGCTGGTGTCCCAGATCGGCGATAAACTTTATTTACTGGCCTTGTCCCTGTGGGTGCTGGAAATTACCGGCTCTCCGGCGGCCATGGGTGCCGTGCTATTCGCATCCATGGCGCCTTTGGTCCTTTTCGGTTTTTTTTCCGGCGCTTTTGTGGACCGCTACAATCGGAAAAATATCATCATCGGAACCGATATATTTCGGGGCTTCATCATCGCTGCCGTGGCTGTCGCTTATTACATGGGCGCCTTGAATGTCGGGTGGGTCATAGTGGCCGAGGTGCTGTTATCTATCAATGCCGCCTTTTTCAATCCGGCCATCCCATCAGTGATTCCACAGATTGTGACGGAATCGAATCTGACCAAAGCCAACTCAAAGGTCCAGTTTATTGCCGGATTTTCCAATATTATCGGCCCTGTCCTGGGCGGTGCCGCAGTGATTGCCTTTGACTATGGATTTGTGTTTGTTCTCAATGCGGCCACATTCCTGATCTCTGCGGGTTTCGAATGTTTTCTGAATATCCCCCGCCTGAATCCCTCCGGTGCGGCTACCCAGAAAATAGGCGCCAGTGTGCTGGCCGGATACCGTTACCTGTTGAAAGAAAAACGGTTGCTCATCATCATTTTTATGGTGGCGGTCATCCACTTTTTTGTGGGGTCCATCCAGGTGATTATGCCGGTACTGGCGAGTTCGCTGGCTGGGCACGGCGCCGGGAATCTGGGGCTTCTCCAGGCCGTGTTCGGTGCGGGTTCCGTGTTCATGGCCTTCATCATCAGCATCCACAGCATCCATAAAAAAGAGGTCATCATGCTGTTCACCGGTGTAGGCGTCATCGGGTTTTCCTACCTGCTTTTGGGAATTTTGGGAATTTTTGGATTCCGATTGGTTTTTCCTTACTTATTTCCCTTCGTATGTTTGAGCTGTGCCCTTGTTCTGGCCGGTACCAGCTTTCAAACCATCATCCAGCAGACCACAGCCAACGAGTTTTCCGGCAGGGTGTTCGCGATTGTCAGCTCCGTGGGCAATGGATCTATTCCCCTGGCGGCCCTGATATACGGTATCCTGCTCACGTATATCGACCACGCCGGGCTGCTTTTTATCTCCGGGACCATCCTTGTGCCCATGAGCATCGGGTTTTATTATGTCTATGGGTGTCTCAATAGACGAACGGAAACGGATCGTCGTGTGGAAAAGTTTGAGGGTTAGCTATCTGGTGTCCTTTTAACACTCGGATGTAAAGCTTGTCCTTTCGTCCCGGTGACTATGCCATTGCCGCTCTCTTCTCATTCATCCCATATTTACTCATCAACTGGAGCTTTAAATGGGTGACTACCAGGGCGATGACACCATCGTCAAACAGGATGCGTTTATGCCCCAGGCCTTCGGTGACATGCAGCCGGATGTGCCGGTGGGGTCTGAGATGCGGCTCCACCGCATCAAAGGGGATTACCCGGTCCCGCCGGTCATGTACCACGACCATTTCGGTATCGAATTTTTCGATAAGCCGGGCCGGATTGTCGTCGGTCAGGGAATACCCCAATCGATCTTCCAGTCGTTTGATGATCCGCATTAATATGGTGACGGGAATGCCGAAACGATTGAATGTGGTGACGAGGATGCCCTTTAAATCTATGGCCGGGGCCAGCAGGACCGCCGGTATACGGAGGTTTTCCTTTTCCAGGCCGTTGACCAGGGCGGCGGCTCCCACTGAGTGCCCGATGGCGCCCTTAATATTCAGATCAGCGTTTGTCAGCAGGGCACGCACCGTATCGCTGAATTCAAAATAGTTGGACAATCGCCCCCCGCTATCCCCGTGGCCGGGCGCATCAAAACAAATAACGGAAAATCCCGCCTTGATCAGGGGGGGAAAGAATGCGTGGAAATTCGCGCCCCTGCCGTTCCATCCATGGGAAAACAAAATTCCGGGCCCGGTGCCCCATTTCCGGCAGCGGATCTCATGTCCATTCACGGTAATTTGAAAGTTTTCGGCCTTATTCAACCACCGCCGCTCACCGGGTGTCATAGCGTGACCCGCAGGTGTAAAGAATTTGTCGGCGACCCACCTTTCCATCCGTGCCGGCATACACCGCCACAGCCCCCTGATGATCAGGGAGGTTCCTTTGATTTTTAGGGATCGCATACGAACGTTCGTACTATGCAGGTCCCTGTTCGAATAGTGTACAGCCATATCTTTTCCCCTTTATAAAGCGTCTACTTCTTGGATAATGTTTTTTTTGAATGGTTTCCGCTGTCGTGGGTGGAAATTGTAAATTCCCCGTCCGGTCTGAATGTCCGCTGTCTGATCATAATGAATAGTGCTCAAGCAAGCGCGCAAAAGATTTCTTTTGGTGATTGTCTGACCGGGCATCGTTTAATAACTTATAATAATGGTAGAAGCCCAGTAGCATGGAGTACAGGTCGTAGGCGAATTGATCCACATCGATGTCCGGTTTCAAATCGCCCGTGCGGATACCGGATTCTGCGATGCGGCGCAGGCAATTGATCCAATTCTCCTGCTGTTTGAGCAGATAATCTCGGACTTTGCCATGACGATCACTGAATTCCGTGCTGGCGGTGACAAATATGCACCCCCCCGGTAGTGCCCCGCTCCAATTCGTCCAGTTTTCCACCAGGGCGCTGATCCGGGGTATCCCCGCCGTTGTCTTCAATGCCGGGGTCACTACTTTTGCCGTAAAAGAGCTGCCCGCATAGGCCAGTATTTCGATCTGCAGGTTTTCCTTGGATTTGAAATGCGCGAACAATCCGCTCTTGGACATCCCGGTCTCATCCGCCAGTGTCCCGATGGTAATGGCTTCAAGTCCGATTTCGCTGGCCATATCCAGCCCTACAGCCAGTATGGATTGTTTTCGATCTTCACCTCTGGTCATAATGGCCGATTTTTAGCACGACCGTTCGTATTTTGCAAGGATTAAATTATTCCTTTTAACGGACGATAACGTGTTTGGGCTTTACCTCGGACCCTATATGCTATTATTATGTAACAACTTTCCCCTTATTTTCTGTCGTTTTAATTTGTGTGGGCTGCGGCGCTGGTGGAGGTTATTGCGGAGGTTGTGGATGAGGCTTTGGACGAATGAAGCGCATCGTCCAGGACGCATCGGATCTGTTTGAATGATTGGATATCAAAGCAATGAAAGGCTTGCAAAAGGAGAATAATAAATGAAGTTTTGTCCGAAATGTGAAGTAGAACTGACACAGACGGGTATTGGATCTGTGGAGGTCGATGAATGTGAACAATGTAAGGGTGTCTGGTTTGACAAGGACGAGTTGAGGCAAGCGAAGGACATGACGGATGCCGATCTCAATTGGATGGATTTTGACATCTGGAAACACGAAGACCGGTTTAAGGTCAAACCTTCTGCAATCAACTGCCCGGTTTGTAAAACGAAGACTCAGACAATCGACTATGGGTCCAGCACCATCGAGGTTGACTATTGTCCTTCCTGCCAGGGTATCTGGCTTGAAGAACACGAGTTCAAGAAAATCATTGATTCACTTGAGCTGGAGTTGGTTTCAAAAAGTTTTTCGGATTATATCAAGGCAAGTATTGAAGAAGCAAAAGAGATTGTATCCGGACCGGAGTCTTTTATATCAGAGTGGAAGGACTTTCTGACGGTATTGCGAATGATGCAGTATCGGATGTTTGTGGAAAATCCGAAATTGCTGAACACCATTACCGCTGTTCAGAATACAAATCCGCTCAAATAGATTAGGCTTCCCGGGAGTCATCAGTACCAAGCTGTCGATGGTTGTCGGGAGGAATTGCGAAATGGCGACGGAGTTAGAGGGCGGGATGAAACCATCGAAATATCGTAAGGTACTGATTGCAGGCGTTGTCGGGCTGAGCATTGCCGTTTTTTCCTGGTTATCAAACCGGGATATCGAAGTCGTGGCATACCTGCCCACGGAGATGGCGTGTCCATCATCCCATACGCTCACCGTTGTCACGGATCTGCACTATCCCGGTCTCGATAATTGTGCCGATGCCAGAACAGACGCGGAAGCATCACTCCAAAGCTTTCACTACGAAAAGGCCTGCCGGAAGGTCACAGGCGATGAACAGGTGGCGGATGCCCGGCTGGTTGATTGCGGAACCGCAGCAGATGTGTGGGATAGTGATAGCCGGGGTATTGTGGTTGCGGTCGAGGTGTGCTGCGGAGAGCCGTTGAAATAAGCGGTGCTTGTTTTTACCCACCTCACAACCAAGAGAGCCCAAAAGTTGTTTTTTGATATGGTGGAATTGAAACCTGATGAAGAGGAGGCGATTATGGCATACCATTTTAAAAATCTTGTGTTTGAAGGCGGGGGGGTAAAGGGAATTGCTTACCTCGGCGCCATGCAGGTCATGCAGGAGAAGGGCATTCTACCGGCCATCCGGAGAGTGGGCGGTACATCCGCCGGAGCCATCAATGCGACCCTTTTTGCCCTGGGCTTTTCCGTTAGTGAACAGCGGAACATTTTAAGCCGGCTCAATTTCAAGAATTTTATGGACGGCAGCTGGGGGGTGATCCGAAACACGGATCGGCTGTTGAACAAGTTCGGTTGGTACAAGGGAGATTTTTTCCATAAGTGGATCAGCAGGCATATCAAAAAAAAACTGGGGGACGCCAACGCCACCTTCAAACATCTCAAGGCGACCAACCGGCCGGACCTGTATGTCTACGGGACCAACCTGAGTACCCGTTTCGGAGAGGTTTTTTCCCATGAGCATACCCCCAACACCCGGATTGCCGATGCGGTGCGTATTTCGATGTCCATCCCATTGTTTTTTGCCGCCGCCAGAAACCCCAGGGACGATGTTTATGTGGATGGCGGGGTGTTGGATAATTACCCGGTGAAGCTGTTCGATCGCGAAAAATATATTGATCCGGCAAACCTTTCAAAAACCGCGGTCAAAACACCCTACTATGAAAAAGAGAACAAGCGGTTTATAAAGAAGCACCCCGCCAGCAGTCCCTATATCTACAATAAGGAAACCCTTGGTTTCCGGCTTGATTCGAAGCAGGAGATCGGTGTGTTTCGGTATGGGGCGGAACCGGCTCACGAAAAGATAGATGATTTTTTTGATTACATCAAGGCCCTGGTGTCCACCATGATCGAGAGGCAATCCAATACCCATCTTCACAGCGATGACTGGCATCGCACTATTTACATCGACTCCATGGGGGTGAAAACCACGGAATTTGACCTGTCCGACAAGAAAAAGAAAAAGCTGGAGGCGTCCGGCGTTAAGGGCGCGGCCGCCTATTTTAAATGGTATAACAGCCAAGAGAGCGATCCTTCAAACCGGCCTTGAAAAATACGGTCAACCATGGCAGGGAAAACCACATATGACTACAGGATTAACCATAGGTATTTCAGTCGGCGGCGCCATTGTATGCTTACTTTTTTTACTCAAGCTTTTTTTTGCTTCAATCCGAAAAAAGCTCGACGTCATAGTCCGGGATAGATTTGATGAAAAAGAGATCATCGGCGCCACAACAAGGGCCAATTTTTTTGGCGAAAAATCCAAAGGCGGACGGCAGATCCGGGGCAACGGGGCACTAGTATTGACAAAAGACGACATATGCTTCATCAGGGCAATGCCGGAAAAAGAATATCGCATTCCCTTGAGATCCATAAAAGCGATATCATTGCCGAAGTCGTTTAACGGTAAGACGGTGTTTGCACCGTTACTATGTGTCCAGTATCGAACCGAAGATGGTGAAGATGCCATGGCATGGGCCGTACGAGGGCCTGATAAGTGGAAGGAAACCATCGGCACATTGGTGGCGAAGTACCAGTGATGCGCACCAGGGGGGCATTCCGGGACTATTTCATGTGAACAGTCGATCGGTCCGAAACTTTTCATATCCCCAGATACAATGGTCAGCCCCAAAAAACCGGGGATGATATTTATCACCCTTCCAATTGCCGCTGCCGGTGATAAAAAAGGGGATACGGCGTATCCATGATGACCGGAACACTTTATTTATATATGGTTTTTTGATGATGTCTCTATTACAGAGAGGGTCATATGAACGAACCTGTTGAATAGACGATTACGTCATTGATTAGAGGCCGATTACATAACATTGCACGCGGGTGGATAATTGCAGGTCAAAGAAATCATTGTGGTGGAGGGACGGGATGATGTCAGTGCCGTGAAGGCGGCGGTGGCGGCTGAATTTATAGTGACCAATGGTTATGGCATCGGTGAGGATACCTTTGAACGGATCGAATTCGCAGTGCAACGGAGAGGTGTGATTGTTTTTACCGACCCTGATCATGCCGGGGAAATGATCCGCAAACGGATTGCCCGCCGGATTCCGGGATGCCGCCATGCCTATCTCACCCAACCGGAGGCATTGAAAAAAGGCGATATCGGGATTGAAAACGCCGCACCGGATGTGATACGCGCCGCCCTGGCGCGAGCCTGCACCATCCTGGAAACTGATACGGTATCGGATATAACCGGGGCTGACCTGGAACGGCACCGGCTCATCGGATATCCGGGAGCAGCCCGACGGCGGGAATTGTTGGGCAGACATCTTAAAATCGGGTATGCCAACGGCAAGCAACTTCCGGGGCGGCTCCATGGATTTGGTATCACCGGTATTGAGCTGGACAGCGCCATGGGGCAGGTAAATCTCGATTTCACACCTTAACGGGGATTTTAGTTCATGACGAAACTGTTGAACGGAGGCAAACGCGAACCTAAACCGGTTTTTCGATGTGGGGGTATTCTGATCCGGATGATGCCGTTTTCATGTGCTCGACATCATTTGCTTATCTTGGCATTGATAATGATATTGACAAGCGGGACGGCTATTGCCGCTGGGTTGCCGAATACCGGGTCATCCACCGCAAGCGGTCATACAAACACCGACGTCATCCTGCTGGTCTCGTATATCCTGCTGGCCCTGGTATTCTCTTTTCTTTGTTCCGTGGCGGAAGCCGTTTTATTGAGCATTACGCCGTCTTACATCGCGGGTCTGGGCGACAATAAGCCTAAACTGGCGGCTTTGCTCAAGCGTTTGAAACAGGACAAGGTCGACCAGTCCCTTGCGGCGATTTTAACCTTAAACACAATTGCCCATACCGTGGGAGCCATCGGTGCCGGGGCCAAGGCGACCCTTGTGTTCGGGAGCGCATGGTTTGGTCTGTTCTCCGCCATAATGACCCTGATGATTCTTTTCCTGTCCGAAATCATTCCCAAAACCATCGGTGCCATGTATTGGCGAACGTTGGCCGGGCTCACCGCGCACTTTGTCCGTATCCTCATATGGTCCCTTTTTCCCCTGATTTGGATTTCGGAAGCCTTAACCCGCCTGATTGCCCGTGGTAAAAGCGCCCATGTGTTCAGCCGCGACGAGTTTGTCGCCATGGCGGGCATCGGCGAGCGGTCCGGGCAGATCGACGAACAGGAGTCACACATTATCCGCAACCTGTTCCGATTCGGCTCCCTCACCGCCGGTGATGTCATGACGCCGCGAACCGTGATCGTGGCATTTCCTCAGGATGTGACCGTGACGGATGCGCTGGAAACCCGACATAAAGCGCCATTCTCCCGGTTGCCCTTGTATGGGACCGACATCGATCACATTACCGGATTTATTCTCAGGGACGATTTATTGCTTTCAAAGGCGCAGGATCGCGGTGGTGATACACTGGAGAGCTTAAAACGCGATATCTTAACCGTGCCGGATAAGATGAAACTATCCGATCTGTTGACGGTCCTGCTGGACGATCGCCAGCATGTGGCATTGGTTGTCGGTGAATTCGGTGGCACCAAAGGTCTGGTGACATTGGAAGATGTGGTGGAAACCCTTCTGGGGCTGGAAATTGTAGACGAAATGGACAAGGTCGAAGATATGCAGGTGCTGGCCCGCCGGCAATGGGCCAAAAGGGCCCGGGCGATGGGTCTGGAAGTCAGTGCGGACGGTCAGATTCCGGAGCGATGAATCTGTCGAACCTTTGACATTATTTTCCCTGTTTTCAACGGACACTATTCCAACCGTATAATGTTTACAGGCGTTAGCCCGGTCTTACCGCTGGCTTTAGCTTGATTCAACGGGCGCCACCATGTATGATTACCCGGAAATTAACACGGTTTTACGATAATATTTACAATCAGTTACCAGAATAGTTCTCCGGAAGTTATCCGATCTCTTCAAGGTGGGAGACCCATGCCGAAAATTCCTTCCGTTCATTATACGGCCCCTCCGGCAGTTGTCCGGCTGGATTCCACGGGCCGGATAATATCCGGAAACGAAGCATTTCATCATTTGTTCAACCTCTTGCCGGGGAATGACCGGCCGTCCCTGGTATCGGTACTGACCGAAAATAACTGGGGGTTACCACCGTCTTTCGTAAACCGGGTGTTCAAAAAAAAGAAACCGGTATTCGGCCTTTTGCACTCCACGGCGCAGGTGAGCCGTCAATGGACGCTTGATTATATTTTTGAACCGGTTGGCGGGGCCATCGACAATACCGCTGTCATCGGTATATTTTATAGAGAATTATCCACCCCTGATAATTCACGTGAGGCCCTGAAAACGGAGAAAGACAGGTTTAAAGCCCTCATCGACCAATCTCCACTGGGCATCAGCATCATCGACAAGGGCAAGGCCGGTACTCACCGTTACCTTAATCCTAAATTCACCGAAATGCTGGGATATACACTGACGGATATTCCGGATGGTCGTGCATGGTTTCAACAGGCTTTCCCGGACGCGGATTATAGAAAGCAGGTCATCGATATCTGGCGTCAGGACCAGGCAGAAATAGTCGTCGGTGAAGCCACGGTAAGAACATTTAATGCCACATGCAAAGACAAAAGCGTAAAACGCATTGAGTTCCGGCCGGTGGTCACCGGTGGTGCGGACATCTTCGTCATCCATGAGGATATCACGGAACGCGAACGCACCGAATCCGCCTTGCGGGAAAGCACGGCCAAGCATCGGGAAATACTGGAGGGCATGGCTGAAGGGTATTACGAGGTGGACCTGAAGGGAAATTTCGTGTTTTTCAACGCGTCCCTGTGCCGCATGATGGGGTGCCGGCCCGAAGCGCTTCTGGGTATGAACACCAGACAGTTTCTCGATGCGGAGAGCACGAGTGCCATATATACCGTTTCCAAGTCAGTGCTCGAAACCGGCCAGTCCGCCAAAATTATCGAGTGGAAAATCCGTCGTCCGGATCAATCGTCGCTCTGGGTGGAGGGCTCCATTAGCCCTGTCCGGAATCCGAAAAATTACATTCAAGGGTTTCGCGGACTGTTGAGGGATGTCTCCGAGCGTAATAAGACGATGATCGCTTTAACGGAAGCGCGGAAAGCAGCCGAAGCCGCCAATCAGGCCAAAAGTGAATTTCTGGCCAACATGAGCCATGAAATACGAACGCCATTGAATGCCATCATGGGGATGAGCCACCTGGTTCTGGAAACAGATCTCACAAGCGAACAGGAGGATTTTATGTCCACAGTCAAATCCTCCGCGCAAGGCCTGTTGAATATCGTCGATGACATTTTGGATTTTTCAAAAATCGAAACCGGACAACTCAAATTGGAACAAATAGATTTTAATCTGCGGCAGACAATTGATTCGGTGATTGAACCCCTGGTGTCGAAGGCCCGGGACAAAGGGATCCTATTCACGGTTCAGATACATCAGGGGGTGCCGGATTTTCTGGTGGGCGACCCGGGTCGTCTGCGGCAAATCCTTTTCAACCTGGGGGATAACGCCGTCAAGTTTACCGAATCCGGTATAATTGTGCTCGGCTGTATTCCGGAAAAACATCCGGGCCGGGAGGTCTCCCTGCATTTTTCCATTCGGGACCAGGGCGTTGGCATTTCACCCGAAAAAATATACCTGATATTCGATGCGTTCAGCCAGGCAGACGCCTCCGCCACCAGGGAACACGGGGGTACAGGTCTCGGGCTTTCAATTTCAAAACAGCTTGTTACCATGATGGGTGGACGCATCTGGGTGGAAAGTGAACCCGGGGAGGGCAGTACTTTTCATTTTACGGTCCGGCTGGGTTATCTGACAGAGAAACATCCAAAACGGTCCGGGGCGAAAAAGCTCGTGCGTGAACCGAAAAAGACAATGAGCAAGGCGGGTAATAAACCTTCTCCGAAAGAAGTGTTTCCGGTGGAGAAGCCTGATGGTTCAGGAACCGAGGTTGATGCGTCGAAGCAGACCCATATACTCCTGGCCGAAGACAACCCGGTGAATCAGCACATGATGATGGTTATTCTGTCCAAGGCCGGTCATCGGGTCACCCTGGTCGATAACGGCCAGGAAGCTGTCCTGCGATACGGTGGCGAACATTTTGATCTCGTACTCATGGATGTCCAGATGCCGGTACTGGATGGTATTGACGCTGCCCGGCAGATCCGCCGTTCCGAAGCATCAGGGCAAAGGACACCGATTCTCGCCCTTACGGGCCTGGCCATGAAAGGTGATCGGGAAAAGTGTTTTGATGCCGGAATGGACGACTACATGACGAAACCCATCAATCCCAAAGTGATGCTGGAAAAGGTACGATTATGGACGAAAACGGTGAATGGGTCGTGACCGGAAAGAGAAGGTGCAACACCGCCGGAACGCCGGCACACCAGTCCCCTGCCGCAGAAAATATTATCCATCTTTTCAAACCTTTCAATACCTTACCGGTCGCTGACAACAGAATGTAACCGGTAGCCCTCACGCGGCTCTACACGTTTTACCACCCGAATGAACAACGCCACCGAAGGTTATCGATTTTCAACCGTTGAAAGGACGCTAAATGAAGATACCTGTTCGTATCCGTCGATTATTATACGTGTTTTTCGGAATTACCGCCCTCGGCCTGTCGGCGGTTTTCTGGTTTTACCCCGCCGACCGGGATGAACCGTCCGGGATATCGGGCAGACTCGTTGGCGGATACAGAATCCTGGATGTGGAAAACACCCCGGATATGATCGATTTCAGGGTATACCGCGGCGATTATATCAAATTCAAACCGGCACCGCCGGTTTCATCTTCAGTGCTCAAAATTCCGGACCTGGGCATCGCTGAAACGCTCGACGGGGATGTTGGTCAGGCGCCCTATTTTAAAATGAAAAAGAGAGGCACCTATCCGTTCACCCTGGGCAGTGCACGGGGCAGGATCACCGTTGTAGAATTCGACCGACCCAACTACAGCGCTGTCAGCGCCACCCAAGCCGCCGAATTGATCAACAATATCAGGCCATTGGTTCTGGATGTGAGGACGAAGCGCGAATATGACGGCGGGCACCTGGAAAATTCTTTGCTGATTCCGGTTCAGGAGTTGCAACACCGTGTGCGCGAGTTGAACGGCCACAAAGATGAGGATATCCTGATCTATTGCGCCACCGGCAACCGCAGCACCGTGGCCTCGAAGATATTGCTGGATAACGGTTTCAAACGGATTTACAATATGCGCGACGGTATCGTGGAGTGGGGCGGTAAAAAGCTGCCGATTGCGCAATGATAGGATGAATGTATTCTATAATTCGAGCTTTCTTTATAAGCGTATTCTTTACAATAAATCAATTAGTTGAGTGAACAGAATCAAATGATCATCGACCTGGATTTTTGATCGACGAGCGTCGCATAGGGTCAGAATTTTTCGATCCCCGCTTTCACAGCGGCAACAATACGATCAATATCATTTTTCGATGCCGTCAGGGCGGGTGCGAAGTTCATGATGGTATTGTTTCCCGGTAAGCTGGAAGTGGTTTTGCCGACAAGCACACCCTCGGCGGCAACATTGCCCATGATGCGATCCATCTCGCCTTCGGTGATGGGTGTCCGGGTTTTTTTGTCTTTCACGAATTCGACACCGGCGAACAACCCTCGCCCCCTGACGTCTCCCACCAAGGGCATCTCCATGAGAGAGTGGAGGCAGTCGAGAAAGTAGGCGCCCGTCACGCGGCTGTTTTCAACCAGATGTTCATCCTCGATGATCCGGAGGGTTTCCAGGGCGGCTGACATGGCACCTGCGCATCCCCCATAAGTACTGATATCGCGAAAATAATTCATCCGTTCACAGTCATCCCCGGGGTTGCAGAGGAATTTGTCATAGATCTCATCCTTGACCGCGGTCACGGACAGCGGCATATATGAGGCCGCAACACCCTTGGCCATGGTCACCATATCGGGTTGGACCCCGTATTGCTGGAATCCCCAGAAGGTGCCAGTGCGTCCGAATCCACACACCACTTCGTCCATAATCAAATAGATATCGTATTTATGGCATATTTCCTGGATGATCGGGTAGTACTCGTCCACCGGCAGAATAATTCCGCCGCCGGCCGTAATCGGTTCCAGGATGACGGCCCCGACGGTTTCCGGCCCTTCCCTGAGAATCGTATCCTCAAAACAACGCGCGCATTCGATATTACAATCCGGGTAGGATTTTCCAAAACCGCATCGATAACAAAGGGCATGGGGAAATCCGGTAAATCCGTCCAGGAATGGCCCGAAGTCCTGTTTCCGCTCGTCCTGACCGCTGGCGCTCAACGCAGTGATGGTGGTTCCGTGGTAGTCGCGGTCACGGTACAATATTTTATACTTACCCTTGCGTGCCGGATCCATGTTCGACAATTGCCGCACGATTTTAAATGCCTTTTCATTTGCCTCGGAACCACTATTTGAAAAATAAACCTTTCCCAATCCGGGTAAGCGTTCGACGAGTTCCCCGGCATATTTAATGCCGGGAATGTTGCCGGCGGTGCCGGCATAATACGGCAGGGTTTTCAACTGCGCATAAACCGCTTTTGCAATACTTTCACGGCCGAAGCCGACAATGACCCCCCACACACCACCCGACGTCGCATCCAGATACTCGCGCCCCCGGATATCCTTGACGGTGAGCCCGTCGCCTTCCACAATGATCATCTGCTCACCGTGTTCATAAAGCTTGTGCGGTTTGATGTGATGCCAGATATACGCCCGGTCACCCCGGACCATTTCTTCGACATCGTAGTTAAGCGTATCCGTATTGACAGCCATGACCACGCACTCCTTTTTGACTCGAGAGCGATTGCCGCTGTTGAGTCGTTAAAGACAGTTATCCGCAGGTATTACCGGCACAACCTTATCGTCTAACACGGTGTGCCATCACCGGTCTTCAGAATTTAATCAACCCCTTGGTTTTCCTGAATTTCGCTTCCAGTTGCATCAAGCCCTCACCGACGGTGTTCAGGTGTCTGCTCATCTCGGCTGCCGCCCGGGGGCCGTCCTGGGCCAGGATCGCATCTATGATTGCCTCGTGCTCCGCCTGATCGTGGAATATCAGCTTTTCGGGTTTGACCTCCAGGATAATCACCTGGGTTAAATGGATCAGTGTTTCCATGATCGCCCGATAGAGATTGTTCCCGCACATCTTGGCCATGGCCTGGTCAGTGGACATGCGGGCCCGGACGCGATCCCCATGGTTTTTGTGTTCAGCGGTTTCCGCCACAAGCGCTGATCTCAACAGGTTGGCCGAGGCTTCTTCCAGGTTGATGGCGGACAGGCGGGCGACCTCGGGTTGGACCAACTGGCGAGCCTGAATGAGTTCGGTGACCGATACCCGGCCGGACAGAAACAGGTCGAAAAATGACTGGCAGACACCATCGAAACTGAGTTGCCTTACATAAGCCCCCCCTTTGGGGCCCTGGCGTATGGACACAAATCCTCTGATTTCAAGGCTGCGCAGGGCTTCGCGGATGACCACCCGGCTGACCTGGAACATTTCGGTCAACTCCCTTTCCGACGGCAGCTTGTCCCCGGCCGTGTATTTGCCGGTCAACACGGCATTTTTGAGTTGGTCCATCACCTCATCTGACACACGGTTCTGCTTTACCGGATTGAACGATGGCATCAATTTCCTCCTGTCCCGCCGGTACGGAAATATAGTTTGACATACTTTGGACTAACATATAACGTTTATCCAGCCTGGGTCAATTTAAAAGGTCGTCGTTGAGCAACTTGCACATATATAATGGAACAACTCGGAACCTGTTTCGGGTCGGAACCATGGCCGGTGTTCACCTGGTGCTTTTTACGGGAGCCGTCAACACCATGTAAAGATCTTTTTATGCAGCATCCACATCGAACAACTTCAAGGAGGAAAATCATGGGTAAAAAAAGAGCCGTTCTATTTCTGGCTATGGCGATCATCATCACCATGGTGGCACCCCCGGCATGGGCGGACTGGCCGAAAAAACCCATTCAGATCATTATTCCGTGGCCGGCCGGCAATGATCCGTCCACCATGGTCACCACCCTGATGGCGCCTCATCTGTCCACAAAACTCGGTGTACCGGTGAAAGTGATAAACAAGCCCGGCGGTGGTGCGGTTCTGGCGACTAACGACCTGGCCAGGAGCCGTCCGGATGGATATCAGTTCGGCTTGATCTCCATCGGCCCGATGATCACCCAGGTGTTGAGGGGAAAAACGCCCTACAAAAATCAGGATTTGAAACCCGTGGGGTTGATTTGGTCTTCGCCGTTCACCCTCGCCTGCCGGGCTGATGCGCCGTACAACAATATCAAGGAACTGGCAACATACGCTGAAAAAAATAAGGTCCGGCTGGCCCATTGGGGCCTGGGGGCCGTGCCCACCCTGATTGCCATGAAAGCGGCCCAGATAGGTGGTTTCACCTGGCAGGAGACGGCGTATAAAAGTCTGAATCCGCTCCTCGTGGTCAAAGGCGATGCGGATGTGATCACCTTCTCTACACCGGGCCTGAAAGATTACGTGGAATCCGGACAATTGAAACTATTGGCCTGCATGCTGCCGAACCGGTTGCCCCAGTATCCTCGAGTACCGACGGTCAAGGAGCAGGGATATGGTGACCCCTATTCCATCTGGTTCGGTATTTTTGCACCTGCGGCCACTCCGGACGAGATCACGGCCAAATTCAGCGATGCCTTTTTCGGCGTCATGGCAATGGCTGAAATTCAGGAGGCCATCGATAAAGTGGGCGTGATTCCGCATCCCACAAACGCAATGGAAACCCGCAGCCAAATGGATAGCGAGCTGGCGAATTTCGGGGAAATCATGAAAGGTCTGGGAATCATCGAATAATCCGGGCGCGCCGTTCGATTGTCCGTTGAAAAGCCGTTATGTCTGAAAAAATGTCGCAACAAAGCAGGACACATGATCTGCTGGCAGCCGTGATCGGCGGTTTTGCGCTGATCACGCTGCTGACGGCCGGATGGAATGTGGACACATCCGGACCGGATCCGTTCTATAAGGGACCACTCCTTTTCCCGGTCCTGGTGCTGTCGTTCATGGTGATCTCGGCGTTGCCGGCGATCCGTCGGCTGATATGGCCTGCCACGGGTGTGAAGTGGTATCTTGACGGTAATGGATTACCGGTGAAAACAATGTGGATTCTGGTATTTCTCATTGCCGCATTGTTCGGGTTTTCAATTATCGGCCTGGAGGCTTCCACCGCTCTTTTTCTCATGGGCGCACTCCATTTTATGGGGGTGCGCGGTCTATTTCAAGGGGTTGGCCTTCCACTGCTCCTTACCCTGGTCATTGTGCTGGTGTTCAAACTATTCCTCGATGTATGGTTCCCGGAACCCTTATTCCTGAATTGGATGGGAGGATGATGCATGTTTGAGCATATGCTCGCAGGATTTCATGCGGCGCTCACACTGGCCAATGTTCTCTCACTCGTTTCCGGAACGTTCATCGGTATTGTTGTGGGCATTCTGCCCGGCATCGGTCCCATGGTCGGCATGGTGGTGATGTTGCCGCTGACCTTCTCCCTTGCCCCGGATATCGCCCTTTCCTTGTTGCTGGGGGTGTTTTGCGGCGGGTATTTCGGCGGGGCCATACCGGCGATTCTCATGCGCACGCCCGGGGTCCCCTCTTCACTGGTGACCAGTTTCGACGGTTTTCCCCTGACCCAAAAAGGAGAGGCCCAGACCGCCCTTTCCGCTGCCCTTATCGGCTCTTTCGGGGGCGGTATCATCAGCGTTTTATGCCTCATTTTCCTGGCACCGGTATTATCCCATGTCGCCGCCTCCTTTGGTCCGCCGGAGTATTTTTCAGCCGGTCTTTTTGGTGTCGTCCTGGTGGTCATGGCCAATCGGCAGCAGATGACCCAGGGCTTGCTGTTACTCGGTTTAGGACTCTGGTTCTCCACGGTGGGAATAGACGGGGCGACCCTGTCGCCCAGATTCTGCTTTGGTACGCTGGTGATGCAGAACGGTCTGGATATTGTCCCGGTGTGCCTGGGACTCTTTGGGATAGGGCAGACATTGCTGTTGGTGGAACGGAAAATTCTGCAGACCGACCAATTGAATCTCACCGGTTCGACCCTGGATTTTTCGAAACTGCGGGTGGCCTTCCGATACTGGAAAACGCTGATCCGTTCGGGCATTATCGGCACATTTGTGGGATTGCTGCCGGGTACCGGTTCCATCCTCGCCTCTTTTATGTCCTACGAAGGGGCCAAACGGGTATCCGGACATCCGGAAGAATTCGGAAAGGGCACACCCGAGGGATGCCTGGCATCGGAGGCCGGCAACAATGCCGTGCCGGCGGGCGCCATGATCCCGCTGCTGACCCTCGGGATACCCGGAGATGCGCTGAGTGCGGTTCTATTGGGGGTTTTCACCATCAACGGCATCTATCCAGGCCCGCTTCTGCTGGTGAAGGAACCGGTGCTCATCAACACGCTCTATGTGTCGATGCTGTTGATCAATATTTCCGCGTTTATCATGCTGGCATTGTGGTTAAGGCCCTTCGCGCTGATCGTCAGGGCGCCCGCCGGGATTCTGGCCGTATACATCATGGTGATTTCCGTCATTGGAATTTATGCGGTGAACACCCGTATATTCGATGCCATGGTGGCCGTGGTGATGGGTGTTGTGGGCTATATCCTGCTTCGGCTTGGTTGGCCGGTGGTGAATCTGGTAATGGGTGTGGTGCTCGGAGAAATTTTGGAAAACCGGTTGAGGGAAAGTCTGAGCATCGGGCAAGGCGATCCGATGATTTTTGTAACCCGGCCCATATCTCTTTTTCTGGTGGTCATGACCCTTCTGATCATTGTCGTGCCACTGTTTTTCGACCATCGCCGCCGGGCATCGGAAGCAAAATCATATCCCGGCCGATAGGACCGTATCGGAGAAAAAAGTCATGCCATTGACCCTTTATACCGCCACCGGTTGTGCGAAATGCAATGTCGTCAGGCGTTTCTTGGACGATCACGACCTTTCGTTTACGGAATACAATGTGAGAGACGCGGACAACACAGGATTCCGGGAATTTTACGCCTCACACCGGCTGTCCATTCTCCGGGGCAAGGACGGTATCTATTTCCCGATACTGTTCAATGGGCGGAAGGTCTACCAGGACTTGTTGCCGATTCTCGGGTTTCTGCAGTCCGGAGACCGGCCCCTGCGCTTTTTTCTCCCCAGCGAGCAACCCAAAGGCTGGGTCGGCGGTATCCACACCTCGGCCGGTGATCCGACGGGTGTTGCGGACTTGATGGCCGTTCTGGCCCATGTACGGAAGAGCGGTTTCAAGGTCGAATTATTTACGGACGGAAGTCAGCCGGAAGTATTACAGACCATCGCCGAAAAAAAATTGGGTGATCGTGTGATCATGGAAATATGCGGACCACCGGGGCTTTACCGGGCCATAACCGGAAAGCCACTATCGGCGGCGGATTTATCTCTGAGCATTGAATTGGCGGCCTCGTTCGGGGATTACCGTTTCCGGACCGTGCTCCTGCCATTTGTCCGGGGTGATCGCGGAGCAACAGGATTTCTGACCACCGCGGAAGTCGCTGAAATTGCCGAACTGATCAAGACGGTCACCGGTGGGAATCACCACCCTTTTGTGGTGTCATCGGGTTATACCGGTGCTGTCACGGGAGATCACAATCAAAGTACACGAACCATATCGTTACAAGAGCTGTTTGCCTACCGAACCGCAGCACGACGCTATCTGGTGAAAACGGAAATCGAGCAGCGGTCCGGAAATTTACTACAGGAGGAAGCGTAATGGGTTTTCCAACCGTATATCCCACGGGTACCACCATATACGACACATCCGCATCATGGAGCGGTTACACCGTGTTCCAGGCCAAGGATGTGGGCGCCACGATCATTGATATGAACGGCAATGTTGTCCGCCAGATCCGTCGGCTTCACGGCTTCCCCAACCGGCTTCTGCCGGACGGAAGCATGATCGGCAGCACCGGCCGCCGTAATAACAGATACGGTTATCAGGACGAAAAAGCAGTGGTCCAGATCGACTGGAGCGGCAAGGTCAACTGGCGCTTTGACCAGTACGAATACATCGAAGATCCGGGCGAAGAACCCCAGTGGATGGCGCGTCAGCATCATGATTATCAGCGGGAAGGCAATCCCGTGGGATACTATGTGCCGGGTATGGACCCGAAGGTTGCTGGCGGTAACACCCTGATATTGTGCCATAAAAACTTGCACAACCCTAAAATTACCGATAAGCGGCTGCTCGATGACACGATCATCGAAGTGGACTGGGAGGGCAATATCATATGGGAATGGGTTTGCAGCGATCATTTTACCAGCCTGGGATTTGACGAAACCATGAAAAACACGCTGTACCGAAATCCGAATCTGCATGCGGAGGTGGGCGACGGGGTGGCCGACTGGATCCATCTCAATTCCATGTCCGTTCTGGGACCCAACAACTGGTTTGATGAGGGAGATGAGCGGTTTCACCCGGATAACATCATCTGGTCCAGCCGTCAGACCAATATCATCGCCGTTGTGGAAAAAACCTCCGGAAACATCGTGTGGCAGGTAGGGCCGGACTACCATAAATCTGTGGCGATGCGGAAAATGGGTTGGATCATCGGTCCGCATCATGCCCACATGATACCACGGGGCCTGCCCGGTGCCGGCAACATACTGGTGTTCGACAATGGGGGATGGGCCGGATACGGCACACCCAACCCCGGATCCATAAACGGTTTCAACAACGCACAAAGGGACTGTTCCCGGGTGTTGGAAATCAATCCGGTCACATGCGAAGTGGTCTGGAAGTATACCCCGGTGGAGGCGGGATTTGTCAATCTCGCCGATAACTATAAATTTTACAGCGGTTATATCAGCTCCGCACAGCGTCTTCCCAACGGCAACACACTGATCACCGAAGGCGCCGATGGCCGGATATTCGAAATTACACCGGCATATGAGCTGGTATGGGAATATATGAGTCCCTTCTTCGCCCTGGGGGCGAACACCAATTATCTCTACCGCGCATACCGTTATCCCTACGAATGGATTCCTCAACTGTCGAAACCAATGGAACAGCCGGTGGCCAGAATCGATCCAAAGTCGTTCCGCGTCCCCGGTGGTCAGGAAAAAGAACCCGAAAACGTCATGGTGTTTGAAGCCGGCGACACCTTCAGCAGCGAGACCCAACTGTGCATCGTCACCGATGACGAGATCGAGTAAGGGGTAAAACCGGAGAATCCACTAAAGAAATTCCGGGAATGGTGGATAATGATAACATCAGCCCGGCAACCCAATAGGAAAAGTGACGGATGCCGGATTTGAGTAAGGGGTTTTCGGCGCAATAAAGGTGGTCATATTTCCGCAACCGTCCAAATATACAATGCATCAGGAGATGATGGGAGACCCGAAACGGGAAGTATTTTAATCCGGAGAATAAAACGATGAAATACATCCTGATTTTAACCGCCGCGGTTTTTCTGATCCTCACTTCCGGATGTGCGTCCTCACAAGCGCCAAGGGATATTCCCCACAAAAGCGTTATGGTGAAAAAGCAGACCGGATTAGCGTCCTACTACAGCAGCAGGTTGCATGGGTGTAAAACCGCCAGTGGTGAGTATTACGATGAGACAAACATGACCGCCGCCCATCGAACTTATAAGTTCGGTACCCGCCTCAAGGTTACCAACCTCTCCAATAATCGAACGGTGATTGTCCGGGTCAACGACCGCGGACCCTTTGTCAAAGGGCGCATCATCGATCTTTCCCGAAAAGCGGCCGAACAGGTCGGCATGATCAAACAGGGTGTGGTGAGGGTACGCATCGAGGTGATTTGTTGAATCATCCATGGCCGTGTTGACGCTGCGAAACCATTACCCAAGCCTTATTTCCATATAAAAGGGGTGAGCATTACACCCATCCCCTTATTATGGATCGGGAAGTCCACCAGTTGGAGACTACTTGGTTCCGAATATTTTATCTCCGGCGTCACCGAGACCGGGAAGTATATAGCCGATGTCATTGAGCCGTTCGTCCACGGCCGCAGTATAAATTTCCACATCGGGATGAGCCTCCTCCACCCGTTTGATGCCTTCGGGGGCCGCCACCAGGAACAGTCCTTTGATCTGATTGCAGCCGGACTTTTTAATCTCATCGATGGTGGCCGTCAATGTGCCGCCGGTGGCCAGCATGGGGTCCAGTATCAAGGCGATACGTTTTTCCATATTGCTGGTCATCTTCAGGTAGTAACGGACCGGTTCCAGCGTCTCTTCATTCCGGTATAATCCGATGACGCTCACTTTCGCGGAAGGTATGAGGTTGAGAACACCGTTCATCATGCCCAGCCCGGCCCGCAGGATCGGGACCACCGTTATTTTTTTCCCTTTAATACGTTTGACCTCCACATCTCCGGCCCACCCCTGAATGGTGCGGGTCTCCGTTTCAAGATCCTTGGTGGCTTCATAGGTCAGCAGGCTGCCGATTTCCGAAGCGAGATCCCTGAAATCCTTGGTGGAGATGTCGTTTTTACGCATGAGACCGAGTTTGTGCGTGATCAATGGATGTGAGACAATGGTTACCGGCAATTTGTCCTCCTTCGGTAGGGTATGGATTCTAATTGTATCAGGGCTTAATCAAAAACAAGGGTTGAACGGGCATTTCCGAAGATGCAGGGCCTGGTTTTCCGCATGGGTACACTGGTTTCGGAAGCGGTGAAAAAGGGAAAAATAGTTGCTGAAGTCACTCGTTAGCCGGACATTTTACCCTACCCGCCGGAAGTCCATGATATCCCGGATATACGCAAAATATGGGTGTGTGTCAAGTATGTATATCAATATGTTGTGTGTATATCGCCATTGAATGGAGTGTAGATTCAAGGCCATGGTAGTGGACGTCCACTGAAGACAAGGACATGTGAAGCCATGGCATCATGAACTGTTATCCGTGCAGGTATCGGATGATTCTATTGAGGCCGTATAATTGTATAGGATATTCCAATTTGACTTGTAGGGGAAATGCATGTTCAATGCGGTTTTTAAAATCATCCATAAATAGCAACTTCCCCATTATTGTAATGAGAATTTTGAACTGGGTATATCGGCTCCTGCGGTGGGCGCTGGGGATCATTTTTATATGTTCCGGCAGCATCAAATTGGCGGATCCCGGAATCTTTGCCGTATTGATAGATGCATACGGGATAGTTCCTGAAATGTTGCTGCTGCCGGTGGCTGTCATCCTGCCGCTTCTGGAGGTGGCCGCCGGGATCGGTATGCTGTTCGATGTCCGCGGAAGCCTGTGGACCATCGCCGGGCTGCTGTTGACCTTTATGATCATATTAGGGTACGGCCTCCACATGGGTATTGATGTGGATTGCGGCTGCTTTGGTTCGCAAGATCCCGAGGCAGCGGCCTTTCACGGCCTCAAGGCCGCCCTGTACCGGGATTTGGGAATGTTCGCAGCGGTTGTTTTCTTGGTCGGATGGCGTAAATACAGCGGTATCAGGCCCATTAAATTTCCCCGAATATTCACCATAAGAAAATATAAAAGGAGAGTTAAAGATGCGTTTGTTTAGATTATTATTTACGCTGGTGATCGTCTGTGCCGTTTCTTTGGGCATGACCGGTATGGTATCGGCCAAAAACAAATTTGCAAAGGAAGTGGATACGGAAGCCGTTGCGGTGAAACTGGTCCGGGAGGTTCAACAGGGCGGATACAATGTGGTCACCACCGAAGAGCTCAAAAAATGGATGGATGCGGGCAAGGATATGGTGATCATTGACACCATGCCTTATGAAGCAAGCTATAAGAAGGGGCATGTGCCGGGCGCACGTCAGTTCATGTTTCCCATACCGGAGATGAAAAGCTGGAACTCTGCAGAGACCGGCGGTAAAACCCAGGACGATTTTATCAAGCTTCTGGGCAGCGACAAAAACAAGATCGTCGTCGTTTATTGTGGGTTTGTCAAGTGTACCCGCAGTCATAACGGTGCGGCCTGGGCCGTCAAACTCGGCTACAAGAACGTTTTCCGCCACCCCGGCGGTATTTTTGCATGGCGGGGGGCGAAGTTTCCGGTGGAAAAAGTGAAGTGATGCACACCACTATATCGTCCCGGCGGCAGCCGTGGAGCGGTGTATTTGATGATACGCGGTGCTTGCCGGTGTTTTATTTCTTTTGGTGAAGGGGAAGGATGATCTTAAAACAAGTGCCGGATTCACTTGTGCGGTGGAGTCCGAATTGCGCCCCCATCATTTTCAAAATATTCTGTGCGGTTGTCAGGCCCAACCCAACCCCCTGCCCGATCTCTTTGGTGGTAAAAAACGGGTTGAATATTTGAGACAGATTTTCTTCAGGTACCCCTTTTCCGGTATCTGAAATGGTTAATTCAATTGTTGCGTCCCGGAGACTCCCGTCGATGGTAATCTGCCCGGTGTCAATAATGGCTTCGGCGGCATTGAGGATCAGATTGTAAAAAACCTGCTCCATATGGTTCTTGATGCACTCGACCGCCGGTAAATCTTCCAGGGTGATCATAATGGTAATCCTGTCCGTCAACCGGTCTTCCAGTTTTTCGATGGCATGCCGGACAATCTCATGGAGATCGGCCGGATAATACGCCTTTTCATCCGGATGTGCGAAGTATCGGAGCTCATTGACAATGAGGCCGATTCTATCGGCGCCGGCCGCGCAATCCGAAACCAAATCTTGAAAATCGTCCATCAGATAAGGGATATCGACGGTTTTCACCTTGTCCCGGACAGCCGCCGTGATTTTCGGCAAGTCAGGCAGTATGACCCCTTCCGTGATGGAACCGGTGATGAGCTTCATCATCATGCCCTGGAGGGTCAGGACCTCCTTGATATCGGACTGGTAACCGGCGAGCGTGCCCAGGTTGCTGCGGATGAATCCGATGGGATTGTTGATTTCATGGGCGATACCGGCTGCCAGTTGTCCGATGGCGGCGATTTTTTCCGTATGGGCAAGTTTTGCGGAAGCACTCTGGTACTTGTCCTGCAGTTCGAGAATTCGCTGGCCGGCTCTGATGCGCGACAGGAACTCATCCTTGTCGATGGGTTTAACGATATAGTCATCCGCACCCGCCTCCAATCCGGCAACCGCATCTTCCTTGGCGTCTTTACCGGTGGTCATGATAATATAAGTGTAGTCGTTCCGGTTCAGTTCTCGGATTTTTCTACATAGCTCAAGACCGTCGAGTTCCGGCATTATCCAGTCCGACACCACCAGCCGGTAATCGCCGGCTTGATACATTTCCCAGGCTTTCAGGCCGTCACGGCCATGGTCGACATCATGGCCTTGTTTGGATAGTATTTTCCGTAGTAGCGTTCCGGATACGATATCGTCTTCGGCGATAAGTATCTTCATGTCGTTGGGTCCAATACCTTAGGGCTCGCGAAAAAATAATTTGCCCCTTAACCAATGTAAATCGGGGGGCCCATGCTACCCGCTCATTCTGTTCGGATCAAAAGTTATGGCCATAATCTATCATCCGGCCCCCCATAATCATAACTTTGTTATCGGTTCACCCCCTGTACTTCTTTATGAAATCCTTGGTAATTATCCATGACGATCAGCTTTTAAATGGTTTAACCTCGGATGGCCATACCTGGACAATAAGGTTAACACCACCGTGTAAATCGAATGTGCCATCACTGCCCAAAGTAAGCCTTGACCACATCTAAAAGGCTGATTAAACTAAATCCTTAATAGCCCGACCGACCGCTTCCGGCAGCGAATCGATACCTGACCTAGTGACTGTAATTTTATTTCTCCCTCTCATCGCAGATAATCTACCGGGACATCTTTTAAAAGGAATCAATGATGACCGAAATTCAATCCACAACTGCGGATGGACGGCTTCAAGACGAGGTGAAACGACTCAAGGCCCACATTAAAGCGCTTGAAGCCCGGGAACAGCGTTGTCACGATGCCCTCAGCAATGCCGATGAAGGGATCTCCATGGTGGATGCCAATGGGAATTATATCTCGGTTAATCCGGCGTTTTGCCGAATGACCGGCTATAGCGAAGCGGAATTGCTATCCATGAATATCCGGGAGTTGATATCACCCGAAGAAAAAAGCGTATTATTCCGTAAAGTGGTGAACCGGCGGAGCGGTCGGCGGCAAACAGAGTTGATTAAAAAAGACGGATCGTGTTTTCACGCTGAAATCACGGGGCATCCCGTAAAACTGGACGACCAATGGCTGGCGCTCGGCATTGTTCGTGATATTTCCTTGAAAAAAAAGGCTGAGGAAGCCCGTCTGGAAAATGAAGAAAAATACCGGTCATTGTTCAATAATATGATACAGGGTGCTTTTTATCGGCAATCCGATGGATCCATTACCGATATCAATCCGGCCGGTCTTGAGATGTTCGGTCTGACTCGCGATCAATTCCTGGGTAAGGCGCTGATAGATCCGGGCTGGAAGGTCATCCGCGAGGACGGCTCTGATTTTCCCGGTGAACAGCAGCCGTCGATGGAGTCCTTGCAAACTGGGAAACCGGTGAAAAACAAGATTATAGGCGTGTTCAACCCAAATCGAAATGAGCATGTGTGGTTGAATATTGATGCCATCCCGCAGTTCAAGGAGGGTGAGGAGAAGCCGTATCGGGTATTTGTCACCATGCATGACATCACGGAACGGAAAAAATCGGAAGAGAAACTGCGGGAAAGTGAGGGGCGTTTCCGTGCCATCTTTGAGCAAGCGGCGGTGGGAGTTGCACAGGTGGTAACCAGAACCGGTGAATTCCTGCGCATCAATAAAAGATACGCCGACATCGTGGGCTATACGA
>JABDIN010000088.1 GCA_013003715.1 Desulfobacteraceae bacterium | reverse complement strand
ATGGCATCGTAAATGGCGTTGGCGATGGCCGGAGCGGTGGGCACAAGCCCCGGTTCCCCGATACCCTTTGCACCGTATGGGCCGGAAGCATCCGGATCTTCAACGATTATGGCATCGATGGGAATATGGTCTTTGGCGGTAAGAATTTTATAGTCTCTGAAATTAGGGTTCATTACCTTACCTTCCACCACCTGCACCTGTTCAGTCAACCCGAATCCGACCCCGGTGTACACCGCGCCGTAAACCTGCCCTTTCACCAGGGTGGGATTGATGGCCCGTCCCACATCATGTGCGGCCACCAGGTTAACGATGTTGACCTCGCCGGTTTGCCTGTCCACCTCCACTTCAACACCGGTGGTGCCGAAAGCGTACGTACAGGAAAAATTCCCCTTCATCTCACGATCCATCATCTCGGTGGGCGGATCGTAAAACACTTCCGCCTGCACGGTCTTGCTTTGGCCGGTACCCACATGCAATCCGTTCTTTAGAATCTGGGTGACATCCGTAACAAAGTATGGGTGATCCGGCACTTCTTTCGGAAAAACCCGCCGTGCTTTGATATCCAGTTTTTCCGGTGAGTCAATCAAACTGAAATCAAGATCCGGTGTCGTAAAATCCGGATTTTTGCGTTTCTCTTTTTTGAATTGATACTGCACAAGCTTCGGTATGATCCCCACGGCCAGCTCCAGAATCTGCTGTTTAGCCTGTTCGCAGGCCTGGATGGATGCATTCCCGGCCACAAAGGTATGCCGGCTGGCGTGGGTGCCGGCATCCCACAACCCCAGAACCGTGTCACCATATATGATGTTCACGTCATCCGGCAAAAACCCCAGGGCCTCGGCTATTATCTGTGACAATACGGTTGTGGATCCCTGCCCCTGGTCCGTACCGCCGGACAGCACATCCACACAACCGTCTTCATCGATCTTGATGCGAATGCCCGTACCATCGGATTTGTAAACCCGGGCCCCGCCGGCATTGTGAATGAGAGACGCCATACCCACACCGCGGCCGTTCCGCTTGCCGTGCTTTTCTTTCCAGTTCAGCTTCTCTTTCACCTGATCGATGCAGGTTTCCAGGGGGCAGGTGGTTATTTTCAGCCGCATCGGTGTCAAATCCCCGGGCTGGTTGCTGTTGATCCGGCGGAATTCCGCGGGATCGATACCGGCTTCCTCGGCCAGCCGGTCCATGGAGGTTTCCACGGCAAAGGATGCCTGGGGATTTCCATAACCGCGCATGGCCTGGGCATAGATATTGTTGGTGTACACACAGGTCGCCTGGAAGGAGACGTTGGGGACACGGTACATCGACGACAACGGCATCATCATGACCGAAGGTGTGGTGGCACCCCATGAGGTGTATGCACCATTGTCTAGAATCGCTTCGGCTTTTCTGAAGGTCAACCGGCCGTTTTTGTCACACCCCTGTTCGATGGTGAACAAGGTGGGCTGTCGCGGTGGAAGCGCAAAAAACTCCTCTTCCCGCGAGAATTGAATTTTCACCGGCTTGCGGGTCTTAAGTGCCAGTTGGATACAAATAAACTCGTAAATATCCGTATCCAGCTTGGTACCGAAACTGCCCCCGACCACCGGATTGAGGACACGGATCTTTTTGCCTTTCAAACCGATTCTGCTGAAATACTCCCCAATCCGTTTTTTGGCACCGAAGATCACATTGGTCAGGCTGTAGAATGTCAGGTTATTGTTGGCGTCAAACTCCACCACGCAACCGCTGGTACCCATGCAGCACTGGTTGATCCAGGTGGTGCTGACTTCATCTTTGACGATAAACGCCGACTCCGCCCTTGCTTTTTCCACATCACCGGCGTTGAATTTCCAGGGCAGTGGAAGCACATTCGATCGAATGGGCCGCCCCCTGGCATCCACTTCGTGGACCAAAGGCGCGTCCTCCTTGAGCGCTTCCAGGGGATCGAATACACCGGGCAGCGGTTCGTATTCCACTTCAATGAGGTCCAACGCGGCTTGGGCCACATCCGGATTGATCGCCGCAACCGCCGCCACTTCATCGCGATACTGGCGCACCACGTCGCGCTTTAGCACGGTCTGGTCCATTAAGAATCCCACCCGGACATCCGGAATATCGTACCCGGTCAACACCGCCCGGACGCCGGGCAGTTTTTTGGCCTTATCCGTATTAATGGACTTGATCCGGGCATGGGCATGCCGGCTGTACAAAATTTTCCCATAAAGCATGCCGGGACGTTTCAGGTCATCGATATACACCGCTTTTCCGGTCACCTTATCGGTTTCACTTGTTCTGGGGATGCTTTTTCCCACAAATGCATATTCTGCCATGGTTCCTCCTAAGCTTAGGCGGCTAGCGACAAAACGCGAGGCGTTGCCGGTTATTTCATCATTTTAGATGCGTTGTCTATGGATTCAACGATTTGGACATATCCGGTACACCGGCAGATGTTGCCCGAGATACTGGTCCGGATGTCATCTTCCGAAGGCGCCGGATTCTTGTCCAGCAGCGCTTTGGCCGACATGATCATGCCGCTGGTGCAATAGCCGCATTGAACCCCATTATTGTTGAGAAAAGCATCCTGTATGGGATGCAGGCCACCATCTGTCTTTTCGAGGCCTTCGATGGTGACGATTGTTTTCCCTTCTGCTTCCATGACCGGATAGAGACAGGAGTTGACGGCGTCTCCATCCACGACCACGGTACAGGCACCGCATTCGCCTTCGCCGCACCCCTCCTTGGCACCGGTGAGCTCAAAATGATCTCTCAACGTTCTTAACAGGTTCCACGACTGGGGAACGGTTGCAGTCACACTCTCGCCGTTTAAGGTGAAAGAAACGGTTTGTGTTTTCATACCATCTCCTTGGATTTTATGGATTGGTTGTATAGCATTACCTATAAATTGCCCGCGGCCTGTTTCAGGACACGCGGAATGAGCACTCTGACCATCTCCTCGCGGTACCAGCCCTCGCATCGCAAGCTGTCGCGCGGCATGCAACAATCCGGTTCGGCGGCACGCTTGCCGGCTTCGGTGAGCACGTCATCGGTAAACGCCTTGCCGACCAGGAACTCTTCGGCCGGAAGTGCGCGAATGGGCGTTGGTGCGACCACCGTCAACCCGATCTTGACATCGGAGATAGTGTTGTCCGAATTGAGTTTTATGGCGCCGGCCACACCGATAATCGGCAGATTCAGGGCCTTCCGGCGGGAGTGCTTGCAATATGAGGAACCATATTTTTCCATATCACCGGGGATGATGAGTTCCACGAGCACTTCGTCGTCTTTTTTGGTGGTCGCGGACGGACCGGTGAAAAAATCAGCCATTTCAACTTCCCGGCGATCATTTGGTCCCTGCAGCACCACACGGGCACCAAGGGCCAGCAAGGGTGCCGCCGAGTCCGCAGATGGGGCGGCGTTGCACACATTCCCCCCGATGGTCGCCACGTTCCTCAGTTGAACACATCCGACCTGGGCAGCACCCTGCTGCAACGCGGTAAGTTCTTTTTCAACCAATTCCGAATGCTCGAGCATGGCATGGGTGGTCATGGCGCCGATGTGATAATCATCCTCTTTTCGAATGTATTGAAGGTCATTCAACCCCCTCAGGGAGATCAACACCTCCGGCTCGATTTTACGGTGCTTGATATCGATCAGCACATCTGTTCCGCCGGCAATCAGTTTTGCCTGGGATCCGCAGTTTTTCAGAAGCGCGAATACCTCGTCCAAACTCTCCGGTTTCTTGTACTCGTAATCAATCATCAACAGGCTCCTTTATCTTGTTGAATTTCGAATGAAATGCGCGCATTTCAATAGTATACCAATCTACCATTTAACAATTTTGCCTTACTATCCCTATCCCCGGTTATCGAAAATCCGTCTGGCTTTTCTTTCGGACCGGGGCAGCTCACCGTACTCACAGGTATCCACCGAACAGCTGACCATGATCTTGTTTTTTATCGCTGTTTTGATTTTCCGTTCGACGGCTTCTTGTTCATCCGGCGTGACTCCCTGCTGACACTCCACTTTCAAACGCATATAATCCTTACCATCGTCACCGCGATTCATGATCACCTGGTATTCGCAACCGATGTCGGGAACCGCTGACAACACCTCGTCGATCTGCCCGGGATAGATGTTCACGGCCCGGTAAATGATCATGTCATCGGACCGGCCGAGAATCCGATCATGCATGGGCATGATATTTCCGCAGGAACAGGGATCGGTCATCATCCGTGTCAGATCCCGCGTACGGTAGCGGATCAGAGGCGCGGCTTCTTTTTTCAGTGTGGTGACCACCATCTCACCAATCTCGCCTTCAGCCACCGGCACCAGCGTATCCGGGTCGAGAATCTCGAGGATATACATGTCCGCCCAATAATGGATGCCCTCATGCTTCGGGCAATCCAGCCCGGTTCCGGGTCCGTAGAGTTCCGTCATACCGGTGATATCGAACAACTCCTCAAGGCCCAGCAATTCCTTGATTCGCGCTCTCATGGCATCACTGCTCCGCTCGGAACCGAAAATCATTTTTTTCAAAGCGATTTTGTCTCTCAAACCGCGTTTTTCAACCTCTTCGGCCATGAGAAGCCCCATGGATGCCGTACAGCACATCACCGTGGATTGAAGGTCCACGAGGAACTGACATTGCATGTCGATGTTTCCCGGGCCGGCCGGAATGGCCATGGCGCCGAACCGTTCACATCCTTTCTGAAATCCCATGCCCGCCGTCCATACCCCGTATCCCACGGCTATCTGAATCCGGTCGCCGGCGGTAAGCCCGGCCACTTCATAACACCGGGCAAACATGTCCTCCCAATCCTCGATGTCTTTCCGGGTATAGGCCAGGACTTTCTTTTTCCCGGTGGTGCCGGAAGACGCGTGAACCCGTACCACATCCTCAGGATTCACACTGAGCAACGGAAAAGGATATCCGTCCCGCAGATCATGGGCTGTGGTGAACGGAAGCCCCCTCAAATCCTCAAGGGATGCGATACTGTCCAGTCCGACACCTGCCTTTTCAAGTTTTTTACGGTAAAACGGAGAATTGTTAAAGGCATGATCCACCGTCCACCGAAGGCCGTTTAGCTGGTGCGCATGAAGTTCGTCAAGATTCGCAATATCAGGCATGAATGTTTTTCTCTGTGCGGTCACCATAGTCATTCCTTCTGTATTCGTCGGTTGCCCGGCCGGATGAATTGTCTCATACCTTCCCACCGGCTAGGATTGGCCGCGAAGGAGCCTTGTCCGGTCCACATCGATTTCCAAAGTATCCGGGTCAATGGCCACCCCATATTCGGTTTCAGCACATGCGGCACTCACATATCCCATGAGCACATCCTGTTTCACGGCGTCCGGGTCACGTTTCAGTGGATCTCCATAACCACCGCCGCCGGCGCTGTAAAAGGCAATGGTATCGCCGGCGTTGCAAAAGGTCAGGCCCGAGGGATCCGCATCTTCGTTGTTTTTCTGGAATTTCGCTTTTGTTCCCGGTTTTCCGGAGAACATCCCTTCAGGCGGGTAAATGTACCGGCCGGCCTGAACGGCGATGGTGGTCGGGTCCTGAGGACCGAATTCATCCTTTGGAATGTGTATCACCATCTGCCGGCCAATACCGCCCCTCATGGTCCCCGGGCCACCGGAGTCGGTAACCAACCCGCGGCTTTTTACCAGGAGCGGCGTATCACTTTCAAAAATCTCCACCGGCGTGTTGGCGCCATTGGCCGGGAAAATGGCACAATGATGGCCGTCCATCCGGCTGCCCGCCCCCAGGCCGCCACCCCGGATAATCATGGTATGCCAGGGCTTCCCGGATTTCCGCCGGCCGTACATGATATTGGTCTGGGCCGGTGTTCCGCCGGATCCGGCGATAATATTGTCCGGTGCCGCGGCTGACAGCGCTTTAAATACCATTTCGGTCATGAAGTGCCCCACTTGCATCCGTGCGGCAACAGCGGCCGGGAACGTGCAATTGACGATGGTGCCTTCGGGGGCTGTCATTTTAATGGGCCGGATAGCACCTTCGTTGATGGGGATATCGGGATCAAAGGCGCTCTTGATCGCCATGAACACATAGGCATAGGTGAAATTGTAGACCACGTTCACTCCCCAGTCCACCTGGGATGAGGTGCCGGTGAAGTCAACGGCGATATCACTGCCGTCAACGGTGACGGTGAGACTGATGGTGATATCCTTCCGTTTGCCGCCTTCGATGATACCCGTATACGGATAAACACCGTCCGGTATGGCCTCGATTGCCGACCGCATGCTGGCTTCGGTGCGGGTGATGATCTCATCCGCTAAATCATCCAGTGTATCCAAACGCTCTTCTTCCATCATCTCGATGATCTTCTGGGCGCAGACATGGTTGGCGGCCACCTGGGATCGAATATCCCCAACCACCTCATCACGGGTTCTCACGTTCCACCGGATGATATCCAGCACCTGCTGGTTCAACACCCCGGCATCATAAAGTTTGACCGGCGGAATAAACAGCCCTTCCTCGAATACTTCCCGGTTGTCCGACGAAATCCGGCCCCCGATATCGGAATGATGGAACACGCAGGCCGTGAACGCCACGGGTTTATCCTTGAAAAATATAGGGCTGAGCACACAGACATCATTGAGATGCCCGGCCAGCAGCCAGGGATCGTTGATGATGTAAACGTCACCGGGTTTGTACTGATCCAGGGGTATCGAGTTAATGATCTTTTTGACGCCAAGCGCCATGGCACCCGCCTGACCCGGGGTGCAGAAGGTGCCCTGCACCAGTTCCTGGCCGCGGCTGTCGGTGAACATGCAGGTATAGTCGTGGGCGTCACGAAGCAGGCTTGAGAATGCCGTACGCGCCACGGAGGCATCTGCCTCATCCACGATGGACACCAGTCTTCTCCACAAAATTTCCAAGGTGATCGGATCGAATTTCGTTTTGTTTTGGGCGTTCATAATCAACCGTTTCTGTGTTTAGGCGTTAATTTAAGGGACAGGTTGCATAATCGGTTTCGACACTACGCCATGTTTCGGTTATTTAGTGTCCATCCATAAATAGCATCTTGCGGCCCATATCTGCGTTCTCGCGTTTTAGAAATACTCGACGTAAGCCCATTACGACTGCGTTTTCTAAAACGCTGCGGCCTTGATCTGGACCACAAGCTACCATCTCTGGATGGACACTATTTATCCAGATCTATCCATACAAATCCGTATTCATCGACCGTTGCCAGGGCGTCTTCACCGACAACGATGGTGGACTCTCTTTCCTCTATGATGGCCGGCCCGCTGATAACAGCGCCGGCAAATAATTTGAACCGGTCGTATACGGAAAACGGAATGTATTTTTTCTGCACTACGGAAAACGCATTCCGCTTCCCTTTGACCGCATCCTCCAGTTTACCCGACGACACCTTCATGGTGGGCAGCCTGAACGGGCGTTCGGGCAGGCTGGCCCTCAGTTTGAAAGTCACAAACTCCACAGGGTTGTCGGGGTAGGTCCGGCCGTATAACCGCCGGTACTCGCCATCAAAGAGATCCCGGATCTCCTGCCGGCTCAGTTGATCAAAGGGTTCGCCGCCCAACGGCAGATCGGTTTCCGCACCCTGGCCGACGAATCGCATCATCAGGGTCCGCTCGAAAATGATCTTCTCATCCCTGGCAGCTTTTTCCAGGATGGCGGCACCTTCGGTTTCCAAGGCCTTAAACAGCGCCTCGATGTCCGAGAAGTCCGCATCTTCCAAATGCACACGGTGGCTTCGGGTCAAATCAAAGGCCACGGGGGCGGTGAAAAAACCCATGGCCGAACCCACACCGGCCAGCGGCGGCACCAGAATCCGCGGTGCACCGATTTTCCGGGCCAGACCATATGCGTGGACCGGTCCGGCGCCGCCGAAGGCGCTTACGGTAACGACATTCGGGTTCCCGCCTTTTTCGGCAATATGCGTCTTGGCTGCGGCGGCCATGGTTTCATTGATCAGATCGTGCACACCGAAGGCTGCGTCCACCACGCTGGTCTTGAGTGGATCGGCCACCTTGTTTTTGATGGCGGCCTCGGCAGCGGTTTTGTCGAGTTTCATATCACCGCCCAGAAAATAATCGGGATCCAGGTATCCGAGAACGAGATCCGAATCCGTCACGGTCGGGTTTTCGCCACCGAGTCCATAGCAGGCCGGACCGGGATCCGCTCCGGCGCTTTCGGGACCGACCTGCAACAATCCCATTTTGCTCATTTTGGCGATGCTGCCGCCGCCGGCACCGATCTCCATCAAATCCACCACCGGTACCTGGATCGGCAGGCCGCTGCCTTTCTTGAACCGCTGTACCCGCCCTACTTCAAAGGTGGAAACCAAACCGGCGTGCCCTTTCTGGATCAGGCAGGATTTGGCCGTGGTGCCTCCCATGTCAAAACAGAACATATCCTTTATCTCGAACATCCTTCCATAGTACTGTGAAGCGATGACGGCAGCTGTCGGGCCGGATTCGATAATCCTCACCGGGTACTCCCTGGCCGCCTCGACGCCGGTGATACCACCGGAAGAAAGCATGATATACAAACGGCCGCCGAAACCCAGTGAACGCAACCGGGCATCCAGTTTGGCCAGGTATTTGGCTGTGATCGGTTTTACATAGGCATTGGTTGCAGTGGTACAGGCCCGTTCGAACTCCCTGATCTGGGGCAGCACCTCAAACGAGGTGGAAAGGAACAGATCCGGGGCGGTTTCCTCAACAAGGGTTTTTATTATCCGTTCATGAACCGGATTTTCGTATGAATTGATCAGGCAAACGGCCACGGACTCGATGCCCTGGTCACGCAATTTTTTTATGGCGTCCGTTGCCCCTTCCACATCCAAGGGTTTGATCACGCGGCCGTCGCTGGCCACGCGCTCATCCACTTCAGCGCACAGGTATCTGGGTACCAGGGGCGCCGGGTATTCACTGAATATATCGTAGGCGTCGTACCGTATCTCCCGGCCGAGTTCCAGAATATCCCTGAAGCCCCTTGTGGTGATAAAGCCCGTCTTGGCGCCCTTCCTCTCAATGATGGCATTGATCACAAGGGTCGTACCGTGAATGATTTCCTCTATATTGGCGTCGGCATCCGGATTCCGGATCAGTAAATCCCGAATACCTTCCTCCACCGCATCGGACGGGTCTGACGGAGTGGTGAGACATTTGTTGGTCGAAAACTCACCGGTCTCGTCATTAACCAGCACAAAATCCGTAAACGTGCCGCCGATATCGCATCCCAGACGATAGCTTCCTTTGCCCACGTATAACCTCCTGACGGTTACAATATGATATGATCGGTTTTAAAAAATCGCCGGTTCCGCCCATTCCCCGAACACATCGCGGAAGACACCGGCCATTTCGCCCACGGTGGCATAATTGCGGCAACAATCCACCAGGTAAGGCATGACGTTGTCGTTGCCTTTGGCCGCTTTTTCCAATGCCTGAAGAGACGTTTTAACCGCCTCGTTGTGCCGTGTCCGTTTCAGCTCGGACAGACCGGCTTGCTGCTTCTCCACCCACTCCTCATTGTGTTCGTGCAGATCCACTTCCGTCTGTTCCCCGCTGTCGCCTTCCGTATATTTATTCAGACCGACCTTCACATACTCGCCGTTCTGGAGGCCTTTTTCATACTCATAAGCCTGTTTTGACAGGATACGATGAATGGTACCGTTGTCGATGGCATCAACGACCCCGCCAATCCCCCGGACACGTTCCATCTCTTCCCTGATTTTCGCTTCCATCTCCAGGGTGATGGTTTCCACAAAGTAAGAACCGGCGAGGGGATCGACCGTATCGCGAAGCCCCACTTCTTCCATAAGTATTTCAAGTGTCCGCAGCGACAGCAACGCCGCCCGGGGCGTCGGGATCGTATAGGCTTCGTCAAATGAACACAACGCCGTGGTCTGGGCGCCGGTGAGCGCCGCCGCCAGGGCGTAGTAAGCCCCTCGCATGATATTGTTTTCCGGCTGTTCCTTGGTCAATCCGCTGCCGCCGCCACCGAAAAGCCCCCGCAGAAACATTTTTTTCTTCTCGGTCACACCATAGTCTTCCTTGAGCATTTTGGCCCACAATTTACGGGCCGCCCTGAATTTGGAGACCTGTTCCCACAGGTTGCCGTAAACATTCAGATTAAATGAAAAACGGCCCACAAAATCACTGGCGGACAGACCGCGCGCCTGGACATTTTCAATATAGGCCCGGGCGATTTCAAACGCGAACCCGATCTCCTGCGCCGGTGTGGCACCGGATTCGCGTATATGATATCCGCAGATACTCACCGGATTGCAGCGTGGCAACTCCTTGACCGCATATTCTATGGAATCCCCCACCAGCCGGACAGCCGGTTTGACCGGGAAGATCCATGCACCGCGCCCGATCATCTCTTTTAAAATGTCATTCTGGGGAGTGGCGCTTATTTTCTCTTTGGGAAATCCGAATTTTTCCGCCACCGCCTGATACATGGCAAGCATAATCGTGGCCACGGCGTTTATGGTCAGGCCGGAACCGATTCTATCCAGCGGAATACCGGCAAAAGCGGTTTCAAAATCTCGAAGGGAGTCGACGGCCATGCCCACCCGGCCCACTTCGCCCATGGCCAGGGGATGATCCGAATCGTAGCCCATCTGTGTCGGCAGGTCGAAGGCCACATTCAAACCGGTTTGCCCGTGGGAAATCATGAGCTTGAATCGCTTGTTGGTCTCCTCCGGTGTACCGAACCCAGTATACTGGCGGGTCGTCCACGCGCGGCTTCGATACCCCATGGGATGAAGGCTGCGGGTAAACGGATATTCACCGGGATCGGCAAGGTCCGCATCATAATCGAAACCCGCCGCTTCAAGATCCTTCGGGCCGTATACCGGCTTTACCCGGATACCGGATTGATAGATGACTTCCTCGACAGCATCTTTCTCATTTTTGATATATTTTGCGACACCCATATTTGATTCCTATTTATGTGAGTAATTATCGTGATTGTGAATAAATCGCATGCCCGCAGATCCGCCCTTGAATCCCAATTGTCTAACCTGTCTTTTTGAACAACTTAGGCGGTTCCATGTCGAAGGCACCGTATATTTTGGATACAATCTCGTCAAAGGTCGTTCCGCCGGGGAAAACACCGGTAACACCCATCTCCTCCAGCACCGGAATGTCCCTGCCGGGAATGACCCCGCCCACAACGACGCGAACATCCTTCATTCCCTCCGTCTCCATCATTTCCAACAACCGCCTGGCGATCGGCAGATGGGCACCGGACATAATGCTCAGGCCGATGACATCCACTGATTCCTGGATGGCGGCATGAACGATTTTGTCCAGACTCTGATGAAGCCCGGTATATATCACTTCCATGCCTGCATCCCGCAGCGCCAGAGCGACAATTTTGGCTCCCCGGTCATGACCGTCCAGACCGGGCTTGGCCAACAGTATCCGAATCTTTTTTTCTCCCATTATTTTTCCTTTCAGCTATCTGGGCTAAACAAAGTGTATGATTGAATCAGGTTTTATCGTAAACCTTCAATACGGCGTTCTGCCCCCTGAGGATATGTTCCCGGACCACGCGTTCAACTTCCTCGGCATCGCGTTGTCGGATCAATGCCAGCATGCGGCGATGATCTTCATGGCTGATGCGCGCCAAGGTTTCCTGCTTGAGAATGATCTGCCGGAACCGATAGATGCGATCCCTCAATCCGTTAATCATGCTCAATAGCTTTGGGCTCCGGCTCAACGCGTAGAGCAAATCATGAAATTCAGTATTAATGGCAGGCAATGCCTCGATATCACCACGATCCAGGCTGTCGGTATACTCCGTTATTTTGGATTCAAGTACGTCAAGTTCTTCGCTACGATGTTTTACAGCGGCGATACGCGCGGCATATCCTTCCAATACGCTCCGGATACCGAAGGTTTCCTCGATATCTTCACGGCTCAGGCCTTGAACGGCAAACCCGCCCCGCGGCATTTTACTCACATAACCTTCTCGTTCCAATTTGTGAATGGCTTCCCGGACCGGGGTTCGGCTTACCCCAAACGCCTCGGCCAGCTTGCTTTCCACAAGCCTGTCCCCGGCCGGAATGGAACCGTCGATAATGGATTGCCGTAAATACTCCGTTACATGCTCCCCAATGGGTAACCGCTCCGTCAGCGCTTTCAGGCTGCCAAGGCTCGTATTGCCATTGTCCTGAATCATTATTTGATAGTTCTCCTTTGTATTGAGGAACGAATCAATTTACCAGTGTGTTTTGTTAAAAACCTGACTACAGTCCAACCCACTTGGCGATATTGGTCTGTAGGATCTCGTGGGTGCCGCCCCCGTTCAGCAAAAACCGCGTATCTCTGAAGTGCCGCTGTGCCGGATATTCCATGGAATAGCCATACGCCCCGTATATTCTGGTGCAGGAATCCGCCGCGGAACATGCCGCTTCCGTGGCAAAATACTTGGCCATCGAAGCTTCGTTTTTACATTCGATCTTCCGGTCCACCATTTTCAAGGCATTGTAGGTCATCAGCTTCGATGCTTCCAGGTTAACCGCCATATTGGCGACTTTGGCCTGAATAAGCTGATAATTGCCGATGGGTTTGCCCCATGCCTGCCGTTCACGGGCATACCGGATCGCATCATCCATTGCCGCCCGCTGGAGTCCGACCGCCAGTGCGGCCGTCATGCACCGGATCTCGGCCAATACTGAAAACAAATAGCCCGTACCCTGTCCGTCTCTGGTCAGGCAAAACGCATCGGGAATTCTGACGTTTGTAAACGACACCTCGGAAATCTTCGAGGTAACCGTACCCAGCGTATCAAATGGTTTGCTGACACTGACCCCGGCAGTGTCCCGCGGTATAAAGAAGAATTCGAGACCCCGTATCTTCTTGGCCGGATTGGTTTGACACATCACCGTATAAAAATCGGCAATGGGTCCGCTGGTCACCCAGGTCTTCATGCCGTTGATGGTCCACCCGTCATTGGTTTTTTCCGCCCGGGTACTGACCGCGCCCATGTCCGATCCGGCCTCGGGTTCGGTCATACAGAAACAACCGAATTTTTCACCCTTCATGGCCGGTAAAAAATAGTGTTCATGCATATCTTCATTGCCGTATATGAACAGGCAATTGGTGCCCATCAGGCACTGCATGGCCACCGTGGCACCGAGCCCCATCAACCCTCTTGCCAATTCCTCACAGACGATGCAGAAAAGTGTTGAATTACCACCGCAACCACCCCGGTCTTTCGGGTATCGGATACCGAAAACACCCATGTCAGCGATCTTTTTCAATATTTCCTTCGGGTATTCCTTACTATTGTCATATTCCTGCGCATTAGGAATAATTTCAGCGTCCACGAAACGGGCAATGCTTTTTCTGATCAATTGCTCAGCATCGGATCGATACATTGAATGGCCTCCGTTGGGTTACTCGACCGGTTTATTCCCCTGTTGACCGATCAGTCCGGCAGGTTGTTTATGAAAATAAGATCAAAGACCGATGACGTTCTCCCGGCCCTGTTTAAGCTGTTCTATCAATTCAGGTACGATCTCCGTCACATCGCCCACAATACCCCAGTCCGCCACCTGGAAAATCGGCGCCCGCGGATCATTGTTGATGGCAACCACGTAACGCGAGTTCATCATCCCCGCTCGATGCTGGATGGCGCCGGATATACCGCAGGCGATGTATATTTCGGGCCGAACGGTGACACCGGTCTGTCCCACCTGGTGGTCGGATGAAATCCAGCCTTCTTCCACCGCCACCCGGGTCCCGGCAACTTCCCCGTCCATCACCGCGGCAAGCTCGCGCAATACCTCAAATCCCTGCGCATTACCGACACCCCGTCCGCCCGCAATGATGACCTTGGCCGAGGACAGCTCCACGGCCCGTTTTTCCTCTTTAATACTGTCGAGCACCTCTGTCCGCACCATTTCTGACGTGAGGGAAATCTCTATGTTAACCAGTTCACCTTTATGACCGGGGAATTCCTCGGCCTTCATGACACCGGGCCGGACAGTGGCCATCTGGGGCCGGGAATAGCGGTTTGCAATGGTGGCCATTACATTGCCGCCGAACGCCGGTCTCGTCTGAAGCAGGATTTTTTCCCCGGGATCGATGGTTAGCTCCGTACAATCGGCCGTCAGCCCCACACCCAGGCGATGCGCCAGGCGTGGCGCCAGGTCACGCCCGATATGGGTGGCACCCACGAGCAGAATATTGGGCCGGTGATCCCGGATCACGGTTTCCATGGCGATGGTGTACGGCTCGGACCGGTAAACATCCAGTAACGCGTGTTCCATGAGGAACACCTTGTCCGCACCATGGGAAATCAGTGTTTCACCCAGGCCGGAAACCCCATTGCCCACGAGAAGCGCCGCTGTCTGCTGGCCAAGCTCTTCGCCAAGTGATCTGGCCTTGCCCAGCAATTCCAGGCTCACCCGTGTTAATTGGCCTTTACGCTGTTCGGCAAAGACCCACACCCCTTGCCGGTCGGTAAAATCCGGTATTTCCCGGGGTACGACATCCGTCAGCATAGCCTCATTTTTGCACACCTGGATACACGCCCCGCAGGAAGTACAATGGTCCAGCACCACCGCCTTTTTGGCCTTCATATCAATGGCGCCATAGGGGCAGGCCTTCAAGCAGCGCCGGCATCCGTCACACAGATCCGTTTCAACCCAGACGGTCATATTCCCTCCTGTTTGGTGTCCGCCATTAACCGGCATGTCGCCGCCACGGCTTTACATGCCGAGGCGCCCTCGCTCTTACCCAAGTGTTGTATCAATTGGCGGACCACTTCAGCAGTGGTGCCTTCGAGCGTCTCCCCCTGGCGTTTAAACTTCGGCACGTAGGTCTTTATGACATGGGTCAAGGAACCGGCCAAACCCACATCATTCACCATGACGCCTATATCCGCGGCATTCCATGCCGCCAATGGCGCATTTTCCTCACATGCCGCCAATAACCCCCCGATATTGGGATAACGCGGATTGTTGGCGCCGCCCAGGATTGTCAACAGCGCAGGCAATTGGCTGGCGACCCGCTCGTGGCCGTCCTCAAGCCGGCGTTTAACGATGACTTCTTTATTCGAGACGGTTTCAATGTCGGTTACATAAGTGATTTGAGGAATATCCAAAAAATCCGCCACCTGGGGTCCAATCTGGGCGGTATCGCCATCTATGGCCTGGCGCCCGCAAATGATCAGGTCGAATCTTTCGATCTTCTCGATGGCTTTTCCGAGTGTATAGGAGGTCGCCCATGTGTCTGCGCCGGCAAAGGCCATATCCGACAATAATAGGCCCTTGTCCGCCCCCATGCCCATGGCCTCCGACAGCACATCGACGGCCTGTGGCGGCCCCATGGAGACCATGGTAATGGTGCCGCCGTATTCGGCTTTTATCTGAAGGGCGAACTCCAGGGCATTCCGGTCATCTGGATTCATGATGCTCTCCAGCCCTTCACGAATCAAGTTGCCGGTGTTTTTGTCCAGCTTTACGTCCGTGGTGTTCGGCACCTGCTTCACTAAAACGACAATATCCATAAGCCCTCACGTTTGGCCCGACTGCGCCGGAAGTTAAAGGAAAGGTATTAGATGACGCCCTTTTCCTTCATTTCAGACAATTGTTCTACGGTATATCCCAGGATCCCGCCGTAGATCTCCTGGTTTTGCTCCCCGAATCGCGGTGGAAAAGACATCCGGCGCTGATTCCGGTCCAGAAAAGGTGTCAAATTCGGCGGCGGCGCCAAGGTGACATGGGTATCCGTACGCGGATCCTGTGTGGTAATTAACCGTTGCTCCACCAATGGATCCGCGATGACCTCCTTGATGGTATTGATGCGGCTCACCGGCAGTGTAATGGATTTGAAAAACGCGATCAACTCCTCACTGTCGTATTGCCTGGTAATCGCCGCTATGGCCTGGTTGAGTGCCCCGACATCGGCGATTCGACCGGCATTTTTCTCATATTCAGGTTTGTTCAACGAACTGAACATATCCTTGGACACCATGGTATTCCACTGACGGTCATTGCCGACGGCCAGATAGATGTACCCGTCTTTGGTTTCATAAACCGATACCGGGCAGAAAAATTCGTGGGTATTCCCACGGCGGCTGATGGTTTTACCGAAGTTTGCCGTCATGGTGATCGGCACCGTGAGCCAGGAGCAGGAGGACTCAAACATGGAGAGATCGATGCGGGCGCCTTCACCTGTGACCGCCCGCTGAAACAACGCTTTCATCAGCAACCCGTACCCATGCTCGGAAGTGCCCATATCCGGCAGGGGAATACCCACCACCTGGGGTGTTTCACCGGCCTCGCCGGTCAATTCCATCAACCCGGATCTGGCCTGAAGAATGGGATCATAGGCACCTTCATTGCTGTCCGGACCAAATCCGGTGATGCCCATCCAGATGATATCCGGTTTTGCGGCCTTGAGGGCATCATAGCTGATTCCCAGTTTTTCGTAATTTTTCGGCAGTTGATTGGTCACGAAAATATCGATATCCAGTTCCTTCACGAGCTTATAGAACAACTCTTTGCCCTGGTCATCCGCCAGATTCAGGGACAAGGCTTTTTTACCGGCATTGATGCAGAGGTAGTAGGAATTCATGCGCTCTTCACCGAGCACATTCTCCCCGATCATGCGGTTGGGATCGCCATAAACCGGATGTTCGAGGCGAATGACCTCCATGCCGTCCATGGCCAATCGATAGGTTAAATAGGGTACAACCGTTGCCTGCTCGAGCGCGAGTATTTTGACTTGCTTTAATGCATCCATTTTAGGATCTCCATATCATTGATTTTGGTGGGTGGACCCGAAGGCCATAAAGGTTACAAACGGTCATCGGGAAAGCCGAAGCATTGCTGCGCTTCCCGGCGGCGCCTTTTGGTAACGGCAGCGTGTATACTGTATACCGTATACAGAGGCTATAGTTATCTATATCCGCGGCCAATGTCAATCAATTTTATCCCGGTTTATCCCGGTCCAAAATAAATGTTAACCCACTGATATACTTGACTATGTAGGCATGGCGAAATAAAAAATATCGGTTATTGATTCGATAACATGCCCCCGCTACTTTTTCGGCGACACGATATGGTGATCGATCAACTGCTGAAAAAATGCCACCATGGATTCTTCCAGGGGTCGATATGACATCCCCAATTCGCGGATGCTTCGGCTGTTGTCAGCACGCCAGGGATAATTCACATTCCGGCGTATCATTTTGCGGGTAATCGACGGGTTCAAAAACGGCCCGATCAACCACACCATAACTTTCGGAAGGACCATTTTCGGAAAAGGGTAAGCGGATCCGAAACGATCGATCAATGGCCTGGCCATACCCATAAAGGATGTGTTGTGAGCGGAAATGATATGGCGTCCGTTGGCCGACGTTGCAAAAGCCGCTTTAACATGCGCTTCGGCAAGGTCTCTGACATCGACGACACCTATTCCCCAATCGGGAACACCGTTTTTCATGGTCCCGTCGCCAAATTGCTTGATTATTCGAAAGCTTTCAGACGTCGTCACCGGACTGATCCCCGGCCCGATCACCAGGGAGGGGTTGACCACCACAAGGTTCCACCGGTCCTGTGCCTTATTTATCTTCCACGCTTCCTTCTCTGCAATGGTCTTTGAATAGGCATAGGGCTGGTGAACCGGCGTGGAGGTCAGGTTCCAGTCTTCTTCGGTGAACAACCCCGAAGCTGTTTTCTCAAGATCGCAATTATCCCCGTAAATGGCGGCGCAACTGCTGGTCAGGACGACTCTCTGCACCGATGCGGTTTCATTGACCTGCCCGAGGACATTACGGGTACCCGCCAGGGCGGGTTCGATCAAATCCTTTTGCGGATCAGCAACATCCATTATAAAGGGCGATGCCGTATGGAATACCACCCCACACCCCTGCATGGCATCCTTAAACGACTCTTTTTCAAGAAGATCGGATTTAAAATAAACAATCTTCCCCGGCGACTGATCGGCAGCCGCATTTAACTCCTTCAATTTTTCCCCGTTCCCGGGGTCCCGGACCGTTGCGTGAACCGTCATGCCGTCACCCAACAACCGCTTCACTACCCAACCCGCCACATAACCGGTTGCCCCGGTTACCATTACCGGCTTGTTCTTATCAATTTGATCCATTTTTCCCCTTTTTGTCCGGTGGAATTAAAAGTCAGCTTTCCGTCATTTTCGAACCACAGGTATTGATGTAATCAATGTGAGTGACAAAGGCGCACCTGTCAAGACTTGATATGGGTTGACAGAAAGGCTGAACCCTATTATCAATACGGCCATGAAAACCGCATAGCTCACCTCACAATTGACCGCTTTGGTCCATCGGAAACGCGGAAAGGCTCCCGGCGGCAGCATATTCAAACCATGATGCCATTTCGCGGATGACGTCTTCAACCGCTTTGATTCAGTGAATTCACCATCAAACAATCAGGTTTGCCGGCGCTTTCAGGGCAAAGGCACCTCCGGAGTAGAGGTATTCATGCATATTGACAGAATAATCGATTTGGCACAAAAACCCGAAATATATTCACCCGGAACTTCTCAGATGTGGACAGATGAACATGTCTCCAGTCAACTGCTGGCAACCCATCTGAGTCAGCATACGGATCTGGCCAGCAGAAAGGAAACAACGATTCGAAAAACCGTGGATTGGATTCTGAGTAAATCCTCCGGGGAAAAACTCGACATCCTGGATCTGGGTTGCGGTCCCGGCCTTTATACTGAAAAATTGGCTGAAAACGGACATGAAGTAACCGGAATGGATTTTTCCGCCAACTCCATACGCCACGCCAGAAAATCCGCAGACGACAAACACTTGAACATAAACTATATCATACAGGATTACCTTCAACTGGAAGCCGATAACCGGTATGATGTAATACTGCTGATTTTTATGGACTTTTGTGTATTGAATCCAAACCAGCACAGGCTATTGCTCAAAAATACGCATCGGGCGTTGAAACCGGGGGGAAAATTTATTTTTGACGTATTGAACCATGGCGCATTTAATCGACAGATGCCGGTTGGGACGTGGGAGGCAACGGCATCCGGTTTCTGGAAAAACGAACCTTATGTGGCATTGTCCACCGCTTTCGACTACGGTGCGGAAAAAGTCAGATTATCCCAACATATCATCATTGACAGCGACGATGACATCGACGTCTACCGGTTCTGGCACAGCCATTATTCCCATGATGACCTTGATGCGATCCTCACCGAAAACGGCTTCCACAGCATGGAATATAGCGAGGAGGTGATCCCGGGCTGTGAGTTATACGACAGCAGGGATGTTACCTTTGTGATCGGCACTAAAAAATAATTAAACCATAATACACGCCTTGGGGTCTATGGCCAATGCCCTGTCAAACATTTCACCGGATTTAATGCAATCGCCCCGCAGCGCCAAAATATTTATAGGATAAACAGGCACAGGAACACGGTGGCCTTATCCCATCTGCGATTCAGATAATGTCCGCCAATACCTGTGGCTACTGATGCGAGTATTCTTAGGATCATTATTTCTCCCTTTGGTGCATTTTGTACGGATGTCGGATCAGCATACTATGAAATCGGATTCAATTCAACCTGAGTACAGGCCACATGGTGACCGGGTCTGAGCTCCCTTAATGGCGGCCGCTCGCGGCTGCAACCGGCCACCGCCAGGGGGCATCGGGGATGGAAGACACAACCACTGGGGGCTGCCATGGGACTGGGGATTTCACCCTGCGCCGGGGTGAAATCGCGTTGGGCCTCGATGTCGGGATCCGGGATGGGAATCGCCGCCAGCAGGATGCGGGTATAGGGGTGCAGGGGGTCTTTGAAGAGTTTCTCGGTGGTTGTCATTTCAACGATGCGTCCGAGATACATCACCGCAACCCGTTGACACAGATGGCGGACCACGCTCAAATCGTGGGAAATGAACAAGTAGGTGATCCCCAGTTGATCGCGCAGATCCTCCAGAAGGTTGATGATCTGCGCCTGGATGGAAACATCCAGGGCGGACACGGCTTCATCGCAAACGATAAACTCCGGGTTGGTGGCCAGTGCGCGGGCGATGCCCACCCGCTGACGCTGGCCGCCGCTCATTTCGTGAGGATAACGATCGGCCATCCCGGGTGACAAACCGCAAAGACCCAAAAGCTCCGCCACTCGGGCCTCTTGTTTATGATTGTCCGGAATCAACCGGTGCACCCGGATGGGATCGACAATGATGCGGCCGACCTTCATGCGGGGGTTGAGTGAGCTGAACGGGTCCTGAAAGATCACTTGCAATTTTCGGCGCCAGGGGACCATCTGACGCGTGTTCAGTGTGGATAAATCCTCTCCCCTGAATAAGACGGTACCCGCCGTGGGTGTTTCCAGTTTTAAGATGCACAGGCCGGTGGTGGTTTTGCCGCAGCCCGACTCTCCCACCAGCCCCATGGTTTCTCCCGTTTCTATGGTGAAACTGATACCGTCAACCGCCTTGACCTGAGAGATGATGCGGCGCCGTATGATCCCCTCGGTCACCGGAAAGTATTTTTTCAGTCCGCGAACCTCCAACAGGGGACCGTCTTCGCCGGGCCCGGCCTTTTTCACCATTGCGGCGGTATCCCCGTTCATGAACCACCCCCCAGCGAGTCCGCAACCGCTTTCGTATTCCAGCAGGCGCTGCATTGACCTGCCGCTGTTTCTACAAGAGACGGTGATTCATCATCACACCTGTCGGTCTTGAAATCACAACGCGGGCCGTAACTGCAACCCCTTCCCAGGCGTGTTAAATCCGGTGGTTGGCCGGGTATGGGAATCAGCCGTTGCAGCCGGGCCTGATCCACCCGTGGAACCGAGCGCATCAGCCCCAGGGTGTAAGGATGGCTGGGAAGTGCGTACACTTGCCGGGCGGTTCCTGTCTCAACAATCTTACCCGCGTACATCACGTTGACGCGATCGGCATAGCGCGCCACCACCCCCAGATTATGCGTAATGAGAATCAGGGCGACATTCAAACGACGGGTCAACGCTTTCATCAGCTCCAGTATCTGGGCCTGAATGGTAACGTCCAGGGCAGTGGTGGGTTCATCTGCAATGATCAGTTTGGGTTCACAGGCCAGGGCCAGGGCGATCATGATCCGTTGGCGCATGCCGCCGCTGAGATGATGGGGATATTGTTTGAGTCGCCGGCCGCCATCGGCGATGCCCACCATCGCCAGCAACTCTGCGGCCCGGTTTACGGCCTCGGTGCGGGTATACCCCAGATGTGTTTGCAGGGATTCACACAGTTGCCGGCCAATGGTCAACAGGGGATTGAGAGAGGTCATCGGTTCCTGGAAAATCATGGCCAGCCTACGGCCGCGCAACCGGCGCAATTGCTCGTCGGTCAAGGTCAACAGGTCTTCACCCATGAACCGGATATGGCCATTTTCAATTTTTCCCGGTGGATCGGCGATCAAACCCATTATCGAAAGCGCTCCCACCGACTTGCCACAACCCGATTCACCCACAATCGCCACGGTTTCACCTTCATTGACCGTATAGGTAATCCCGTTGACGGCTTTGACCGTTCCGAACGGTGTGGAAAAATGAGTGTGTAAATCAGTAACTTCGAGCAAGATCGCCACAGAAATATCTCCTGAAACTGTTATGATCGATTGTTGATGCCGAATGGTTCCACAAAAACAGGTCTTTTACATCAGGTCCTGGGTTTCACGCACGTCCATGAAATCACGCAGGGCATCCCCCAAAAAATTGATGCTGAGGACGGTCAGCATGATGGCCAGACCGGGAAAGACACCAACCCACCAGGCGCGTGAGATGAAACTGCGTCCCTCGGCCAGAATAAGCCCCCAGGTGGGCGTGGTGGACTCAACCCCCAGACCCAAAAACGAAAGCGCCGCTTCGGCCAAAATGGCATAGGAAACACTTACCGTGGCCTGGACAATGAGAGGTGCCGTGGCATTGGGCAGGACGTAAGTGCCCATGATCCTGGTATTGGAAGCCCCCATGGCGCGAGCCGCCATTACATACGGCTCTTGTTTGATGGTCAGCACCATGCCCCGTGCCAGACGTGCGAAATCATCCACATATGCCAGGGAGATCGCAATGGTCAGGTTGAATATCCCGGTTCCGAAGACCGCCACCATATACACCGCGATGATGAAATTGGGGAAAGCCCACTGCAGATCGATATAGCGCATGATAAGGTGATCACGCCAACCGCCATAATAACCGGCGGTCAAACCCAGAAAAACACCCGAGACAAGCGCCAGGGCCACGGTGGTAAAACCAATGAAAAACGATATCCGGGTGCCGTGTATTATCCGGCTTAAAAGATCCCGCCCCAAATCATCGGTGCCCAGAAGATGCGACCGCGAAGGCGGTGCCAGCATCTCGTACTCCATGTCGTTGGGATCGTATGGTGCAATGAGTGGAGCGAACAGCCCCATGAAGACGAAAACGGCCAAAATCACCAGACCGGCAAGCGCCTTTTTGTCGTGCATCACCGTCAACCACCAATCGGTCCAGCGGCTGCGCCGGAGGAGGCTTACATCTTCCGGTGAGTCTACACGGGAAGCATCGTCGGTGGCCAATTGCATATCCTTCACTCGAACCTGATGCGGGGGTCGATCACCGTATAGAGAATGTCAACCAGAAGATTGATGAAGATAAAAATCATGGAAACCACCAGGATGGCGCCTTGGACCACGGGGTAATCCCGATTCAGTATCCCCTGGATCAGGACCCGCCCCAACCCCTTGATGGAGAACACGTTTTCGATCACCACCGTGGTGGCCATCAGCAAGGCAAAGGCGATGCCCATCACGGTGATCACCGGAATCAAAGCATTGGGCAGGGCATGTACCAGGGTGATGGTGTTTTTACGAAGCCCCTTGGCGCGTGCGACCTGGATATAATCGGTTTTGATGACCTCCAGCATGGATGATCGGATCATGCGGGCGATGATGGCTGAAAAAGCCGTACCGGCGGCAATGGCCGGCAGAATCAGGTGTTTTAACCAGGGCCAGACGCCCTGGGAGATCGGAACGTAGCCAATGGCCGGCAACCAATGTAAATTGGCCGCAAAAACGATGATTAACATAATCGCCAGCCAGAAATCGGGCATGCTCAGGCCTAAAAAGGCCAGCAGGGTCGTGGCATGATCCAGGAAGGAATTCTTACGCAAAGCGGCAATGATACCTGCCGGAATTGCAATTCCGATGGCAATGGCAAATGCCAAAAGCGCCAGGGAAATCGTTCGCGGCAGGGCTTCGATGATAATCGTGCTGACAGGAACACGGCTTCCATATATGGATCGGCCCATATCGCCTTGCAGCAGTAGACCGCACCATTTCACGTATTGAATGAAGAGCGGCCGATCCAGGCCGTATTTCTGGCGCAGTTCCTCTGCCGCGGCCGGATCGCCGACATCGAAAAGCATGGCCACCAGGGGGTCACCCGGAACCGCGCGCAACATGAAAAATACCAGCGTCGCCACGATCCAGGTAACCACTAAAGCGCTGAGGATCCGTTTGATCAGGTAGCGGTAAATAAGGCAACTCCATTTTATGGTTTGGACGCAGGCGTCGGTTTTACGACAGGGTGACGCGATCCAAATCCACCAGCCCCGGTATCCGGCTCACATCCGGAAAGTTGACCCTTTTGTGATGTACGAGGGCATCCACCGGATGAAACAAAAAGGCGCAGGTAACCTTATCGGAGGTTATCTGGTTGGCTTTCCGGACCATTTTTCGCCGCGCTTCCGGATCGGTCACCACGCGCTGTTCGCTGACCAGTTGGTCAACCTCTTTTTCCGAGAAAAAGCCAAAGGCTTGTTTGGATTTGTCCCGCTTGGAGCCGTTGAACTTGGAGGCGGTTTGCATCCAGTCCACCAACCCGTCGTCGGGATCGTAATCACCACCGCTGCCGATGCGCACCAGATCCCAGCGCATGGCGTCGAAATCTTCGATCAAAACAGGAAAATCCTTGGTATCCAATTCAATCTTGATATTCAGATTTTTCTTCAAAATATTGGCCACAACCTGTGATTCCCGCCGGTTGGCGGGGGTTGTCAATAGTTTGAGCGCCGGAAACCCCTTGCCGTCGGGATAGCCGGCCTCTGCCATCAGACGCCTGGCGGCCTCCGGGTCGAATGCCTGGTTGCTGGTTTCATTGATGCCGGTGTCGAAGAAAAACCCCATGGCCGGATTAATGGTTCCGAAAGCTTCGAGGCCGCGGTCGAATTGGGCCTGTTTGATATAGCGTTTGCGGTCAAGGGCCTTGGCGATGGCCAGGCGAACCTTGAATCCTTTCTCTTTCATCAAATCGCCCAAAGGTTTGTCGAAATCCGGTACGCGCATGTGCGGGTGCCAGGGATTGATCCACAAACTTTGAAATCCGGGTCCCGGCACAATATCAACCACCAGATCGGAATTGGACTGGAAACGATCCAATAGTTCAGCGGGCACGGGGTTGCCACCGATCAGTTGCGTGTCACCTGCTTCCAGCGCAGCCGCCAGGGGCTCCGTATCAATAATCGGCTTGATGACCACCTTGTCCAGTTTGGGGCGTTCGGGATCGTAGTATCCGTCGAATTTTTCCAACACCACTCCCTGCCCCAGTTGATGATAGGTCACCCGGAAAGGGCCCGTGCCCACTGGGGCCATACCATAATCCGTCTCGTCCATTTTGGCCAGCGCCCCGCGGCTGACAATGGTCATGGCGCGGCCGCTGGCACGTTCCAGGGATTTGACCAGGAACGAGGCCTGGGGGGATTTCAAACGGAAACGAACGGTGTAATCATCGATTTTCTCCACGGCCTTGACATTGGAGATGGCCCGGGAATGGATCGATTGTTTGGGGTCCCGGGAGCGATTGTAGGTGAACAGGACATCGTCGGCCGTAAATTTATCGCCATTGTGAAAAGTCACCCCTTCACGCAGGTTAAAATTGTACTGTGTACCGTCGGCGGATACCTGCCAGCTTTCCGCCAGGTCCCCCCGGGCCACCAGGTCGCTGTCTATATGGGTTAATCCGCTCAACACGTTTGAAGCGATTTGAAATTGGAGCACCTGATTGATCTGAGCCGGGTCCAGGGTAACGATCTCCCCCACACCGGCCCACCCGGCCGTCAGGGTGCCTCCGGATGCGGCGGCAGCCGGACGGATGCCCGTGCCCGGCAGCATATGCCAGGCAGTCAGGGCCCCGGTGGCCGCCAGCAATCGCAACACGGCGCGGCGACTCATCACAGGACCTTCGAGATCGTTCCGCGGCAAACCGAATAACGGGTCCCTGGGGTCAAAATCGTAGGCATCCGACAACTCTGCCGAAACTTTTTGTTGTTGATCCTTTTGAAATGATTCCAACCATTTAATTTTCATGGGAGACCCCCTTTGCGGTAAGTGGCGCGGATTTAAAATAGTCAGACTTGTTTTTTAACCATATTTTAGTATTCTATACTAAATTTTTTATCAAGTGTTTATTTTTATGGTTTGACTATATTAACAAGCCATGCTCATATCAGCCAATTTCAAGGTTCGGATAAAGGAAATCCATGAATAGAAAAACAGCCGGATTGCCTGAGCAAAAAAGGGACAAGGTGCACCAGCTGCCGGTGACCGAGGATCTGTTTTTACATCTGCGGAAGGATATCATCAACGGGCGATACACACCCGGATCCAAGCTCCGGCTGGACGAACTGCGCGGTGTCTACGGGGTCGGCAGCAGCCCTTTGCGGGAAGTTTTGTCCCACCTGGCGGCCATCGGTTTGGTGCGAAAGGAGATTCAGCGCGGATTCAGCGTGGCGCCGGCGTCGACCGAAGACCTGCGGGATATCGGTGAAAACCGGATACGCTTCGAAACCATCGCCCTTCGTCTGGCCATTGAAAACGGTGATGATGACTGGGAATGCAAGATCCTGGGTGCCGAGCATTTACTGTCCAAAAAAAAATATTCCCCCGCCAAACCAGATACCGATACCAACCGGGAGTGGGAACACCATCACCGCAGTTTTCACATGGCGCTCATAGAAGCAAGTGCCTCTTACTGGCTGCTCCATTTTTGCGGCCTGCTATACGATCAATTCGATCGCTACCGGCGGATGGTGGCCGACCAGGGTTTGAAACGTGATAAACTGGATCGGGAACACCACGACATGATGCGGTTGACCCTGGACCGCAACACCGATCAAGCCTGCACGATGCTTGTGGACCACATCCATTGTTCAATGGACATGGTTCTGACGGGATTCAAGGCGATAGCACAATGAGCGGCATGTTCTATCTGAAATGGGTTCTGGCCTTTTCACCGATCCTGACGGTTCTGGTGTTGATGGTTTTTTTCAACTGGAGCGGCACACGGGCCGGATCCGCCGGTTGGCTGGCGGCGCTGGTGGTGGGCGTTTTGTTGTTCGGCGCTCACCCCGGACTCCTTTTTTACTCCCAGGTCAAGGGCATCCTGCTGTCCATCAATGTATTGTATATCATCTGGACCGCCCTGATCCTTTATCATGTGGTGAACGAGACCGGCGCCATCAAATCCATTGGAGAAGGCATAGAGCGTTTCAGCACGGATAAGGCAATCCAGATTCTGATATTCGGCTGGATTTTTTCATCCTTTTTACAAGGGGTTGCAGGCTATGGCGTACCCATCGCCGTGGTGGCGCCGCTGCTGTTAAGTCTTGGTTTTTCACCGGTGGTGGCGGTGGCCGTACCCGCCATTGGACACTCCTGGTCAGTCACCTTCGGGTCCATGGGCGCTTCTTTTCAGGCCCTGATGTCGGTCACCGGCCTCGCGTACACCGATCTGGCCGCATGGTGTGCCGCCATGTTGGGACTGGCCTCCTTTTTATGCGGTACACTGGCCGTTCATGTATTCGGCGGCTGGAAAATGGTTCGCCACGCAACGCTGGCCATTGTGATTGTCGGCACTGTTATGGCCGGTACCCAATACCTGTTGGCCGTTTCGGGAATGTGGACCCTGGGCGGATTCGGTGCCAGCCTGACCGGACTTGTGGCCGGACTGATAACCGCCAAATTGAGTCCCTACCGGACAGGCAATACGGCGGAAACACATTCCGAAATGCGTTTGGGATGGGCTTTGAGCGCCTACTTCATTCTCATCGTGATTGTGTTCTCAGGTGTCATGGTAGGCCCCGTCAGGGTTTTTCTGGGGCAGATCTCGATAGCGATTCCTTTTCCCGAAATCGAGTCGAATACCGGGTGGGTCACACCGGCCGGGTACGGTAAAACCATCAACCTCTTCGGACATGGCGGGGCACTGCTCGCCTATTCGGCAATTGTCAGCTACCTGCTCTACCGGTCCAAGGGGTTTTACCGGCATGATGCCATAAAAACAATTATGGCCAAAACCATCAGGAGCGGTGTGCCCACCAGCCTGGGAATTATCACCATGGTCGGATTCGCCATGATCATGGATCATTGCGGCATGATTTACATTCTGGCGGAGGGTGTGAGCCGTCTGTTTGGTGGCCTCTACCCGTTGTTCTCTCCCTGGATCGGCCTCCTGGGTGCTTTCATGACGGGCAGCAATACGAACTCGAACGTGGTTTTCGGCGTCCTGCAACAACAGACCGCGGAACTTGCAGGCATCAGCACCGCCATCATTCTGGCCGCCCAGACCACCGGCGGCGCCCTGGGAAGCATGATCGCCCCCGCCAAACTGCTGGTGGGCTGTTCAACGGTGGGTCTTGCGGGCAAGGAAGGACCGGTCTTAAAAACCACCATCAAGTATGGCCTGACCATCACGGGCATCATCAGTGTCGTTACCATGCTGGCGGTGATACTCACGTGACCCCGCCGCTGGATATTTTTCCCTTTGAGTGGAGGTGCAAATGAAAGCAGACACTTTTCAATATCCATATGAATCCCGTCGCATGGTCTACCATGCGGCAAACGGTATGGTGGCCACCTCCCAGCCCCTTGCAGCCCAGGCGGGCCTGGCCATCCTCCAGAAAGGCGGAAACGCCGTGGATGCCGCCATCGCTACCGCCGCCTGCCTGACGGTGGTGGAACCGACCTCAAACGGCATCGGCAGTGATGCCTTCGCCATTGTTTGGATCAAAGATAAGCTGCACGGCCTGAACGCCAGCGGTCCGTCACCGGCCGGGATCTCCATCGAAGCGCTTCACCAAAGGGGTATAACGGAAATCCCCAAATATGGTTGGGTTCCGGTAACTGTACCCGGCGCACCATCGGCATGGGCGGCGCTCGCCAAGCGTTTTGGCCGGTTATCTCTTACGGAAACGCTCGAACCGGCGATCAACTACGCCCGAAACGGGTTTCCCGTATCACCTGTTTGCGGCTTTGCCTGGCAACTGGGGTTCGACAAATATCGGGAGGAAACCGATGGCAAGTCGTTTTCCCACTGGTTCGACACCTTTGCCCCGAACGGAAGGCCGCCGCGAGCCGGAGAAAAATGGTGTTCCCCGGATCATGCCGACACCCTGGACCTCATCGCCCGAACCGACGCCGCTGCCTTTTATCGCGGGGAACTGGCGGAAAAGATCGACGCTTTTTCACGTCAATACGACGGGTTTCTGAGGGCCGACGATCTGGCGGCTTTCCAACCCGTTTGGGTCGATCCCATCAGTGTGAACTACCGGGACTATACTGTTTGGGAAATACCGCCCAATGGCCAGGGCTTGGTGGCCCTGATGGCCTTGAATACATTAAAAGGTTTTTCCTTCACGGAAAAAGACAGCATTGAAACGCTGCACAAGCAGATCGAAGCGGTCAAGCTGGCCTTCGCCAAAGGCATGCATGATATCACCGATCCCGCACACATGCGGACGACCGTGGCGGATCATTTATCCGAAAAAGTGGCCCAACAACACCGGGCGCTGATTCGGGAAGAAGCCCTGGCACCGGAATCTTCGCAGCCCAACCTAAGCGGCACGGTTTACCTCTGTACGGCGGATGCCGAGGGCAACATGGTTTCCTATATCCAAAGCAATTACATGGGATTCGGATCCGGCTTGGTGGTGCCCGGTACGGGCATCGCACTCCAGAATCGGGGGCACAATTTCTCCATCGACCCGGATCATGCCAATTGCCTGGCGCCGGCCAAGAGGACTTATCACACGATTATTCCCGGATTTTTAACCCGGGGGAAGGAAGCCGTCGGTCCCTTTGGTGTCATGGGCGGATTCATGCAGCCCCAGGGTCATGTGCAGGTGTTGATGAACATGATCGATTTCGGTTTGAACCCCCAGGCAGCCCTCGACGCCCCCCGCTGGCAGTGGATCCAGGATAAAACCGTGGAGGTCGAACATGCGTTGCCGCAGCACCTGGCCCAGGCCCTTCAGGCGCGGGGACATGATATCCACGTGGCGCTCGATAACCTGGGCTTCGGCAGGGGGCAGATCATCTGCCGCGACCCGCAAACCGGTGTTCTCACCGGCGCCTCGGAACCACGGACCGACGGGATGGTGGCGGCATATTAGGCGCTGGTCATGACGTGTCTGTCTTTAACATCGGAGAACCGGTCCGGATGAATTGCCCGGTTCGGTATGCAACCTGAACGGGATCATCTACTGCAGTTTCCCAATAACAAAAATTGAAACCAAACAGGAGGGAACAATGCGAATCACACTCAAAATGTCGTTTCTAAGCATATTGTCGGTAATGGTTATGGTGCCTCTGGCGGTTTCATCCTCATTTGCTGCGGATGAAATATTCATTGGGGGAGCATTGAGCCTTACCGGTGTCCAGGCACCCCTGGACGAACCGGGATTGAAAGGCGCTCAGGTGGCGGTCAAATACCTCAACGACCATGGGGGTATCCTGGGCAAACAAGTGAAATTCGTGAACATCGACGGGAAAAGCGATCCGGTCACCGTCGGCAATGCGGCGGTGGAGTTGATCGACAAAGGGGCAAGTCTCATTGTGGCGCCGTGTGATTTCGATTTTGGCGGCCCTGCCAGCCGTGAAGCCCAGAAAGTGGGTATTGTCGGAATATCCACCTGTGCGTCCGACCCCTTGTACAGTTCTTGGTCGCTTGGCGACAAACAATTCACCCTGTCCATGTGGAACACGACCATGGGGGCGGCAGGGGCGGAATATGCGTTCAACGAACGCGGCTGGAAAACAGCCTATGTCGTCACCGATCAGTTCATTGCGTACACCAAAAGTCTGAGCAAATATTTTGTCGCTCATTTTAAAACCTTGGGCGGCAACGTGCTGGCCGAGGAAACATACACACAGGGTGACCAGGATTTCTCCGCCCAATTGTCCCGGCTGAAAGCAATCAAACCACAACCGGATGTGATCTATATCTCCTCTTATATGCCGGATCTGGGGACGATCATACGTTCAATCCGTGAAGTCGGTATCACATCTCCAATCATGGGCGGGGATTCCTACGATGATCCCGGCCTGTTCGAAGCATTGGGAGAAAAATTCGGCAGTGATATCTATTTCGTAACCCACACCTGGATGGGGTCCGAGGCACATCCCGACATGGGCAAATTTATCGAGGCCTACAGAGCCTACCATGGCAGCCCCCCCGACACGTCGTTTGTCGCCACCGGATGGGATACGATCATGTTGATGGCCCAGGCCGCGGAAATAGCCGGCTCCCTGGATGGTGCCGCCATCGCCAAGGTGCTCGAAACAAAGGAATTCAGTCTTTTAACCGGCAAATTGTCCTATCGTTCCGCCAAGGAGGGGCATGCACCGGACAAGGCGGCCGTACTGATTGGTCTGAGCAACGGCAAACCGGCATTTATCGGTTGGCGGCAGCCCAAAAATCCGCCGGCACCATAAAACCATGGATCGGAGATGAGAATGGATGGGTAAGGGACCAAACAGGTCCCCTGCTCATTCGTTCTTACATGCATGTCACATCAGAATTGACACGGCTGTTTCACAGCAGACCGTTTTTCATTGGATATATTCGCCCATGACGGATCACCGCTTGTCAGCAACAGATATCTCGGTTGAATTCTCAGGTCTTCGCGCACTTGACCATGTCACTCTGGACATCGGGAAGAGTGAGATCGTCGGCCTCATCGGTCCAAACGGATCCGGTAAAACCACGTTGATCAATGTCATCACGGGCCAGGTACATCCGGTTTCCGGATCCGTGAGCGTCAACGGTAATGAGATCACCCGCATGTTGCCCAGAAAAATCGCCTTGAAGGGCATTACGCGTTCTTTTCAAATCGTTCGCCTCTTTGATAACCTGACGGTTGTCAAAAATGTGGAAACCACGGCGCTGGCCAAAGGGGCGTCCCGAAAAGCGGCCACCGCACTCGGCCTGGATTTGCTGGCGGAATTCGGGTTGAGCGATTTCGCCGACCAACTGGCAGGAACCCTCAGCTATGGCGACAAGCGAAAGGTGGAAATTGTCCGTGCGCTGGCCGGGGAACCTCATTTTTTACTGCTGGATGAACCGGCGGCCGGTCTGAATGAAGCTGAAAGTGAAACCCTGCTGTCCATTCTTTCCGAGCTTCCGCACCGGAAAAACCTCGGCATGCTGATCATCGATCATGATATGACGCTGATCATGCGCCTTTGCCACCGCCTGCATGTTCTCTCATCGGGCAAAACAATCGGCCAAGGAGATGTGGATGATGTACGAAATCTGCCTGAGGTGATCGATGCCTACTTGGGAACCGGTGAATCAGAGGGGGTTGAAAATGCTTAAGGTCGAAAATTTGGAGGTTCGCTATGGTGCCATAACGGCTGTCAGGGAGGTCTGCCTCGAGGTTTCAGTGGGCGAAATGGTCTGCCTGCTGGGGGCGAATGGCGCCGGAAAAACCACGACCATGCTGTCCATCGCCGGTGCACTCAAATCCACAACCGGAAAAATAACTTTTAACGGCCGGGACATCACATCGTTTTCTCCCGAGAGGGTCCTGCGCGAAGGCATCGCCATGGTGCCCGAGACCCGCGAAGTTTTTCCCGATTTGACCGTACGCGAAAATTTGGTCCTGGGGGGTTTCATTCATCGTGGCGATCACCGGAAAAACAAGGCGCAAATGGAAGAGATGCTGGCACTTTTCCCGGTGCTGCGTGACCGGCAGGACCAGCAGAGCGGAACACTTTCGGGCGGCGAACAGCAGCAACTGGTGATCGCCCGCGCAATGATGTCCCAACCCAGGTTGCTTCTGCTGGATGAACCCTCCCTCGGGCTGGCGCCGACCATCGTGCATCATATCTATGAGTTCATCAATAAATTAAGATCCACCGGGTTGACGATTCTGTTGGTGGAACAAAACGCCAATATGGCGCTCAAACATGCCGAAAGAGCATATGTTTTATCGCTTGGGCGAATTGCCCGACAGGGTCCGGCCGGGGAGATCGCCACTTCATCCGATTTAAAAGCGCTATATTTAGGCAGCTGAAAGGATTCAATGTATGTCCGCAGGCACCATACTTCAATTTGTCCTGGATATCCTCAGTCTTGGAAGCCTCTATGCCCTGATGGCATTGGGTCTCGTGATTGTTTACGGTATATTGAAATTGGTAAATTTCGCCTATGGTGAACTGATAATGGTGGCCGGTTATACCCTGTATCTGCTCAATGCCTCCCCCTTTCCCTGGCTGGTCATGGCGCTGGCAGCCATCCTCATGGCCATTGCAATCGGCCTGATGACCGAATTCGTGGCATTCAAACCGGTAAGGTCAAAATCCGTGACCGCCGTCCTCATTACCTCTTTCGCCTTCAGTACCTTATTACAAAATGCGGCGCTGCTGTTCATATCTCCCCGGGCGCGAAATGTGCCTTTACCCGATATTTTCACACAATCCGTCGAGATATTGGATGTGGTGATCCCCATCCGTAATCTCATCACCATTGCCTGCGCCTTGCTGATGCTGGGCGCTTTTTCGTTTGTGATGAAACGAACGGTGCTGGGCCTGGCGTTGAGAGCCGCTGCATCACAATTCACAATGGCACGCATGGTCGGAATCCCGGCGAATATGATTATCAGCCTTGCATTCGCGATCAGTGGTCTATTTGCCGGTGTCGTTGCCATCCTCTGGCTGGGCAGAATCGGGTCGGTCGTACCGGGCATCGGGCTCGAGCCCCTTCTGGTGGCCTTTATCGCCACGGTGATCGGCGGTATGCGAAGCCTGCTCGGAGCTGTGGTGGGGGGATATCTGCTTGCCCTGATAGATGTGAGTTTTAATTATGGATTATCCCAGCAACTCCTGCACTTCAGGGACGCGTTTACATTCACGATTGTCATACTCATTTTACTATTCCGCCCTTCAGGATTAATCAAGGGCCGTGAAACCGGTCTTCGGACTTAGGAAAACACCTATGCTGGAAAAACAGAACCTGCGATCCCTATGCCTGCTCATTCTGCCGGTTATCGTCCTTGTGGTCCTTGTGGAAATAATGGATATCCGGCTGTACAGCCGCATCGCCACCACGCTCCTGATCAATCTGATCCTCGTACTCGGCCTGCAGATATTTATGGGCAATTCCGGCATTCTCTCGTTTGCCCACATCGGTTTCATGGGTGTCGGGGCGTACACCACCGCTGTGCTGACCATGCCGGCCCAAATGAAGTCAATGGCCCTGCCGGATCTCTACGCGGTACTGAAAGTTGTTGAAATCAATCCAATACTCGGCATCATCGCGGGTGGTGTATTGGCCACCGTTTTAGCGGCTGTTATATCATATCCGTTGATGCGCCTGTCCGATGCCGCTGCCGTGATCACCTCCTTTGCAGTCCTGGTGATCATGCATACCGTGATGGTACATTGGAGCGCCGTTACCAATGGCCCGCGAACCCTATTCGGTATCGTCAATGCAACGGATCTCAAAACATCGGCCATCGCCGCCGCCATTGCCATTGCCATGGCCATTTGGTTCAAAGAGTCCCGTATCGGCGTTTTGCTGCGGGCCACACGGGACGACGAGGTCGCCGCAAGTGCCATCGGCGCCAATATTTCTCATCTGCGGTGGAAGGCCTTTATGCTGAGCGCGCTTTATGCCGGCATCGGTGGAGGGCTCTGGGCCCACTTTATCACCTCTTTTTCGCCCAATGCGTTTTATTTGCGTGAAACCTTCGTCATTTTAGGCATGCTGGTTATCGGTGGCGCAGCAACCGTTTCCGGCGCGGTATTCGGCACCTTTGCGGTTACAATCGCTTTTGAAGGACTGAGAACGTTTGAAAATGCCATCAACGCCGCAAATATCATAACACGGCCGGTGGTCGGACTAACGGAAATTGTGTTGGCGTGCGCCATGATAGGGGTTCTGATTCTTAAACCCGGCGGCATTATCGACACAAGGGAAATTGGCGAACTTCCCATTTGGGACCGGTTGTTTGCGAAAAAACCGGGTTGAATGTGTTGATAAAAAACATTAGTGAACAAAAGGAGTCTTCTTATGTCTTGGAAAAATGAGTACCGCTCTTTTTACTATCAGGGAGCACCTGAGCCCGAGGATATCATATTGAAGGCGGATGAGACCGCACTTCTGGTGATCGATATTCAGAACAAATACATGGAGAATCCTGCTGATCCTCAGGAGCAAGAGCGGTGGGCGCCTTTTCTCGAGCGCATGAAGTCAATTGTCATCCCCAACACGGTGTCGCTGATTGACACCTGCCGGAGCAAAAATGTCGAGGTCATGTTCGCCCGCATCGCCTGCTTGAAAGAGGATGGCCGGGACCGCTCACTCAGCCAGAAAATGCCGGGATGGAACTATTTGCTGATGCCGAAAGATTCGCGGGAATCCCGCTTCGTTCCGGAAATCGTTGCCGAAAACGATGAGATTGTGGTAACCAAAACAACCGACAGTGCGCTTACCGGCACCAACCTTCGCCTGGTCCTCACCAACATGGGGATAAAAAATGTCATTGTTGCCGGTATCTTTACGGATCAATGCGTATCATCAACCGTAAGGAGCCTGGCGGACGAAAGTTTCAAGGTCGTTACCGTCGAAGACTGCTGTGCCGCCGGTTCCCAAGATCTGCATGAAAAAGAACTTGAGATCATCAACATGATCTATTGTCACGTGGCCTCCCTGGCTGAAACGATCTCTTTTATACAATAACCGAAGGGTCGGGGAGTTTTTGATGATGAAGCCGAAGGCAGACGGGTTGGGTGATTTTTCAGCCGCGCCTGCGCATTTTTGGGATAGACACTAAATAACAGGGCTCTTGCAATCAGAGTATGAAAAAAACAATTCTCGTCATCATTGGATTCTCCGTAATCCTCACCACCATTCTCCTTTTCCAACCGGCGCCCATTGACCCGGCGGCGTTCACCCCGTTAAAACCGCCGACGCTGACAGGTGCGTTGGCGCCGAACCAGCTTCTGCAAGAAGCCCAATTGTTGGCGTTGGGGGAGATAGATGGACCGGAGGAAGTGGCGGTGGACCTTCAGGGGTGCATCTACGGGGGAACCCGGAATGGAAAAATCATGCGCCTCCTGCCGGACGGCAAACTGGAAACTTTTGCCGATACCGAGGGCCGCCCTTTTGGTATGCAATTTGACAGAAAAGGGAATCTGGTTGTTTGCGACGCATATAAGGGGTTGCTTTCCATCGATCCCCAAGGAAAGATTGATGTCCTGTCCAATTCAGCGGAAGGTATCCCTTTCCGGTTCACCGATGCCCTTGATATCTCGAAAGCGGGCATTGTCTATTTTACGGATGCAAGCTCCAGATATGAACAACATGAGTATCTGTATGACCTTCTGGAATCGAAACCGCACGGCAGATTCATGAGATATGATCCCGCCACCGGTCGGACGGAAGTTTTACTCAAAAAACTTTACTTCGCCAATGGCGTGGCCTTATCTCAGCAGGAAGACTTCGTTCTGATCAATGAAACATACCGTTACCGGATTGTCCGCTACTGGTTGAAAGGTCCCATGGCGGGAACAAGCGAGATATTTATTGATAATCTGCCGGGATTTCCGGATAATGTTTCCAGCAACCAGAAGGGGACATTCTGGCTGGCGCTTTTCACGGTTCGCAATGATCTCATGGACCGGCTGCACCCCTTTCCATTTCTAAAATCGCAATTGTCCAAACTGCCCAGACCCTTTTGGCCGAAACCACAGCCGTATGGATTAGTATTGGCCCTGGATGAACAAGGGGATATCATCCTGAGCCTTCATGATCCCACCGGAAAGCACCTCAGGGAAATCACTTCCGTCCGGGAACATGGGGGATATCTGTATATGGGAAGTTTGCATAACGATCGCATCGGAAAATATAAACTGCCTTGATAACAATTCGGAGATATAGATCGGACAGACCGGATACTTGGGCAGCAAATGCAACAATCGGCGGTCAACTGTTTGGTCCTTCTTCGGTGACGGCCCGAACGACAAGGAAATACTGCAATGACTTTGAAATGGAAATTGGAAGGTAAACGGGCGCTTGTTACCGGTGGAACAAGAGGTATTGGTGCTGCAATTACCAGGGAAATATCGGCGCTTGGCGGGGAGGTGTTCATTGTCGCCCGTGATGCGGAACAACTTGACGCCTGCCTCGGTTCCTGGCGCCAAAAAAATTACTCCGTATACGGTGTCGCCAAAGATGTTTCCATCTCTTCTGAACGGGAACAGCTTTTTAGTGAAATTTTAGACAGATGGGATGGCTTTGATATTCTGGTCAATAATGTGGGGACGAATATCCGGAAGAAATCCGTTGATTATTCGGTTGATGAATATCAGACCATCATGAATACGAATTTGCATTCTACTTTCGACATGTGTAAACATGCTTATCCGTTACTTCGAAAATCAGATTCGGCTGCGGTTGTAAATATTATATCCGTTGCAGGACTTACCCACCTGCGCACCGGAGCACCATATGGCATGACCAAGGCCGCCATCCATCAACTTACCCGGAATCTTGCCGTTGAATGGGCTGCGGACGGTATCCGGGTTAATGCCGTCGCCCCTTGGTACACCCGCACCTCGCTTGTGGAGGAGCTTCTCAAAGATAGACGCTACCTTTCGGATATACTTCAGCGGACACCGCTGGGACGAATTGCGGAACCCGATGAAATCGCCGCGGTTGCCGCATTTTTATGCATGCCGGCGGCATCTTACATGACCGGCCAATGTCTGTCCGTGGATGGCGGATTCATGGTGAACGGTTTTTAACAAAATATCGGGAGTATCGGAATAAAAATTGGTCCTTGTCTTTGTCCACATTTGTGGCGTAATTTTCTCAAGCTGGGTTCATAAGGAAAACCTGATCTTGGGAATAATCACCGGGGAAATGAGACATCAACGAGAACGACCGGATAACGCCTTTTCCAGGACCTGATCATAGATACCGGACAAAGACTTCACCAGCCGCCCCCAGCTTAAGGGTTTCATGGCTTCCGCAATCCGTAACCGGTCATCGGGCCGGATTTTCTTATTGAGTACGGCTTCGATACCGTCCGCAAGATTCCGGGCATAGGTATCCCGATCCCCGGGCAATGCCTCGCCGGTCCCGGTCAATTTAATGGGGTCCACAAGTACGGCAAAGCCCTCATCCCTGAGGGCTTGGGGGACGTAGGAGGGCACACCGCCGGCATTGCCGGATACTGCGGGTGTACCGCAGGCAAGGGCCTCCATGAGAACAAGGCCGTACGGCTCCACATGGCTCGGCAATACGTAAACATCGCCCGCACGGTAGACGCCCGGCAGGACGGTACGTTCCACCTTTCCGGGCAATCTGATATATTCATCCATTTTGTGTTGGACAATGAATGCCTCGAGGTCGGCCCTGCTTTCCGGATCTCCTTCGCCCACAATTATGGCCATGAGGTTAAAGCCCCGGTGGCGGAGAATCGCAATCGCCCGGGTGAGTTCCTTAAATCCTTTCCAATCCACAAATTTACCCACGGATATGATCACGTGGTCGATATCTGCCGTCTCTATGCCAAGGATCTCCCGGATCACGCTGACACGTTCCACGGGTTTGTAATGAAACAGCTCCGGCTCGTATCCGTAACCTTCAATGGAAATGCGCGCCTTGGGAATTTCGAACATATCGGCACACTCATCGACGGATTCCGGGGATATGGCGCAAACATGGTCGGCGCTGGAGACGCAGGGAATCACGAGCTCTCGAAAACGGGGTGTATCGACGATGAGCTTGTGGGCGGTCCCATGGGCCGATGCCACCAGCGGAATCCAGGGTGCGATCAATCTGGCCAGCCCGTTGAGAAACCACAGATGGTCCACATGGATCACATCGGGTTGGAGCCGATGAACCAGGTGGGCAATGGTGTTGCCGAACACCGTCAACAGATCGATTAGCTCTTCGTCCGTGCGGTCCCGGTAGGCCAGCACCGGATACGGCATGACCACCGACATGCCTGAAATCGGTGTCCGTACGGCACCTTCCCTGGGTCTCTCCCCTTCCGGTGTGAACCGGCAGGTAAAAATCCGATCATCCGGAACACCTTTGATATCCGACGAATCCAGCTTTTTATATCCTGCGGAGAGCACATAAAGGTCAATGCCTTGTCGGATCGACTCAGCGGAAATCTGCTGCAGATAGACACCGGAACCGGTCTCCCCCGGCAATTGTCCATGCACGAACAATACCCGTCTTGCCGCACCCGTGGCCTGCCGTTTCCTCACTTCAGCCCGCCAATGGCCGATCTCATGGGCACGTTCATCGCCGGTTTGCTCGTACGCCGGCCATCGGCGCAGACGGCCAAGCAGATCGGGGGGATTTTGGACATGTTTTCCCGTGGCGGGAAAAAAACTTGTCAGTTTCGGGTTCTCATGCATAATATCAGTCCTCTATCGTTATTTGATCTCAACCCTTCATCGTCTTTGCTACCTTTTGGTTCTGTTTATAGCGTACTTTATTACAAAGGAATCAACTCCGTCGACCATTAATTTTCCAGCATTGAAAAAGTAACATCCTAAGTATCGTGTATAAAAAAGGGCGACTCCGATACCGGAATCGCCCTTTTCATAAGGAAGAGAACGTTTACCCCGAAGGGTGTTGGAAAAAACTGTGTCGGTCGATCTTTACGTTACCGCGACCTATTTATTGTACGCCGGCTTGCGTTTTTGGAGGAATGCGGTGATACCTTCCTTGGCATCGGCGGTGCACGCCACATCGCCAAAACCGGTATAGCCGACATCAAGTGCATCATAAAAATTTTTCGCTGCGGCACCTTGCCGGATGACATCCACCGCGATGGCCACGGACGCTTTGGGCAACGCCATTTTACCGGCCATGGGCTCATCAGGCACTTCCAGCTGGGGAATATCCACCGCGCCTTCCGGCAGCGGTTTCAGGTTACCATTCAGGCGGTTGACTTCAGCAATGGCCTTTTCGATCAACTCCGGATAGGTGCTTGCGATATCGGACACCATCCCGATCTCCCCGGCATCTTCTGCGGTAATAGCCTTTCCGAATACGATCATGTCATTGAACAGGGCCGCACCCTTTGGCCAGCGGCGGTAAGGTACCGTGCAGCCGCCGATGCCCGGGATGATCCCCAGGGTAATCTCGGGAAATTGCAGCCGGGCGCGCGCCATGGAGACGATGCTGTGGCAGCGAATGGCCAGTTCAAGACCGCCCCCAAGGGCCATGCCGTTCAGTGCGGCCACCACCGGCTTTTGCATCTGGTCCATGTATCGCTGGAGTTTGGCGCAATCCTTGGCGTATTGAATGGAAGCGGCCTTATCCCCCAGCATCCGGGGGAATTTGCCGATATCGGCCCCGGCGGAAAATGCAGACTCCCCATAACCGATAACGATAAACCCCTTTATATCCGCATCATTTTCATAGGATTGAAAAACCTCCAGCAATTCATCGGTAATCTCGTCGTTCAAAGCGTTCATGGCCTGGGGACGGCGAATGGTCAGTATTTTCACCCCGTCCATATCGTCTTCGAGAATGAAACGGTTGAATTTCTGATACCCGGACAATTCCGCTTTAGCTGCGGGAAATCCCGGTCTTTCTTTGCCGAACCGGTCCATGATACGCCGGGTTTCATCTGCCCCCAGTTCTCTCATGGTGTCCAACGGACCATTGCGGAATCCCAACGCCACCTGGCAGCCGAAGTTCAGATCACTCTTGGTGCCGATCTCCCGGTCGCCGATATCGACGCTCTGGGAAAACAAGATGCCGAGCAGCCGATCCCGGATTTGAGATTTGATATCCTCGGCAACGTCGACCTTGGATCCGGGGCGAAGGGTTTGCCACCGGTCCACGGAGTTGAGGATATGGGCCGGCTTATAGCAATCGCCCTCTTCCATTTGAAGGGTATTGGTTTCCACGATAATGGGATTCCCATTGGCCATGTTCAACACGAAAAAGGGGCCTGCAAAAACGAATTCCTCGGCCACCTTGTCGATCTGTCCCGCCGTGGCGTCACCGAGCAGGTAGGCCGCCTCGTTACACCAATTGTCAAAAATCCGGTCCAGCACAAAACAGATGGCATTGTCGGTGATGATCGGGGCTTTACCGGTGGCGCCGAAAAACCAGTAGAGGTAATCAATGGTCTCGTCACTGGCGCCGTCCCAGCGGATCACCTCAACGGGCAAGCTTCTCCAGGCCGGTGCAAAAAAATGGGTAACCGTGGTGCGCTCGGGGTGCTTCATTTTGTTGAACATCCGGTCCGCGGGGATTGAGCTGGAATTGGAGGTGATGATGGCATCCTCACTGACGATCCGTTCGATCCCGTCGAAAATCTTCTGCTTCAGCGGAATGTTTTCCGTGGCGGCCTCGATGATCAGATCACATCCGGCAAGATCCTCGTAATTCTTGGTATAATAGATATCCTTGAGCACTGCTTCGGCTTTTTCAGGGGACATTTTCCGCTTGTCAACGGCTTTTTTTGCATACCCTTCAAGTCGTATTTTTGCATTTTCCAAAGGTTTGTCCACCACATCCACCAGGTAAAGTGTCGCGGACGGCATAGCGCTCTTCAGATAGTATCCGATATCAGGGCCAATGGTTCCGGCGCCGATTACGGCCATCTGTTTGGGTAAGGGTTTTTTGGGTTGAATGAGCAGCGGATTTTGAAATGATTTGTATAGTTTTTTCTCAGCGGACATGTCCTCCCCCTTCTTTATTTTATCATTATACACCGTATAAATTAGCGCTGGCGCCGTAAATCGGGCTATTGCCTTTTTTCTTTGGCCAGGCAACGCTCTAAATCGCAGTGCAGACAACGATTGACTTCCTCGAGCGCCTGTTCCGGGGTCCATCCCTTGTCCAATTCAAGGAAACCGGTATGCCGGTCTTCCAACGGGATCTTACGGGATCCGACGCGCACCAGTTCGGCAAAGCCGGGCGTTCTCTCACCCGTATAACCGGTATGCGAAGCCTCCTTCTCCGTGGCGGTCCCCACGATGCCCGTGCCGCCGAGATACCTGTCGATGGATTCGGCGGCTCGTCTGCCGGCAGCGATGGCGGCGACCACTGTGGCCGGGCCGTTGGCCACATCTCCTCCGGCGAATACACCGGACAACGCCGTCTCCTGGGTATCCGCATCAATGGCGATCAATCCCTTATCCACCGGCAGGGTCGTCTGGTCATCCAGAAAGCAGAAATCCTTGCAGAACTCCGTTTCACTGGACTGTCCGACGGCGAGGATCACCTGCTCCGTGGATACGGTTTGTTTGTGATCGTCGAAATAGGGGCAGAAATTTCCCTGGTCATCAAACACCTGGGTGCAGCGGACCAGTTCCACACCGGACACTGAACCGTTTTCACCCACAATTTTATCCGGACCCCAGCTATAGAGCATGTTGACGCCTTCTTCCAGGGCGACATCGATCTCCTCGGGATTGGCGGGCATTTCTTCCCGTCGCTCAAGGCAGGCCATCATAACGTTTTCCGTACCAAGCCGCAAGGCAGAAAGTGCGACGTCGATGGCCACGTTTCCCCCGCCAATCACCAGAACGTTTTTTTTCAGCGGCGGGGCATCGCCGTCCCGGACCTGGCTTAAAAAATCGACTCCCCAGAGAACGCCGTCCAGGTCAGTGCCGTCCAGGGGCAGCCGTTTACTCAACTGGGCACCGACAGCCACGAATACGGCATTAAAGCCGGCTTCCTTCAGCTTGTCGATTTCAAGGTCACGGCCCAACTTGATACCGGTCTTCAACTCGACACCCATGTCCAGGACGCGATCGATCTCTTGGTCCAGCACTTCGGCGGGCAGGCGGTATTCCGGAATGCCGTAGCGCATCATACCTCCGGTTTTGGACCGGGCTTCAAAAACAGTAACGGCGTGTCCCAGGCGCCGCAAATAAAAAGCGGCCGACAATCCCGATGGTCCTGAGCCGATTACGGCGACTTTTTTCCCGGTATCCGGGGCTACGCCGAACACCGATTCCGGAATGCCGTCGGCGGCGTCCGCGGCATACCGTTTGGCGGTGCAGATGGATATGGATTGATTCACCTCACCGCGCTTGCAGGCGGTTTCGCAGGGGTGGGGGCACACACGTCCCAATATCCCGGGGAACGGCACCTTGTCCATGATGAGCGCACAGGCGTCTTCAGGCCTGCCCGCCGCTATCAACCGCAAATATCCCGGCACATCGATGTGTGCCGGGCAGGCATGAATGCAGGGCGCCTCGTCCCGGGGGAAGCGTGCCTCGGGCGCCAACGAACGCAATCGCCGGGTGATGTCCAGAATTCTGATGTCATTGGGGCATGCATCCTCGCACCGACCGCAGGTGGCGCAAAACCAGGGCATTGGTGAGTCGGCGATATCATTCACCAGGTCCAACTCCACATGCCTGAGCAGACGTCGGATATTGAAGTCGTTGATGCCGGTTATCGGGCAAGCGGAGCTGCACCTACCGCATTGTTCGCAATGCCTGAACATATCCACATTATAGAGTTCATCAAAAACCGTTTTGTCTCTTTCCATTACAAATCCAACTCCTTGATCATATCACGCATGGTGTTTGCGAATTTGGGACCATCCGCTGCCGAGCACCACGTTATCCAGAGTTTTTCCGGATCGAAACCCTGCTTGGCCAGTTTGCGTTTGGCGCGCTTTACCCGTTTTTCCGCCTCATAGTTTCCGGTGATGTAATGACAGGTGGGGAATTCACAACCGGCCACCAAAACCCCGGCGGCGCCTTTTTCATAGGCCCGCTGGATCATCCGGATGGAAACACGGGCCGAGCACATGACACGGATCAATCGCGCATTGGCCGGGTACTGAAGCCGGCTGACCCCTGCCATATCCACACCGCCGAGTGCACACCAGTGGCAGACGAAGCCGATGATTTTCTTTTCGGCATTCTCTTCCAGGGCGGCGTCCACCTGTGCCAGGACCTGGTCATCGCTGTAGTGAATGATCTGGATACACTCCTGCGGGCAATCCGCGGAACACAGACCGCATCCTTTGCACAGGGCTTGTATGACCTCGGGATGCTTTTCCTCATCCGTGACGATGGCATTGAAAGGACATCGCTTGGCGCACAGTCCGCACTGATTGCACTCGGCATCATCGATATAGGCCACGATCCCTTCGGCCTCGATAAATCCGTTTTTCATGGGGATGGATGCCCGCATGGCCGCACCAATGCCCTCTTCGCTGGCCTCTTTGAAAAAGAGCGGCGATTTGGCGCAACCGGAAAGGGCAATACCGTCGGCCGGGAACTCCAGGGGACCGAGTTTGACGTGGGCTTCCTGAAAATATTTATCGGTGTTGGCCGAAACCTTCAATTGGCCCTTGATTTCATCCACGGTGTCGCTACCCATAAATGCGGTGGTCAACACAACGATGTCGGCCGAAAGGGTGAAGTCCCTGCCCAGGAGTATATCCCTGGTTTTCACCGACAAACCATCGTCTTCGATGGATACCCGGGGATATTGATCGTCCGGAAACCTGAGGAATTTGATGCCGAGTTTTTTTGCTTTTTCCAGGTATCTGCCCTCTTCCCTGATCATGGACAGATCGCGATATAGGATATGAACACTGGCATCCTTTTGAAGTTTTCTCACGGCCAACGCGTTTTTCACTGAAACATGGCAACCCAGGTTACAACAACCGCGAACATCGTTTTTGGAATTCACGCAATTGATCATCACGACATGTTTGTTAGCGCCAAGTGCTTTATCTTTCAGCAGTTTCTCGAATTCGAGCTGTGTGACGACCTGGGGATGATTACCGTATTCAAATTGTCCCTCCGGTTTGATTTCCTGCATGCCGGTGGCAACGATGATGGTGGATATGTCCAGGTTCCCGGGTTCGCCGTTGCCCGTGTTCAGGACGACCTTGTAGTTGCCGATGTATCCTTCCACGCTTTGAATGCGGGTACCCTTGAAAATGGTGATGTGAGGATGGGCTTCAACTCTTTCAACCAGGGAACCGGCGATTCTTCCGGCAGGGATGTTGTGGCCATCGTAGGAGAGAAAACAAAGATCGTTCAGCAAACCGCCCAGTTCGGGCTCTTTTTCCACGAGATAGGTATTGAACTCCTGGGAGGCCACCTGGAGTGCGGCACTCATGCCCGCTGCACCGCCGCCGATGATCATGCAATCGGTTTTCACCGGCAGTTTGATTTCATGCCCCTCCTCAAGCAGGACAGCCTTGGCCACGCCCATCTTGATCAGGTCCTTGGCTTTTTGCGTGGCGATTTCGGGTTCTTTCATGTGTACCCAGGACACCTGTTCACGGATGCTGACAAATTCGAGCAGGTATGGGTTGACCCCGGCATCACGTGTGGCGCGTTTGAACAGCGGCTCATGCGTACGCGGCGTGCAGGATGCGACGACCACGCGATTAACTTCCTTCTCCCGGATAATGTCCTTGAGCTTGTTGAGATAATCCACTGAACAGGACCACTTGCCTTCATCGGCAACAACAACATGATCCAGAGTGTTCGCATATTTCACCACATCCGGAACATCGACGACACCCGCTATATTTGAGCCGCAATCACAAACAAATACCCCGACTCTTACTTCTTCCATATCCTTGAACTCCGTTATTTGTTTACGCCAGAATCGCTCTCATAGATGCCGCGCAGGCCTGGGCCACGGATTCGGCGATATCGATGGGGCCGGTGGAACCGCCGCACAGATAGATTCCGTCAACATTGGTTTTTAAGGGCGCCATCATGGGATCCTTCTCCTTGAACCAACCGAGATGGTCCAGATCCAAACCAAGGATCTTGGCCAGTTTCTCATTGCGGTTGTTGGGGATGACGCCCGTGGCCAGGACGACCAGGTCAAAGGTTTCCGATTTGATATCTCCGGAGTCCAGACTTTCGTATCGCAGGGTCAGGTCCCTGGTATCCGGGTTCTCGGTCACCGTATAAGGACGCCCCTTAACATACCGGACACCGTTCTCATTGGCTTTCGTATAGAATCCCCAAAACCCTTTCCCATAGGCTTTGAGATCGTTATAAAATATGGTCGCCGCCACGGAAGCATCGTGCTCCTTGGTGATAATGGTCTGCTTGGCGGAAATCATGCAGCATATTTTTGAGCAATAGGGTGTTCCCTTTTCCTTACCCAGGCCGCGTCCGGCGCATTGTATCCATGCGATATTTTCAGCATGTTTTTGATCCGAGGGACGAATAATGTGACCGGCCGTTGGGCCGCCGGCATTCATCAGCCGTTCGAATTCCATATTCGTGATCACATTGTCGTAAGCGTGATAATCAATGAGATCACCGCCGGGCGGAGCGTCCCGCAAACCGGTGGCCACAACAATGCTCTTCACTTCCAGTTTTTTATTCTTGTTCGCCTGCCACAGCTCGATGGCCTTTTTGCCCTCTTTCTCACAAGCCTTCACGCACAAGGCAATGGGGCATTCCCGGCATTGGCTGCAATCAACGGCACAGCCGCCGATGCAGGCCCCTTCCGCCTGCATTTCGCCATACCGGCACCGCGGATCGACTGTCACCACATTGGGGACCGCCTGGGGAAAGGCCATGGATACCAATTTACGGGTGCCGCCGATTTTGCCGTCCATTTCGTCCGGGATGCTCACCGGGCATGCCTCAACACAGGCGCCACAACCCGTGCAGGCCTCTTCATCCACGTATTTGGCCTTGGATACCAGGCGGACAACAAACCCGTCTTTTGTTTTTTTGACTTTTTTCAACTCGGTATTGGTGAGAATTTCGATATTCTCATGATTGTCCACATCGAACATCTGAGGTGCTTCGATGCAGATTGAACAATCATTGGTGGGAAAGGTCTTGTCAAGCCGGGCCATCATGCCGCCGATGCTGGGCGTATCGTCGATCAGATAGACTTTCCGTCCGTATTCGGCGACGTTCATGGCACAGTTGATACCGGCGATACCGCCGCCGACAACCAATATTGCATCACTCATGGTGTACCTCTAATAGGGAAACATTACCGTCAAACAGATGTTCCGGAGATGCCGTCACTTTTTCCGCGCAGATTCAAAGGGTTTCAAATCTCGGTAATGATAATCGCCTTTGATTTGCAGACGGCTTCACATGTCCGGCACCCCATACAGGCCCTGGCATTGATCACATGGGCGACATGGGAAACATCAAATACGGTGGTCGGACATATTTTGACACACTCCTCACAACCGTCACAATTGTCCGGATCCACATGGACCAGATACAGTTCAAAATCTACAAAACGTTTCGGCATGATATACCAGCTTTGGTTCCCGATTTACCCATTATTCCTCGAGTTCTTTCCATTTGTAATCGATGACCTCGAGGAGGACACCGTTCATCTTCTTCGGATGAACAAATGCGAACTCACAATCCCGGAAGGGGCGGGCGCCACCGATCATGGGATAATTCTTTTCTTCAAGTTCTTTTATGGTTTCGCGGGTATTATCCACATTAAAAGAGATGAGCATAACACCTTCACCGCGCTTCTCGATAAACTTGGCCACATCACCATCGGGTGTCGTGGATTCCATCAGTTCGAAACCCACCCCGCCGACCCAATAGCGGGCGACGTTGATTTTTTCAGGCTCGTCGATGTATGCATCATCCGGCCCGGATTTCCCGAGGATCGGCTCCCAAACCTTGCGCGCCTGCTCCAGGTCCTTAACTGCGATGCAAATATGATCTATTTTATTTGTTTTCATTATCATCTCCATAATTTAACACGATATACAATAAACTCGCGCCATGTAACGGGAACGGACAAAGTCGCCGCCGCGTTCCCGTTACACCTTCTTTAATTTACGGATTTTAAAACGTCACTTTCTCGAGCGGACATACGATGGCCTCATCCGGACAGACGCATCCACACTCGTTGCAGTCTTCACACAAAAATTCCGTAACCACGGGACGGCCGTTCTGAACACGTATCGCGTCATCGGGGCATGCTTCGATGCATAAGGGCTGCGTATGCCCACCACACATGCCGCATTTATCTAAGTCGATTTGAGCTGCCATAACACATACTCCTTTTTTTATTCGGCTTTATATAATCTCAACACCCACATGCCTTCTCCCCGGGGAATGGCTTTTTCCAATTCGATGTTCAGCGGGATATTGAAGAAGACGCTCACATCTTCCAATATGGATTGGAACATTTTCTCACGGCAAGCGGCCACTTCTTCCATGGGTACATCGAACTCCTTGGCATAGGTCGGCCACGGATCGCGAGCGCATTTAATAAAAACCTCACCGGGTTTTTCACCTTTTTCGGCCATGGCCTGGGCGCCCTCGACATTCCACAAACCGGCCAATGAGCGGCCGAGCATCATCATAAAGCCCTCTTCTCCCTTGAGCCAGTTCAACCGCGGCAGGAGGCCTTTCCCAACGTCTTTTCCGATCACATAAGCCGCCTTAAGTCCGATCTCTCTGGGATCCGCATCCGGCCCTGCGATCTCCAGGGCGACCTGTCGCCAGCGGTAATAGGTTTTCCCGATTTCCGCTTGGGCGGAATGCAGATTTCTCCACAATTTTGATATTTCTTTTTCTGCATCAAATGACATGATAATCCTCCTATTTAGATACGCATTCCGATTCGGTATCCATCATGCACCGCGCTGGAAAGGTTGCGGGGTACCAGGGCATCACCGACGACAAACAATTCAATACCTTCCGACTGGACCGTTTTCTTGAGGCTTTCATTGGCCTGGCGATCGCTCAGGACAATGGTGTCACATTCAACCGGGAAACGGTATCCGTCATAGGTTTTCACAATTATGCCTGTCTCCGTAACCTCTTCAATCATGCAATCGTTGTAAGCCATGACGCCGTTTTGTCTCAGATAGATCATGTAGCGCCATTTAAAAGACGGATTCACGTCAAATCCGGCGGTTTTTTCCCGGCCGATCAGGGTCGTTTTAACACCCTTTTGAGCCAGATGCAGGGATACACCGATTCCGGGCTTGCGATTTCCCCAGACGACGACTTTCTTGCCGACTTGCGCCCGCCCGCCCAGAACATCGAGGACGTTCACCACCTTGACCTTATCGTTGCCTTGGATATCCGTGTAAACCGGTCCGGTGGCCAATACCACGGAATCGGGCATTTCATCTTCGATGATATCGTCGGTGACCTCGGTCCCCAGTTTGAATTCCACACCGGCCTTTTCGCACATGACTTTCTGATAATCGATACAGGTCCACAATTCATCATCGCCATAGGGCGCATTCTGAGCCTCGTTCAAGGTGCCGCCGATCTCGTCTCTTTTGTCATAAACCGTCACCTCATGTCCGCGCTGGGCAGCCACATAAGCACACTCCAGTCCGGCCGGACCGGCGCCGACAATCAGGATCTCCTTTTCATCATCCGCTTTAGGGGGCGCCACAAACACCGGCTCCGCTTCATGGGCGCACACCGGATTGATGTAGCAGGTCATGGGGGCATCGCGGAACAACCGCGCGAGGCAGAGGTTGCAGGCCACACAGTGCCGGATCTCATCTTCCTTGCCCTCGAGCACTTTTTTGGGCATCAGGGGATCGGCGATCATCGGCCGGCACATTTCCCAGATGTCCAGCTCATTCTTGCCGATGAGTTCATCGGGCAGACCGGGTTTGAACAGCCGGTAGGCCATCTGGATCGGCACTTTGACGTTTTCCTTGGCGCGCTTGGCCAGGTGGGTCCAATTGCCCATGGGGATATCACGGCTGATGACCGGATAGATGGATTCCTGCCATCCCAAGGTGACGCTGATGTAATCAACGCCGGCTTCCTCGGCGATTTTGTAGGTTTCCATGGATTCTTCGGGCGTATTGCCCCGAACATCATCGAGGAGCTCTTCGGAGCACAACCGAATCCCCACCGGAATATCCGGTCCGCAAACGTCCTTTACCCCCTGGATGATTTCCACAACCGACTGCATCCGGCCTCGGATGTCGCCGCCGTATTCATCGGTGCGCCGATTCGTGTAGGAGGAGATAAAATTGGAGATAAGATAGCCCACGATACCTGAGATTTCCATGATGTCGAATCCGGCTTCCACCCCACGCCGGGCGGCATCGACATGTTGCTTGACCATTTCCTTGACTTCGGCGTTGGTCATCTCTTTCATAGGTTTGAACACCCTCAACCGTTGGGGAACCGTCGAAGGTCCGTGACCCTCGGGCACCTCGACGGCACCGACACGCCCACAATCCATGAGCTGGAATCCGGCAACGGCTTTTTCAGCATGAATCGCCTCGGCGATACGCGCCAGGCCCGGAACGTACTTGTCGTGCCATGCGCCTGCCTGACCGACATATCCCTGTCCTTTTGCCGCCTCATCCATGTAAACGCCCTGCATGAAACACAAGCCGCCAACCACGCCCCGGCCACGCCATCTCATGTACTCCACACCGGAATCCGTCACGAAACCATCCCGTGCATTAAGATTCTCTTCGGTGGCGGCATACTTGATGCGGTTGGGCACTGTCAGGTTGCCGATGTCGATGGGCTTGAACAAATTGGGATAGGCTTTAGCGCCAGGGTATGATGAATAATCCCACTCGTACAATAGTTTTGCCATCTCTAATCCCTCCTTAAGATTAATGGAAACGAGTCTGTTTCAGGCACAACCGGTCTTGTTTCGCTCAGCACTTCTCACTTCCCTGTACATCGGCCTCCGCTGCAAGGGGTATGGTTTCGTGAGTCCGGCGATTACCTGAGGACGGATTGCTTTTGAACCCGTCCATCACAATATCAAATATGTTTTCAAGATTATCGAAAAGGGAATACGACCGGTCCTTCAGCAGCCAGCGGGTCACCAAATGGTCCATGGTACCCACAAATACATCCCGGGCCAGATTCGGCATCAAGTCCGCCCTGAATTCGCCGGATGAACGCCCTTCTTCAATAATATCAAGAATATAAGAGTATAGTCGTTTAACGTTGGAATACACTTCATTGGCCAGAAAATTTGAGTTGGTTTTCAGGTGGAGATACACGATTTTAGCGTCCAGCGGTGCGTGTTCCACACGCCGGATATACCACCACAAAAATTTCCGCAATTTGTTCGCGGCACCCTTGATGCCGAACAACTGTTCGTCCAGGTCCTCTAACAATTCACGTACCCACAGGTCCGGAATGGCGATCAAAAGGTCCTCTTTGCCGCGAAAATATTCGTATAACGCGGCATCGGACAACCCTGCCTGCCGGGAAATATCCATGATGGTCGTTTTCTGATAGCCCTGATCGGCAAATAGTTGTTTGGCCGATTCGATGATTCGTTCTTTGGTATTTCCTTTCACCAGGGTACTCCTAAAATAGATAATGGAGAGCGGTGTGGCATGATCAGCAGACAACACTTGGGCAGACGCTTCTAATAAACAAATAATTCTTAATTTCGTTATGTATTGATATAGTTAAATTAAATGAAGCGATCCGACCAATAATCTTAATCAACCTAATAACATTAGGTAATTATGGGGTCAAGTGAAAATATTAACAAACATGAGCTGCAAATGCCGGTGCATGAAATAATAAATTTGGATCATAGTTAGACTTTTAGTTCCATATTTTTCCCATTAAATGAGGCGATTAGACCCTGACACACGGCAATGGGGCCTTCAACCTAAATCCCATTAGGTCGTCTTAGGTAAAATGGATATTCCGCCGAACGGAAATTTCTACCGGCTAATCGAATTGGATGCCCTTCAGCAGGGGATGTGTGGATGCCTGGACCGTATTTTTCATATTCCGGACGTCGGCCGGGGCATAATTGTCCGTCCATTGCGGATATCCGCCACGCCACACATAATTCAGGAGCTGATGAAAAACTCGCGGTGTGAACGTATACCCCGCGATGTCGGTGTGGAGGCTTTCCGGATCGATAGCAAGTTTCAGGGTAACCGGCTCGGCCCAGGGTTCTAAAAGATCTTCCAGGACCGGGCGGGTCTTGAATCCATCCGGGTTCTGCTTGAAGAGTTGCGGTTCCTGCGGAAAAGGGAATTTACGATACACGTCACCGATGAAACCGGTATGGCGAATGCCGTGGATCGCCCCCATTAAATCACCGATATGTTCCCGTGGTTCAATGCGGTATCCCGGCCATTGGCCCGAATATTCCCCTTCCGGCAGGTTCCCGGCAAGACCGGATATGGCCGCACAAAACTCAGGGGCGAAGAAAAAACATTCCTGGAGCAGCAGGAGATCGGTTTCGATGTTGAAGAACCCGAACGCGATGTCACCGGCACTGAGACTATGAAACGAAAGGGGCATTATCCGTTCTTCGCTTCAAAAGCCGCCATGAACTCGGTGAGGTATTTCACTGCATCAAGGGTGGTGGGGTTGTAGATCGACGCCCGGCAGCCCCCCACGGATTTATGTCCTTTCAATCCGCCAAGCCCTTCACTCAAGGCTTCCGCGACAAACTTTTTCTCAAGTACTTCGCTGGGCATCCGGAAAGTGACATTCATCATGGACCGGCTGTCCGGTGCTGCTGTTCCGGTGAAAAATCCGGACTTATCGAAGAATTCATACAAAAGCGCTGCTTTTGCCCGGTTCTGCTTCTCCATTTCCGCGAGCCCGCCGATATCGTTTTCCAACCACTCCAGCACCAGGGAAATGGTGTATATCACAAAACATGCCGGGGTATTGAACATGGAGTTTTTATCGGCAAAAGTGGTATACCGCAACATGGTGGGAATGTTATCCGGTACCCGTTCCAGCATATCATCCCGTATGATCACCAGCGCCGTGCCCGCCGGACCGATATTTTTCTGCGCACCGGCATAGATCAGACCAAAAGGACTGACATCAAAGGGACGGCTGAGGATATCCGACGACATGTCGCATACCAGGGGGACGCCGCCGGCATCGGGAAATTTGGCGAACTGCGTCCCCTTGATGGTGTTATTGGACGTGAAATGCAGATATGAGGCATCCGGATTGGGTTTCAGATCGCGGGGGATATATGAAAAATGCTTGTCTTCCGAGCTGGCGATAACCTTGATATCCTTGCCCTGGATCTCGGCCTCTTTAATGGCTTTTGTGGACCACGTGCCCGTATTGATATAGTCCGCCGACTTACCGGCCACCGACAAATTCATGGGAATCATGCAAAATTGGAGACTCGCCCCCCCCTGAATAAACAGGACTTTATAATGGTCATCCAGTTTCAGCAGCCGACGGGTTCTTTCAACGGCCGATTCGATCACCTCATCAAACCATTTGGAGCGATGGCTGACCTCCGTGATGGACATCCCCGAACCTTTAAAATTCAGAAACTCTTCTTGAATCCGTTTTAAAACAGGCAATGGCAACGCAGCGGGTCCTGCATTAAAATTGTAAATCCGATTGTCCATAATGCCCCTCCTTTGATGGATTTAGCGATCCGGAAATTTCCCCATGGATCTGACGGCATGGGGGAATGCTGTTTCATTGAAACATGGCGGCTGATCACCTGAGCGCCCAAGGAGTCGGCGATTAAACCGGTCCTTGAGACTTTCCATAATCATGGGCGGTATCGAATACCTTCAGATTCAATTCGCGAAACCGTTCCGGACTGATGCGTTCAACTGTTTCCCGCAACTCGCCGGATGTGAACGGTTTTTCGTTGAATGCCGAATAAAAGCCGATCATGGCGAGATTGGTGGACAGTGATGCCCCCAATTCTCCGGCCATTTGGGATGCCGGGGCAGCATAGGCCGCAATCTCATGTGCCTGCAAAAAAGATTTGACCTGTGCGACCGGGAATTTCCCCGAATCCGAGTTCACGTATATTCGCGCATGCGACGCGACAAAAGGTAAATTCCGGTAGCTTTCATTTTCTTCCAAAGCCACCAGGAAGTCAGCGGATCCGGCACGCACGAGTGAGCTTTCCGGATCGCCGATTTTAAGATGTGAAATAACTGAACCGCCGCGCTGGGCCATTCCATGGGTTTCAGCACCGATGATATTAAATCCTTTTCCAAGCGCGGCATGAGCAAATATCTTGGTCATAAACAGAATGCCCTGTCCGCCCAATCCGCACAAAATAACGTTTGTAGTCTCCATATTAAATGCTTTCCTCCACAATGGCTTTCTTCGGACATATCTCAATACACAGACCGCAGTCCGCACAAATCTGACGATCGATGGCGGTACGGCTTACCTCGGGATCACGGATCAACGCCGGGCACTCATACCGTTTCCGGCAGTACCCGCAGTCAATGCAGTCTTCGGTGACGGTCACCCGCTTTTTATTCGGTATGGCCTGGTCCCTGTATGCAATGACACAGGGATGGCGTGCGATGACAACGGCGATGCCGCCTTCCGGGGATTCGGTGAATTCGGCCGCCTTTTTCATCACCTTTTTCATGCTATCGATATCGTAAGGATCCACCACCTCTAAAAAATCTACTCCGCAACCTTTGACCGCCTGTTCCAGGGTAATTTGGTTGCCCTTGGAGCCATCGGCACGGATGCCCAGGCCCGGCGTGGGTTGCATGCCGGTCATGGCGGTGATTTCATTGTCCAGTATGACAAAAATAAACCGCGCGTCATTGTAGACGGCGCTCAGTAATCCGGCCGTTCCCGAATGGAAAAAGGTGGAGTCGCCCATGGTGGCGACAATGGGTTTGGTTTCACCATCCTGGGCATATGCCTGATAAAATCCGGAAGCCATGGTGATGGCGGCGCCCATGTCCAGGCAGGTATCCACACCGCCGAGGTTCAATCCCAGGGTGTAGCAGCCGATATCCGATGTGAATATCGCCTTGGGCCGCGCTTTCCGGATGGCATAAAAGGAGGAGCGATGGGGACAGCCCGGACAGAGGGTCGGCTTGCGGATCGGCAGATCCAATTCCGACACCAGCCTTACCGCTTCGTCGGCGGTTTTGCCGGACAGCGGTTTGATGCCGGCCGCTTCCGCGGCATTGTTGATACAGGAGAACACCACTTCCGGTGTCAGTTCCCCCTGGGAAGGAATATTACCGGAAAGCCTGCCGAGCACCTTCTTCCGATCCTGGAGCAGATATTCTATCACGGTGTCGGTTTCCTCGATGACCAGTACTTTTTCACAGGCGCCTGTAAATTCATCGGCGAGTTTTTGCGGAAATGGATACGGTGTCCCGATCTTCAACACCGGGATATCGGTTCTGGCATCTTCATTGAAAAGATCGGCCACCACCGAATAGGGCACCCCTCCGGCAATGATACCCAAGGGATATTTCTTACCCGTTTCCAGGTTGTGTGAATTAAACTGAGACATTCCGGAGAAACGCTCCGCGATGGTGGCCAGTTTCACATTGAGTTCCCCATGCAATTTGAGGCGAAACTTCGGTGTGGCCGCCCAGCGGGACGGGTCTTTTACAAAATCGGCTTTTGTGTTATTGGGCTCGATTTTCCCGATGGTCAGGTTCTGACGGGCATGGCAGACCCGAATAGCGGGCCGCAGGATCACCGGAACACTGAATTCCTCGGACAGCTCCATGGCCGCCTTGGCCATGGCCCGGGCCTCTTTCGGGCTGGACGGATCAAATACCGGCACCTTGGCGACACGGGCCATCATGCGCGTATCCTGTTCGGTTTGTGATGAATGCGGTCCCGGATCATCGCATGACACAATGACAAATCCGCCTACGGTGCCGATGTAGGCGGCACTCATGAGCGAGTCCGCAGCCACATTCAATCCCACCTGTTTCATGATGCACGCCGATCGCTTCCCGGCAACGGCTGCGGCAAACGCATTATCAAGGGCCACCTTTTCATTGGTGGACCATTCGGTATAAATATTGAGCTCTTGTGATTTGATGAACCGGACCGCTTCCGGTAAAATTTCCGAGCTTGGTGTGCCGGGGTAGGAGGTGAGTATCTGACAGCCCCCTTCCAATAACCCAAGCGCAATCGCCCCGTTTCCCAATAGAATCTCTTCTCTGTTCATGTTGTCTCTTTATTCCTTTTCTTGGCGTCTTCAATTAGCTGCAGCAATGACAGCATTTTTGGCTCTTGAGGCCTGCTGATGACAGCGTCCCATTGCTCGCTGGTGAGTGTTTGCTTCAAATATTGCTCAACAGGAAAGTGTTCATGCCAGCAATCTAGAATTTTAAAGCACGGTAGCCGTCCTTTTTCTGTTTGGCAATACAGAAAATCAATCATATGACCCAGCCGCGGGCACCGGATGGTATATGATTCATCAATGCAGGCGATATCTTTTTGCTTCGTCGTCATCATATCCCCCATATATATAGATACAAAATATTCATCCACCGCCGACACCCGGTAGGGATACGGCAACTTCGGGCCGATGAAAAAAAGGCGGGCCTCAGCGGCCCACCTTTTGGTCTCATCGCTGAAAAAGCCGTTTACAATTACGGCACTCAAAACTCAACCCAAATGGACGGCCGATGGTCTATAGATTCCCGGCTTTATACTGTTTGGGTTTGGGTAAGGCATCGATGTCCGACAATGCTCGTTTGATCTCATCGGACGGCAATTCATGATTTGATAAATTCCCGAGCATGTACGCTTCATACGCAGCCATATCAACAAAACCATGACCGCTCCAATTGAACAGGATGACTTTTTCCTTACCTTCATCCTTGGCTTTCTTGGCTTCGCGAATGGTCATGGCCACGGCGTGATTGGTTTCCGGTGCACTGATATAGCCCTCGCTGCGCGCAAAATCAATACCGGACTGGAAAGTTTCCGTCTGGGGAATCGATTCCGTGCGGATCAAACCATCCATCACCAACTGGCTGACCAACGGCGCCATCCCGTGATAACGGAGTCCGCCGGCATGGATCGGTTCCGGAACAAAGGTATGCCCCAGGGTATGCATGGGCAGCAGAGGTGTCATCTGGTTGGTATCACCAAAATCATATGCAAACGGACCGCGGGTCAAGGTCGGGCAGGATGTCGGCTCCACCGCAATTATCTCGATATCCTTCCCATTCACCTTATCACGGATATAGGGAAATGCGAGGCCGGCAAAGTTGCTGCCGCCACCCGCACAGCCGATAACGATATCCGGATAATCGCCGGCCATCTCCATCTGCTTCTGGGCCTCAAGACCGATGACGGTCTGGTGCAACATTACATGATTCAACACACTGCCCAACGCGTATTTGGTGTCATCGCTGGCGACCGCTATCTCCACGGCTTCACTGATGGCAATGCCGAGGCTTCCGGGGGAATCCGGATTTTGTTCCAATATTTTTCGTCCAGCGGCGGTTTCAGTGGAGGGACTGGCCACACATTTACCGCCCCAGGTTTCCATCATCAGTCGCCGGTACGGCTTTTGTTTAAAACTGACCTTGACCATGTAAACCTTGAGTTCAAGACCGAAAAGGGCACAACACATGGAAAGGGCGCTTCCCCATTGTCCGGCCCCGGTTTCCGTGGTCAGTTTTTTGGTTCCGGCGATTTTGTTGTAGTATGCCTGTGCAATGGCGGTGTTGGGCTTGTGGCTGCCGGCCGGGCTGACACCTTCGTTCTTGAAATAGATTTTCGCCGGCGTCCCCAAGGCCTTTTCCAATCCCGTGGCCCGGTACAGCGGGGAAGGCCGCCAGATCGTGTACTTATCCATAATCGGTTCCGGGATATCCACCCAGCGATCCTGGCAAACCTCCTGTTCAATCAAATTCATGGGAAAGATGGGCGCTAAATCCTCAGGACCGGCCGGTTGACCGGTTCCCGGATGCAGGGGAGGTTCCATTGGTGTGGGCATATCCGCCATGACATTATACCATCTTCGCGGCATCTCAGACTCGGGTAAAAAAATCTTTTTGACCTCCATAACGCCTCCTTATACAAAATGAGTTGATGAAACAGGCACCGGGATTTTATCTGCCGATTATCCGTCGGCCAGGTGCCGCAATGGGTCGATGAGGATCATTTCAATCTCAGAGTTCAAGCGGTGCAACGGAAATGACGCCCTCGGTATGCCGTAGCTCTTTAAGCGCCGTGTCGGTGACTGAAGAGCTGGTTGCCAGTAAAATCGTATTTTTCGAATCATCCGATCGTTTTGAAACCATCATCTGGTCGATATTCAACTCATGTTTGCCCAGAATCGTACCCAGCATGCCCACAATCCCGGGCTTGTTTTCACCGGAAATCAACAGCAGGTGGCCTTCCGGAGCCATCTCAAGAAAAAGGTCATTTACCCTCAGAAGCCGGGGAAGGTTCTTGCCGAATACGGTACCGGATACGATGTTCTCCCTGTCCACCGTTTTAACCTTGATCATCACCAGGCTGGTGAAATCTTCCGATGTAGCGGTTCGCGACTCGAGAACCGTTATGCCTCTTTCTTCAGCCAAAATCGGCGCATTGATAAAATTCACCGCGTCTTTCATAGCCGGTGTCAGCAACCCCTTCAGGGCTCCGGCGGTAACGGATTTTACATCGTACTCACTGATTTTTCCGGCATATTTAATGGACAACTCCTCAATACCACCCTTTGCCAATTGTGCATGAAGAAGCCCCATTTTCTCAGATAACATAGCAAACGGCTTGAGGATACTGACGAGCTCGGAGCTTATATACGGTACATTTACGGCATTTCTAGCCACACCATTCAATAAAAAATCGATTATCTGCTCGGCCACGTCTTTGGCCACATTGACCTGTGCCTCATCAGTGGAAGCACCAAGATGCGGTGTACAGATGAAATTGGACAACTCCATCAGCTTTATGTTGCCGGGTGGTTCGGTGTAGAAAACGTCCAGGGCGGCACCGGCCAGATGACCGTCTTTGAGGGCATCGTAGAGATCGTCTTCATTGACGATACCGCCCCGGGCGCAATTGATCAGCATGGCGCCTTTTTTCATTTTCGAGATGGTTTTTTTATTGATTAGATTTGCGGTTTCCTCGGTTTTGGGCGTATGAATGCTGATATAATCCGCACGGCTCAGCAATTCATTCAGCGCGACAACTTCAACATCGAGCTTTTCGCTGACCTTGGGGTTGATATACGGGTCGAAAATAACAACCTTCATCTTCAATCCCTTGGCCCGGTCTGCAACGATGGTACCGATATTGCCGGCGCCGATCAGGCCCAGGGTTTTGTTGAACAATTCCCGCCCTTTTAACTTTTTTTTCTCCCATTTGCCGGCCTTAAGCGAGGCGGTCGCCTGAGGGATGTTCCGGGACAAGGCCATGAGCATTGAAATCGCATGCTCTGCGGTTGTGGTGGTATTGCCGAATGGTGTATTCATGACGGCGATACCCCGTTGTGATGCGGCCGGGATATCGACATTATCAAGTCCTATACCCGCGCGGCCGACGACCTTCAGCCGATGGGCAGCCTCAAGCAAATCAGCGGTTACTTTGGTTGCACTGCGAATAACCAGGCCGTCGTATTGGCCGATAATCGATTTCAGTTCCTCAGGCGTAAGTCCGGTATTGACATCAACATCAATGCCCGTTGTTTCTTGGAAAATCTTAATGCCGACGTCGGACAATGGGTCACTAATCAGTACTTTCATCGATCAATCTCCATAAGAAGTGTAAGCGCATGTTGGCGACAGGAACGGGGGCCAAAGGGTTTTCCAGGTTCACTCGACCTTCCTTATCGGAATTAAGGGGAATGAACGGAATCCCATTTATGTATTATAAAATCTCCGTATCATCAAGGCACAATGGATGTGTGACAGCCGCGGTACCGGAAGCATCTGGCCACGCCACCCTCCAGAAAAGGGTTGATTGAACGGCAAAAACACTGATGGCATGACCACCCTGGTTCGATGGATGCCATCTCACCCACGGCATTGCACTTGCCCCTAGTAACTGAATAGTCATCATTTTTTATATGTGGTTTGTTACACCCAGGAATTCATTTCGTCAAGCATGCTAATTTTGTGACAAAATGGTGAGCTAAATTAACCGTTTTCCCTGTAAGGCATTTAAACCGGATGAAGCCGGTAACAATAGGGGCGGACTTAGTCTTCCAGGGACAGGAGGTAGGAACGCAGGTTGGTGCCTTTGTTTCGCAACCCCAATTTGGTTCGAATCCGAAACCGGTGCGAGGATACCGTGTTCAGGCTGAGACCGAGCAGATCGCAGATCTCTTTATTGGTCAACCCTTCTTTTACCAGATGTGAAATCCGGATCTCCATGGGGGTCAGGTTCAGAAAATTGGAGGAAAGGCGGCTCACCAGAGGGGAAGATATCTTTCCGAGATTGGACTCAACCGTGCTGACAAGCGCCTTCTGGTCGCTGCTCATCGGCCTTTCCTTTAACCGCTTGGTATACGGCAGCACCAGTTGATTGATGTTGGTCAGTATATTTTCCTTGTCTTCTTTTCGCTTTTCTTCCACCTGCTTCAGTATGACCTTCAGGGCGATGTTGGCTTCCTCCAGATGAGTGGATTGTTTTTTCAATTCGATCTCGCGATTGCGTATGTCTTCGATGGCGAGTTTCAATTCCGTAATATCCCTGCCCTCCGCAATCAGCAAGGTTGGGTTCCCCTGATTATCCCTGACCGGCTTCAAGGAAAAATCGATGGTGATGGGCTGGTCATCGTGTGTGGAATATGCGGTTTCGAACCGCACCAGTTCACCCGCCGCGGCCCGGCCCACCGCCGCCCGCAATCGATGCTGTTCCTTGCGGCTGCCTTCCCACCACTGGGTCTCCCAGAAAGGGCGCCCGATGACGTCATCATAGGCGGTCTTGGCCAGGGACATGGCGGTTTTGTTGACCTTCACCACTGTTCCGTCCAGGGAGAGCACACCGATGAATTGAAATGTCTGATCAAACACCGCTTCAAGCATGGTTTCGCTCTTTTTCAGTGCCTTCTTTACCTTCTTTCGGTTCAGAATCTCGGTTTTCAAGCGCTCGTTGATCTCGGTCAAGGTCCGCGTTCTCTCCTGGACCAGCTCTTCCAGATTGTCCCGGTGCCGATTAAGTTCATCCTCCAACCGTTTCCGGCGGAAAAATTCCGGGATATCCACGGATCCGTAATCCACTTTTTTCACGGTGGACCGGAGGCTGTACTTTTCGATATGTTCCTTGATTCTGGCGGGCGGCGCCATGATAAACCGGCAGCGTTCGTCGCCTTTGGCGCGGCATTCAACCTCGGCGGCCACGAGGGGGATGCCAAAGCTTTCCGCACACCACCCCGATGAATATCCGGCATTCATGATACAGACGGAAAAATTTGTCCGGTTGCCGGTTTTCATCCAGGTGTGGGCTTCGAAGGAGAACGGATGATCATAGATCAAATAATAATTGTCATCGGGTGTCGGATTGGATTCGGGCAATATCTTCACAAAGGCCCAACCGGTATGTGCGAAATGGACGGGACCCGCCGACAGTTTTGCAATGGGATCGCTGACGCTCATTTTCGAAAAGAACCGCTTTGCATCCGCTTTTCCGATGGCATAGGCGATATCGTACAGGAAGCTGACCGTCACATTTCGGGCTTCCTCTTCTCCGCGATCTTCGTACAGCGAGGCCACCATGTCAAAAAACTCTTTGGACATGGATGCTGCGCGTACGAGGATATATCGTTCACCGGATATTTCAATGATCCCTTGTTCCGGCTTATCGATTCTATTCCTGAAATAACGGCGGACATAGGCTTCCGCCTTTTTAAAGATGGGACGAAGAGACCGGGGCACCCCTACGTTGGAGAGGCCGGCGGCGGACGATTCCGGCAGTTTTTCACCGTTTTCACCATTGGCCGGCCGATTGAGGGTTTTGCTGATACGAACTATTGTCGATTTGCTTTCCCTGCCATTGGGACGTTTGCGGGAATCCATTTATTTCTCCATACCCGAATGAGCCCAAAAGATGTGCATGCAGTCAACAGACTGCTTATTATTCGGAAAGTCCCTTTTTCAACAATGATTTTCGAACTTTTCCAAGCGATGTCCGCGGAAAGTCATTGCAGATGATCACCTGCTTCGGCCATTTAAAAGGGGCCAGCCGGCCGGTGCAATGGGCGTTTATGTCCTTTAAGTCAAGCGGTTTTCCGTTTTTGGGGATGATATATGCGTTGCCGGTTTCTCCCCAGCGGTTATCGGGGATGCCAATCACCGCCGCATCCCGGATATCCGGATGGGTTTTCAGTACCAGCTCAACTTCGGCCGGGTATACATTTTCACCACCGGAAATGTACATATCTTTCACCCGGTCCACGAGGAAGAAGAACCCTTCTTCGTCAACCCGTGCCAGATCCCCGGTATGCAGCCAACCATTGCGGATGGTTTCCTCGGTTCGCACGGGGTCCTGCCAATACTCTTTCATCATAATCGACCCGCGGACCACCATCTCACCGACCTCACCCACATTTACCCTGCGTCCCTGCCGGTCCACGATGGCGACTTCCGCGTGGAAAACCGGGCGCCCGACGGTACCGGGGCGACGCAGCGAATCATCTTCGGAAGCCCATAGCAGAATAGAGGTCTCCGTCTGCCCCATGATCTGGCGCAGGGGGAAACCGGCTGCATGGCATCGGGAAAGCAGTTCCGGCGTGGTTTTCTCGCCGCCGATGGCGCACACCTTTAAGGAAGACAGCTTGTGACCGTGCCCATCCGCCAGTTTCAACAGCGCCCGATACACAGTGGGCACACCTAACAATTTAGTGACTTGATAAGCATGAATGTCCTTAAACACCACCGACGGATCGAAACGGGGGTGGATCACCATGGTCGCCCCTTTGTATAAGATCGGTGTGGCCTGGATAAACAATCCCCCGGAATGGAATAGAGGGAGGATAATCAACATGATATCATCCGCGTGCAGCTTGAAAAAAATATCCGCATTCAAACAATTGAAAAATGTTTTCCGGTGGGATAAAACGGCCCCCTTGGGTTGGCCCGTGGTACCGGACGTATACATGATCACATGGGGTTCCTCCGGATCTGCAGGCCCGAGGGATCGGGTGAGAAACGGTTTCCGGCCGCTGAACACCTTGATGGCGTTCTCATAACAGGTAGACCCGGTGTTACTATCCCCGACCACCGTCGTCAACATCAGCGGGTAGCGATTGTTTGCAGTAACCGCAGAGACGGCGTTCGTGTACTTCCGGCCATAGACAAAAAGTCTGGGCCTGGAATTCAGCACCATATGTTCAACTTCACGGGCGGTCAAACGGTAATTGATGGGCACAAAAATCGCACCGAGCCGGGCGCACGCCAGGTAAATTTCAATAAACTCCGGGCAGTTGTCGAGCATAACGGCCACGCGGTCGCCCTTTTCGATACCAACGGACTGGAGCCAGCAGCCACTCTGGTTGGACCGGTGGTGAAGCGCCCGGTAATTGATGGTTTTACCTTCGAAAATGACGGCAGGTTTCTCAGGATGGAGGTCACTCCAGCGCTGGACCCACCAGGCTATATTCATCGATTTATTCATAAGCCTAAGTAAATAAACACCGGTGGTGCACTACAGCTAACTGGCGACCATGGGCAGCAGCCGGTCCCGCAGCCAGTCCGGTATGGCCATCTTTTTAAACGAATCCATATTCAAACAGACCGTTACATTGGAGCCGTGGATCCTCGGCGCATCCTCCCCTTTGGTGAAGGTCAGGTACTCCCATGTAATCGACGTCTTTCCCAGTCTGCGAACCCGGACCTCGATATCGATCTCGTCCCCATACCATAACGGTTTACTGAAATCGGTTTCAAGGTGAACCGTGGGAAATCCGATCCGATGATCCTTTAGCAGTTGCGGATAATCAATTTTTAAGGCGTCGGCAAAAAATTCCTCCAACGCCACGTGAAAATAATGGAGAAATCTCGGGTAATATACAATACCGGCCTGATCGATATCCCCAAAACGAACTTTCAAATGTGTACGATACGACAATGCAGTTCCTTCCGTTTTTTCACCATGATAAACAACACATGAAAAAATGTTTATTGTTTAATCATCAAATGATATTATCGCTCGATTCCGGATAGCGTGCAACGCCCCTGTTCAAAGGGAAAACGTAGCAGGTTCGCCGCATTACTTCAAGGTTGCCTTTTTAGGGAACGATCCCCATGTCACCGGGGTATCCACTGCCGCCGCGGGAAGTGCCTACCGGTTTCATGACATTCATTTTCTTTTCAAACACAAGAGTTAACCGGTATGTTTGGTAAGAATGGGTGTGATGCATTCCGGACCGGATTTCAACTGAATACCAAAGGAGACGAATGATGATCGATCTGATAAAAAAATTCTTCACCCCGGACGATTCACCGAAAATTGCCGGTGGCGGGCAAGGATCCAGCCACGATATCCGGGTGGCCACCTGCGCCCTTTTCCTTGAAATGGCCCGGATAGACGAATCCTTTACACCGGAAGAGATGGAGACGCTCATCGGCATCCTTAAAAACAGGTACGGACTCACCACGGCACACGCGGATGCCCTCATTGCAGAAGCAGACAAGGAACTGGAGAAAAGCGTTGATTTGTGGCAATTTGCCGGACTAATCAATGAAAATTATTCCAACACGGAAAAAATTGAAATTCTTGAAACCTTGTGGCGCATTGTTTTCGTGGACGGTAAGATGGATAAATATGAAAATTACCTGATGCACAAACTCCAGAACTTACTTCGGCTGTCCCATCACCAACTCATCGAAACCAAAAAAAAGGTGTTGCATTCCGAGAATCCGCAGAATTGAGGCGTCAACAACTTCAGTGAATCGGTTCCAACCTGTTCAACGATATGTCGAATCTGCTCATGTACCTCGTCCATGTTCCCTCCTGGGATTTTACCGGCATTCTCCATTGATACTTGAACAAAAATGACGGTATTCCCGGTCATTTCAAAATGTTCCATACACGCAACAACACTAAAAGCTTGATCTCCAATGGTGGTATGGTGTAACAATATGATCTATACGTAATAGGCAAAAATCAATTCGGGAGAGCGCCATGGAAACCCAGCGTGAAGTATTGAATACCGCCGGGATTGAAGCAATCCTGGACCGGATGTCGGCTGATATTCTGAAACATCGTATGACGACCGACCACCTGGCCCTCGTGGGATTGCACACGCGAGGCGTTCACCTGGCCAAACGGCTGCAGAACGTTTTGCTCGATAAAACCGGATGCCTTATCCCCAGCGGCGATATCGACATCACCCTGTATCGGGACGACTGGACACAGATCGGACATAGCCCGGTGGTAAAAGCGACGGACATCCCCTTTTCCGTCGACGGTAAAGAGATTGTTCTGGTGGATGATGTGTTGTTCACCGGACGGACCATTCGCGCCGCCATGGACGCATTGATGGATTTCGGCAGGCCTGCGCGCATCGAATTGGCCGTGCTGGTGGACCGTGGTCATCGGGAGTTGCCCATACAGGGTAATTTTACAGGCATCCTCATTGATACCGATCGAACCGAAACCGTTAACGTTCTTCTCATGGAAAGCGACGGCGAAGACCGTGTCGTCATCGAGTAGCTGAGCATCACCGTTCGAGTCGACCGATCCGGCCGGTTGTCATATCGCACAACCACCACAGGGCCCGCGTCACCGGATCTCACTAAACTACTATACAAGGCGAAATTAAATGGGCACCAGTATTCATAGATCAAAAGCAGCGAAAAATCTGAATATCGGAATTATCACCGTATCGACGAGCCGCACACTCAAAGATGATAAAAGCGGACTTTGGATTCGTAAACGGGCAGAGAAAGAAGGCCACACCATTGTATTTCATCAGGTGGTAACGGATGCCGAAGATGCCATCGGCACTTGCCTGCTGGACGTGATCGAATCCCTTTCCCCCCACGCCCTGTTGATCACCGGCGGCACCGGCCTCAGTCCGAAAGACGTTACCATCGAAGCCGTTCGCCCCTATTTTAAAAAGGAACTCACCGCCTTCGGTCCCATTTTCGCGCAGCTCAGCTATGAGCAGATAGATTCCGCAGCCATTTTATCTCGCGCCACAGCCGGCATCATCAAACAAACCACCGTGTTTTGCATGCCCGGCAGCCTCAAAGCGGTCCAACTCGCCTGCAGAGCCTTGATTTTCCCGGACTTGGGCCACTTGATCATGCACACGAAAGAGTGAGATGCAAAGCAGCCCTTCAACTCCGCGTTCCAGATATCAAACGGCCAGTGTCGGACGGCTGGATTCCGTCTCTGTCTAATTGGCCAACGCCTTCATCCGCATCCAGAACGGTTCAGGATAGGTTTCACGACGCCAGCGGAACGGCAGGTCGATGATGCCACCGGGGGTTTTGATCGCATAGAGCGCATCAACGGCTTTTTCCAACACCGCGGCCTGTTGATTGATATTGAATGGTTCCCCCAGGGGATGTCCGAACGGCCATTTTAAATATACGGTCCGGGGCGGTTTTACCTTTTCGGTGTAGGACCGGCCTATGGAGATCCCGATGGTGGGTATGCCGGCGGCTTCGATCGCGCGTTGAATCAATCCCACGGATTGATTACAGATACCTCAGCCAGGGGTGAGCAGAACGATATCGGCCCGGTCGGATACCAGATGCCGGGCGATTTGCGGGGCGGTGTCTTCAACAAGCGTCCGGATATGGCGACCATCGATATGTCCCATGACACTGTAGTGACTATCGGCCACCCCTTTAATCACCCCGGCCCGGTTTATGTCCATTAACCGTTGGATCGGGAACACCACATTGATATCCCGCTCCGCATCCTTATGATTGTAATAATCATGGGTGATGAGATAATCCTGTATAATGGTAGGGGATTCAATCCGGCGGAATGTCGGATCACCGTCCGGGTCAGTCATATCAAACGGGGTCTGGTGAGAGTGATGCAGGCCTGCCGTGGTGACCATGGCGACCCGGCATTGATCAAGGGGTTTCAGGTTTTTCACCCAGGGAATATCGATGGTTTCCACCGGCGCGTAACGCGCGGACAATCCTTGGGCCAGGTCCGGCAGCCTGCTCGCTGCAACGGCAATCAGACGGTTCTTCATCCTTCTTAGATTCATCACAACTCCATGATCTCACATACCTTCAATGCTCCGTCACATCCGTCCGCAGCCGCAAAAACCGTATGTTCATTTTCATCAGGGGGCCCGCAGTTGAAATCTGGGCTTTGGTAGTTGACATTAAAATGCACGTGTCAGCTTACCACTTACCGGGAAGATAAAGAACAACCTCATATGCGCTCGAAAAATCAATCTCGATTTTCCTGGTTTACCCGGATTGCGTGAGTGGTGCATGCCGGCGAAGGACCCGATTCACCGCCGGGGACAATGCACCGCGATTCGAAAGGCGGTCCGCATAGACCTTAACGATGATGTAGGCTGCCACCAGGCCGCCAACGCTGAAAACAACCATCCCGAATGAATGATTCATTCCCAGCCAGTTGGACAAGCCTTCGGCGGAAAATGCCCCGGCCATTAACCCGAACACCGGTACGATATAAAGACTGAACATGCACTTCATCTTAATGGCGGTGCTGATGAAAACTTCAACCTCATCCCCCGGCACCGCCCCGGCATTGTTTTTAGCCTGGATCAGCATGTGGCTGCCGCCCATACTATGACAATGATCCTTGCCGGAGCAACTGGCACAACCGCTTTTGCGTTGCGCTTTTACCCATGCCCAACCGTTTTCAACCTTTTCGACCGTACCGGTTTCAACGGACATAATTCATACCCCGCAATTAAAATGCAACTATCTTTTTCCCATCCGGCGCCACGCCGGTGAATTTCGGTCCTCATCAAATGGCGTATAAACCATTACCGTGTTGCCCTCCGCTCGTCTTATGACTGTCCACGACCATTTTGAATACCAGAAGCCGATGCGGTCACCGTTCTGATCAAAAAGGTACCTGGCCTTGGGTGACTGCCGAAAAGACAGGCTGTGGCCGGCATTCATGAACCATTTCCAGCCTCGCAATCGCTGTTCCGTCACGTCCACCGGTTTCCAAAATTTGGATTCAAGCGTAACATCCTTATGGATGCCGATTATCCCCCGCGGATTGTAGTATGGACCGCTGTAATAGTAGTTATAGTCCTCTAAAATCCGGTTCTCTTCGAACACCGTTTCCAGGTCACGATCAATTCGAGCCCAGCCGTACTGGCCGGTACACCCGAATACTATTAAACCGGCAACCAAGACAAGCGCCGATAAGCGCCGGATGTTACTGCTGTTTTTTTTCTGGAAATACCATATATGCGATGTTTTATATGATGGAGGATTCATAATTCCACCCCCTTGCGTGTTCGTTCGAAAATTATGGAATTCAAGGATTTCCATTCCGGGTTGCCTTTTACCCGTATTCGTAAGATAAAGACCCGAATCCCTTTGTCGAGTGTCGGCGGGCGGGCGTTGACAAAACAGGTCTTGAAACCGATATGAATTCAGGCGGCTATTCATCGTATAGTTTTTACAATTCCTCACCATCTGTGGTATAAGCTGCGCCGAAAAGTGAAAATAATTCCCTCTTATGGTGAACCTAGGGAGCAGAATTTCGCACTAAACACCTTAACATGCAGATATTACTATCTATCAAATGGAATCAAGATTACCGCCGTGCCCGAAAAGACCGAATTGCGTATCATCTGTGAATGCAAATATCAGCTCATACATCGCTCCGCTGGCATATACCGGTGACCGTGAAACAGCGCATCACAGACTTCTGGCTTTGTTGAGCCGGCTGCCCCGGGTCACCATCGTAGATACAGACCCGGTCTTTATCCACGCAGAGTTCCGTTCCAGATTGTTTCAATTTGTGGATGATGTGCTGTTTCATTTCCCCGAAAAAGAAAACCAAATACATCTGAGGTCTTCATCGCGTAAAGGCTACTGGGATCTTGGTGCTAACCGCCGGCGGCTGGAACATATCCGGCGCTTGTTTATGAAAAGCGAAAAGACATGCTGAAACGATTCCTCGGTTATTACAAACCCCACCTGCGGCTTTTTATCCTGGACATGTCCGTTGCCTTGTTCGCCTCGTTGTTGTCCATTTTCTTTCCATTCGTCACCCGCATACTATTGAAAACCGCCCTGCCGGACCGGGATACCACACTCATCGGAATCATACTGGGCATCATCCTTGCCATTTATGTCATGACCTCTTTTCTCTCCTACATCCGGATCAAATGGGGACATATTCTAGGTGTCAGGATCGAATACGATTTGAGATCGGACATCTTCAGACACCTTCAAAAATTGTCCTTCACCTATTTCGACAATGTCAAGACCGGTCATATCATGTCCAGAATCTCCAATGATCTGAACACCATAACCGAAGTCGCCCACCATGCGCCTGAAGATCTGCTGATATCATTGTGCGTCCTCACCGGCGCTTTCATTTTGATGTTCCAGTTCAACGCCCAACTGGCGCTTATCGCCATGCTGCCGGTACCGGTAATGGGATTCTGGGGTATAGTGGTGGGGCGTAAAATGAAGGACGGATTCCGCGGCGTGAGAAAAAAAATCGCCGACATCAATTCCTCGGTTGAGAACTCGGTCCAGGGCATACGGGAAGTCAAATCCTACGCCAACGAGGAACTCGAGTTCCAGAAATTCGAAGTTGCAAATGTCAGCTTCCGGCAGGCCAAGGAACATGTTTACGGCATTATGGGCGTATTCTACTCCGTCATGCATTTTTTAAGGGATCTGTATTACCTGACCATTATCACCTTCGGAACGGTGTTTATCTATACCGGTAAAATGGATGTTCCCGATCTCGTGGGGTTTCTATTGTTTGTGGGTGTCATCCTCCCCCCCATCGAACGGCTGATCAATTTCACCGAGCAATACTATCAGGGGGTAACCTCTTTTGAACGATTCGTGGAGGTCATGGATATCGAGCCTGATATTAAGGATAAAAAAGATGCGTATTCGTTAAAAGTGGTCTCCGGCGAAATAGAAATGAAGGACGTCTCATTTGCCTATGAATCCAGCGATCAACCGGTACTCGAGCGTATTTCACTTCACGTCCCGGCCGGTAAAAGTATCGCCGTGGTCGGCGAGTCCGGGGCAGGAAAAAGTACCCTGGTGTCTCTATTACCGCGTTTTTACGAATCCCGGCAGGGGAACATCCTGTTTGACGGCCATGATATCATGGGCCTGACCCAGAGATTTCTCCGGGAGAACATCGGCATCGTTCAGCAAAGCGTATTCTTGTTCGACTCGAGCATCCGGGACAACATCCTTTACGGCAAACCCGATGCCGGGGAAGCGGACGTCATCAATGCCGCCAAACAAGCCAATATCTACGATCACATCATGGGCCTGGACGATGGTTTCGACACCCTGGTGGGAGAACGCGGCGTGAAACTTTCCGGCGGGCAGCAACAGCGGGTTTCCATTGCCCGGGTATTCCTGAAAAATCCGCCGGTGCTGATATTCGACGAAGCCACCTCCTCCCTGGATACCGAGTCCGAACACCTGATACAGGAATCCATGAAAACACTCAGCCGAAATCGCACCACCATCATCATTGCCCACCGCCTCTCCACCGTCAAACATGTGGATTGCATATATGTCATGAAAAACGGCTGTATCGTGGAGACCGGCAGCCATGCCGATCTCGTGGCGGAGGATGGGTATTATTGCAGTTTATATGAGAAAAATCTCTTTTGATATTTTCAATAATTCCGGAATAATATCTCTTTCAATCCACATAATTGACCATTTCAAGTTGAATTCACCGCATAAAGAACGGGAATCAGCTAAACACCGCTTGCGCTTCCCTGCCATGTTGTCATCACCTTTTCAACCTGTTCCCGGCAGTCCTCATCCGACCACCCCAGATAGGGCGCCGCCAGGGCGGCTGCCTGTTCGGCGACGGAGCGGTCCGGTCCGGAGAGAATCATAACCGGTAATCGGCGCCGGATCAGATCCTCGAGGGTAACGACCATCTCTTTTTTGGCGCTGTAAACAACTTCCGCCCGGCAGAATGGCAGTTCCGGCACCAACCGTTCCGCCAGAGCGGCATCTCTGCGTATCCATTTATGGAGCTTTTCAACGGCCGTACCATATCTGAATATGGACCAGCCCGTTGTCTCCGGGTCCATGCCCAACCGGCGGCTTTTGCGTTTCGTTGAATTCTGCCAGGACTTGAAATCCCCATGGGGCGCTGAGGGAAGCAACACGGTGGCCGTTGGGGTCTCGCCAAGGGAGGGCCGGTTTAACAATTCCAGGATACGATTCACCATCTGTGCTGCATCGGCGCGGGCGGAGGTAAATTTTCCCCCGATGGAAACCATCAACCCGGGACTATGTTCCACAAACGACCATTCCCGCGACACCTGGGAAGGCGGTTTTCCCGGTTCATTCTTTAATGCGCGCAATCCGGCAAAGGCCCCCAGAACATCTTCGGGTTTCCAAACCTGGTCCCCTAAAAACCGGTTGGTTTCGGTGAGCAGATATTCCACGTCTTCACGGGTTACCGCAACAGTATCCGGGTCATCGCTGAAGTCCGCATCCGTTGTACCCACCAATGTTTTCCCGTACCACGGGACCATGAAAAAGATCCGTTTGTCGTCCTGGGTCATCAGAAGCAGGGCATCGCAGACCGGCAGGGGCGGCATCACGAGGTGGACGCCTTTGCTGAGACGGATGAAATTGGACATGAAATGCGCTTTACCCAGCAGGGGTACCCATGGACCGGCGGCATTCACCACGAGTTTTGCGCTGATATTAATTTTGGAGCCGGTGGTGAGGTCCCTGACAGTGGCGCCCACCACTTTTTTACGATCCTGCAGCAGTTCAACGGCTTCAACATAATTAACAGCCACCGCCCCGGCTTTAACGGCGCCCTTGACGATATCCAGGGTGAACCGGCAGTCATCCATCTGGCAATCGCCATAAGTGAATCCACGTGTCATTTGTTCCGTGTTCAGAAAAGGGTATCTGACCATTGCCTGACGGCGGCTCACCGAGCGGTGACCGGCCACGGGTTGATGTTTACCGGCCAGAAGATCGTACATCCACAACCCGGTTTTCAGCATCATGGGCCCGACCCGATTTTCCTCATACACCGGCACAAAAAACCGCAGGGGCAGCACCATGTGCGGTGCCAGTGTAGCCAGACGCTTTCGCTCTTCCAGAGAGGTGCGGACCAGATCCAATCTGAGGTGTTCGAGATATCGCAACCCGCCGTGAATCAGTTTGGTGGAAGCCGACGAGGTGCCCGATGCCCAATCCCCCTTGTCCACAATGGCGACGGTCAACCCCCTTAATGCTGCATCGTATGCGGTCCATGCGCCGTAAATGCCGCCGCCCACCACGAGTACATCAAAGGTGTCATCCGCCATCAATGCCCAGAACTTTCGTTTCATGTCGACATTTCCTTCGGCTGCTAAATCTTTCGGAGATGGGGCAGCAACCAGCCCGGCCGGTCGGTCATCAATACGTCAATCCCCGCGGCCAGCGCCTTGTTGACCTGCGCTTTCGAGTTGCAGGTGTAGGTTAAGGTGTCTTTCCCGAGCACCCCGGCAAGTTCCATGACTTCCGGTGACAACAAGCCGATGTTTACGCACAGACCTTTTATATGTGAGAATGCATCGGGATCTCTTCGCATACCGGAGAGGCATTGCCGCAAGGCACCGGCCTTATCCGGCAGATTCCAGACCAGCCGGAGTCGGGGGGCAGACGAATGGGCAATGCTGAGCACATTGGGATCAAAGGACAGCAGGTATGGGGACAGCGGCGGCTGAAATGGACCGGCGGCGTCCAGTTCATGGAGTATCTTTTCCGTTAACGTCCGGGACCGGCCGGATTTTTGATCCCGGGGCCGGGATTTGACCTCGATGAGAAGTCTGGTCCTGGCGGCATATTCGGACAAGACGGTGCTCAAGGTCAATAAGCGTTCCCCGGAAAAGTCCGAAGAAAACCAACCGCCCCAATCCATGGATTGCAACTCTTGGCAAGAGAAATCGGCGATATACCTGCGCTGTCTGATGATCCGGTGGAGCGTCCGGTCGTGGTAAATCACCGGCACGCCGTCCTTGCTCATCTGCACATCCAGTTCGATGCCGTCGACCCCATGAGCCAATGCCCTGTCAAATGCCACGGCGGTATTCTCCGGTGTTTCATCCCGGGCGCCGCGATGGGCGACAATCATTGCCTGTTTCGGTGAGTTCTTCGGTGATGTCATATGATTTGCGATGCTCTCATCGGGAAAAAGCAAGGCACGGGCGGTGCAGCCTCCCTCGTTTATCTCAATAAATACCTAAAAACCGCAGAACAATGGAAATCGGGTAATACAGGAACCGGTCGAGAACATGAAAATACATCAGGCCGATGATGATGATAAATCCATAGGGCTCTATCTTGCTGTAGGCATAGGCCTGTTCCCGGGGAAGCAAACCGACCAGCACCCGGCCGCCATCCAGGGGCGGGATGGGAATCAGATTGAAAATGGCGAGAAACACATTGAGCCGAACCGCCACCACCAGAAACATCAGAACGGGTTCAACATAGACATTGGCGATGACCAGCACCTTGAACAATAACGCGAAAACCGCCGCCAGCACCAAATTGATCACCGGCCCGCCAAGGGCCGACCACATCATTCCCTTTCTGGGGTTCTTGAAGTTGAAGGGATTGATGGGAACGGGTTTCGCCCAGCCGAACACCACCGGGGATTTCATGAGAATCAGCATGGCGGGCAGCACAATGGTGCCGAACGGATCGATGTGATCCTTTGGGTTAAGGGTCAGCCGTCCCTGGGACTCGGCGGTGCGGTCTCCCAATCTCCGGGCAATCCAGCCGTGAGCGAATTCGTGAAAAGTCAAGGCCATGAACAGCGCCACAATTTGCAGTAGGATCATTCCAAGGTTCATTTATAATGCCGTTTCTTTATCTTGTGGTTAAATGTAACTCTGGTCCAACATCACAACTATGTTCGGCATGATATCACAAAAACCCACACACAACACCAAGAAAAGCATGAAAAACTTGCCCGGACGGCGAAGGAGGATGGATTTGGATGAAGGGTCCGGGGGGAAGGGAGCCGGCCTGCCGGAGCAGGGTGCAGCCCCGTCGGATGTCCCTGATATACCGGGTTTATCGGCACTTACGGGAGCGGCAAATCGATCTGATCGGCCTTGCCGGCAACCCTCCGCTCCAGATCTATCAACCGCTGTTTGACATCCAGCCCGCCGCCGAATCCCGTGAGCTGGCCGTTGCTGCCGATAACACGATGGCAGGGCACCACAATGGGCAGGGGATTTCGCCCGTTGGCCGCGCCCACCGCCCTTACCGCCTTTGGACTGCCGATGTCTTCGGCGATGGATTTATAGGACACCAGTTCTCCATAGGGGATTTTCCTTAGGCTCTCCCACACCTTAAGCTGAAATACCGTTCCCCGTGGTGCCAGTCTCACATCAAAATCCTGGCGTTCGCCGGCAAAGTAGGCCGTGAGTTGTTGCCTGATATCTGTAAAAAACGAGGCCTTTTTTATCCAATCACCACCGATCACCACCGGATGTTTTCCCCGGAGAAATCCGATCCAGCACAGTCCCTGTTCGTCACCGGCCAGGGTTAAAGTGCCGGCGATGCTTGTATCAAATATATCGTAGTACATAATGTTTTCTCCTGTGGTAAGTTATCCGGTCATTCCGCCGGCGAACCGCTACAATGAATGCCAGAGATAAATGGCGCCATATGCCCGCCAGGGACGCCAGTTTTCGGCACGCCGGACGACCTGTTTTTCGGTTGGCATCGCGCCGTTTTCTGCCAAAGCCTTCCTGATTCCCAGGTCTCCGGCCGGAAAAGCATCGGGTTCTCCCAGACCGCGCATGGCAATATATTGGGCGGTCCACTCCCCGATTCCGGGCAATTTAACCATGTCCGCGATGGCCGCCGGCAATTCCTGGGAGCCGTCCAATTTTATTTGGTTTGCGGCAACGATATCGGCAAGCGTTTCCAGGGTTCGTTTCCGGGTCTTGGGCATGCCCAGGTCATTAAACGCCATCCGTAAAAGTTCACGGGCAGATGGAAAACAACGGGTCAATCCTTCCGGACCTGCTTCTGCGAACGGGATGCCGGCGATGGCCGCGATCCGGCCCAACACGGTCCGGGCGGCTTTTACCGATATCTGTTGACCCACCACGGCCCTGACCGCAACTTCAAACGGATCCCAGGTACCGGGCAATCGAAGCCCCTGGTGTCGGCGAAGCAGTTTTGCAAGCATTGGGTCTTTGGCAAGCACCTCATGGATTACCGGCAGGTTTGCATCCAGGTCAAAGATACGCCGGACCCTGGAGACCACCTGCATCAGATATAAAGGGTCGCTGATGGTCACCTCGAGGTTCAACACGTATCCGGTTGCGGGTTTTGAAACCCGAATCCACCCCTGAAGACCGCCGATGGTTATGGTTCTGCTATAGGTGTCCTTATCCACACACTCAACACCGGGAATGGCACGGCTGCGAAAAAAAACGAGCATCCCGGGCCAATCAAACGGCGGCCGGTACGGCAACATCAAATTGCAGGTGATGGATTGTGGTGATTCATTGGCGAGCCGCGGGGAACGCTGGCGGAATTCACTGGGAGATTTGCCATAAAGTTTCCGGAACGTGGCATTGAACCGCCGGATGCTGCCGAACCCGGATGCAAACGCAATCTGTGTCAAGGGCAGATGGGTCTCATGGATGAGCTTTTTGGCAAACAACACTCGCTGGGTCTGGGCGATGGTTTTCGGGGCGGCACCGATGTGCTGCTTGAACAATCGGCGCAAGTGCCGCGCGCCAATCCCTAACCGCAACGCCAGCTCATCCACGCTTTGATGATTCAAGGCCCCTTGCTGGATCAATCCCATGGCCCGGGATATGGTCGCGGATGTCCCATTCCACAGCGGTGTCCCCGGTGATGCTTCCGGCCTGCATCGCAGGCACGGCCGCAGCCCGGCCGCAGCCGCGGCTGCGGCCGTCGGATAATAGACAATGTTTTCCGGTTTCGGCGACGGCGCCGGACAAACGGGCCGGCAATAAATGCCCGTACTCCTGACACCGGTATAAAACAATCCGTCAAAACGCGGATCCCGCGCTTTTCTCGCCCGGTCACAAATTTTGGGATTCAAGTCCATGCCCGGAGAATATCCGTTCCCCTCCATGATGACAAGACGTTTTCGGACATGGATACATCCCCCGGTTCCGCCCGGGATTTTTTCCGGATTTCATCTGCATATAGGCACTCGGAAAGACTGCCGGAAAACGAATTATCGGTTTTTAGACACCCATACCCGGCGACAGGGCTGACGTATTTAAAAAGGATGCGGTTGGAACAGTGCCCGACCAGGTAATGTCAAATCTACATGCAATCATCGTGCTGGTTTCGCCACCGGGATGTGGTACCTGTTGATTTTTTCATAGAGGGTTTTTCGGGAAATACCCAGTTGCTGGGCGGCGTGGCTTTTATTGCCGTTGCATCTTTCGAGTGTCGCCTGAATCAGATCGATTTCCATCTCCCGCAGGGAGATGGCCATATCGCCTGCAGCCGAGCCGGATGTCATCATCTCCCCCGGGCAGTCGTGACTGATTCCGGCTTTGATTTTACCCGGGAGATCGTCGACCTCCAGGATTGAATTGCCGGACAGAATCACCACCTGTTGGATGGTGTTTTTCAGTTCACGCACATTTCCCGGCCATGGATAAGCGGAGAGCAGGTCCATGGCTCCGGATGATACGCCGGTCAACTTCTTATCGTATTGCAGGGAAAACTGTCTCATGAAATGATCGGTCAGATGGCAGACATCCCCCCGGCGTTCCTTTAGCGGCGGGACATGGATGGGCACGACTTCAAGGCGGTATAACAGATCCCCCAGAAAACGTTCCTTGCGGATCTCTTCCTGTAAGTCCACATTGGTGGCGGCGATCACACGCACATCAACCTTCCGGGAATCCGTATCCCCCACCGGCTCGAACGTCTTTTCCTCCAAAAAACGGAGCAGCTTGGCCTGGAGATTCATGCTCATGTGCCCGATTTCATCCAAGAACAGGGTACTATGGTGTGCCGTTTCAAGCCGGCCTTTGCGGTTAGTGATGGCGCCGGTGAACGCGCCTTTTAGATAGCCGAACAACTCGGCCTCCAACAGATGCTCGGATAAAGATGCGGAATTGATGCAAACCATGGGTCTTTGCCGGCGCGGGCTTTCCCGGTGCAGGGCATTGGCCAGGAGTTCTTTTCCGGTACCGGTTTCACCATAAATCACCACGGATGCATCGGTGGGACCTACGGTTCTCACCAACTGGAATATCACCTGCATTTTAGGATCGGCGCCGATCACCCCGTGAAATATATTGTCTCCGATCAATTGTTTTTTGAGAGCGGACAATTCGGAGGACATATCATGTTCCCGAATCGCTTTGTCCAGCACAATGGTTAATTCCTCGTAATCCAGGGGTTTGATGAGATAATTGGCAACGCCCTCCTTAAGCGCCGATACGGCGGACTTGACAGTGCCATAGGCGGTCATGATGATGAACGGCGGTGGTTTTCTGATGCCGTTCATCCGGTGAAACAATTCGAGACCGTTCATACCGGGCATTTTCAAATCCGATAATACGGCGGTGATATCATAATGAACGGAGAATATACCGAGTGCCTTCCGGCCATCAGGCGCGGTAAGCACGTCAAAACCTTCATCCGATAAAATGGCGGCGATCACCTTTCGGGTATTTTCCCGGTCTTCCACGACCAGGATCTTTTTCCTCTCCACCTAATTCTCCTCAGTATCAATATGTGATTTTACACCGGGAACCGGCAGTTCAAGAATCACTTTGGTTCCCCTGTTTTCTCTGGGTTTGATATTCAACCGGCCGCCGTGATTATCCACAATGCCCAGGCTCAAGGGCAGACCGATGCCCGTGCCGGATTCCTTGGTGCTGAAAAACGGATCGAAAATGTCCTGCAAATTGGCCTTGGGAATGCCGATGCCGTTATCCCGGATTTCAATTCTGATGTTTCCCGAGCCATCGTCTTCAGGTTTCGACCGTAAATAAAAAGTGGAAAAAGAGATGTTTCCGCCATCCGGCAGAGCATCCATGGCGTTGACCAGCAAATTCAGGATCACCTGCTCCATCTGGTGTGGATCGATGGTGATTTTGGGTAAATTCGAAGCCAGATGGTTATGGAAACGGATATCCCTGTTTGAGGCCTGTTCAGCAAACAGTTTCTGTGCGGTTAGTATTAAGGCATTGACATCCGTTGGCACCGGCTTAGGCCTGGATTGCCGTGCAAAATACAGGAAATCGGTCACAAAATTGTTTAACCGGTCGATCTCTTCCATCACGAGATGCGTATATTCCTGAATCAGCGGATCCGCCTTCCGCCGGCGCTGCATGAGCACAATAGCGCCCTTCATGGCATTGAGCGGATTCCTGATTTCATGTGCAACACCAGCGGATAACCGGCCAAGCGAGATGAGTTTTTCGGATCGAATCAACTCATCCTGCACCGTGGCAAGATTTTGGGTCATCCGGTTAAACGAGTGGGTGAGATCCCCCAACTCATCGGAGGTCTGCACCGGAATCTGTCTGCTCAAGTCGCCTGCGGCAATTCGGTGTGTCGCCGCTACCAGGTTGCGTACCGGCCTTCTCAGCAGGTAGGAAATCAAACTTACCCCGATGACAGCGAACAGAAGGGTGATGACCACCACCTGGATGACCCGTGTCTGTATGGCACGGGCTTCCGCCTTGAGTTCAGTGGTGGGAATGGTGGCGGCAATGGACCATCCCAGGGGAAGGACCGGCGCAAATGCCGCCATCTTCTGCTCACCCTCGAAAGAATACATCTCCCATGCACTGGCACCGGTGATCATCTGGCGAACCAGTTTCGCCAGGCTGGGTTCCGGAAGTGTTTCAAGATCGTGAGCATATGGTTCGTAGCGCGGATGAGCCGTTGTACGGCCCTGGTTGTCCACCATAAAGGCATACCCGTTCTCGCCCACTTGAATCTCTTCGACGATCCGGATGATCTTAGTGTAATCGAGGTCGATACACAGCACGCCGGCAAACTCATTCCAGGCGCTGAAAACGGCTTTGGCCCGGTGGATGACATAGATGTCCCGACCTTCGATGGGCTGGATATCTGAAAAATGGTCCCGGTCTCGTCCACGTTTACGTGCCGATAGGAAAAGGCTGCTACCGGCAATGTTTTTCCTTTCTCCATCCATATCATGACGGTTCACCACAACGAGTTCCTCACCATGATGATCGATATACCGGATTTGATAGTAGGCGGTGGTCCGGTTCAGAAACTCCTGGAATAACTTCACTATTTTTTCATGATTGAACTCGGTTTCCGCCCGGAGCCTGAAGGTGCGGGCATTGTGAAAGTCCTCCATCACCGGCAGGCCGGAAATGGTTTCAAGATCCATCCGGCATTTGGTGAAAATATCCCGGATCTTGTCGGCGGTCATGCGGACCGTTACCATCTGTTCGTGCCGAACCAACCGGTCCACCCGTTCCACTGCAGCATGGAAGGAGAAATAACCGACAATACCGATGGGTAGACAAACCAGGGGGAGGATCAGGAGCAGCAATTTCAATGATATGGAAAATCGGATTTTCATATGTGTTCAGAGCCGGATAAACAAATCCACGACATGGCGACATTTATGTTGTGCAGCTGATCCGGAGATAATAAGGAAGGGGGTATCCGCCTGTCAACATAAGTTACGGCTGTTCTTTGGAAGATTATCCGCTTTCAACTCCAGCCAGAAGGATTAGCCGGGAATAAATACATGTGTTCACCTGATCCGCCGGTAAAAGTGAACACAAACCACCAAACAATCGAAAAACACCAGGGACAGATAATCGGCCATGATTTTCACTGGTAACACCGTTGCAACCATTTTCCGCCTGAAGCGATCGATCTTCGTATTGTTATGCATTGCCTTCAGTACAAGCCAAATCACCATCACGGCCGCTGAAAACCCGATCATTATCGGCGTCGCCACTTCCCTGACGTCCCTCGAAGGAAAAGAAAGCCTCCTGGCGGTGCGGATGGCCGTGGCGGAAATCAACGGCCGTGGAGGCGTAAAAATGGCATCCGGCAATCGCAGGATCCACTTGAAAACCGTGGATCTCAAGGATTCGTCCCCTGACCTTCCGGTGCAATCCGCGTTGCAACGGCTGGAAGAATTTCTGGAAACAGCATCGATTCATGCGCTTGTTGTGGGGCCGTTTCGCTCCGAAGTATTGTTGCCGGCAATGGATCTTGTGGCCCGGTTTCGGGTACCCATGATCGAAACCATAGCCATGACACCGGCCATGGAAGCAAAGGTCATGAAAAATCCGAAATACAAATATGTTTTCAGAACAGGGTTGAACACCACCTATCTGACGGATTACCTCATTGAATCCATGCGGTTTTTAAACACAACATATGGATTCGACCGGGTATATATCATGAGTCAGGATGTGGCCTGGGCCCGCAGCACCACTTCGCTGATGATTAAATTGTATTTTGACCGCAAGGGATGGCAGATTTCAGGTACCCGACATTATCCATCGGACACCGTTGATTATTCAGCCGGGCTGACTGAGGCGGCCGCGCTGGGGGCCCAGGTGATTCTGCCTATTTTTGATGCACCTAATAGCGGCAACCTGGTCACCCAGTGGAAAATGATGAACCTGCCCAGCCTGTTGTGCGGATTTATCTCGCCCATGGTGGGTCCCGGTGCCTGGGAGCGGTTCGGCAGCGATCTGGACGGCGTTTTAAATGTGGTCTTCGAACTCGGCAATATGCCGTCGGTAAAGTATACGCCGGCTGCCGATTTTCACCGGGCGTACACCACCCGTTTCGGGGAACAAATCCAGGCCGGCCATGGCCCGGCGCCCGCCTATGAAGCGGTCTTTATTCTGGCGGAGGCCATCGAATCCGCCGATTCCCTGGATGCCGACCGGCTGGTAGCCGCTCTGGAACGCACGGATCGTTACGGTGTCATGGGCCGGTTGCGATTCCATCAGGGGCATCAGGTCATATTCGGCGATGACCCGGCCACGGAAGCGGTGGCCTGCCTGGTACAATGGACGAAGGACGGGCGGCGCACCATCGTTTACCCGCCGACGATCGCGGAAGATGACATCCATTTGCCCCAGGCTATCCGGCCGTGAAGAACGGCATGACCGGCGACATGGGGTGGTGATTCGGCCTGAACCAAGTCAATGTATCGTTTTGTAACACATCACGCAACACACTGTAAATTCAAGCATTTTCATTGCGACAGCCTGCCTGTAAGCACCCCTTTCTCCATATGCCCTGTTTCGATTCGAAACACTACGCTTTTGCCTCACATTTCAAATTGCCAGCATTATCAATATAAACAATATGTTACTAATGTGACGATCTTCGGCATACCTGTTGCTTCCAAGGACCGAGTGTAGCGACAACCTGCTTCGCGCTCACCCCCGCAACAACAGACGCAGGTCATGTATCCGGTTATTGCCGGACCATCCGGCTTTCGTGTTCACGTTTTCAGACGTGACAATTGTGTTATTTCAACTATATAAGGAGGTCCCATGAAAGATCCGAAAAGGCTGTTCGGTACATTAGCCGCCATTTTGCTGGCCGGCGTGTTTCTTGTTTCTCCGTGCTTTGGTGCCGAACCCATCGTCATCGGTGTACCCACATCAACCGGTTTTCTGGAAGGGAAAGAATGCCTTCGATCGGTGGAAATGGCGGTGGAGGAGATCAACGCCAAGGGTGGTGTCATGGTTGACGGCGAAAAGCGGCAATTCACAGTGGCATCTCTCGATATCCGGGATGCCGCACCCGGCGTGCCGGTGCCCGAAGCGCTGCTGGGCCTGGAAAAAATAATCCTGGACAAAAAACCCGCCGCCCTGGTGGTTGGACCTTTCCGATCCGAAGCCCTCATGGCCGGTATGGATATCATCTCCAAATACAAGGTGCCCATGATCGGCACCATCGCCATGTCCCCGGCATCCGAAGCAAAAATCAAGGAGAACCCCGAAAAATACAAGTATATCTTCAGAACCTGCCTGAACGCCAAATACCTGGTGAAATACCTGGTGGGCACCATGTCCTTTATCAACAAGGAGTTCGGATTCAAACGGGTATACATCCTCAACCAGGATGTGGCCTGGGCACGGGCAACCGCGAAAATCTTGACCGATGTCTATTTCAGCAAGGCGGGATGGGAAATCGTGGAACATGAAGCCTTTCCCACGGGAACCGGTGATTTTTCTTCGGCATTGATGAAAGCCCGGGCCAAAAAAGCCCAGGTGATCCTGCCGATTTTCGATATGCCCCAAAGCGGTACCCTGGTCAAACAATGGAATACCATGAAAGTGCCGAGTCTTCTGGCCGGATTCATATCCCCCCTGGCCGGTCCGGGCGCCTGGAAAACCTTTGATCAAAAAATTGCCGGGGCGGTCAACTGCAATTTCGAGATGGGCAGTGCCATATCTTCGGCCAAGATGCCCCTCTCAGTGGCTTTTGAAAAAGCCTACGATGCGCGGTGGGGAAAACCCCTGGAAGCCGGCCATGGTCCGGCCCCCTCCTATGAGGCCGTCTATATCCTGGCTGAAGCCATTGAACGCGCGGGCAGCATAGAACCCGACGCCATTGTCGCCGAGCTGAAAAAAACGGAACGCAATGGTATCATCGGGCACATCAAATTCGATGAGGGCCACCAGGCCATTTTCGACATGGATCCCGCCACCAGCGCCGTGGCCGCGGTGTTTCAATGGAATGCCGACGGCAGCCGTACCATCGTCTTTCCGCCGGCCCTGGCTGAAGGGAAAATTCAACTGCCGGAAGGACTGAAGTCGGCAAAATAACTTCAAATTTTAAGATTTAACATTTTTTTTGATTTCACCACATGAGGAAATAGACAACATATGTTAGCCGGAACCGCCATTTACGCCATCATCAACAGCGTCATTCTCGCCCTGATGGCCATCGGGTTCAATCTCACCTTCGGGATAAGCGGGGTGGCCAATTTCGCATATGGCGCGTTTTATGTGCTGTCCGCCTATGCGACCTGGATGATGATCAACCTCCTCGGTTTTTCTTACCCGGTATCCGTCCTTCTGTCCATTCTGATTACCGCACTCTTGGGCGCCGCCATGTACCGGTTTGTACTCATGCGGGTGCGCGGCCAGGCATTGTCCGAGGTCATCGCCACCTTCGGCATCGGGTTGGCCGTCCTGGAATTGTTCCGCTACTTCGGTTTCGTGGGTTTTGAGTACAACCTGCCGGTATTTGCGGATTACAGTTTCTTTATCGGCGGTGCCTTTGTGGACATGCAACGGTTGCTCATCGTGGCAATCGGTGTGGTGCTGGTGCTTGGCCTGTGGGTCTTCACCCATCACACGTCATTGGGGCTGGCCTTCAGGGGCATTGCCCAGGACGAGCGCACGGCCCTCACCTTCGGCATCAATCCGGATAAAATCGCCATGCTGGCGGTGGCCATGGGCGCCGGGCTGGCGGCTGTGGCGGCCACCGTGATTATTCCGCTGGGCACTATATCGCCGGAAGAAGGATACGATGTGCTCATCAAAGCCCTGGCCGTCTGCATCATCGGTGGACTGGGAAGTACCGGCGGTGTCATCCTGGCCAGTTTTGTCATCGGATTCGCCGAACGGTTCACCGATTCCTACATCGGTTCCCACTGGACCATGATTGTCAGTCTGGCGGCCATACTTATTGTCCTGGCCGTCAAACCCTCGGGTTTTTTCGGTAAGCAAAAGGAACTGGAAGAAAGGATTTAACACGGTTTGAAAAAACGAAAAGAACGCATAGACCGGGGGATCAAGGTACGGTCCGAGGATGTTTTCGCTGTATGCTCCTGGCGCGAAATGCTCTATCTGTCCTCGCCCCGATGGCTGCCGGTTTTCATTTTCCTGACACTCCCTCTGCTGCTGGGTCCCTACTGGCAGAAAGTAATGCTGTCCGTGGCGGTGTTCGGACTGCTGGCCATCAGCTGGGATATTCTGGCCCAGACCGGTATGATCTCCCTGGGCCAGGCACTTTTTTTCGGTATGGGGGCCTATTGCGCCGGCGTCATGAACCATTATTTCGGAATTTCGCCCTTTATCACCCTGCCCCTGGCGGCCGTGGCAGGCGGAGCCATCAGCACATTGCTGCTGTTGCCGGTTCTCCGGTTGAGGGGTATTTATTTTTCCATGGTGACCCTCATACTTCCGCTTATGCTGGTGCGGGTGATTGAGGCCACCAAGATATTCGGCGGCACGGAAGGATTGAGCGGCATGACACCGCTGCCTTCCATCTGGATTGAAATATATCTCATCTTCGGTGTGCTCACCGCCGCACTTTTCGGATTCCGGAGAATGTTGACATCCGATTTCGGACTGGTGCTCAAAGGCATCAATGACAATGACCGGTCCGTCACCAATGCCGGTATCAACATTTACTGGTTCAAGATCCAGGCCCTGTTCATTGCCGGTTCCGTGGGGGCGTTTGCCGGCGCTTTCATGACCCATGTCTACATGTTCGTGGGAATGCCCGTGTTTGCACTGGATTACTCCATTTTGCCCATTGCCGCTGCTGTAGTGGGCGGACCCGGCAGTCTGGCCGGCGCCACCCTCGGCGCCTGTATCCTGGTGCCGTTGTCCGAGGTACTGCGGGGTATCGGAGGGTTGCGGATCGTGTTTTACGGCGCCTTTCTGGTGGTGTTTATCGTGGCCATCCCCGAGGGATTGTTTCACTACGCCCAACGAAAATATCACCAGTTTGAAAGATGGGTGGAGGTGGAAAAATGACGGTTACACCTCTACTGCAGATATCAAAACTGAGCAAATCATTCGGCGGAGTCCAGGCCGTAAGCCAGGTCAGTTTTGATCTGAACGAGGGAGAACTGCTCGGCGTCATCGGCCCAAACGGCTCCGGCAAGACCACCCTGGTCAACCTTATTTCCCGTTTTGTCAAACCCTCTTCGGGAAAGGTGATTTACAAGGGGCGGCCCATCCATAGTCTGCCGGCCTATAAGATCGTGCGTCTGGGTATCGCCCGCACATTCCAGATGGTACGGCCTTTTTATCAGCTCCCAGCCTATAAAAACATGATCATACCCCTGTTTTCACCGCGCGTGAAAGGCCTGGTGGGCGGAAAGTATGGAGACCGGGATGCCGTGGCGCTGGATCTGCTGGAGGAAGTGGGATTCGAACGGGATGCGCACGTGGCTTACAAAATAGCCGGCGCTTTGCCCCAGGGATACCTCAAACGCCTGGAGTTGGCCAAGGCCATCGCCCTGGAGCCGGATCTCATCATACTGGACGAATTGTTCTCCGGCCTGAGTCTGGCCGAAGTCGCCAGTATCGTTCCCATCATCGAAAAACTCCGCCTGCAGGGCAAGACCATCATCATGATCGAACACCGGCTCAAGGAATTGTTCAAGATCGCCGACCGGATTATCGTAATGAACTATGGCGAAAAAATAGCCGACGGCCCGTCATCGGAAGTGATGGAGCAGGATGAGGTCAAAAACGCGTACCTGGGAACGGAATAGTGGTGGGAGGAATTTTTAAATCATAAATTTGAAATTTGAATTTTAAAGATTAAAACGGACCTTTCACACACCGGAAGGGTACCGGGGCTTGTTTTAAAATCTTAAAGTATTTCACATTTTAAAATTACTTAAGGGTATCCATGCTTGAAATTGAGAATTTAATGGTGTTTTTTGAGAATGCGCTGGCGGTCAATGGGTTGACCATGGCGGTGAATACCGGAGAAATCGTCGGGGTCATCGGGTCCAACAGTGCAGGGAAAACCACCTTGATGAATACAGTCTCGGGCCTGATCATCGATATGCGGATCAAGGAAAAACGCAAAGGTGGTGAACGCATAACGGTTTACGGCCGTATCTCTTTCGAGGGAGAGGATATCACCGAAGCCTCTGCGGATGCGCGGGTACAAAAGGGCATCGTACTCTCCAGGGAACGGCATCCCGTGTTCGGGGAGAGCAGCGTCATCGAAAACCTCAAAATTTCCGGCCACCTGAGAAAACGAAGTGAAATCGCTGAAACCATGGACAGTGTTTTTGAATTGTTTCCGGCCCTGTATCCCCTGCGAAAACGGAAAGCCGGTTTTTTAAGCGGCGGCGAACAACAGATGCTGGCCATCGGCATGGCGCTGACCGTGCGCCCCACCCTGCTCCTGCTTGATGAGCCTCTGCTGGGGCTGAGCCCGCTCATGCAAAAAGCCGTGGTGGAGGCCATCGTCAATCTCAACCAGGACTCCGGCATTACCGTGGTGATCTGTGAACAATTTGCCCGCCCGGTCCTCCCGATCATCGACCGGGGCTATGTCGTGGAAAACGGTATGCTCACCCTCAGCGGTACCGGGGCCGAACTCATGGATAATCCGGAGATCAAGGCAGCCTACTTTGGAATTTAGAACCATGTTATCTGCGGTCTAACCTGGATAGGCCTTCTATTGATTGAAATCAGAGAAATGAGCGTTGTTTATCAATTACCACGGGGTCATAAAAACCATCATGGAAAGCAAACCAACGAATACGATCTACGAAACATTTGAAGCAACCGCTAAGAAAACACCGGACGCTACGGCGGTGATCTACCTCGGGACAAGATTCAGCTACAGCCGTGTCCGGGATCTTGCAGGTCGGCTTGCCGCGGCACTTCTGGACATTGGCGTCGTGCCCGGAGAAAAGGTGGTTATATACCTTCCCAATAGTATCCAATGGGTGGTGGCCTGGCTGGGAATTCAAAAGATGGGGGCGGTTTGCGTGCCCATTACGCCGATCTATACCCCCCATGACGTCACTTACATCACCAATGACAGCGAGGCCGAAACCATCATCTGCGCGGACACCAATTTCGGGTATGTGAAACAGGTCATGCCCAATACGAACCTTAAACGGGTGGTTGTGGCGCGCATGACGGATCTGCTCAACGTGATGAAGCGTGGATTCGGGTATCTGTTTGATGTCGTCCCCCGGGGTTCAGTGTCCTGGGAAGACAATGTATTTTCAATTCGCACGTTGTTGGGCAAATATAAAGATACGGATGCCCCGCCGTTTCAGCCGGAACCGGGCACAACGGCACAGATCCTCTACACCGGTGGAACCACAAAATTTCCCAAGGGCGTGCCCCTCACCCAGGAATTGTATCTGACCTCCGCCCTGGAGCAGATCCGGACAAGCGAACACCTTGTGCCGGCCAAGGAGAACATCATCTTCGGCAATGCTCCGCTGTTTCACATCCTGGGCCAGACCTGTAGCCTGGCCACCCTGTTTGTGGGCGGTGCCCTGTTGATTCAACCCCGTATCAATCTGGATGCCACCTTCGACGCCATTCACCGTTTCAAGGTGCGTTCCCTCATCGGCGTGCCCACCTTATACCGGATGATGCTGGAACACGACCGCCTGAATCAATATGATCTGCGTTCCGTGGATTACTGGTACAGCGCCGGGGATGTGCTTCCCGTGGAAGTGGGGAAACGCTGGAAAAACAAATTCGGGAAATCCATTTATCAGGGATACGGCGCCACCGAAACCTGCGGTGGTGTGTCCATGTGCCCGACGAACATTGAAAACCCGCCCAAAAGCGTGGGCACCATCGTTCCCAGCAAAGAGGTCAAAATAGTCGACCCCCTGTTTCTCATGCCTGTGGATCCCGGAGAACCCGGTGAGATTATCGTCCACTCGAAACACATGGTCACCACCTATCTGAACAAGCCCGAGGAGACCGAAAAATCCTTCATCCAACTGGACGGCAAAACCTGGTACCGCACCGCCGACATTATGTCCATGGACCAGGACGGCCATCTCTATTTTGTGGACAGGACCGTGGACACCATCAAACACAAGGGATACCGGGTGTCCGCATCCGAAATCGAGGCCGTACTCCAGGAACACACCGCCGTCATCGGCACCTGCGTCGTCGGTATTCCCGATGAAAAAGTCGGTGAACGCATCAAAGCCTACGTGGTCCTGAAATCCGATATCAAAGGCATTACCGGCTATGACCTTATCAAATGGTGCCGGAAGAGTCTCGTGGCCTACAAAGTGCCCCAGTACATCGAATTCCGGGACATGCTGCCTAAGTCCAAGGTTGGGAAGTTGTTGAGAAGAGAAATCCGGGATGAGGAGCAACGGCGAGCGGAAAGCTGATTCTTGAGGATAATATTAATCCGGCAACTAAATAGGTCAAGTGACGTATCGCTGATTCGCGCAATGAGTTTCCGGCGGAACTTACTGGGGACAAGCCTTCTTGCAGTCACCGCCTCCCATAAACCAGACCTACGAGTTTTGCGTATTTATCCGCCGATGCAAAAAAATCCAACCGGTAGGATGCGGCAAGTTGAAGGAGTATACCGGTGAACTTCAGTATTTTGATGGTAAAAAAAATAACTTGATAGATCAAATGCCATTTCTTTGGATTTTCTGTCGTGCACTTGCAGCCCGGACGGCGACCTAAAGTTTTGACCATAAATGACGATAGTCTGGTGGTAAACATGCCGTCTGATTTTTGATCGGGACAGACAGAAAACGATATGGGATTATTCCAAAAATTACGGCGTCATGCCGCTATCGCCACTGGTAATTTCAATACCATGTTCAAGGGTATCGAGATTCCGCCCCTGCCGTTGGCGGTTCAACGTCTGCTTGCCGAAATCAACAATGAAGACCCGGACATCGACCGGCTGGCGACCCTGATTTCCTCGGCCACCGGTATTTCCGCCAAGGTAATCCAAACCGTAAACTCTTCTTTTTACAGCCCCCGGTCGCCGGTGTCCGAAATCAAGCAGGCGGTGACGTTTCTGGGGATCAAAAATATTCGTTCCCTGGTAATGGCATATTCGGTCATGGATGCCATACCGAGACCCACTGGCGATATCTTTGACCATGAAGCGTTCTGGATCGATTCCCTGGTACGCGCGTTTTTCTCCCGAAGTATGGCGACCGTCCTGATAAAGGATAAAGCAGAAGAAGCCTTCACCGCCTCGTTGATTTCTGATGTTGCCCTGCCGGTGCTCCTGAGTGTCTGGAGCGAATACTACACACCCATCATGGCGGAATGGTCGCAGAGCCCTGAACGGCTGTCCCGGCTGGAACGGGAGCACTTCGGGTGGGATCATGCCCAGGCCGGCGCCTGGATTGTTCAGTCCTGGGGATTTCCGGACGAACTGGTGTGCTACATCGGGGCGCATAACCTGTCCATGGATGAAATCCGTAAACTCGAATTGACGGATACGATTGTGGTGCCCATGGCCGCTTCCGCACTCTGGTCAAGTGTATTGAAACAAGATCCGGACCGGATTCAAACCATGCACACGGCGGCCACGCAGTTACTTGGCATCTCTACGGCCGAAGTTGTTCAGATGATCACCCATATCAAAGCCGGCCTCGATGAAGTACTCCTCCTATTCGGACTCACCAACCGGGGCGTTGGTGATGCTTTGGATCAATTGGCAGCTCTTGCTGAATCCACTGACCAGGAGCAAGGAGAGTGAAAAAAAAACCTGTCCGGGGACCTCAGCAAACGTTTTTTTACCGTCTGGTGGCCTTCTTTTCAAAATTTCAACTGAGCTACCTGTATCGACGTCACCGACACCGGGACCTCATCACGATTTTATATCTTTTTTTCTCCGGTATGGTTGCATTGGGCACCATCACCCTCATGGCCTTCCTGACGAATTTAATGCTTCTCTTTCCGCCTTTGGGGCCGTCAGCCTTCATCTTGTTCTATACCCCGCTTTCCGAAGCCGCCAGCCCGAGAAATCTCATATTGTCCCACACAGTGGCCCTGTTGTCCGGACTGGGGGCCCTGACCCTGTCCCAGACGCTCTTCCCGGCATTTATCGAAACGGCGCCAACCGCCATGAACTGGCCCCACCTGCTGGCAATTGTCCTTGCCATGGGCACGGTCAGCCTCGGCATGGTATTGATCCGGTGCGTCCACCCACCTGCAGCGGCAACAGCTCTGATCGCCGCCATGGGCTACCTGGACAGCCTTATTCAAATTGGCGGTGTCCTGCTGGCGGTATTGCTATTGGCGATGGAAGCCTGCTTGTTCAACCGTTTGCTCGGCGGTTTGCCCTATCCGGTGTGGCGTTTTGATCCTAAAATTGAGAAGACTTTCCGGTCCCTGGCCGGTCATCCCGCGTTTACCGAAACCCGCTGGCAAAAACTGGCTCAGAAAACCTTCCACCGGCGGCAGGCTTAAAGGTGGCCGCTGGGATCATGTATGGAGAAGGGGCGCGGACAGAACAATAATACCGTAATAGAACGCAGCTTCAAATGAGAGGTCCATGAGATGAAAAGCGCTTGCCTTACACGAAAAATATTCTTTTTAAACAGTCTGATTGTCCTGACCATCCTCTTTGCCGCAGCAGGTTGCGCCACACTGAGCGAGAATGAATGCCTGAATGCAGACTGGTATATCATTGGCTACGAGGATGGCTCGCGTGGAATTCCCCTGGCCCAAATCGGGAAACATCGAAAAGCCTGCGCCAAACATGATGTGTCACCCGACATGAATCGATATAGAACAGGACATATCGAGGGTTTGGCACACCATTGTACCCCGCGCTCCGGATACCGATTCGGAATCCATGGCAACGCGTACAATGGTGTCTGTCGTGGTCTCCAGGAACCCGCTTTTCTTGATGCATACGAGCAGGGGAAAGAGATCTTTAGATTGCAGCAAAGCATTCGATACAAACAAAAACGAATCGATGAGTTATACGATGAGTTGGATACTATTCAAGCAGATATGGACGAGCAGGAAACGGAACTTGTCCAGGATGGCATCGGTAAAAAAAGACGGATTCAGCTATTAGGCAGCATTCGATCTGCAGAATCCCGGCAATTGGACCTGCGTTCGGAAATCATTTTGATAGAAGACGATGTAAATGAATTAATGATAACCCGAGACAATGCTATCGCCAATAGCCCTTACCACGAATGACTTTTCAGGAAAACCGGGATAACAGGTAGCCGGACTTTAAACATATGATCGAATGCACGGTTTTTCATCTTTTATGCCTATTCAAAACAAGTGTATACTTATAGTGTCCTATCGTTTCGGTGTGCCCGTCTTTTAACGGCCAATTGTACAATGCCGTCGGCCACCATGAATCTGCCGGCGTCCCTCCACTCTGCTGGTTAGATTCGGTACATTTGGATGATACGCAGGTCACACAGTGGACATCCCTGGCATCCTCAAAATTTTGAATTTCCAGGTTAATGACATCCAAACGTATTGGTTTTTTCAGCCGGTTGACCTTCCCACCGGTGATCCTTGCTCTCAAATATCGTTTTTGGGTGGAAGTGCATCGTTGCTCCATCATCGGCACACTCGTATTCAATATTCGGCATTTCTCCTCAACTTCACCCAATATAAAATCATTTTCTTCGGAATCTGTGAAATAGGGGACAATTTTTTTTTGTTTGGTGATCAGGAAAGCGGTAATTGCTGAAAAATGGACTTCAACCGTGCAAATACGGGTAAAAACTTGAGATGATTGGGAGTGGTCTGCATAGTCAACCTGGATCCATCCCTCGGCGTCCACTAATCTCAGAAGCGGCAATGCATCGTCCTGGGGTTTTTCTTCATTCGTACCGCTGGCGGGTGGGCCAATCAGGATGACCAACAGGCAGATAGCCGTTATGATTGTCGCACCAAAAACGTATCCTTTCATGATGAGCTTCTCCTTGTCTTGTGGCCTCATTAATACCTACAATACTGGCTTCCACATGTAAAACGCCCTTATCCGGTGCTCAACGGAATTTCATAAACTCCCGGCAAATCACGTGGTGCATTGTTCCAGGTGCAGCTTCAAACATCTCATCAGGCCGTGATGACCGTAATTTTCGATATTCTGAGAATATATTTTTCTCAATATATTGTCAATGTTTTGGTCGTATAAGGAGAAATCAATTTCTTTTTATGTAGCATGCCATTCTTGATATAAAAACGTCTGACAAAAAGCCATCAAATTGATCTCTCAAAGCCGTTCCCATACCAAGTCTTCAACCAATAGACTCGGATGTAAAATAGAGGATATACTATCTTCAATGGACTTTCATGTCATCGGTCTCAAATTCCGCTGTCGGATCTTTCCGATCATACTTCAACCGTATTTTTCGGGCTAAAACATCTTTATACAGGTTCGGACCGATGTTTTCGTCGGCTTTGATGTTTCCGAAAAACCGTTCCATGCGATTGGCGTAAAGCAATCGTTCGATCGTACCATCACCCGGAGAAAACCTCATGGTAATGGCATCGCTACTGCAAACATGCCAGCATCGATAGCAGACCATACAAGTGTTGCTGAAAGAAACGACTCCCTGATTGATGGTGATGCTGTCTGTCGGGCATTCTCGGACGCAGTTTCCACAACACGTGCATTTCACCGGGTCACTCACGGGCAATGGGGTAATTTTTTTCTTGAGATAGGTAAGGCAGGGGCCGAGAATATTATACAAACCAGCGCCCTGCTTCGAATTTATCGAATACTGATCAGGTAGGGCAGTTTTTTCCGTTATGTTGGCTGCCAAAGCGTTCCCGAATGCGCTGGCTTGTGCCAGATCCCTTTCATCCGGACGGCCGGTAAATTCCCCGAATTTGGTCGGTACCGTCACCGCCCCCCGCAATTGCATGCCTCCGATCACATCAGCGCCTGTTCGTGAGAGTGCCCGGGACAGGTGCCACAAAGATTTGGCCGGTGAGCCACCCGAAGTTATGAATACGAAGGCCTTTTTTCTTTTAAAATTATGCAGTTGCAAATATTCCGGCACACATTCGGCCGGCATGTTTTCGAAAACCGGACATCCGATACCGATCAAATCAGCGGATTCCGGATCCCAATTATTACGATGAAGATATCTGGTGTGCTCAACCCGGATGCCATTTTCTCCCAATGCATGTGAGATCGCCCGGCCTACTTTGAGGGTATTGCCGGTCTGGCTGAAGGTGAGTATACTTGCTTTCATCATGAGTCGCCTCCATAGCTACATAGTTGACATGTTCTGAACCTGATCCTTCCGGATGTGAAATAGGGATTAAATATTGATCAAATTTGTATAGTCAAAATAAACCTTTGGTGTAAATTTTTTCCAGTCACAGCGTCCGCAAAATCATGATGATCAACCCTCCTTTATGCGCTTTACGACCATTTGAATCCATTTTTTCTCAGATCGAAACAGCATCTTGTCATGCTCGATAAAAAATGCCTCCGCTTTCATCTTCGAACCATCGGTTGCATGCGATTTCAGGTAGGCATCACGCCCGGCAATGTTGGCATCGATGATGGCAATGGCCTGTTCCGCATAGACGGCTATCTCGTCGACCGTTCTCCGGATATTGAATTTAAAGGCCAGTTTGAACCCGAAGTAATACGGATAGAGTCCCCGGAATGCTTCCGCCTGCATTTTATCAAATGCTTTCCGGCCGGCTTCCGTGATTTTATAAAGGGTCATAGTTGGAAACTGCCCCTGTTTGACCCGTTCGGTTTCGTGAATTTGGCCGCCCGCATTCAGCGTTTTAAGAGCGTGGTATATGGAGCCCTTTTTCACATTCGTCCAGCTCGTAATCATTTTTTTATCCAATTCCCGGATGATGTCATACCCGCTGGCGGTGGTGAGCTGATCAAGTGCGCCCAAAACGACGAATTTTGCGATATTCATAAGCCGCTTCCTTTCTTTGGTTTTCACCATAGACCATAAGGCTGGTTTAGTCAATATTTAATAGTCAAATTTGTCTGCATTATCCCCATGATCATTTAAACCCCGTTTCCACATTCATGAGATACCGGACTATTCCAACCCATCATGGCTGACATACACATCTCTGAAGGTATTATTTGGACGATGCCTGTCTATTACCTGCACGTACCCGCCTATTATAAGCGTTTCATCGGATCTTTTTCTGCGGATATGTACGATTTACTTAAGAAGGCGGAAAGTTAGCGTTTCGACCTGTTCGCCTCAAACTTTTTCAGGGAGATCGAGACGAACGCCGGCCGTCCGAAACGCTACATACCGTTAGTCCGGCGCAATTTTGAGTACAATCCTGTTTCAGAAGGTTCTATAAACAATCAATACAGCGTACAATCACCGATTGTAAAACTGAAGCGCTTTTCTTCTGCTGTCACCAGTCGATGGGCTGATAGTCTTTCAAAAATTTCCCGGACCAGTGGCGGCCGGTGATAATACCATGAAAAAACGGATCGCACACCCTTGCGGCACCATCGACAATATCCAATGGAGGTTGAAAATCGTGGATTTCCTGCTTTAACCTGGCCAGAACAGCCGGATCCTCATCCGTCACCCATCCGGTGTCAACGGCATTGATAAAGATACCATGGCCGGCAAGATCTTTGGCAGCCGTGTGGGTCAGCATGTTCAGGGCGGCCTTTGCCATATTCGTATGGGGGTGGCGAGAAGCCTGTTTGAATCGGTGAAACTTTCCTTCCATCGCAGTGACATTTACAATATGCTTCTGCCCGGTATTGTCCCGCTTCATGAGGGGCAACAACCGATTGCACAACACAAACGGGGCCACGGCATTCACCAGGTGGACTTCGAGCATCTCCGGTGTCTCCACTTCCCCCAGGCGCAATCGCCAACTATTTGTATTCCGCAGATCCACCTGCTGCAGATCCATATCCAGTTGTCCTTCCGGGAATATCTCATCCATTGGCAGGGTGTCATCATATGCGTACGGAATCTGAGACAATTGTGCGGATGCCCGGATACCGATACCGGGCCCCTGACCGTGCCAGCCAACAGGCAGACCATTGGCCGGTGTCGGCCGGTCTGTGCGCACGGCATTCAGCTGCCGCCGGAAAGAAGCATAGTTCCCGAGAACAGACTGCACCGTTTCAGGCAACGCCTGGAACTCAAGATTTTCCTTCTCCATAAGATGCGCGTAGAATCCGGGTGGACGGCGAACGGTCTGGGCCGCATTATTGATCAGGATATCCAGTCGATTGCATCTCTGCGCCACATGGGCGGTAAAGATTTCAACACTGGGGGTGTGTCGTAAATCCAGCCCGTATATCTGCAGACGCGTTCCCCACTCGGAAAAATCCGCTTCCGCGGCATAACGCGTCGCCGCGTCCACCGGGAATCGGGTTGTGGCGATGACAGCGGCACCTGCACGAAGCATCATCAACGATGCCTGGTACCCGATCTTCAAACGCGCACCGGTGATCACTGCGACTTTACCTTGTAAAGGTGCTGTCTGGAACCGTTTCTGATAGTTAAGATCACCGCAGTCTTTGCACATGGCGTCGTAAAAGAAATGCAGTTGCTTAAATTTCGCCTTGCAGACATAGCAATTTCTGGGTGACTTCAGTCTCTGTCTATCATTCTCCGAACCCGTGTTCAGTTCCGTGAGTTGCATCGGTGCTTTGAACATCGGTGTATTTCGTGCGGTCCGGATACCGGTGGCCGCTCTGGCGGAGCGCTCTTTTTCCATCAGTTGCCGCCGGCGTAACCGGTTTTTTTGCTTACGCCGCTGGTTTATTTCATCACGATTGGGCCTGGATAGCCGACCGGCCGCCGTTAAAAGCGCAACCCGGTGAGCTTCAGACAAGAACGCCAGCTGCTTGCTGTTTTCAGCCAGGTTTTCCAGCATGGCGATAAGGTGCTCAATCTCTTTACGAGTATATACGTGTCCTTCGGATCCCGGTTTTTTATTCATTACAGTATCCTGTTGCTATTTCTCCTGTTCACAAACTAGCTGCGAAAAACGAATGACTATACCCTGCTCTGTCTCTTTTACAATTCCTGTATACGGATTGCATGGAAGACTGCGTAAAATATACAATATTAGAGGTGTACAGGGGGTGGCGAAAGGAATCCGGTATCAATCTTGGAAACTACTGCGCTTAATCCATAATGATGCCATATCGAAAAGGTCTTTCCGATAAAAGTGAAACTAAGGGCTCGCGAAAAAATAACTAAACATTTTCGTGGGCCAATCATCCCATTCAGCAAGGCGCCTGACCCACGAAAATGTGTCAATTTATTGTTGCGCGACCCCTGAGTTATGCAGGCCGAAAACCCGATAACTCAGGAAGACATGAGAATCTATTTTCACTTTTGAAGCGGATAAATGACACCGCATCCGGATACAGACCGGATACGACCGGACAGGAATTGACTTTTAGCCCTGAATTGCGGATTGAGGTATTATATGAGACGCATTCACTTTTTCCGCCGGACAACTTATTCCGCTTTTACTTTTTCCATATAGGCAGACATGAGAAATATTGTGGCCAGAGGTTGGGTAAACAACCAGCCGATAACGACAAAACTGCCAACCCAACTAATGCCCAGAAACAATATCACGATGATGATGTGGTCCAGAATCGGGTCTTTTCTCACCATGACAATACTCTCTTTAATCGCATCAACCAGCCCCATGTTTTTATCGACCATGAGAGGAATGGTATAAACACAGAAAAAGGAGACCGCCAGTATAAATAGTATTCCCGGTAATACGAGCAGCATGATGCCGAGGATCGACAATATCAATACGACAACACCAAACACCAGGAGGGGGAGGAACAGGTTCATTTTAGAGAAGAGATCCGGAATTTTGGGTTCACGGCCCTCCTTGAGCATGAGCAAAACGGAAGACATGTAACCGGCCAACATCACCGGGGCCAGGATACCCAGGGTGAGTCCACTGACAATGGCCAGCACCAAAGTAATAAGAATCAGCGGGACAATGTAATCCAGTGTCAACGACCATGCAGTTAAGATGTGGGCTTTAAAATCCATTTGCTTTTTCCTTTGTTGTTGGATGAGTATCGAAAGTGCTCTTTAATCAACGAAAAAATCGTTCAGCCTTCCTATTGCGCCATCAGCATCATGGACTTTTGCAACCGCTCCTGGGCTTTCATCACTTCAGGATCGCCCATGTATTGCAAAGACTTCATCATGGCACCTGTCATCTTTTCGCCTAAAGCCTCTGACCGTTCACGACTCTCTTTTAGTTCGTCGGGCATATTCGTCTGGTCCTTCAGCTCAGGGTATTTTTTAACCATTTGTTTCATCTGCGGGGCCAGTTTTTCTATCTTGGCGGCATAAGCATTTACGGCATCCGCCACGGTTGAGGCACTATCGGCTTCGGCCAGCGTTTCAACATATGATTCGGTGGCGTCCGCAAACTTCTTATTCACTTCTATCGCATCGCTGTATTTACCGCCGCAGGCCGAAAATACCGCAACTATTGCCAACAACAGCATTACCCATATTATTCTGTATCGCATCTGAATCCCCTTTTCTTGTAGATCTTTTTTGATAATTGGAAGGCATCGAGTGTCAATCTGCCGCGTGATTAAAGATATCTGCGGAGAACCGAATTCGACCTCAAGCTACGTGAAACCTCAAAAACAAGTCAAGGAAAAAAGGCGTGCGGGTGAAAACTACCTGAAGTAAAACCTTGAAAACGGTGGTTATGCATGCTTATAGTGATCATCGTATTTCGGGCGACGACATTGCATTAACGGCGCTCCGCCGACCGGTTGCACCAGAACTGATTTTTCATCGATTTCAGTCTGCGATCACCCTAAAAAATCGATTTACCCTGTCAATTGTAACTTCAAAGGGAGGTCTTTATGCATCAGTGGCAAGCGTATCTTGATGACCATCAGGATGAATTTCTTAATGATCTGAGGACATTTCTCAGCATCCCCAGTGTCTCAAGTCTTTCCAGACATCGAAATGATGTTCAACAGGCTGCGGACTGGGTGGCCACCCGCATGGAAAAGGCCGGTATTGAAGCCGTTCGGGTCCTAGCGACCCATGGTCACCCCGTGGTTTATGGCCATTGCCTGCAACAGCCGGACAAACCGACCATTGTTATCTATGGCCACTTTGACACACAACCGGTGGACCCTGTCGAGGAGTGGACCCATCCCCCTTTTGATCCTGTCGTAACAGAAGATCGTATTTATGCCCGAGGTGCTTCCGATGACAAGGGCAATATGCTGATCCCTATCCTGACAACGGAAGCCATTCTTAAAACCGGCGGGAAGCTGCCGATAAATGTAAAATTCTTTTTTGAAGGTCAGGAAGAGATTGGGAGTCCGGATCTGCCGGCATTCATGGATGACCATAAAGCGCTTTTCGCATGTGACATGGTGATCAGCGCCGACGGCGGCCAATGGGGTGAGGATCAGCCATCAGTGATCATGGGACTGCGCGGGCTGTGCGGCGTGCAGATCGATATCACCGGTGCCGATAGCGACCTTCACTCCGGCACTTATGGGGGTACGATAATGAATCCCATTCATGCCTTATGCCGTTTGTTGAGTTCCCTGCACCAGTCTGACGGCCGTGTCGCTGTCCATGGCTTTTATGATGATGTGTTGCCGGTGACCGATGCTCAGGGCCGGCATATTTCAGCCATAGAATTTGATGAGCGGCAGTATTGCGATGCCATTGGCGCCGGAGGGCTCTTTGGTGAAAAGGGTTATTCAACCTATGAACGTGCATGGGTTCGCCCCACACTCGAGGTAAACGGCATATGGGGTGGATTCCAGGAAGAGGGGACCAAGACCGTACTGCCGAGCCAGGCCCATGCTAAAATCACCTGCAGGCTTGTCCCCAACCAGGACCCGGATCAAATTGTCGATTTGATTCACACACATATCAACAAATATATGCCGGATGAGGTGCAGGTGTCCGTAACACCAATCAAAAGCAAGGCCCTGCCCTATCTGGTCCCCGAGGATCATCCCGGCAACCGGGCGGTGGCTTCAGTGTACAGACAGATTTACAGCAAATCTCCCTATTATGCTCAAATGGGTGGCAGTGTGCCCATATGCGGATTATTCCTTGAGAAAATGAAGGTCTATACCATCGTATTCGCATTTGGACTCAATGATGAGAATATCCATGCACCCGATGAATTCTTCCGGCTCGGAAATTTCAGAAAAGGGCTCACCGCCTACGGTTTGCTATTTGAATCTTTGGCCGGACAATAGAATTGAATACCGATTTATATTATAATTACGGTGGAAGCCGGCTATAAAATACCGGTTTCGGGATTGGTGCCCATATGAAATATACCCCAAGCGATCCTTGCTTCGAAAAAAAAGTAAGGGACAGTTTCCTGCGCCAGAAATTCATGACGACCATCGGGGCACAATTGGTGTCCATCGAACCCGGCATCTGTGAAATTCACCTCCCTTATAAACCCGGCTTGTCTCAACAACATGGTTTTTTTCATGCCGGTGTCATTGGAACCATTGCAGACAATTGTGCCGGATACGCGGCATTCAGCCTCATGGATGCGGACTCATCGGTCCTGAGCGTTGAATATAAATTGAATCTGCTGGCGCCCGGCGACGGTGAAATGCTGATCGGTCAGGGCAAAGTGATAAAGCCCGGACGGACATTGACGATTTGCCGATCAACCATTTATGTGGTCAAAAACAATACGAAAAAACGATGCGCCGACGCCTTGTTGACCATGATGCAGATGAAAGGCAAATTGGACGAACCCCACCGGCCGCCAACCTGAAAATCCTGCAGTCAGTCCCTCCATAAATTGAATAATCACTGAGACTCATCCCTGGCGGTTGAATTTGGCACTTGACATGGTGTACGTATGAACATATTGTCATATGTACATTTAACCATTGAATTCTGGCCAGGAGGCAAATATATGAAAACCAGCCTTGAAGTTTGTATAACCGAAGGTATCCATCAGGCTGTTGTGAACACCGTAGACCGAAAAATGCCGGAGCAAGTCGCTCTGTATGAATTGGCAGACCTTTTTAAAATCTTTGGTGACAGTACCCGGATCAGCATTCTGTGGGCGTTAAGCGAGTCCGAAATGTGCGTGTGTGATCTCTGCGCTCTATTGAAAATGAAACAACCGGCAATATCCCACCAGTTGAAGAACCTTAAGCAATCCAGAATTGTGAAGGCACGCCGTGAAGGCAAAATTATTTACTATTCACTGGACGATGACCACATCCGCCGCTTGCTTGATCTGGGAATGCAACATGTCAATGAACTACAAATGTCGATGACGCATTAGTCGCACCGATGACAACACGAATTCTGCATGGACATGAAAAAGGCCAAAGGGTTGCCCCAATGAAACAAAGTCTGACGACGGAAAAATTTCAAATCAGAAACCTGGATTGTGCAAATTGTGCAGCTAAAATCGAAAAAGGGTTGAACAAGGTAGACGGTGTTGACGAAGCCGTCATTGATTTTGCGGGGATGACCCTGCATTTAAAGGCATCCGATATTGCCGGTGCATTAGCGGAAGTCCGGCGCATTGAACCTGCAGTGAAACTGCTGCCCAAGTCGAATGACACCGGTGGCATCGAACCCGGCGATGTTTCCGGTGAAGCAGACCTGAAAAAAGGTCTTGTCTACCTTATTATCGCCGGCGTGTTGTTTGTCTACCAATTGATCACCGAATACACCGCCCATTTTTCACCATTGGGTGATTTTCAGATCCTGATGGTGCTCTCGGCCTATCTTCTGGCGGGATGGAATGTGCTACAAAAGGCTGTCCGCACTATATTAAAAGGGGACTTTTTCGATGAAAATGTGCTCATGATGATTGCCACCGGCGGTGCACTGGCCATCCACGCCTATTCCGAGGCCATCGGTGTCATGATTTTTTACAAGATTGGCGAACTGCTCCAGGATCTGGCGGTTTCACGCTCACGACGCTCCATACGGGGACTGTTGGCCGCCAGGCCGGATACGGCCAGACTCACGACACCCGGCGGATTTCGTGAAGTTGCGCCTGAGTCCGTAAGCATCGGTGATTCTATCATGGTCAAACCAGGTGAAAAAATACCGGTTGACGGTGAAGTCGTGGCAGGTACATCCCTGATAGACACCTCCGCTCTCACCGGAGAATCGGTGCCGCTGACCGTAAATCCCGGGATCATGGTGATGGCGGGACAGATCAATCAGACCGGTGCATTGGACATCAGGGCAACCCGGTTGTTCAGGGATTCTTCCATGGCCAAAATCATGGATCTTGTGGAGAACGCCACGGCCAGAAAAGCCAAAACCGAAAAATTCATCACCGTCTTCGCCCGCTATTACACGCCATTTGTGGTTCTTGCGGCCGCTTCAGTCGCCCTGCTTCCGCCCTTGTTCTTTGGCGGCTCATTTCAAACCTGGATTTATCGGGCATTGGTGCTGCTGGTAATTTCCTGTCCGTGCGCCTTGGTGGTCAGCATCCCTTTGGGGTATTTCGGTGGCATCGGGCGGGCGTCCAAGGCCGGTATTCTCATCAAGGGCTCCAATTTCATCGATGTCCTGGCAGCGGTTAAAACCGTGGTGTTTGACAAGACCGGTACCTTGACCCGGGGGGTGTTCGACGTCAAGGATGTGGTCAGTGTAAATGGGTATTCTAAAGAGCAGGTTATGGAATTTGCTGCGGCAGCCGAATACCAATCCAATCATCCCATCGCCGGATCCATTCTGAACGCATTTGAGAAAAAAGGCGGAAAGATCAAGATTACCGACATCACCGGGCACCAAAATATGGCCGGTAAAGGGGTGACGGCCAGGTATAAAAAGCACGACATACTGGTGGGCAACGACAACTTTCTGCATCACCAGTCCATCGCCCATCATCAATGCGATTTCGACAATACCGTTGCCCATGTCGCGGTCGACGGTAGATATGCTGGCTATATCATCATCGGTGATGAACTGAAGCCCGGTGCAGTCGACGCCATGTCGGTTTTGCGAAAAAGCGGAATCCAACACATATCCATGCTGACCGGCGATAATCAGTGTGCGGCCGAAGCCGTGGCCCACAAACTCGGTCTCGATAGTTTTTATGCCGATCTTTTCCCCGAGGATAAAGTGCGTATCTTTGATCAGATCGGAAGTAAGATGGGGGATGGTGAGAAAATTGCGTTTGTGGGCGACGGCATAAATGATGCGCCGGTAATTGCCCGTGCCGACGTCGGGGTGGCCATGGGGGCATTGGGTAGTGACGCCGCCATTGAGACCGCCGATGTGGTGCTCATGACCGATTCGCCCTTGAAAATGGCTGAGGCCGTGGCCGTGGCGAAACACACCCGAAAAATCGTGTGGCAGAATATCACCCTGGCCTTTGTGATCAAAGGCATCTTCATCGCCTTCGGGGCCATGGGGCTGGCCTCCATGTGGGAGGCCGTGTTTGCCGACATGGGCACGGCACTGCTGGCCGTTTTTAATTCAACACGGGCACTGCGGGGTTAAATCCACGGATCCAATCCATAAAGTACCTACCGTTCCGAATCGATGTGTTCTATTGATTGTTATATGAACCTGACCTTGGTTCGTCCGGTTTCCTTTTTAACGCCCATGGCTAATTTTAAAAGAATTGTCAATATGAGCGCGCCGGTGGCGTAAATTCCAACGGATATGAGAAGTTCCAATACCGTCGGTACGTAGTCCAGCACCTGATGAAGGGGCGTGGGAATAAAACCGCCGGTGACCAGCCCCATCCCCTTGTCGATCCAAGTGCCTGTGAAGAGGGCGACACATGCCGTTATCAACACCGGTTCATGCCGACGGGTTGCCGGAATTATCAGCAATATCGCCGCCGATACCATCAGAATCAAGGCAGTTCGCATCCATGGCACCAGCACCCCATGACCGTCCAGTCCAAAGTACAGATATTGAAAGTGCGCCTTATGCTCAGGAAGACCGCTGTTATACACAACAAAAATTTCACAACTGAGAAAAAATAAATTCGCCATCAAACCATAGGTGGCAATCTTTGCCAACCCCTGGATCGCCTTGGTTCCCGCGTTAAACCCACTGACTTTCCGCAGAATCCGGCAGATAATAATCAAAAAGGCGGGTCCTGAAGAAAATGCAGATGCCAGAAACCGCGGCGCCATAATGGCTGTCAGCCAGAACCCTCTGCCACCCAGTCCGCAATAGATGAACGCGGTCACCGTATGAATCGCGAAAGCCCATGGGATCGAGAGGTAAATCAAGGGTTTCACCCAAAACGGCGGTTGAACGCCATTTCGCTCGGCTTCCAGGACGTTCCATCCAACGATCAGATTCAAAAATAAGTAACCATTCAACACCGTGGCATCCCAAAATACAATTGACTTTGGGGATGGATATAGAAACACGTTCATCGCCCGCATGGGTTGGCCGATATCAACGAACAGAAACAATCCGCACATACATACCGCGGCAATTGCCGTAAACTCACCCAGGATCGTAATGCGGCCGAAAACCCTGAAATTGTGCAAATAATATGGCAGAACCACCATGACGGCCGAAGCGGCCACGCCCACCAGAAAGGTCAATTGTGCCAGGTAAAACCCCCATGACACATCCCGGCTCAAGCCGGTCACAGCCAATCCCACGTTGAATTGCACCAGATAGGCGGCTGTGCCCGTGATGATACCGATCCCCAAAAACGACAACCAGATCCAATAATGGCGATTGCCCTTGAAAGCGAGTTCCAGCATAATCCCTCCTTGTATCGCGCTCTTTAGATGAACGTGTTCATTATCAATAACACGTTCATAAAGTCAATTTAAAACTCACGCGTGAACAATTATGAAGGGAGCGGGCTGGGTGATTTTTCAGTACGCTAGTGCGTTGTCTGAAGGTATTAGGAATCGTTGGTAAAAAACAGGGCAGGAGAGACATGTTCATTTGCACGTGTTGTCTTTGCATTTTTTAACATTTTGTAAATATTGAATAAATACCTCGCTTAGCTACGAGTTCCCGAACATGAGTTTGCACAACGGTATGTAAACGCGTCCGCATGCGATCATTCTGCCGTGATTCGAGACCTTGTTGACACCGGCAGCTCCTTTTTTCTATAGTAGCGGACCATCTCGAACCGCTTTTAAGGGAGTTCAATGTCACAAAAATTCGGTACCCGCCGGGAAAAGGCAAAAGAAGAGACAAGACGCATTATCCTTGAAAGCGCCTATACTTTATTCGAGGAAAAAGGATATGAAAAGGCCACCATGAGGGAACTGGCTGCCCGCGCAGGTGTTGGGCTCGGCACCATTTTCCAGCATTTTTCAAACAAACCGGCGCTGTTGATTGCCACTTTTTATGAAGAAATGCGCCCGGAGGTCGAAACCGCCCTGGCCACTGCCCCGGATAAGGGCCTGAAAGCACAGCTCCTCCACCTGATACGCCACATATTCGGATTTTACGCACGCCGGATCAGACTATCCAGGGTGCTCATTAAGGAAATCCTGTTCCTGGAGGGTGAAAGTGCCGAAAACATTAAACAACTGGAAAGCGAATACCTGGAAAGGCTGAACATTCTCTTTACGGCGGCGGCGGCAAGGGGAGAACTTCACGAGGCTGTCGATATCCCTGATGCTGTTACGGCATTCTGGTCATACTATTCATGTATACTGATAGAGGAAATTAATGCGCCCACTTTTGATATTAATGGACGTGTTGAGCAATTGGGGCGACTGATCGACCAACTATTCAACGGAATTGGCCGTTCGTCCGGATAGAGCGTGGACATGACTGGTTCATCAGACATATCATTCCGGATATTACGTCCATGGTTTTCCTCCTCCATTGCGATTGCGGATTTATCATATTCGACGGACAAATGGTCCGAATTATAACAATTCACACAACTCCGAATGAGAACATCCACATGCCAAACGGCGGAATGTTGTCGTTTTTACATTCACTCCATTTCTAAAGCTTTCCAAAAAAAATGACCAGGATACCTTCATTGGGCATTTGAGCTTTGACATTTGACATTATCAATATGTCCTACAGCCCTATGGCACAGGTGTTACTTCAAGTCCTTTCGCCCGCAGCTGGTTGATGATGCCGGATTCGCCGGCCAGATGCAGGGCGCCGACGGCAACGAAGGCGTTGCCGGTGTTCAGATAGGACATCATCCGGTCCACCATACGATAATTTCGTTCCTCATTGAGCCGGAACATGAACCGCTGCACCAGATTGCTGTCCACGCCATAGTTGTAGGATTGAGCCAATGCGGAAATCCGGGCGAGATCATTGGCCACATAGGCACGGATCAACTGATCGAACATGGCCGGCAAATCGTCCAATTGTTGAATGGTCGCTTTAAGTAAAGAGACCTGATCCTCGATGGACAATCCTTCGAACACAGACATCTGTTCCTCCGCCGATTCCAGACCGTGAACGGCCTTCCCCTGCGATTTGGCCCTGTTGGCCAGCATCAAATCCAGGAATTCACCTGTTTTGGGTTTGGGCATACTCAACATGGACATGACGACCCATGGTTTCATCCGGTTTAAAATAGACGCCGGAATCCCATAGTCGGCCATTGCCGAAACCGCTTTGTTGAAATCGGATGCTCCGATGAGCGATTCCAGATCCCGATCGCCTGTTATCAACATGGCGGCCCCCATGGCCATAACGGCATTGGAATTCATTTCAAGTTCCATGACAAATGCATCGGCTGAATTGAACGCCTCGGTCACTGAATCGGGAAGATTCAGCACCCGGGGATCTTCCGAATGTATGGTGCCCAGAAGATAGCTCTGCTTGACACCCAACCCGCCTATTTTCCATAGCATACCGCCGGATACAGCCGTCTCCTGTTGTGCGGCATCGGAGAACCCGCTGGTGGACGGGGATTGGGGTGGGGCCTGTCCGGAATCCGTGTCTTCCAAACCATCCGGCGGCGGTGTGTCTGAGAAATGAAGGATGCCGTTCTGATCACGCCACCGGTAAATTTCAGCAAGAACATCATTTCCCGATGTAGGAACGACCAGAAAAACCAATAATAGAATACCAATGATGCGACGTGCCATGAGTCCAATACTCCTTGTTATGGATGACTACTAACGAATTTCCGCCCGCAGGTGGTCGTTCCATGGAAGGAAACAACCAACTTATCCGATGTCGTCACGGAGAACATAGAAAAATCATACGCGTCCGGATGCCGTATGACCATGATTTTTTATGCGTGTTATTGGCTGACTATCCGGAAGACCCTGAAGAGGTAAACCGTAAATAGTGCGCCGGATATGGGCTCATCATACAAATAATTGTTTTCATAACAATAATCATGATGGATACATTTCACCCGTTGACCAATACACCAGTTAACCATTTATACCGGGCCCAATCATTTCTCCAGGCAGCTATGGTCGCTTCCGGTTGTGGGCCGGTATTAAATATGGTAGTGTCGCGCCGGCACACGGATTGAATCAGCGAATCGCATCAAGGCCATATCGGTCATTTCCAATAAACAATATCGTCAGTGTCTTCCAGTTGCATAAATAATTGGGCAGAAAAACCATTGCATGGCATAAAATCAACATATGGATTTCCCGTCATCCTGATACTCGGTGTGCTGATCATGTCCGTGATCGTCCCTGTGGATTACCAGTGGACCACTTACCTCCATGATCACCGTATCAAACAACTGGCCCGTGTCATGGATCGATCCCTTTTCGAGGGGGAAGGCCTTGGCGGTGGGGATCCGGTGATTTTTTTCCTTATCCTTACAACCATTGTCTATTACCTGGCATGGAAAAAAGGCGAGCGGTCACGATGGTACATCTGGCGGCCCCACCTGGGCTTCATCCTGACATCGGGTCTGGCGTGCAGCATGATGCTGGTCCACAGCCTCAAATGGGTGATGGGCAGGGCTCGGCCATCCGAAGTGCTCAGCGGCAAACTGATGTTTACGGACTGGTTCGAATTCGGCCCTCACTATATTGCCGAGGGAATCTACCGGGGCAGTTTTCCCAGCGGGCATACCGCCCAGGCCTTTGTCCTGGTTGCCGTTGTTTACGCTTTGGTGGCAACGCCGAAAACCGGCCGTGGATTAAAGATGTGGGGGGTGGCATGGGGGATATTCAGCGTTGCGTACGCTGTGGTGATGGGATTGTCCCGCTGCATGGCCCTGGAGCACTGGTTCAGCGACGTGGCAGGATCCATTATACTAAGTGCCCTCCTGATGCAGTTCATTTACCAATATTTACTCAATTTGCCGGCACAAATATCCTTTTATAAGGCCAACGGCCGTTACCCGGAGACACCACCGGCCTGGGAGCTTCACCTTTGTATCTATATTGTCGGGACTCTCATCGGGGCCATGGCCTGTGTCATGGGTATTCGTGCGGTATGGTTGCGGGAGGCCACGATTTTCTACAGTCTGATTCCAGTGGGGCTTGCCTGTACGTGGCTCTTTTCATTTCTGCTTCGGCGGTTGCACCGATCGGTCTTCCGGGAGATCGGGTAAATAACGATGGCAAAGACAGGGTCAGGCCTGAAACGACTGTTGAGGATACTGGTGGTCCACTCTGCGACGGATCTGTTCAAGTACAAATCCTTTTTTCTATTGATCTTTGCGCTCATTCTCCTGGATCGCGTCATCAAAAAGTATGTCCATATCGACCGTTCATCCATGGATCTCGCGCAACTCGGGGAATTGTCGGCGGCATCCGCTGATTATCTATTCAATCAGGTTCCCGGCCTGCTGTGGGTCCTCCTGACCGACTACCGAACCTTTCTGATTCTGTCCGGGTTATTCTTTTTAAAACAGATTATTTCGCTATGGCCCAGCAGCGATATGCGCCGGATGCACCGGAAAGAGCGGGGTATGTTCGGTTTACTATCGTCACTGGTCGGTATCCGTTGGCAGCAGGTCGTCTGGGATGCCATCGCCGTGGGCACTATTTGCGGGCTCTATGCCATCTGGGCCACACTGGGATTCATTGTCACGCGAACGGGGTGGAACGCCCATCCGCATGGGATATGGATAGTCTTGTTTCTGCTGTGCATGGGCCTGTTTCTGCCCCTGGGCATGGCCGGGTTTTCCTACTCTTCAAAACTGGCGGTATTGTCCCGGGGGAACTTCCGGGAAAAACTCGGACTTTTTTATCGGCTGTTCACCACCGGCCGCGTATTGTGGCCTTCCTGGATTTTTTTCAGTTGCCGCATTGCACTTGAATCAATCTTCGTCCTGATTATTCCCATTGCCGTGCTGCTGTTCGTGGACAGTTTCTGGGTGAGGATCATGGTGGCCACATTACTGGCCACCCCCGTGTATTCCTACCTGAAAATGGCCTCGTTCAAATTCTTCCTGGAGATATATCAGCCGTATGATCTGGTGCAGCAGGAGTATCATACCTATTATGCAGACAATCCGGAATAACGCCATCACGGACAAGGCCCATTTCATCCGCCCATCTCCGAATACAGGCCCGGCGATTGATCATCGGTCATTATCGGAACGTCTCAAGGCGTACGGATACCCTATCCTGCACGTCTTCTGGCAAAATAATCGTTACCCCCTGGTTTAACTCCGAAAAATACCCTTTAGTCATCGAATTCAGGGTGACGACCAGGTTCTGGCCGTCTTGTTTCTGCTGGTGCTTCAGTTGGAGTGCGGCATTAATCCACCCGAATCCCTGGGTCTGGATGGAGATCCGGCCCTTTTCCCGGGGTGTGAATCTGAGTGTTTTGGACCGGATATTCAGATCCGAACGGATGATGATCGCCCGGGTATCCGGACCAATGGAAAGTGCATACATATCCGCCTCAAAAAAAGGACGCCGTGTCAAATAAAGCATTGTCATCAGCAATGCGAGCACTATCATGGTTGCGGTCAATGCGTATTTTTTCTTCCGGTGCTGTACGCCGTCCACCCAAAACAACGAGGAGACCCGGGGCAACAGCAGATCGTTGAGAGCCACCGCGACCATGGCAATGATGCCGAGAGACCAGATTACATCCGTGAAAAAATGGGCGCCCTGGACAATGCGCGCCGCCCCCAGTATTCCGCCGTAAACCAGTCCAAAGGTTCCACCGGCAATGGCTATGGTTTTGTGGCGCCGATATAAATAGAACAAGGGTATAAAAACGAAGCCCATGGTGCAATGGCCGCAGGGGAAGGATTGCCCCTGGCCGGGATTGCCGCGCTGGTTGGGTTGCAGGAAACCGGCTTCTCCGGAGAATTCCACGATCTCCCGGGGGCGGGGACGCCCCCAGTATGTTTTCAACACCGCATTCACCAGTACACCACCACCGATAACGGCGGTCAACAACACCACCAGGGCGTGCCGCCGGTAAGGGGAGAAGCCGGTTTTGACCATACCCAGGTAACAGACGGTCAGGGCCGAAAGGGACAGTATCAGACCGGGTATCGTGCCAAAGCGGTAGAGAAACCACCATGGCTGATCATGCTTCAGGTACCACCCCTTGTCCCCGCCGAAAAAATAGCCGGAAATGGTCCGGTCCAGATTCCAGTGACCGGCCGCCCAGGTGATAGCGATCAGCGCCAGCCCCATGGATACCAGCAGCCATACGCCCCGCCTTTCCCGCCGAAAAACAGCCTCGTGGGGTTCAGTTCCCAAAAGCAGATCATCCTTTCATGTGGTGGTTGTCGACCTGTTATGAGCATCATCCGGCCGTCATATACATTGGACAATCGGTTAAAGGGTGTCAAGCTTTAAATCATTAAAATAGTTATCTATTCATATCAGCCTTCTATGCAATCACCAGCTGCCGGCAACCTGAATTGCTTAGTTTTCATTCACATTTTCATTGACAAACCCTGGGCGTGTGCATTATTTTAACCAAATAGTTTAACCAACTGGTTAGTTAAATACCATCCCATTACAATGGAGTGAACATGCCCGACCGCCAAACCCAAACCAAAAAAACCGAAGTCTACCGCCGGATCGTCCGGGCAGCCACCCGTGATTTCAGCCAAAAGGGCTATGCCGGTGCCAGGATGGATGAAATCGCCGGCCGCGCCAAGGTGAACAAAGCCACTATTTACTATCATATCGGTGATAAAAAGGCATTGTATGCCCAGGTCCTCCACGATGTGTTCGGTGCTGTGGCCGACCGCATGGCCGAATGCATCCATGACGACCACACACCGGAAGAGAATTTGAAGCAATATGTGTTAACACTGGCCGACACGATAAGTAACAATCCGTTCATTCCGCCGATAATGATGCGAGAAGCCGCTTCCGGCGGTAAAAACCTGCCAATATTGGCCATCAAGGATTTCGGGCGCATGTTTTCAACCCTGGCCGGTATACTGGACAGCGGGCATCAACGTGGCGTCTTCAGAAAAGTAGATCCGATCGTTGTACACCTCTCGGCATTAGGGCCCCTTGTTTTATATTCCCGGATGGAAAAAACCTTTCGCAGGTATGCCCGGGATCCGGAAGTGGTACCGCAGGAAATCCGGCTTCCGGAGAACATCGTCGAGACCGTGCTTGAAAGCATTTCAAACATCGTAAAACTCAAAAAGGACTGAAGAGATATCTCATGTCACACATAAGACACCGCATCGAAAAATGGTTTGAATCCTTTGCCGGATCTGTTTTTAAACACCGGATAAAAACAATTGCGATCATGGGCATTATCATCGGACTGATGATATCCCGGATTCCCGGCATCATGATCGATACCTCCACAGAGGGCTTTTTCCATGAAAAAGATCCGGAATTATTGGCTTATAACGCGTTCAGGGACCAATTCGGCCGGGATGAGGGTATTCTCATCGCCCTGAAACCCAAAGCGGTCTTCGATCTGAAATTTCTGGAATTGTTGAAACAGATTCACGATGATGTCGAGGCGACGGTCCCGTACATCGACGATATGACCAGTCTGATCAATGCCCGCAATACACGGGGGGAAGGTGATCGACTGATTGTCGAAGACCTTCTGGAAAACTGGCCCCGGGATCAGGAGGATCTGAATGCCCTGAAACGTCAGGCCATGTCCAATCCCATGTACAAGAACCTGCTCCTGTCGGAAAACGGCGATTATACCACCATTGTCATTCGCACCCAGAACCACTCATCGATCGGGCAGAAAGACGACATCATGGCAGGGTTCGACGACGATTCGAACGAGGCATCACCTGATTTAGGAGACAGCCCGACCTACCTGACGGACGCCGAGAATTCCGAGGTGGTGGCCGCCGTGAAAAAAATCGTGACCAAATACAGGTCCGAAGATCTCGGGATTGAAGTGGCCGGATCCCCCGTGGTCACTCACTTTCTCAAACAATCCCTGATGAGCGACATGCGAAAATTCATGGTGCTCGCCCTTGTGGGGGTAGCCATATTGCTTTATCTGATGTTCCGCAGACTGTCCGGTGTTATTCTGCCGCTATTGATCGTCGGACTATCCCTGTTCTCCACCATTGGTATCATGTCGGCCACCGGTACCGCCATCAAGCTGCCCACCCAGATATTGCCATCATTCATCCTGGCCGTTGGCGTCGGCACCTCGGTGCATATCCTGGCCGTCTTTTTTCAACGGTTGCGGCAGCACAATGACAAAAAAGAAGCCATCGAATATGCACTCGGCCACTCCGGTCTTGCCGTGGTGATGACCAATGTCACCACCGCCGCCGGACTCATGTCCTTTGCCACCGCTGATCTCGCACCGGTGGCGGACCTGGGGATCTTCGCGGGTATCGGTGTGCTCCTGGCCTTCGTCTACACCATTGTGCTGCTCCCGGCATTGATCGCCATCCTGCCCTTCAGCACTAAAAAAACCGAAGAATTAAGCGGAAACTCAAAGTCGATGGACCGGCTGCTGGAGGCCGTCAGCCGATTTTCCACCACGCATCCCCGAAAAATTCTTGCGGTTAGCGCAATGGTAATGGTGATAGCCATCGTCGGCATGACGAACATCCGGTTTTCCCATCATCCGCTGCACTGGTTCCCCAAGGACAATGAGATACGAACCGCTACGGAAGCCATCGATGCCGCATTACGCGGGTCCATCACAATGGAAGTGGTCATCGATACCGGCAGGGAAAACGGCTTATACGACCCGGATCTGCTGCAACGCATGGATCGGGCCGCGGCTTATCTCGAATCTTTTGAGTATAATGACGTGTTTGTCGGGAAAGTCTGGTCTCTGAACACCATCGTCAAGGAGACCAACCAGGCGCTCAATGAGGACAGACCCGAAGCTTACCGCATACCGGACGATCGGGATCTCATCGCCCAGGAGTTGCTGCTCTTCGAGAACAGCGGATCGGACGACCTGGAAGATATTGTGGACACCCGGTTCTCCAAAGCCCGGTTCACCATGAAACTGCCCTTTGTGGACGCCATCAATTACCGGCCGCTAAAAGCACTATTGAATGACTACATGGCTGCTCAATTCGGTGATGTCAAATATCACATCACCGGTATGATGTCGCTGCTGGCAAAGGTGATCAACAACTCCATTACCAGTATGGCCAAGAGCTATACCGTCGCCCTGGTGGTCATTACCATACTGATGGTGGTGCTCATCGGCAAAGTGAGAATCGGCCTGTTGAGCATGATTCCCAACCTGATGCCGATACTGATAATCATAGGCTTTATCGGTTTTACCCCGATCCCCATGGATCTCTTCACCATGATGGTTGCCAGCATCGCCATCGGCCTCGCGGTTGACGACACCATTCACTTCATGCACAATTTCCGGCGGTATTACGAGTTGTCCGGTGACCCCCAAAAGGCGGTGTTCGAGACACTCCACACCACCGGCCGGGCCATGCTGGTCACCACTGTGGTACTATCCCTGGGATTTTTCATTTATGGGTTCGCCACCATGCAGAATATCATCAATTTCGGCAGGCTCACCGGTATCACCATCATCCTGGCGCTGCTGGCCGATTATTTTGTGGCACCGGCCCTGATGGTTCTGGTGAACAAACCAATGAAACCGGTGGAAATCACAAAAGGCTGATCGAAAAATAATAAAGGGGATTCTCCCCGTCGGTGGCCTTTTAAAATTTGACCTTTTAAGTATTACCTGAATTACAGATAAAAACAGGAGGACATATGAACAGCAGGAAAACCATGTGGATAACCGCAATCACCCTGATAACATTCAGCCTGCCCTTATTCATTGGCCACGCCGCCGCCGATGACGCCAAGGCACGGGAGATCATGCAAAAAGTGGAGGACCGGGACGACGGAGACAACCAGACCTCTGAAATGGAGATGATCCTCATCGACAAATTCAACAATGAAAGGATACGAAAAATCGCCGCATTCTCAAAAGACAAAGGTGAGGATAATCTGAGATTGATGTTTTTTCTCCATCCGGCCGATGTGAAAGACACCGCTTTTTTAACGGTAGATTACGACGCGGCCGATAAAGACGATGACCAATGGCTCTTTCTGCCGGCCCTGCGCAAAACCAAGCGTATCGCCTCCTCTGATCAGAGCGGCAGTTTCATGGGATCGGACCTCAATTTTTCGGATATGACCTCGCGGAATCTTGAAGATTTCGACTTTTTCCTGAAAAAAGAGATGGATGTCAATGGCCATAAAACCTGGCTAATCGAATCCATTCCCCGGAGCAAAGAAGTTGTTGAGGAGACCGGGTACGCAAAGTCCCTGTCCTTCATTCGGCAGGACAATTATGTCATGGTTCGGGCGGTGCGATGGGTGAAGGACGGTGGATACCTCAAGTACATAGACGTTAAAAAGCTGGACCTGATCGACGGTATCTGGGTGCCCACTGAAATGCATATCACCAAGAAAAAAGGCAAGCAGACGGCCCATAAAACCATCTTGAAGTTCAACAATGTCAAGTTCAATCAGGAGCTGGACGAGGCCATGTTCAGTGTCCGGCAGATGGAAAAAGGATTGTAACGGATGAAGACCATTGTTTTGTTCTGCCTGATTATGTCGTTTGTCGGGGCAACTCCTCAATTCGCTTTTTGTGAGGAAGAAGCCGCATTGGAAGAGATTCTTGACGGCTTCGACGATGAACCGACCGATATCGACAGCGATCTCGACGAGGTTCTGGACGGATTCGATGGCACCGGTGATGGAGAAGCCGCGGGAGATGAATCCGGATATGAACCGATCCTTGAGGGATTTGAAGACCCGGAAAACGCTTCCACTGCCACCCGGACACCGGGTTCCATGATTGATACCTCTCCATTTTCCATAGACGGGTATGTTAAGATCGGAAGTACCTACAATTATATGCATGATGCACCCGATCCCGGTGAAACAGACTGGAGAGGGCTGTCCAAACTGCGTGCAGAGCTGCTTGTCCAGGCCGAATTCAAGCCGGCCCCGAAATGGAAGATGTTCGTCAGCGGCAAAGGCCACTATGATGCCGCCTATGCCATCAACGGCAGGGATGAGTATACCGAAGATGTTCTGGATGCCTACGAGACCGAACTTGAAATGCGGGATACCTATATCTCCGGCAGCCTTTCACGAAATATCGACATCAAATTGGGCCGACAGATCGTTGTATGGGGAAAATCGGACAATATTCGCATCACCGATGTACTAAATCCGTTGGATTTCCGGGAGCCCGGCCTCACCGACATCGAAGACCTTCGATTGCCGGTATACATGTCCCGGGCCGATTACTATTTCGGCGATTTCAGCCTCACCGGCTTAGCCATCCATGAAATCCGGTTCAACAAACTCCCGGAATTCGGCAGCGACTTTTTTCCCTATTCCGCCCTACCCCCGACAGAAGACATCCCGGAGAGTATCGCTGAACACACGGAATTCGCCGCAGCGCTCAACGGTATCTTCAGCGGTTGGGATCTGTCCCTGTATTGGGCGGATATATACAATGACATCCCACGGCTTAAAACAGTCCCCTCTTTTCCCATGCCCGCCCTTCGCCGGACCCACGACCGCATCAATATGCTGGGCACCGGTCTGACCGCAGCCCGCGGGAATTGGCTGTTCAAATCAGAAGCCGCCTATTTCACCGGAATCCGATTCTTGAACTCAACGGATAAGTTCTCGCGTCTGGACGGCCTCATCGGCTTCGAATACACCGGATTCGATAACACCACCATCAGCCTCGAATTAGCGGATAGATACCTTCTCGACTTTGATAAAGACCTTGAAGATACTCCGGACGACGCAAACGAAAATGAATTCCAATCCGCCATAAGGCTCACCCGGGACTTCATAAACGACACCCTCACCCTGACCGTCCTGGCCAACGCTTTCGGCATCTACGGTGAAAAAGGCGCATTCCAGCGCCTGACCCTGGAATACGACCTTACCGATGCCTTCAGCATACTCGGTGGCGTGGTCATGTACCAGTCCGGAGACATCTTTAACCAGGTGGATGACAATGACCGGTTGATTTTCGAAGCCAAATATTTTTTTTAGAACACGAGAAGAGCGGAGGCAATAAAAATCTACATTTCACTTCCAGTGTATGTTTCCCCTTGTGTAGCCAGGGCTTAAACCCCTTTTTGAGCCATCACTGACGCAAACCGAATAGCTAAGCTCATCGGCAAAGAATCAAACGGATATCCCCTGTCATGCCAGATTATAGCATGGATAAAGTCCATGACCGGCGATGATATGAATGGTTCCCATCGCCATATGTACCGGTTTCGACTTGCCATTCCTCGAATGCGCCGATATATTTCTCCGGCGGATGAATACGCAAAACTCGTATGTCTGGTTTAAGGGAGGCGGTGGCTGCAAGAAGGCATGCCCCCAGTACGCTCCGCCGGAAATTCACTAGGCGAATCAGCGATACGTCACTTTATCTGATTAGTTGCCGGATTAATAATTCCCATAATAAAAAGGAACTGTCCTATCGGCCCTAATGCGGTCACGCTCGACAACATATTATCCATCATCCGGTAATATTTTTATGCGACAACCGGTTTTTTGACGATCACCTCGTTTTTGGTGCAGCTCTTCTTTGGGATGACGGTGAAAACACTTTTCGTTATGAGAATAAAAAAATGATCAGAAGTCCCAAAAAAACAGATATCGAAAGCATTATAAAAATATGGTTGGAAGCATCTATCAAAGCTCATGACTTTATGCCATCAGACTATTGGGAATCTAAAGTAAATGACATGCGAGACGTTTATCTTCCATCTTCGGCAAACTATGTTTATGAAAATAGTGGAGAAATCTACGGATTTTTATCCATCTACAAATGCACCCTTGCCGCGTTATTCGTTTCACCTTCAAGGCAAGGCGAGGGAATAGGGTCCGAGTTAATTGGGTTTATCAAAGGTAAATACAGAGAACTAACTTTAAGTGTTTATAAAAACAATACCGCAAGTATCTCCTTTTACAAAAAGCATGGCTTTGTCAGATATAAAGAGCAAATAGATGAACATACAGGTCATCCAGAAATTATTATGAAATTAAAGTCATAACCAGGCGTTCAATTCCTTGGCTGCGCCATTTCGGACTCGCTGAAGCTCACCGGTCCACTTAATATTAGATTAGAACATCACATAAAAGTCATCCCGCGACTTGATCGCGGGATGACCGTGAAAGACTTATGAGCAACCGCCCTTCCTCCACCTTTTGGCTCCATTTTTTTTGGGTGATCGCTCTCTCAATCCTTGCATTGATGTTGTTATCGTTATTCGCTCTATTTTCGTTCTGGAGGACCGCCCCTTCTCTATTTTCTGTTAGTATAGTTGTCTCTGACATTATGTTCCCGGGTTTGATAACATGGTATGTGAACCGAACCCTTCATTACAATGCGTCGTACTTAAATGGAGAATTTTTAAAAAAGGCGCTTTTTGCGGATCCATTCCACACTATAACGCTAATACTGCTCCGGCGGATAAATACGCAAAACTCGTTTTTCTGGTTTATGGTAAACGGTGGCTGCAAGAAGGCTTCCCCCCAGTACGTTCCGCCGGAAACTCATTGCGCGAATCAGCGATACGTCACTTTACCTATTTAATTGCCGGATTAATATTAAGCGGTATGGTTTTATCAGCGACTTACCTGTTGAAAGGGTAAAAACTGATTTAAAATCGCATCAGGCCTGGTTCTGGGACGAAGCAGCAACCTTCCTGTCAACAGCCAAATGCGTGAGAAACCGGCTTATTTCCTGTTCACCCAATAGATCAGGATGTTGTTTCCGGTGAAAAAAATGTTGCGACGAATCCAATCAACATAAGTCTGCTCCGTGCAGATATTGTAATGTTTTGCTCGAATCAAATGCCGCACCTGATCCAGCAATCGGGGTTTTTCCCTTGGATTTCGTTCGGTAACGGATATTGACAAATCACCCATCTCATGCAAGTAAGTCATCATAACGTTTGC
>JABDIN010000085.1 GCA_013003715.1 Desulfobacteraceae bacterium | reverse complement strand
GGTCCGTATACGGTAAAAAACCTCAATCCCGTGCACGGCAGATCATAAAGATGGCTGTAGGTGTGAGCCATCAACTCGTTTGACTTTTTGGTGGCAGCATAAAGGGAAATCGGATGGTCGACATTGTGGTGTACTGAAAAGGGCATCCGGGTATTGGCGCCGTAGACCGAACTTGAGGATGCGTAGACCAAATGTTTAATTTTATTGTGCCGGCACGCTTCCAGAATATTGGTAAAACCGACAATATTTGAATCAATATAGGCCTGCGGATTCTCTATGGAATACCGAACGCCTGCCTGGGCAGCTAAATTGACGACAACTTCAGGGGAGCCTTCTTTAAAAATACGGCTCATGGCTTCTTTGTCGGCCAAGTCCACTTTATGAAGAGAAAAATTATTGTGCTGCTTCAATCTTTCCACGCGATCGAGTTTTAAGGATACGTCATAATAACTATTGATATTATCAACACCGATAACCTTGCAACCTTTCGATAATAATCTTTGTGAAAGATGATATCCGATAAAACCGGCAGCACCGGTAATAAGAACCGTATTATATTCAATTTTCATCTATGATGTTTCCTTATTAAAATACAGATGCCCATTTTGGTGTGCCGGAGGCCAATCCATTAATTTGGTCTAAGTGTTTTTTTCTTTTCCTGATTCTTGGAAATATGACTTATCACCTTCAAGCGGCTGTCCAAACTGCTTTTTAATAGCTTGAATAGTTCGACCATTATGGCATCCTTCTCATCCCGTTTCTCACTGAGGTTGGTCAGCAACTTATTTAAATTTGCACAGACCCCATCCAAATGGCTGATTTTCTGTTCCAGCAGATCAATCCGGGATTTAAGCTGCCCGGCACCGTTGCCGGAAACTGCGCCTGTTGTGACGGTTATGCTCTCCTTGTTTTGAGAGCCCGCAGTCTCCTTTGATTTCGGATCAGTCAGAAAGATACCACCGGAAGAACGCTCCTTCACAACATCTTCAATGGTTTGCTGGTCTATCCGTTCCTTTGAATCGGCAAAACCGTACACCAAAGCAGTATCACATAAAATGTTTATCAATCGGGGAATACCGCGAGAATACTTGACAATTGCCGCTATGGCGCTTTCATCGAAAATACTGGGGTCTCTCGCGCCACCTACACTTAGTCTGAATTTGATATAATCCTCAACTTCCGTGTGGTTGAGAGCGTCCAGATGACAGTGCACGGTGACGCGTTGGGTGAATTGCTGCAAATCACGACGCTGGAGTTTGTATTTAAGCTCGGGTTGACCGACGAGGATGATCTGCATGAGGTGGCTTTTTTCGGATTCCAGATTGGACAGCATCCGGATCGCCTCCATGGTCCTGGGTGTAAGATTCTGAGCTTCGTCGACGATAAGGACCACTCGTTTTTTTTCGGCATATTCCTTGAGCAAAAATTCGTGAAACCGTGAGACGACAGCAGATTTTTCCAGCTTGTCAATATCGAGTTCAAATTCACGGCACATGGTACGAAGGAACTCTTCCGGAGACAGATAGGTATTATTGATAAGGCCAACGGTGATGTCCTGCGGGATCTCTTTCAAAAGGTAATTCAGCAGGGTCGTTTTCCCCGAACCTATTTCCCCGGTAATGATAACAAATCCTTTGTTCTCCACAATTGCATAAATGAGATGGCTGTAAGCGTCCTCGTGTCCGGAACTCATGAACAGATAGTCCGGATCTGGATGGAGATTAAATGGATTTTCTTTTAAATTATAAAATGATTCATACATAATCGTTTTTGTGTTGTTCTTTTGATTTGTTAAAGACTGTGCCCAGGACATTCTTGCCTTCGAGCAGCTTGACTACTTTTTTCATTTCGTCGGGAGTTGTCCTTTCAGCCTCCACGACCAGCAGTATACCATCGACCAGATCGCTGATGACCAGCGGATCCGAGTATCGAAGCAATGCAGGACAATCAAAAATGCAAATCCTGTCCGATCCGTATCGTGACTTCACTTCATGGATAAACTGTGCCATGCGGTTTGAACTCAGGAGTTCGGCGGAATTGGGCAGATACCCACCGGCCGGCAGGAGGGTAAGCTTCTCGATTCCCGGATTAATCAGAAGATCAGCGATATCCAGATCTTTTGTGAGATAGTCGGCAAGTCCCTTATCCGCCTTAAAACCCCAAAAATCACCGGCAAAATCATAGTGATATTTCCAGGGATGCCGCAAGTCCGTATCAATGAGCAACACGGTTTTGTCGAGTTCCTGAGCGATACTGACGGCCAGATTAATGGAAATGAAGGTTTTGCCCTCCCCTGGGTGTGCGCTGGTTACCAGCAGGCTGTTTCCACCAATCTGTTCCAGCTTGTCCAATATTTGTGTACGCAGATTGTCCACCTGGTCCGTGGTCTGGTTCTCCTTGAATAGCGATAAAACTTTATTTCTTCGAAGAATGGTCTGATCCAACCTCTCGACCTTGGTTCTGGAATATTTGATGTCAATCTTTTTTTGATCCGCGGGTTTAATATCTATGCCGTGTTTCTTCAACAGCGGATGTAGTGGTGCTTTGGGAGGATTGAGGAAGTTCTTCGCTTCCCCCCTGGCTTCGTGTGCCCTCTGTAGCGCTTTTTTAAGTTTACTCATATTAGTTATCTTCCCAGGGTAGAACCGGTTTTGAATTAAAACGATCACATCCTATCGGATATGGAGGTTAGGATTTCTTCTAAAGGCATCATATACATATTCACAAACATCAGCGTAACCACCAAAATGCCCACCGCACCAAAAACGTATACGGTTGTACGGATTCTTTTAGATCGGCGTTCCTCCGGCGTTTTCACCATTGACAGACTCGATAGTACGGGCAAGCCGGTGGCCAGAACAAGCTCGTCTTCGTTTTTAAAAGTATGATCCATTGCCTCCTGGGTCGCAACAACGCCGAGCCCGGCACCGCAAGCCAATACGAATCCCAATAGCATGATCGCGATGCGATTCGGTTTGGAGGGGCTGCTCGGTAAATAAGCGGGTTCTAAAATGGTAAATTTTTCGCCTATTTGCTGCTCCTCCATCTGTTGCGCCACTTCCGCTGACATCAGCTTGTTAAAAATCTCGTTATATTTGTTCTTTGCATTGCTATAGTCCAGTGTGAGCTCTTTGTACTCTTTTTCGATGACCGGTGCGATTGACACTTTTCGTCGTAAGTCCTCAAGGTCTTTTTCTATACCGCTTTTCACCTCCTTAAGGCTTTTAATTTCGGTTTCAGCGGAAACGACCTGGGTCAACAAGTTAATATAAACCGGATTGTCCGGTTTTTCTTCTTCTATTTTCGAATATGAATTTTCTGTAATTAATTTATCGACTTCTGCTGACAACAACTCGACTACTTTTGTAAGACGTATTACATCCGGGTGTTTTGGCCCCAAGCGCCCTTGCTGCTCGACCAATTGTGTTTTGTATTCTTTCAGTAGTTTAATTTTTTCGATGGCTTCATCGGTTGGTCCGACCTGTTCTTCCAACTTGGCGATTTCGGCTTTCAGCTTGCGTACATCCGGATGATTTTCCGACAATCTCGATTGCATACGGATAAGATCCAACCGCATCCCTTTGAGGCGCTCTTTTGGGTTGGTTGCTACTTTCCCGAGTTCTGTTTCCACCGGTTTCAATGGTTCGACACTGGCCAGTTGTCCTTTCAAATAAATCTTTCGGTCTTCGAGGGTTCGGATTCTGGAGTCGGTATTTGCCAGTTCTCTTTCCAACCGGCTGACATTTTGCAGGTTCATGGCGGTATTTTCAGGAAGTTCCCCTATGTGATCACTCTTAAAATCACTGATCCGCTCCTCATGAATTTTGACCTGTTGTTTCAAACTCTCCAATTCTTCTTTTAAGAAATCGGTGGTCACCGACATAAGTTTCTCACGTGACTTTACCTCCTCGCGAAGGTATAAGTCCGCAAGAGCGCCGGTCACCTTTTGGACCGTATTCGGATCTTTGCCCTCATAGGAAAGTGTAAAGGCAACCGTGGAAGTTATGTTGCCCTGTTTTGAACTGATATTCTCCAACTCGATACTCTGCTTTAACTCCCCGACTGCCTCACCGATCTCTCCGGTAGCGACGATACCCGGGTATAGGCTGTGATCCTCCACAATCTGCTTCATCTGAGAATATTTCATGATCTGTCGGGTAATCATCTGAAGCCGTTCCTCGGCATATGAAGTAATGGTGGATTTGACATAGTCCTGTGGAATTTGTTGTTCTTCGATAAGAATCATAGTCGTTGATTGATAAATGGGCGGCAAAACCAATGCCAAGACTACAGATATCAAAAGAATCGCCGAAAAAATCACAAGAAAAGGCTTATAACGTCTTCTTATGAATCCCCGGATATCATTCAAACTGATTTGAGAATCCATTTTTCTGTTCCTAGTATTTGGGAATTAGCTTTGCCCAAGGAATACTTTAAATTATGACCTATTCGACATCGACAGATCACAGTTCCTGTGGAAAGCGAAAAACTAAAGTCAACATTGCTTGATTTCGATCTGCAGTTTCATCGCCTGTCCGGCTCTCATCGAACTCCTGCGAATACTTGTATGACAATTGTAAAGAATGGTTTTCGGTGAAGTAGTAGGCCAACAATGGCCTGATGCTGAAAAACCGTGTATCCTGATCATCGGTGTCCCGTTCCCGGCGGGTAAAATAAAGATTGCCGTCTAAACCGAACCTAAGCCTTTCAGTCAGCTTGTAATTGAAGCGGGCGGATATATGATCGATCTCCCTGAGCCGGTCATTGGCATCGTAGTTGATATCCCGGCGATAACCCAGACGAAAGGATGAAATCAACCCCTCCTTCTCATAGTCCACTTCTGCTACGAATCCACTGTTGTCAATTTTATCCTGTCCGGACCGCCACTCTTCGGTATAGCGTCCGCCCGCCAGGACCGTGAGCCGTCCGATCTCACTTGATTGATGAGACCACCCGAGTCGAAGCATGTAGTTGTCGGTCTCTACTGTATCGGAATCTCTAAATCTGTATGCCGGTCGGATACTCAGGCTATCACGGCCTTCGTTAAAGCTTCGACGATAAAAAGCACCGACGGTATGAAAGTCACGGTCCTCCCGCCCCTCTTCATCATAATCGGTATGTGAATAATCATAACTAGCACCAAAGGACGACAATTCCGTCAAGTTGAATTGCATGCCACCACCGGCATTATAGCGATCCCTGTCTTCACTGTCGAAAACACGGCCGGTTTCCTCAAGTTCTGAATCCAACAGCGTATCCCTGATATACCGGAAATCTGCATTGACGATGAACCGTTCGGTTAATCGCGTATCACCATTTAATCGGAATCGATACTTGGTTGTATCCAGGTCGGTTTCTTCCAGATAGTTCAAAAAGGTAACATCGCCAACTGCACTCAAACGTGTCAACTCTGATTGATATCCTAACGTTACGGAAGGCTGTACGATAGAGGCATAGTCATCATCCTCATCCTCATCTTCTGCTACGAAAAAGACGTTATCGTCGTACTGTCCGGAAAGCGACAATGTGGGCAGAAGTGTCCATGTCTGTGCAGTTGAGCACAATGGCGGTAGGAGTATTATCGAACAAAGCACCAAACAAAAGTAAACGGAGGCTCGCAATATCATAATATACCTTTCTTGGGAGTTAGTTTTAACCACATTTTGTTGATGTGTTTCAGCAAAGAACATTACGATTATTTTATTTTTTAGGGAACGACTACGACATCACCTCTTTTGAGAACGATATTTTGTTCCAGGTTATTCCCTTTTAAAACCTGGCTATAATCAAAGGGGATTTTGATTGTCTTGTTGTTTATGCGTCTGAATATATGAATTTTGTTTTCATCGGCGAAAGGATTCAGACCACCGGCCATAGACAATAGTTGAATAACCGTCGTATCCATTGTTATTGAATAGTTGCCCGGCTTGTTCACTTTACCGATCACAAAAGCATTCAAGCTTTTCAGCTCCACAAGGATTACGGTTACCGTTGCATCAGGAATATATGCCGCTAAGAGCTGCGTCACCTTGCTCCGGAGGTTTTCGATGGTCATCGATTTAATTTTAATATCGCCGATGAGCGGAAATGCGATAACCCCGTCCGGTGGTACGATCAGAGTACGACTGAGGCTTTCATCCTTCCAAACCGATATCTCTACGATATCGCCCGGGCCTAACTCATAAGGATAGTTTTGCGCTTTGGCATTACCGATTATAAAAATCGCCATAAGGGTTGATGCCAAATAGACTATCAACGTTTTTTTCATTGTCCACCCCTCTCAGCAGAAGATATAATTATCGAAATATATCGTAAATATAACCCGTGTTACAACACATAAATGATATTTGCAATTACAAGCAAAATTGTAGAGCGAACCTGATATCCGCAATATAACCACGAAGTCATATCGCGTGTAGAGGCCTTACCACCAATTGTTTATTCTGGAAGAGATCGCCCTAAAAAGACACTACCTTAGGATCAAATTACCGGCGACAACGCTCCTGCCCCAAAATACGCCGTCCATAGACCTTATGTAAAGGATTTACCAAACAGGGAAAAAGGAAGGAAAACAATCCACCCGTGCCAGGACCGTTCACCCACCATACCAGTCAGGCGGGTGATGATGTCCGGGGCATATGTTTCTGCGGTGTATGGGTTGTTGTGGAGTTGATCTTTTAGTTCTGACTTGTCCTGATTCTCAGGGTGATCAGCATAAAGACGCCAATACCCAGAATTACTAAGTTCGTATTGGAAACAGGGTCATTGGTGGATTTGTTCTGGCTGTTGACAAGCGGAGGGACTTCGTTGTCGGCGGCATATACCACTGCGACAGTGGCTTCATTTGAACTCAATGAAATTACATCATCACCAATTCCAAGAAACCCAACCACATTGAAGATCAGCAGGAAAAATAACACGATTAACGTTTTATGTATTTTCATTTTTATATTTACCTTAATAATGTTTTAGATGGTATCTGAAATTTCGCTTTCTACATCATTACTGAGCAAGAGATATGCCAAAAGGTAAATATAAATTATATCTATAATTACAGCTGGTTAAAGACACGATAAAAAGGATGGATATAATTTTCTATAGAGATGAGAGTTTTATGTAACATAAAGTGTGAATTTATTTTCATAGGCAATCAAAATGCACCCTTACGCTTCAGAACGACAAAAACGGTTTTCACCAAAATTTTCAAATCATTACTGAAACTCCACGTGTCGAGATACCGGCAATCGAGCTCCACAACCTTATCGAAATCCTTTATCGCATTCCTGCCTGAAACTTGCCAAAGCCCCGTAATTCCTGGCTTGGCCGCTATTCTTTTTAAATGCTCGGGAACGTAGGTGCTCACCTCATCAAGCGTTGGCGGCCGTGTACCGACCAAACTCATTTCGCCTTTCAATACATTGACGAATTGTGGAAACTCATCAATTGAATATTTACGCAACCAACGACCAACCTTCGAAACACGAGGGTCATTTTCGATTTTAAACATGGCGCCGTTCATCAGATTCTGTTGAATCAGTTCGGCTTTTTGCAGCTCGGCATCCGCATACATCGATCTGAATTTATATAAATTGAAAACCCTTCCGTGTTGCCCCACCCTTTTTTGCTTGAAAATGACCGGTCCCTTGGATTCAAGCTTGATAAGAAGACCAATAAACGGAAACATGACCAGAAATATTATCGTTCCGGCAAGTCCGCCAACGATATCAATGAGACGCTTATAAAACATGCCTTCCGCATTGATATTACTCACCTTTATGGTCAGGAAGGGCACCTGCTGGCAATAGTCAACCGATAGGTTGGAGTCGCCCTGATTCCAGAGTGCCGGCAATATGCGCACCTGTATGCCCATTTTTCTGCAGGTAAGCAGGTGGTCGGACAAATCGATTGATTTATCGCCGTCGAAAGCAAACACCACCTCGTCGATTTCGTTATGTCGTAAAATTTCCGGAAGCTTTTCCACGTTACCGATACAATCGGGGCATTCAAACGGGTCCGGCACCAGTGAAAGCCTGCCGACGACCTTGTGCCCCCAGCTAAGTTGCTTCTCGAATACTTCGGCAACGACTTGCGCTCTTTCCTGACTTCCTACAATCAAAATGTGATGAAGATTGAATCCGTTTTTGGATTTTCGCATAAGATAGGCATGGGCGATCACTCTCTGTAAGATAGTGAATACAAAACAGAATCCAATGAATAAAAGGAGAAAAAACCGTGAATAGTGCACTTGTTTGAATAAAACGATGGCGGTTGACAGAACTGCAAAATTTACTACCACCGCCTTGAAAACCGGCCAGAGTAATGCCAGGAATGAGGCGGGCCTTCTGTCACCATACAGATATAAGCTGGCCATGGCGTAATTATTGACGATCATGACAAGGAGTATCGATGCGATGAATACCTCACCTTGCATCGAAAAATTGCTGCCTGAAATAATTTTCCTTAAAAAATAGGCCGCATAACCCGCAAGTATGACGCTAATGGCATCTGCGGTCATGAAAAAAATGTTCAAAATCCTGGCTTGTTGCTGTAACATTCGTAATACACTGTTCCTGTTCTAATTGATCGGTATTAATTAATGCGTTAACTGGCGAAGCGATCTGATTCAGTCAATCCCCCGCTCGCTGGTAGTGAAATTCACTTTAGTAATATAGCTCCGCCCGGTCAGCTACATCCCTAATTGCTTCATGAAAATTCGTAAGACAGTTTTGTTGGTTTTTCTTTACAAGCATAAATGCCTGTATCTGAACTAGCAAGCCTTTCAGCAATTAGCATACCAGAAGCGTATTACCAATTTTACTACATACCCAACATCATCATATGCTATTAAAATAATTAAATATAATTCGTGTTCAGATGACAAATCGATAATGTTCTTTAACCAAAATATAATTATATAATGGATTATAGAGAATTAACTTCTTATAGATTGTGAATAAACCGTTATATTTGTGGTAACAAATTACCTATAAATATCAATGTTTACGTTTTATGAGATTTTATTCATAGTATATTCAAACGCACCTTCATGTCATAGTCTTTCATCTTATTCAACATGGATTTATAACTTATGCCCATAATTTCAGCCGCTTTTTTCCTGTTCCAATTGGTTGATTCCAATGCTTTCTGCAAAATTTTCTTTTCGATTCGGGCAATAAACCTGTCACTGATTGATTTTAGACCATACCGGTTCACTTCCGGCAGGAAACGTTTTATTTCTTTAAAATCCATGAGCACCGCTGCATTGAACATATGGTCCAGGCTTACAAGCAACGAATTCTCACCCTTTGGATATTTATACAGAGAATGGATAAAGGATTCGTCTCTTGTCATGGCGATTCGCTGAACGATACCCCTGAGTTCATCCAGATTGCCGGGCCAATGATGAGCGCACATCCTTTCACGGGCATCGGAAGTTATAATTTGATAGCTCTTTTTTTTCTGAACACAAATATCGGTAATAAAATAGTCTATTAACAGGGGTATATCTTCTTTTCGTTCACGCAACCGCGGCATTTCAACAGGTATCACATTGAGCCGATAAAACAGATCTTTACGAATATCACCGGGATCTGAAGCCGTCTCAAAATTATTCTCACTAGTTGCAATAAACCGGATGGCAGGAGTATTATTATCGATGAGGCCTTCGGAACGGTTCGGGTATTCTTCTAACAGAAACAACAGCTGTGATTGAATGTTGACCGGCAACCGGTCAACACCATCCAGCAAAACGCATACCGGCAGGCCCATCTGCAAGTACTCGTGGGGGAACCAACCTTGACCTGCCGTGTACAATGGACTCTTATATAAGGTATGATTGAATGATATTTCCGGCGCGGAAAGATCAGCACAATTGATCTTAACAAATATCTGTTCACTGCTTCCCCCGATCGCGATTAACCGGCCCAGAAGCTCTTTTCCGGTGCCTTTTTCTCCTTTGATCAGGATGGTTTCCTTTGATTCCGACAGATAAGGCAACTCCCGTTTTATCTTCAAAATGGATTCTGATTCGCCGACCAACAGCGGTTGGCCGAATGATTTATCATCATTTGATACATCTATTTTATATTTAAAGATCTTTTCATAACCTTTTTCACCAAAGTCGGTTAAGGACATATCGTGTACAGCAACGCTAAGGCCCTGAAAGGCAATGTTTTCAGCCTTCAACATGTCTGATAATATGACTACCGGCGAGTTGACATTCAGCGTATGCACGGCGAAGATGAGTCGACAGGCAGTAATTCGGGAATCAGTTCTGGCAATGACGATATCCGGGTGAATGGACTCAAGATTATCGAAAAAAATCGCCTCATTTTCAAAGCAGAACACTTTAGCGCCGCCTTCTGCCAACGAATAGCGCAATAATTCTCTTTCCCGAGCTGAGGTTGAAAAAACAACCAGACTTGTATTCTCAGTTCCCTTGTCCATATTTCTTTTCTGGTATCTGCCCAACGTGAGAACAGCAATTAAATTTTTGTTCGATAACCATCTGGATTATTATGGTTTATTCTACAAACACCGCCAATATGTATTGGATCTTACATTTTCACCATCAACACTTCCACCGGATAACTATACCCGCCTGAAAAACCGCCGCCCAAAATGATGGATAGGTTTGCTTTTGTTATTTACAAGGTGCGTTAATGAATAGCTGAGCAATTTGTATGCCTAACAACAACAACATAAAGATCCGGACTGCCCATCTTTGCCATATAATCTTTTTTCGATACAATTCCAAATAGTTACACTATCGAATAGTTTTGTTTAGTATATTGGATTTACCGTCCGGATACATTTTATGAGGTTATGATTATGTATATTAATACCATTTTAGAAGAACAATTATTCCATAAGATTGGTATAATTTTACATAAGACATGATCTATGGGGAAATCGGAAAGGACGAAACAACCACACTACAATCCGTGTTGACCAGGGTCGTGGAGCGACTTTTGAACCGCAGGAATACAATAGTAATTCGAGGAGTTGAAAGGTGACCAGACCCTTCCCATCGTTGGTACTGCACACAAATTCTGAGCCAAAAAGCTTTTGTAAGATTGGATATAGATGAGGTGGGCGGAAATGCTGTTAGCATACAAAGAACAAGCGGGTTGGGTGATTTTCCAGCACACTGTATAGTGTTTGAAATGTGAATCCGCCCAACGGAAGACAATGATATCAAATTAGCGGTCAAATAGAGAAAACATACCGACATGCGAATTAGATAGAATTTCTTACAGTCGCTATTCGCCGTAGCCGACTAGGCGATTCTACAATTTACATGTAAATTGTTTTGAATTTATGTTGAACGAAATGGTTGAAAAAATAAAAGTAATTAAGAAATGAATGGGGATGAACAGACCTGAACTGAAAACAGCTGAATGATCATTTGTCAGCTTTTCGTTCTCAAGCTGCAATGTCAGTGACAGTCTTCATCCGGTTGTCCGCTGGCATCCCGTCTATCGTCGCCACTTCGTCTATCCATTCCACTTCTTCTTTCCGGGATGTGAAATGTATAGTAATATTGTCTGCGTTCGGCTCTTTTGTGCCGCCTGTCGCTGTCTTCTGAATTTCTGCTCACCCGTTGGTCCTTTCATAGCTATCTATCGCAAATTCACCGCAATAAAAATATGACGCAACCAAATTACATTAGAGATACATTATTATATTTTCAAATACTTGATAAACTTTTTTGGCAGATCGTCCATATGGCTGGTGCCGACCACCTGCACCCAACACAAATCCTTTGGTAAGGGTTACATTTCCATGGATCAGTTAACACAAATTTTTCATGTACGATCCAGATAATCAGCGTAAGAAAAGATCCATGCAATTTCATTGCCAGAAATACGAATTAAAAAAGTGTAAAATTACAATTAGTTATAAACTCCCAAAAGCAGTGTATAACAATTTTTTCATATAAATTGGGAAAATTATTACAGATATGTATCAGAGCGTGATATAATAATCATTGGTGGATAAAAAATTACTTCTGCCTTCTCATAAAAGCGCCTGATTTGGTATAATATGCAACATCCCGTAGTGAGGTAAATTACATTTTAAATAACCATTCGGCGATTGCATATGGCGAGATACGTTTCTCCGTGGTATCGAGTGCATTATCCAAGCTCTCCATCCGTTCTTTTCCCCAGAATTCATCCGCAATCCGTTGATTGACAATGCGCTCAATGCGGTTTTTTTCATGGTGTCGGCGTTTCTCCATGAGCAGCCCGGATTCCTGTAAAAATTTCCGATGCGAATCTACTAGCCGGAGGGCGGCCTCAATACCGTCACCGGAAAGCGAATTAGCCGTCAGCGCCGGGCGATGCCAGCCGCTTTTTTCACCGCAGATCCGAAGGACGGATTCGTAGATGGATTTCATTTGCTCGGCGCCTGATAAATCGGATTTATTGACAATGAAGATATCACCGACTTCCATTAGGCCGGATTTCATGGCCTGGACGGCATCACCGGCACCGGGCATGGTAAGCACGATAATGGTGTCGGCCGCCATGGTGATGTCCAGTTCAATCTGGCCGACACCGACGGTTTCAAAAATGATGATATCTTTACCCGAAGCATCCAGCACATCCGCCACTTCCGTTGCGCGGTAGGCAAGCCCCCCGATACTGCCCCGCGTGCCCATGCTCCGTATGAATACACCGGGATCCATAGCCAGATCATCCATTCGCAGGCGATCTCCGAATACAGCCCCACCGCTGATGTGGCTGGTGGGATCCACGGCAACAACACCGACAGTCCGACCCTGACCCCTGAATTTTTGTAGGAGTCGCCGGGTGAAGGTGCTTTTGCCCACTCCGGGCGGACCGGTGACACCGATGCGATGAGCCTTTCCCACACCCGGCCATAGGGCGTCGAGCAATTGTTCGCTTCCCTCGTCCTGGTCCTCGACCCGTCGAATGGCTCTGGATACGGTTTTAAAGTCACCACCGCGTATTAGCTCAGCGATTTTTTCAATGTCGTTGTCTGGCGTCTCTAGTGTCATTGTTATCCGGATGCCGGTTCAGACCCGGCTGCGGTCCTGGCTTATATAAATATTTAATTATGAATCCTTAGGTAGCGGCGATTTTGTTAATGGCCTTGGCGGCGATTTCGATCTCCGATAAAGTATTGAAGTAGCCCATACTGATACGCACGGTACCCGTGGGATAGGTCCCAAGGGTCTGGTGAGCCAGGGGTGCACAATGCAAGCCCACACGAACGAGTATGTTGTGGTTACTGTTGAGCCGCTGCCCGGCCTCTCCCACGCTGAGCCCGTCTTCGAACCATTCGAGATTGATGGCCCCGCACCCCGTGGATCCTTCAGCGTCCTCAGGCAGGATGCTGTCGAAGGTAATGGAAATGGTGGACACCTGTTGATCGGCTTTAAGCGGACCATAAATGGTAACACCGGGGGTGGAAAAAATGGCCTTGATAAAAGCGGCGGACAGTTTGTTTTTGTGGTCGTTTATGGTGTCTATGCCCGTTTCCAGAATAAAATCGACGGCCGCCCCCAGACCGGCGATGCCCACGTTGTTCTGGGTGCCGCTTTCCAGAAGATCCGGGAAGAAATCCGGTTGGGCCAGTTGCTCGGAGACCGATCCCGTCCCGCCCCGCTTTAGCGGGCGGAGTGTCAACGCATCCCGGACATACAAACCGCCGGTTCCCTGTGGGCCCATCAAGGATTTGTGACCGGTGAAGGCCAGAAAATCAATGCCCATGGCCTCAACATCAATGGGGTAACACCCCGCGGTTTGTGCCGTATCCACCAGCAGGGGGATATCACCAATGGTGTTTTTAACGGCGGTAACGTCCTGAAGGGTGCCACATACATTGGAGGCATGGTTCAGTGCCACAAGCGCGGTGTTTGTTTGAATGGAAGCCGCCAAGGCATCAATATCCAGTATGCCCTTGAAATCGCATGGTGCGATGCTCAGGGTGATGAACCCGATTTCCTCCAGATACTTCAAGGGCCGGATCACGGAGTTGTGTTCCATACCGGTGGTAATGACATGATCGCCCTGGTTTAGAAAGCCATGAAATACAGTATTCAGCGCTTCGGTGATGTTCAGGGCGAAGCTGATTCGCTCCGGGCTCGAAATGTTGAATAAACAGGCGAGGCTTTCCCGGGTGCGCTGAACGATTTCCTGGGCCTGAACCGCCAGTTCGTGACCGCCACGACCGGGATTGGCCCCGACCTCGGTCATGAAATGTATCATCGCCTCAGTCACCTGCTTGGGTTTATGAAACGAGGTGGCGGCGTTATCAAGGTATATGAGTTCAGTCATTAGGCTATTTCACCGCATGGCTACCGGATCAATCCGGGCAGAAATAAAACAAGGCCTGGAAACAGCATCAACAGGATAACACACAAGATATACGCCGGCATAAAATAGCCGACACCTTTGAACACATCTTCCAACGGCACATCTTTGGCCATGCCCCCGACAATGTATGTGGTGGCGCCCACAGGGGGTGTCACTGCACCCAGCGTGGTGACAACGGTAATGGTGACACCGAACCACAGGGGATCATACCCCAGTTCCACGGCAACCGGGAAAAAAATGGGAATGGTGATCAGCAGCAATGCCAGAGCGTCCATCACCGCCCCGCCGATAATGAATATCAGGAATATAATGGCCATGATGACCGTGTCCGGCACCGGCAACCCCACTACCCAGTCCGCCACATCAAAGGGAATCCGGGTAATCGCTAGAAATTTTCCGAAGATCATGGCACCAGCGACAATCGTAATCACCATACACGAAATGCGCAATGTATCGCTGATGGCAGCGATAAATCCTTTCCAGGACAATCGGCGCTGGGCGGAACACAATATCAGTGCCAGAAGAGATCCCGCCGCACCGGCTTCCGTGGGGGTAAAAAATCCGAAATACAACCCGATCATCACCAGGAAGAACAACAGAATCATTTCACCGGCACCGGACATGGCTTTCAGCCGCTCCAGCATACCGGCCCTCGGCCCCACCGGACCCCATTCCGGATACAAGCGGCACAGCCCGTATACCGTCACCATAAACAGAAAGGTGAGGAGCACCCCCGCACCGATACCGCCATAGAAAAGTTTTGCGATGGACTGTTCGGTGGACAACCCGATGATGATGAGAACGACACTGGGCGGGATGACCACGCCGAGGGTGGAGCCACAGGCAATCGCCCCCGTACTCAGTTTCGGGTGATAGTTGAACTTGTTCATCTGGGGCAGGGCCACCGTGGTCATGGTCGCGGCGGTGGCGGCATTGGAACCGCAGATGGATGCAAAAGCGCCACAGGCCATTACCGTGGCCATGGCAACACCGCCCCGGATGTGTCCCACCCATTTGTAGGCGGCATTGTATAATTTTTCGTTAATTCCGGAGTAAAAGGCCACCTGGCCCATGAAAATGAACAGGGGGATCACCGTCAGCCCATATTTTGAATATGTTGACCAGAGCACCGATCCCATCATGTTCAGACCCGCCTTGAATGACACCACATAGCAGAAGCCGCAAAAACCCACCAGCGCCATGGCGAATCCCACCGGCATACCCATAAAAAACAGAATCGCCAGGAGTATGACAATCCCCAGAATACCTACCAACGTCAGACTCAATTTTATTTCTCCTTTTCCGGAATGATGGACTTGAGCAGTTCCGTCAGCAATACCAGCGTGAGGACAAAGAATCCGACGGCGGTCGCATAGGTAAACGGGTAGTAGACGATCCTGAGGGTTTCGGTTACCTCGCCGGTGTTTTTCAGGATTGTCGCCTTTTCGAAGAGCTGCCACCCGGCCAGGGCAAACAAGGTTCCGCATACAGTATAATTGATGATATTCATCGCTTTTTTCAATTTGACCGGAAAGGAATTGAACAATACATCCACAGCGATATGGCCGCGCCGCATCTGGGTAAATCCCAGGGCGAGGGCACCGGCAAGGGCGCCAAGATACCCCATGAGTTCGAAGGTGCCCTGAATCGGCCGTCCGAAAAACCGCAGGATGACATTGGCACTGGTGAGAAATATGAGCGTGAGCAGGCAACATCCGGCCAGAATCACAAGCGCCTGGTTCAAGTAATAATTGATTTTATAAATAAAATTCATTTTCTCCCGCCAAAAAGGATGAATGACAACCGGGACGTCAGCTAAGTCACAGGGCAATCTTATCCGGCCTTCGGTCGCGCCCGAAACAGGTCCGATTGGTCCCACCGAAACCGTTTCGGAGGCTTCCGTCAATATTACGAGTTAATATTTTTTGGCAAATGTCTTTATGTCCTCGACGATCCGGGCCGCGGGCAACCCCTTGGCCGTCATGTCTGTAATCCATTTGGCCGTTATCGGCGCCAGCTTGCTCTCCCACGCGGTTTTTTCGGCATCGGACAGGGTGATGACTTCGACGCCTTGTGTGTCCCTGGACCACTTCACGGACTCGACCACATGATTGTCCATGTACGTGCCTGTCCAGTCACACTGCTCGACTCTCAAGTCATCGAATACCTTTTGGACATCCTTGGGCAGCTTGTTCCAGGCATCCTTGTTCATCACCACGGAAAACGCATAAACCGGTGTTTCAACAATGGTCACATACTTGCAGAGCTCGGCGAATTTGAAATCTTTCATCACTTCCAACGAGGTGAAGAGTCCGGAAACCACGCCTTTCTGAAGCGCTTCCGGTGTTTCCGGCATGGGCATGCCGACCTGGTTCGCCCCCCATGCTTTTAATATTTCCGAAGCACCGCCGGAGGCCCGTAGGGAGACACCCTGGATATCCGCCATGGTCCTGATGGGTTTTCTGGACATGATGTTGGAGGGTGCGGTGGTGAACATGGTCAGTACCTTGACATCCGCAAAAGACTCCGGCTGGTATTTTTCATAAAGATCCCAGAGCACCAGGCTGGACACCTTGGCATTCGGCAATCCCAGGGGAAGGGAAACCGCATTTGTAATGGTAAACCGGCCGGGCTGATAGGCCATGCTCAAACACCCGATGTCGGCTACACCGGAGATAACGCCTTCCATCATATCTTTTGCGCCAAGGAGTGTTCCCCCCGGAAAGGTTTTTACTGACACCGCCCCATTGGTGCGTTTTTCGACCTCGGTTTTCCATCGTTCCATTTGAACGCAGGGAAAGGTCGGTGCCGGTGGGAAATTGGCATAGGTCAGATTGATCTTGCCGGCCAAAACCGGTGCAGGTGCCCACAGCAGGCATACTGAAAGGGAAATGACGGTAATCACGGTAAGAAACTGGACTATTCTTCTCATTTGATGCCCTCCTCTTTTTGAGAAATAATCTGTGTTTCTTTATTTCTCAGGTGTGATGTGTATGACGCCCTCCTTATGGATAATACCCTTCAAAACTTTCCCGGATCCTTCACGATACCAGCAAATGAAAAATCCGGGAATGCATGTTTATTTGCGCTGTTGCCACCATCCAAAACAATCATTTCAACTGCAGGTGTCATCACCTTCCAGGGACTTAATGGCATCCAGTACTTTTTCAGGTGTAATGGGCAAGGACTTGATCCTTACACCGATGGCATCGTAAATGGCGTTGGCGATGGCCGGAGCGGTGGGCACAAGCCCCGGTTCCCCGATACCCTTTGCACCGTATGGGCCGGAAGCATCCGGATCTTCAACGATTATGGCATCGATGGGAATAT
>JABDIN010000082.1 GCA_013003715.1 Desulfobacteraceae bacterium | reverse complement strand
ATGATTCTTCCAGTAGTCGGAAATATTGATGATCTTTCCCTTTTCCACGAACCGTCTGTAAATTGTGGGATCGAAACGTTCGGCCTGATCCGTGGTGGCGATCAACAGGCAGTCTCTTTTACCACTGATGATTTCATCGAGCACGATATTGGAGGTGTCGACAAGGGTGCGCTGCTGCCGTTCCACGCCGGTATCTCTTCCGGAGGCCTTGCCAAAGGCACTGTGCGCCTCCTCGATATGACGGATGCTCGGTTTTCGCGGGTCCCCCAATGCCTTTTTGAAATAGTTGCCCGGTTCACCGGCCAAGGCCGTCTGGTAGTCGTTTGGCGTAATCATGGTGTAATCCACCAATATCCCCTGTTCTTCAAGTATGCTCAGGGTGCTGCTGATCCGTTTTTTCAGAATCAGTCGAAGCAGGGGGAATTCGGACAGAAATTTGTAAAATTTGATTTTCTTTTTACGGGCGATTTCCATGGCCAGGGTAGGGTCGATTTCTTCGACAGTGCGCCAAAACGGTTCATCCGCCAGAATCTCCTCCATTTTGAGCTTCAGATCCACCTCGGGAAGCACCTCTCTGCCGAAAATCACTTTGGAGATGGCATGGCTTACAGTGGAGGTCTTGCCGCTGCCCGAAGGACCGACGAAGAGCAATAGCGGTGCTTTGGGTATGCTCTGGTCGGTGATATATTCCTTCCGGATGTGCGCGCGATAGATTTTTACGAACATGTCCCGAAGTTCCACCGGCACGTGTACATCGGTGAGTTCCCCATCCAGGAGCGACAGGAGGAATTTGTAGTCCTTGGCCGACACCTCCTTCTCCAGGATCTTGTTCCACGCTTCCTGGGGATTGGTCTGGCCTGAGATTTCAAATCGTTTCTGCCAGTCCGTGAGAATGTCGGGATCCTTGAGGACCTGAAATTTTTTTTCCGGCGCATCGATAAACAATGATATGAAATTGTCCAGCAGCACGTTCAAAAAATCCGACGGTGGCCGGTACTGGTTGAGGCGGGCCCGCATGAACGCCTTGGTTTCATAAGGCCACGAGGCCACCAGTTCTTCAATCTCTTTTATACGACGTTCGGAAAGACGTACATGCCTGATCTGTTTGGTCATCATCCGGGCCATAAGATCTGCCTCCTATTCGGATTCCGGAACCGGTCCGGCCTGTGGATTGGGCAGGGTGAGCGCCGGTGACCCCTGGGTATTCTGGATGACAACCGTATGTTGTCCCTGCTGATTTTTTTCATAGGCGGTCGCCCATTTCTGTTGGGTCAGAAATTGCAGCAGCGCCGTATCCGTAGAACCGTCATCTCTGCCCAACTGCCGCTGCAGGGCCTGAATACCGTCAAGGTAAGCGGCATATAACTTGCGGATACGGCTGGCTTCCTGATCCGCCGCATAATTGTCCGCCTCGGCAATCAGCTCCCGCCGCTTTTTTTCTTCGGTGGCCTCCACCAGTTTGTCTCCGAAACTGGTCTCCTTCAATACGAAACTGACCACCTCGATGCCGTATTTTTGTTCCAGAGTGGGGCCGCCCACATTGATGGACCGGGATTTCAGCGCTTTAAAAATATCTTCTTTGATGGCTTCGCGTTCACTGATGAGCTGGTCCACCTGCTGGGCCTGCAAGATATCCTTGGCAATCCCATCGTAGTCTCCCTGCAGAAGCTCCATCGGATTCAGGTTTTCTATGGCCCATCTGTCCAAATCCCGTATCCGGTAAGTCAACAGACCCGATGTCCACAAGGCCACATTCCCTTTTGAAATGATCCGCATGGGTTCCGGTTGTCCCCCGAGGAACATGCGCTGGTTCATCAATGACACCTCCTGCTCGATCCGGGTAAAGAACGGTAACCGGCCATGCCAACCCACCTGGGTCACGGCTTCCCGGACACCCCCGAATTTTTCGAGGACCACTGCATAATTCATTTTGACTTTAAAAAGGGTTTTGGTTGCGTAAACCAGGGCCACAAGCCCGTAAACCAAACCCACGATTGTTGCCAGCGCCATAATTCGCCGGAGGACGGTTTTTACGAAAGCTCTTCTTACAAATGACTTGTGGGTATCTCCAGGCATGGAATCTCCTTTTTGAGAGTATGATAAAATAACCTGATATCATTTATAATAGACGATCAATGGGATCGGTTCGGCCACTTTGGAAACGCTGCCGGAACAGCGCCTGGACATCGGTAAATCAAGGGTTGAGGGTTGCCGGTCACCATTAAATCAGGAGCGTGTTATTACGGATGCGAACCTAGCAGGACAGATTCATGCAGCTGCGCGGCAGAGTGGGATGTGCGTTTATCTTTCAGCTTAATTCCTACCAATTTAACCACATCATACAATGAAATCAATGTCTTTTTGGTTATTTCGCGATGCCGTCCGGGGGCCGGTTACAGATGTTTGGCCAATGCCAGTTGATTCTTGTTGATGGCCAGGTTCATTTCGGGTTGGACGAACTCATGGTGCTTTTCAACAAAGGGGAGGTAGACGAGAATATACGCCCGTGCCGTTATTTGAATTGACGCCAGTTTTTCCCTCATCAGTTTTCGCGGCCGCATGATATCCGCCAGGGTCAGCTTCAAGGTCTCCAGCGCTTCTCCGATGGGCAGGGTCACCGGATGCAGCCGGGCTTTTTTCGGAAAGCCGTGCTGCAGTTTCCGGGTGGGTTGATTCAGGGTGACGGCACTTCCCACCCGCAGGAAAAACCGGGGGCGAACCTTGAATGCCGGCTCCCAGAATCTGAACCCGATGTTGTCCCACCCTTTCTGGGCCACCTTGGGCAGATTGGCCACGCGGATCAGATCCGCGTAGGATTCAAGGGCAATGTCCGTCACATCCGCCTTGATCCGCCAGAACGGCAGGAACAACACCTTTCCTCCATCCGATGGCAAGTGGGCCGTGCTGATCTTTGTTAATTCGTTATGCTTCGGTTTCCACACCGTTTCACAATTGGTGCAGACCAATGCCAACGAATCCTTTGCGCCTTCCAGATCCCACCCGCATCCGGGACAGAGTGTGGGAATAAAAAGTGTCCCGCCCGGCGCCCGGTCATCCGAGGCTTTCGTCACATTGAAGTCGTCCGGTAACACACCGGTTATCGGTTGATTCAATATGGCGTCGTGAAGCTTTGAATCCGCATAAAAAGGGGCATAAATCATGCTGATGGATTCACCGATCCGGGCCTGGTGCAGGATCGGTTTGGGAAGGTCC
>JABDIN010000080.1 GCA_013003715.1 Desulfobacteraceae bacterium | reverse complement strand
AAAAAATCGTACAGGTTTAGCCTTTTCAAATTAATGCTGTTGCCTGATATTTTTTCATTTTTTGGTAGTTATCGGTTTTAGGTGGGGCAAATAGTGTCTGTGAGTATTCCAGCAGCGATTTTTTCTTTCAGTTTTCGAAACGGTTATGCATCGGACGCGCAAGTTAGACAGGAACGAATTGGCAGTAGCAGTAGAGGACCACCGGGATTGGATGGAGTCCGGTGGGGGGCGGGTTATAAGGCGGATTCGCACCATTGTGATCCGTCAGATAAAAATCTCCAAAATACCGGTTTCGAGCATGCATACCTTGATGGCGCAATTCTGGGTCATTCAAACCTGCGAGCTGACATTTTAATTCTGTCTCCATACCGAATGCAGTCCTTCAACTGATGACCATCGTTATACCTGAGATATATCTCATTGCACAAGGTGTTACTTGACTGGAAAAAATCCTTCCGGACCAGGCCAATCGCATTGGTACGTGATTCGTATACCGGATGGTGTGGGAAGGCTTCGAAGTGATGGGGAGCCTATCCCGATTATCAATTGTCTGCTAATCAACTTGATGCGCAGTCAAAAACATGGCCTTTCCCAATGATGTAAAAAACTGCTGGTATGGTTCGGGATCGGTAACGGGTTGCACATTATACTGTGCGTTGGCGCGAATAAGAAGCTGTGTTTCTCCCCTCGGTCGCACAGATACAGTCATACGAAGGGCATAGTTTTTTAGTTTTGTGGCACTGACCGTTCCAAGTATTGCATCAGCCTTATCAATTACAAAACCCAAATCTTGCAACGTTGACATTATGGTTCGAAGTGTTTTTTCTTTATCGGTTGTGTCAAATGATCGTGTTTGAATGCTCCTTAATTGTACCTGGCTGGATTCGGAATCTAGAAGGCGTTGTTGTGTCGTCGCGCAACCGGCAGCAATAAACAGATACAAGATTAATACTAGAACAAGTTTACTTTTCATATTTCATGTCCCTCCAGAAAAATTGCTTTCGATAGTTTGCTAAAAAACTCCTGATATATCGCGGGGTCAACCAAGCTTTCTGATTTCGTGACCTGCCCTTGGGTATTCCATACAATACGCTGAAATGTCACTCTTACTGCAATGGATTGGCCCTGGTCCCCCACTGGTCGCGTAACTACGCATGCTCGCATCTTTTGCTCTTTGTCAACGGGCATGGCCCCACCGCCTAAGAGTGCAACTATGATGGCTCCGGCTACCTGGCCTGCATTTTCAGCCTTTCGCATTTTAGAAGAAGTAATTAGACCAAGCTCTGTTTCACTTTCATCTAAATTAAAGCCCGTATCCTGAAGTAGCCCGGCACAGGCAGATAGAATCTTTCCTTCGTCGTTCGTTTCATATTTTCGAGTTTGCATTTGGCGCTCTGCGAGTGATTCAGGGCTCAAGGTCAGAGCGTCTTTTGGAATGGTCTGGCATCCAGTGATAAGAAAAATACTGATAAGATATAATGCGAATACTTTTCTCATATGGCGTGCCTCCTAAAACCTTGATGTATGGTATGCAAAATCCCGTACTTTTTTATCATTATCAAATTTGATAATAACGGTGAGTGTTTTTTGGCTTGTTGAGGATGAACCGGAGCTTCCACGATAACCCAAAAGAATCAATGTTCCGTAACCAGAGCTTTCGGATTGGACCCTGTCAGTAGATATTTTGTCATATATCCAAACCTCACGCCCCTGCTCATCTGTAGAAACAATATTGGGAGAGCCTAACGCAGCGGCTACTTCCGCACCCGACATTCCTTTCTTAATCTCTTTTTGTACAGTACCCACTGTTAATTTGTCGCCTTGCAGTCCTGCTTGAGTATTTGCGGCATGTCTCGTGGCAACACAACCCGTGAAACATGATATGCAGCATATTACAAGGATTGTCATTATTCTGTTTCTTATCATTTGTCTCCCTCCCTTATATTTGAATAATCATGTAAAAATGCACATTGTTCTATTGCAAAACCGAGAACCTCAATGTCGTCCGGCATCCGGATAATTATCACCATGACTCATGTTTCATGGTGTTTCACACGTGACGCCCGGTATGACGTCATCCGGCGTGACCAAGTTTCCACCCGTATACCCATCAAGAAGGGTTTGGAGTTCCATGCAGGAAATGTCCGGATTTCCCTGAAGGTCGATGTGCCCGGGTGATATACCTGCCAACCGATCAATTTGTCCGATATATTTGCCTCCCAATCGGTTGTTGCTCAGGTCCAGGTGCATTAGCCTTACAGTGACGGCATTCATAATAGAATTTGCACTCAGGATCCGGTTGCCGCCCAGGTATAATTCGTCCAATACATTGGTCATGAGGTTTAAAAACGTGATTCGGTTGTTTTTGGCGGATAGAACATCTAATTCATGCAACTGGCTCAGCGGTGCCAGTGATTCAATTCGGTTCGAATCGATTCTGAGCTCTGCAAGGAATTTCTGATAATAGATCCAGTCTAGATTACGAATCCCCGTATGCGACAGGTTTAAGTCGATCAGTGAATTGAAATCTTTCAACGGCTGGGGATCAAGTCCGGTGTTTCGAGCCAGGGCCAGGTGTGTGAGATGCTCATATTCTGCGGCCTGGCTGTATTGTGGATCATTAAAAGGTAACTGATAGAGATCCTGAATCATATTGTTGTCCAGATTCAACCGGGTAATGAGCCGATGCCACCTTAGGGGTGAGATGTCCTTGATCCGGTTGTCGTTCAGACTCAAATTGCGAAGACGGGGCAAATAGAACAACGGTTCCAATTCCTCGATCGAGTTGTTATCGAGATTGAGCATCTCCAGGCTGGTGAGGTTTTCAATTCCGGATATATCGGTTATTCCCCTTCCGCTGCAATCCAATTGCGTCAACTCATAAATATAATAAGCCCCTTTTTCCGATACACAGCTTTCCAGATTATAGTCTGCAAAACTCAGTTCGAATACTTCCTCCCGCTCCAGCGGTACCCCGGAAACTTCTTGAGTCACATTGGACACCTGCCCATTGGCGTCAACAGCCTGGACTTTGTAATAGTAGGTTCTGTTGTTTTCAAGGTTGGTGTGAAAGAACGGGCTTTGGGAGATTGCCGCCACACTGCAATACGCCATCGGCCGATTCGGATTGATGTCCCAGTATACCCGGTAATGATCAGCCTTGTGGAGCTCATCCCAGGTGAGTGTATTCATTCTGACTCCGGGTTCGATGGATAGGCGTGCTGGCGGTTCCATTGGCGGCATGAAATAGGTATTCAGCAGAGAAATCTCGACCCTTCCCACATTGGAATCATGCTCATCGTCCGCGACAACGAAGGTAAAAAAATCTTGTTTCATCACACGAGGTGTGTACGTGTAGCCACCAAGCCTTGGATCCGTGATAATCACCTCACCCCAACGCGGTGGGGTAAGTATCCGGAATCGGGTTGTTGAATCGTCTCTTTCCGGATCATATCCCGACATGTACCCGTGAATAGGGGCCGTGTTTTCCAATATAAGTTCAGTGTCCTGGGCCACTGGAGGATCATTGACTTCCTCCACATCGATCCTGATGGTTCCATGGCTCTGATGGCGCCCGTCGGTGACGTAGAAATCGAAGCTGTCCGAAAGGTTGCGATTATTCTGATTGGGAATAAACGTACATACAGGCACATAGTCATGGATAGAATCGGTAAGCCTGATTTGTCCGAAGCTCGGAGATCTCACGAGATGGGCAGACAGCCGACTGTCATTATCGATATCATGACCCAGTATGATGGTTAAAGTATCATCCTCTTTGACGGAGAGGTGAGGCTGATACACCTGGGGTGCGTCCGGAACAGGAGCGACTGTGATCACAACCTCAGATGTATCGCTATCAAAAGTGCCGTCGTTCACATGATAGAAAAACCGGTCGGTTCCGTGCCAATCCGGATCCGGTGTGTAACTGAAATCAGGTCCCGTGCCGGTCAGACGCCCGTACAGGGGAGAGGTTGTCCGATATGTGAGGGAATCATTGTCCACGTCAATGGCCGGCAGCGTGAACGGGAGTACCTGGTCTTCCGCCATTTCAACACTCAAATCCGAGCAGGTCGGACGATCGTTAACCGACTGGATGACGATATTCACCATGGCTGCCTGGCTTTGATACTCACCGTCACTGACCTGGTAGCTGAAGTGGTCGCTGCCGCTGTGATTCAATGCCGGTGTGTAAGTGACTTGTGCGCCATCGATGGCAAGGTTGCCATGTTCGGGGGGGCTCAGGGTGTAGGTCAGGTCGGGAGAATCGGGATCCGATACAAGCTGCGCGAGATTGATTGTCAATGACTTGTCCTCTTCCGTCGTTTGGCTGGTGCCACTGGCCACGGGCGGATCATTGACCGGGAGAATATGAATATGAACCTGGGCCAGTTCACTCTCCGAGGTTCCGTCATTGACCGAAAAGTAGAAATTGTCCTCACCATAGTGATCAGGCGCCGGCTGATAGACCAGTTCAGGAGCGATACCCGAAAGTGTCCCGATTTCCGGTGGATGGACCGTATAGGTGAGTGGATCGTTTTCAGGGTCAAAACCGTAAAGAGTGATGTTGCCGGAAGTATCCTCCATGACCTGAACAAACTGGGGGATCGCCTGTGGTGTCTCTCCCGCCAGTTTTACATCAATGTTATATACACCAATGATTTTTTTCCCCTCGTCTGTGGATGGGGTAATTTCATAAATGACACGGTCTCTCCCTTTGAACCCAGCTTCAGGCTGGTAATCCATGTGCGGTGGAGTACCGGATAAAAAACCGTAACACGGATCTTCAATCGTATATTCGAGTGATTCGTTTCCTATGCCCAGATCCGGAAGTTTAAAGGAAACCGCCGTTTCGCTCACAGTCCAGATATCGATACTGATGGTCTCGATGATCGGATCGGATGGTATGGGTATGTCGCACACCAATTCTCCGGATTCAGGTTCTCCATTTACATCACCTTCACCGCTGCCACCGCCACACGCTGCAATAATCAGTGTCATGGTGAAAGCCCAAATCAGCCACAATATGGAACTTCGTCCCTTTTGTAATTTCAGCTCTTTCATCGTACCCTCTCGTATTTATCGCGGTTGCTGAATTTAGACCATGCCTCATATTTAATTCAGGTAATATGGTCATTTCTTAGACCTTATTCGGTAATCTTTCGAAACCATCCCAAATGAGCCGCGGAAAAATACCAAATAGAAGGATACAGAAAGGATACAGATTGAAAAAAAACATATGATTCAACACGAATATTCGTAATGACGCTGATATCGTGCAGAAAGGGTTTGGATGGGAGGCGACCCGAAACATCAAAAGGCGGTTTTCAAGGGACCGATTATGAACAAAAACACGCCTTCTAAGGGGTGCGCAAAATTATAGTGGCAAATTTTTTGGGGTCAGATGCCCAATCCGCAAGGCGCGTCAATATGGGACATGGTTTACCTATTTCGTATCTTCGCAACGCCGCTGAAGGGGATGATTGGGCTTCGAAAAAATCGCTCTCAGCGAGAGTTGTTCTGATCCGGTATTCGACGGCCGTAATCGCTGTTTCCGCATATGATTACATTTTGCCGAACCCTGTGGGGAAAGGCGGTGGCCTATGATTCGATTCCGAGAGTTCAGATGTGGACGTATGGCACCGGGCGGAGGTTTTTTACCTCCACCCGGAATGTGGCTATATAGGGTGAGTGTCAGTCATCATCTTCAAATTCTTCGGCTTCCTCAACAGCCTCCATGGCTTCGATCAGGCCAAATCCGGTTCCGAAATCGAATCCGAAATCGAAATACGGTGTCACCGGATCATCCATATCAATGGCCGAGTCCTTGAGGATATCAAAAATGTCGTCGGGTGTGAGCCGGCGGTTGGCTTCCAGCATGAGTGCGGCCACGGCAGCGGCATGAGGAGCGGCGGCCGAAGTGCCGAAGAAGTTGGTGCCGTCGGGATCGACATTACCGTAGGTATCGCGAGTGCCGAAGAAGGTCGTGATACCGCCGTCGGGGGCGACAAAATCCGGTTTTAACCGTATTTCGGGTGAAATTCTACTGCCGGTGGTATCAAACAGGATCGGTGTGCCGCCGGCTGAGGAGAAGGCCTCCACCATCGGCGGGAAAACGCCGAAACGCGGTGTTCTTCGCCAGAAGGCCGCACCCACACCTGCAGCGCCGGCGGCGTTCGAGTGGCCGTAGTTGGTACCGCTGTCAGTCGGGAAGTCGATGACGTAAGAGGATGGCGGGTCATCGATGCTGTCCGTACGGGGATCGAAGACAACGTACTTCATGAAATTCGGTGCCGGACCCTCCCAGAGTTCCAAACCGATCTCCAGGATCGCCGGTGGACCTGAATTACGGACACCGAACACCTCGACGGCATCCCCGCCGATGTTAAAGGAATAACCGCCAATACCGATGAAAGTACCACCGGGCAGGTAGAGAATGATGTCCATATCGCTGGCCGATCCCGGCGCACCGCTCACCGAGAAGAACGGTTCGTCCCATTGGAAGACGAAGATCGTGAGGCCTGTGCCGATCAGTACGCTCTGCAGATCGTCCACCCCCGGGCCGGGATCGAAATCGTGGCGCATGCCGCCGAAAATCCCTGGGATACCCGATGAAACAAAGCCGCCTTCTTCGGTTTCCCATGCGTTGCGGCCGCCGTTTCCGGCCGAGGAGAAGTAGGCGACACCCGAGGTCTTCGCCAAATCCACCGCCTGGGCAATGATGCCGTCCTGAAACATTGGCTCGGCATAGTAAAAGACATCATCCACGATGATATCCGACCCTGCCTGGATCGCAAGCTCGATGATTCCCCAGGCAAAATCGGCCTGACCACCGAATGCGGTGTGAAACGCCTGGTCGGAACGTGGCGCCACATCACGAATAAGCTGCATCATGGCACGACCCTCATCGCTGCCCGGACAGGCGCTGTCATCCAAGATGGTGATACGGCTCTCACGGGGCAAGTCTCCGGTGGCAATGTCGTCGGCGGCGCCACCGAGACAATCATAGCTGTCCGACATCGCGCCGACGGTCACCCCCCTGCCGCTGACCTCGGACTCTTCCCTTGCAAGATCCGCGTTCATCGCCGGATCGCCTTCACTGGTAACGAGACCGACCTGGGTTGCGGCCATGGCCGGCCGGGCGAATTGTAAAGTCTTGAGCTGAGCCAGACCAGCCAGTGCTTCAATGGGGAGGGTACCGGATACCATCCGTCCGAAGGCTGCGCTGTCCTCGAACCCGAGTTCACTGAGATCTTCTAAGAGCGCTTCTGTTTCTCCGGAAGCCACCGCGTCGATCACAACCCGGCCGTTTTCAGTCTTGAGCACGGGATTTGCCGCTTCAAAGTTGCCTGTGGTTTTGAGCTGTGTCGCGGTTTTTCGGTTATTACCATACTGTTGGTAGATCTCAAACAGTGCGGGGCCGATCTTTTTCATGGACCCGGTTTTGGCTTCCAGGATCTGCGTTTTCAGTGTTTCCTGTGCCTGACCGGCACCACTCGTCAAGAATCCGAATACCACACTCAACGTTAGGAGCATCAATAAACGCCACGTTTTAGCCCATTTCACCGGCTTGCCCCTGCGAGTGAGTATCGTTTTCACATCCGGCCGATCCACAGCGACCTGGCCGGTACCGGAATTTTCGATAAAAAAAGCGTGTTGTCTTGGATGTCTTTGATTCATGTTCCTTCTCCTATCGTTAGGGATTGATTGAAATTGGAACAATACAGGAACTCATATGTGGGAATTGAAATAAACGAAAAGAATGAAACGTGAAACGGATTCGGGTGCAGGCCAGGAAAAGAAGACCGACGGAGAATGTATAGCAGTAGCTATCTTGCTATCAAAGACGGGTCTTGATGTCAAGAAAGCAAACCGGGGCATGCTGACGAATGTAAAATGATACGATTGGAATCATGTCTGATAAAAACAGGTCATGTCAAATCTTACATTTAAAAAAGTATCAACAAATATATCATGAGAGGAATATTTCGTATGGACCGTCTGACTGATGCGGGCAATCCGCCGGTCCGGCCGGCATTGCAATTCACGTCGCCGGTTGGGTGATGATAAGGGTGACCTTGCCCCGGCATCAGAACGATCACCGGGGCACTGGAACGGCTATTTTTTATGGGTTCGCATCGATGAGCGGTCTGACACCGGTGATCTTGAACCGTATGGCCGATTCGATGGCGTTGGCGGATTTATCTCCCGCCATTTTTCGTATCTTATCCCGGAACGAGTCCAACAATTCGCCATACCTTTCAAATGAATCCACCTCCAGATAGACACGGGCCCCTTTCCATTCCGAGGGATTTCCGCCGGGTTCCACCACGATGAAGGTGGCTTTGGGATTTTCCTGCAGGTTGCGGTAGGAACGATTGTTGCCGATGGCCATAATCACGGTTTCCCGGTCTAACATCTGGGGGGATCCGAATACAGCGGAATTGACCTCCCCATTTTTGTTGGCGGTTGACAAGACACCGATTCTCGATTGTCTGTTGAACATCTTCATAATCTGTTTCCTGTCCATATGAAACTCCTTTTCGCGATTGATTGGCTATTCATGGTTATTCGAATCTAAGGTCGTTTACGGGATTTGGCAAGCATTGTTCATGTAGATTCAACCGTATCCTTAGACCTGCGATGGCCCCCGGTTGCGGATGACATCATTGGACGCCTTAGAGCGCTTGTTGTGAGGCCGCAGGCAATCCATGACCGCAATCAACTTGTGTCGGATGTGATGTGACACACATGATATTAAGTGAAGGAAGATCGATGCCTCGAAATTCGATTATGAAGATTTCTCAACCTTGTATAGATCCGGGTAAAGTTTGTGGGCGCATTCAGGGCAAATGCCATGAGAAAAATCCGCCTCCGAACGTGAGGCGATATAATCCTCCACCGGTTGCCAGCGATCGTCCTCGTTCCGGATCTTTTTACATGAGGCGCATATGGGGAGCAAGCCGCTGAGTCTTTTAATTTCTCTGAGGGCATTTTCCAGTTCCTGAATTAATTCTTCGCGTTCTTTGGTCGCGTGGTGTTTCACCATCGTAATCTCTATGGTCGAGCGCAATTCAGCATTATTGTAGGGTTTGACGATATAGGCAAACGGCTTGGTTCGCATGGCGCGATCAAGGATACCCTGGTCGCTGAGGCATGACAGGAAAATAATCGGAAAGTCCCGGTATTCATTGATTTGCTCCGCTGCCTCGATACCATTCATATCCCCATCCAGCAGTATATCCATCAGGATCAAATCGGGGTTGTATTTTTTTGCATATCGGATAGCATTGACGCCATTGGCCGCAATACTACATACCTTGTGGCCGAAGCTCTCCAGCCTGGCCTGTAGAACGGTGGCGACATTTATATCATCCTCCACAACTAGAATCTTTGCTAATTCCATTTTATGTCTCATCTATTTGATGCCTGCGTGCTGACGGTGCAAAATCGGTACTCTCAAATTGCATAATTGTAATGCGATTTGCACCACCAGCCCGGGTTCGATTTACTTCTGAATATATGTGCAAGGTGGAGACTGATGAAAAATTACTTATAAAACAACAGTTTGACACTTTATTGCGATCTCCTTTCAGCCCGGTGGTTTGGAGATTGCGGAGATGCATGATAAAGGAACATAGCAATACTCTTGCCATCTCGATTTTATCCCCAAATTTCAACTTAAGATGATGGCGGGATTGATTCGATTTTTCCATTTTTGGTGCATTGGACGAATGTTTCGTTACCCAGTCAGATGCACATTTTGGGTAATTTATTCCAAAAAAAAGAACTCTTGAGGGGTAAAATTCTGTCAGGTGTGATGCAGGTGGTGATGATTGTTGTTCGGTGAACATACGACGGAGATTACGGGCAAATGATTATCCATCAAAGGCCCAGGGAGGATGCCGGGGCTTATTGTGTCAACAGATCCCTGATAACCGGTTTCCCTTCGATGGGTTCCAGCGAGATGTCACCGTCATCGGGAATTATGCTTTCGCAGATCCGCCCGGTTATCCCGTTTATTTTCGCATGGCAGCGCTTGCAAATACCGCGATTGCATATGCTGTGACGATAGTAAGTCAGAGAGCTGTCCATGTGTTCCTGCACATGGTCCAGCAGGTCAAGCACGGTCCAATTCTCGTTCGGCGGAATATCGATGTCGAACTTCTCGAATCTGGAGTCGGCACTCCGGGATGGATCGAATCGTTTGATTTTCAAATGAATTGTCATGGGCGTTCCTTTCCCTTGCTGCGGTCGGCCATCTCCTTTTGTCTGAAGGCGGCATAGGCCATCACATCGTTCCATCTATCCATCGGTACGGCCAGGTGATCTGTTGAGGGCGCATGTTTCGACAAGGTGATTTCTCCTCCCTGCTTACGGCAATATATGCGTTGTGCCCAGTTTTCATTGTCTACCCGGGGAAAGTCCGTCCGGACATGAAATCCCCTGCTCTCTTTCCGGAGAAGGGCTGATCGCATTCCGATTTCAACGCAGGTGAGAAGGTTTTCCGTTTGCAATGCCTGGAACCATTCAAGGTTGTAAGCCCGCGCTTGATTCCTCAGCGACACTTCAGGTAAATCCATTTGGCGCAGGCTGATGACTTTCTCCAGTGACAGATTTAAGCCGGAATCATCTCTGATCAAACCAAACCCCGTATCAGCAGCTTTTTCCATTGCCGATCTTACCCCCGCTGCACTCCTGCCGTTGGTATTTCGAAAAAAACGGAGGATGTTTTCCGCTGCCGCCGCCAATTGGTTATTGTCGATTTGAGCATCACTGCTGTGAGCGGCATATGCCGCCGCCGACCGGCCGGCACGGTGGCCCTGAACAATTGCCTCGGTCAACGCACTGGCCACCCGATTGGCCCCGAAAACCCCGCTGGCCGCTTCACCGGCGGCATATAGACCGGGCAGATTGCTGGACATATGGTTGTCCACAACGATACCCCCGAAAGCGTATTGATTGGAGAGGCCCACCTCCCAGCGCCCGCCTTCCTTGGCGGTGCGGAACAAGTCTCGAATATCCTTGCCCTGAAATTGCCAGCGGTTACGATAGAGCAGTTTCAACAGGATAAAGGCTTTGATGGCGCCCGGGCTTTGCCGTAACCGTGACGATGCCGAAAAGTCAAAATAGAGCCCATGGTCCGCGGTGGCTTTCCCAGCTGAAATTTCCATTGCCCAATAGTAGCTGTAGATCAGCTTCATCCATTCGCTGCCCTGGGCCATATCCCGTAAATCCGGCGGAATTTTTTTACGGATATCCTCACCCGCCGTATTCATGATACCGGGGCTTATCAACCGGCCGACATTTAAAACAAACGGCAGGATCGATCCACGATGGACAAGGGGCCGGAGCAGGGCACCCGGCATTTGCAACAAAAATTCCATATCCGCCAGTTCTGCACCGGCGCGAAACGCCATGGCCGGGCCGTCGCCGGTCATATCACTGTGGCTGCATTTGAACGAATACGGCTCGAAACCGCCGCTGGACAATACCACCGATCGCGCCTTGAATGCGATCAGTTCACCCGTATATATTTTTACGCCCAGCGCACCGACAATGCGGCCATCCTTTTCCAAAAGTTCGTGAATCAGGATGTCCCCATGTACATCGACATTTGATTCCTGTCTCACGCCGTATCTGCAGGCCATTCCAACGGCCTTTCCGGATGTCAGCCAGACACCCGGCGGCATGAAGATGACGCGCTGTTTTTTTTGTCTGAGCCACCCCAGAAATTGGGAAATACGTTTACCGGCATCAGCCACATATTGCCGGACAAGATTCTGATCGCTCAGGTAGAATCCATCTTTAATGATATTCTCAAATAAAACATCTTTCGTGTATTTCGGATCGGCCTTTTTTTCGCCGCATTCCGCTGCGCTCTCGCCGTCGGCACGGAAGGTGGCCATGGCCATGATGGTATTTCCACTGCGCCCCAACGATCCTTTCACCACCATGGCGACCCTGCAGCCTTCCTGCGCCGCGGCCACCGCCGCCATCGTACCCGCAGCACCTCCGCCGACCACCAGCACATCCGTTTCAACAACCCTGTCTACCCAATGATGATTCCCGGCCATTCGTCCCTCCGATCTGGTGAGCTTGTGCCTGCAACTCGGTGTCTGCGGTGAACATACAGAAACTTTATCGGCAGCTCAATAACATTCGTGTTCAGCAGGCGCTTGTAATTTTTTTTACGGCCTCCTGTTTCGAGATCCAACATCTCCGTCGATATTTCTGAAGAGGTGCAAGGAGAATGTGATTCCCGCGGGCAGTCTTGAACATTCGCATCAAAAGCGATATACACATAAAACAACCGAGGATTTTCTAATGCTTTAAGCCAATTCAACACATAAAGGATGCCAGGAAGACACCCATCGATAAGTTTCTCCGGGAGAGACTCGATCAATATGACGCGTGGCTTGAAAATGGAGAGGTTCTGTTCCCTTCAAAGGTGGTTCCCGTAAAACAGTCGATATCCATGGAACAACATGTCATCCCCACCGAACGGGTAATGGAGATCATCGGGAACGAGCGATCCTTTGCCGTAACCGACTGTGTTTGCCGGACGGAATACAAACGCTGTGACAACCCGGTGCGGGTATGCCTGTTGTTGAACGACAGTGCCGACCGGCAAGTCAAAAAGGGGTCCGCGGACCGAATTACCGTGGGCGAGGCGGAAGTGGTTTTACAAAAGGCTAATGACCACGGCCTGATTCACCTGACCTTCTATGAACCCGGTGAGAAATTGTATGCCCTCTGCAGTTGCTGTTCCTGTTGCTGTCATGATCTGCAACTGATGCGATCGACCCGGAGAAACGATCTCATAGCACAATCCGGATACGTGGCGGTTACAAGTGAATCGTCCTGTACGAACTGCGGGCGTTGCACGGAACGGTGTGTGTTTGATGCGAGGTGCCTGACGGACGACGGATTACAGGTAGACATGGAAAAGTGTTATGGGTGCGGCCTGTGCATCACCACTTGCCCGGAACACGCCATTGAATTAAAGGAAAAAGCAACTCTCGTCTAATTTGGATTGAAACCAATACATCAATGGATTGAAACCAATACATCGCAAACAAGGATATGATAGCGATATGAGCCTGGTACCGGAATTTCAGAAAAGCATCCTCGATGTCATCAACAAAATCCCCATTGTGGACACACTTCAAATTCAGATCCTGACCCTTGCCGATGGCATCTGTGAATCGAAAGTTGCCCGGAAAATCAGCTACGATGGCGTGTTTAACTCGTTTCACGGTGGCCTGCTGATGACCATTGCGGACAGCACGGCCTGTTTCGCCATTTTCACCCGAACCGGCCCGCATGTGAAATTGACCACGACGGATATGAATATCCGGTTTCTCGCCCCGTGCTTGACCGACGTCACTGCCCGGGCAAGGGTCATCAAACAAGGCCGGACCATGTGCCCGGTGGCGGTGGATCTTTTTGATGACAACCGGAAACATGTGGCCGTGGCACAGGTAAATTACATATTACTGGATGGTGCCGGAAAAACAATGGATGCAAAGTGATGGTAGGTGGAAGTGAAGGGCGCACAACAGGAGTTTTTCTAAGCAGACAGCCGATCAACTATCTAATGTCCATCCATGATATAATAGCGATAGATTCCATACAACGGTTCCCTTCAGCGTACCGTATCAGTTTTTACCGGGAGGATTTGCCGGCTCACATGACCGCCGACCACCCGCACATGGGAATAGGGCGGGAGCCTGTCCTTTCCGTGCAGGATCACCCCCATCATCGTTCGGTCCGGATTCAGGACATATCCCACAATTGAAAACATCTCAATTTCATTGTCCGCAGAACTCCAGATCAACTCCTCCCCGTGTGATACCGATGCAACAAATAATCCCACACCTGATGTTACTTTATCCGATTTTTTGAACTCAATATTGAAGTCCGAATCATCGTTCCCGGACAAGTAAAAAACCGTTTTGTCAACCGCAACCTGAACGCCGTACCGCTGCAACGTTTCGCTGATCCTTTTCCCCTCCCGTTGCCAGGCCTCATTCACGGTCAAAGGGGGAGGGGTTACATCTCCGATGCCTGTATTGCCCTGGTCCCAGGCGATCTCTTCTTCCAAAAGCGTTTCATCGGATACCAGATCGCGAACCGTGACCATCAGCCGGCTCTGGTTGGACACCACCGTTGAGTATTGGAACCATGCGTATGCAAGACGATTGCCGCCTTTAGACCAGCCGATGATGATAAAGTCGCAGTGGTCACCCGGGCATAAATGGTGATATGGGGATGACAAGAGGGGGGCCGGAAAGCCAGGGAGAATGAAAACAAGGACGCTTGTCAAAATAATGACCAACCGCCTGTATCTTCTAAGTATAGACATAAAGACCGCCGCTGAAGCCATTTTACTCGCCGGCCAGCAGTGATGCGCGAATTGCTTCCGTCTCGGCAGAAGGTGCGATGCTTAACTTATCGGCCAGGTTTGTCTTGCATCGCTCGTATACGCTCATACTTTCGGTTTTACGGCCCGTTTGGCCTAAACAGCGCATCAATTGCTGATACAATGGCTCGGCAAGGGGATCCAGTTCCAGACCGTGCTGGTAGCAGGAAATGGCCTTATCCACCATACCCGCCTCCTGCCAATACCGCCCAAGGTTTTCGATATTTCGTATCACTCCGTTGCGTACCTGTTCGTGCAAGGCGATCGCCCAGGGCGTGTCCGTTCCGTTTAAAAACCGTCCCTTGTAGAGGTCGATCGCTTTTTGTGCCGTTTCAGCAGCTTCGGCCGCCGTCTCCGCCGTTGATGCTTTTTGCCAGGCGGTCCCGGCGCATTCGAGCAGGTGCTGGAGTGCCCAGACATCCACCCAGAAATACTGCGGATTCAGCGTGATTTCACCCCCGTTGAGCACAACCGCCTCGGGGATGCCCACCAGCTTGCGTAGCCGGTGCAGGGTGGTTTTAAAGGCGCGATGCGCCATGTCGCCATCCGTATCCGGCCAGAGAAAATCGGCGACCTGTTCTTTTCGGACGTCCCGGCCGCCAAGGGCGATGAGGGCTTTGAGCAGCGCCAGCGGTTTTTCCTGGGTTTTGCGCCGAAATCGGACCGGCCGGTCGTTTTTCAGGATTTGAAACCGGCCGAGGGTAAATACCTTCAACGGCCATGGCCAGTTTTCCAGATGCAACGGCGGTGTGGCCGGGATCAGGTTGTTATTGCGGATATACTCCCGGGCATAGGCCACCTCGATGCCCTCTTCGAGGGCTTTGGTACACAGTTTAGCTGAAACGGCAGGGTGATCGAGAAACACATAATTAAAGCGATGGGCTTTGCCCAATTGCAAGGCCTCCCGGAGGCAGGACAGCCCGGCGTCTTTTTCTCCACGCGCAAGCCGCAGGTGTGCCACGGACATCAGGATGTAGAAATCAATCAGTTTGGAGTCGATCTGTTCAGCCATGCCGGCGGCTTGCTCCAGGTGCTGTGCTGCCTCACTGAACCGACCCATCTCGGTCAATACCTGCGCTGTTTTATAATAATTAAAACAGGTGACCCAGAAGATGCCGGCGCTACAGTTCAATTTTAAAGCCAAATCCGCGTGCCTTGCCGCTTCGGGCAGGTTTTTGCGGCACAAGGCCTCCTGGGATTTCAAATCATGATAGAAAGCCTGTTTCACCAATGGTACCGAATCCACAAAGGGCTCTAGTATTTCCAGGGAAGCGCCCCCGGCCTCAAGATCGTTTTGATTCAAAAGCCACCAGGTCCTGTTTTCGTGCAGCAGGTAATCCAAAATATGAACGCCGGTTTTTTCGGAAATGTTCAGGGCTTCATCAAGTTTTTCAAAGCAGGTCGTGTGCATCCCCAGGCAGGCGAAATACGTTGCCTCGTGAATATTTCGGGTAATCCAGGCCAGGGGATCAACATCGGCGGGGACGGGCAGCGGTTTGGCCATTAGCAGGATTTGACTGGCGCTGTTGAAATCACCAAGATTTATTTTGTAATAGATCAGAGCCTGAAGGATGCGGTTTTGGGCGTGTACATCGGGCGTTTTGGTCAAGACCGCGGTGGCGCGATCGACCCAGGTGTTGATATCCGGATGCTGTGGTTGTCTGAAGGTCAGGGCGGTCAACATTGCCGCGACGATCCGGGCCTCGACGGGTTCCGTGGTAAAGGGATCGAAAGTCTCAAGAAGTTGCTCGAAAACCAGGATCCAGTGGTCATAAAGGGCGAAATCGTCGAGTGCCATGTATATGGAATCGGCATATGCCGCCCAGGATAGAAACACGCCGGCCTCATCGCCTTGGGCCTTGAAGGTTTCAAATGCTTTTTGAAACCGTTGCCGGCTATACAGCGGATCAAAAGCCAGGCGACATATCCCCAGCCAGTAGGAAATCCAGGGATTTTCATCCACCATTGTCCCGGGAAACAGCTCCAGCCAGTCTTGAAGGCGGCGGCTTCTTCCCTGGGCCAGCATCCGGGGCGCCACTTTCAGGACCAGGCGGAAAAGGCCCTGCCACTCACCGGCTTCCTGCAGGATTTGGATCGCCGCTTCCTCCTGCCCGTCTTCTTCAAGGAGAGCGGCGGCACGGTGCTGTAACTCCGAAAGGATTTCGGGCGCAAAGGTATCTTTTGCCCGCTCCTGCAGATAATTTTTGAACAGTGGGTGATACTGATACTCAGGCTTGTGCCGAAAGCGCCGTTCGGTGAAGTGATTGCCCTTGTACAACCCGGCCAGAATTCGGCCCGAACGGGAGATGCCGGTCAAGGGGTCGGTGATCCGTGCGGTCATCTGAGGCAGCAGGGCTGTTTTGAGCAAAAACGTCCGGGTCCGGGAGTCAAGCTTGTCAAATACCTCGCCGGCGAGATAGTTGAAGATCTCCTCTGTGCCGTGCCTGGCCACCACATCAAAATCGATCTCCTCCCGTGTGCCTGTTTCCAGGGCCAGCACCAGACCCGCGACCCAGCCGTCGACGCCGTGGTGCAACCGGCGGACCCTTTCCTTTGGCAGGGTCTTTTTGGACAAAAGCCGGGCAATGGCAGCCGCCTCCTCCAGGTTCAAACGCAGATTTTTTTGTCCGACAACATGCATCCGGCGGTTGGCCTGTAACCGCGCAAGATTTGCATGGGGCTCCTGTCGGCTGATCAGGATTACGGTCATGCCCGCAGGGATATGGGACAGGCCGTTTAACATCACATCGTGAAAAGGCGCACTACCGGACACTTCATGGTAATTGTCAAAAACAAGAAAACAAGGGCTTTTCAGGCGCTGATATAGTTTCTCGAAGAATCTCAGGGTGAAAGTCGGCAGACTGGGAAGGTACTCGGGTTTGAAAAACGGCAACCGCTGACGCCGTGGTGTTGCATTTTTGGCGGCCAAACCGAGGTAATAGAAAAACGTGGCCGGGTCGTGATCGCCTTCATCAATCTGGAACCACAGGCAGTTGTGGCCGCGGTCCTTAAGATAGCTGTTGACCAGTGTCGTTTTGCCATAACCGGCAGGACCGGACACCCATATCACCGGCCGGTCCAGACAGCGGTCCAGCAGTTGAAAAAGCCGTTGTCGGTGTAAAATCTCCGTTGCAGCAGGACGTGTTACCTTCGCTGACCGTTCCAATATTCGAGGCATGAGTTCCAACTTTCAGATTCAGATAGATATATTTCGTTCCCTGCTTCTGTCCGCGCAGGCAGGGAGTGCATTTGTCGCGATACAACAAGAACCGTTCGAAAGACCGTGCGAACAATACAAGAAAAAAAATGCAAAGTCAAAAGTCATAATAATACAGGCCCTAAGGCTTGTGATCTGCGTGATTCGAAATAAAAATCATCAAAAAAATTGCTATCTGTATCCTATCTGTATCCCATACTTTTGTACTATTATCGGCCATTGACTTTTCCCGCTCCGGGTGATGGCGGCCGGCCATACAACGATGTCTTTGCATCGGGGGCGGCGCGCTTGGTTTGCAGCAGGCCTATGTCAAGGCCTCCAATACCGGGGCAGGTGAATATTTTGGGATCGAAGTGGCGTTGTCCGCCGACTGCAGCACCCTGGCGGTGGGTGCCGTCGACGAGGACTCTTCCGCCACCGGCATCGGCGGTGACCAGACAGATAATACCTCAGCGACTTCCGGGGCGGTGTATCTGTATTGAACGCCAATACGTATTATTTTTTAAGGCGGAAAAATGGCTATACCCGGCACATCGGCAACTCGAAGAAAGGTGGGGGGGGTGAACGGCCGTTCGGCCCACCCCTTAAAGGCCGGATGGGGACGCATTGCCTCTGAAAGCGGTTCGACGAACTTGGTAGCTGGTGATGGTTATAAGGTTGCACCTATACCGGCCGGTATGTTTTTTATACGAGTTTTATATCAAACGGAGAATGTACCGGCAGCAGGAGGATATCGCCGGGGATGCTAAAGATTGAATTTGCACAACACTGCAGAATAAGATATACTCCGTTCGCAATTAAGATCAGGTGAAATGATAGTGAAAAAATGGCGTTTATCAATTTAAGGTGAACATTATCGTGAACATTACTAATGGAAAGGATTAAAGAATGAATGGTTTGAACTCAAAATGGATTGCGGTTTCAATTTGTATTCTTGTAAGTCTGGCGATGGCGCCTGTGGGTTGGGGTGCTGAATCGGATTACTACGGGAATTACGCAGGTAGATTCACGGGCGACGATTCGGGTGTATGGGTGGCAACTTTTTCGTCTGATTCCAACGAGAGCCTATTCCTGTCCTATTCCTTTGGGTTGGAGGCAGGAGATGGCGGGTGGCTCTCCTTTGTAGGCGAGTACGGAGATACCGGCACCATCCGAACGACCACTGAAATACAAGGTTCATCGGTAACCGCCTCTATCGATTCATCGAGTGGTTCCGTCAGCGGTTCCTGGAGTAATGCCAGCAACTCCGGCGACCTTACCGGCCAACAAGTTACATCGGTAAGCCAGGCCGGTTCCTTATCCGGATCATTCAGTGGGGATGCCGAAGGGACCTGGTCGTGCACGATCGCCTCCAACGGATGGGTATCGGGGACCATGACGTCCGAAGGAGTTTCGGCTGACTTTGAAGGCGGCACACATCCGGATGGATATGTAATCGGCATGGGGACAGACGTCTATGACGACGATTTTCTGTTTTATGGTGCGATATCCGGTTCCTCCGTCAGTGGTACATGGGAATCGGAGAGTGGTAATGAAGGCACCGTGAGCGGTTCCACCGGATCCAGCGGCGGTAGCAGCGGTGGCGGCGGTGGCGGTGGCGGCGGCTGCTTCATCGGTAGTTTGTTTGTGAAATAGCGTTGGTTCATTAAAAAGAGGCCCGACCGGGCCTCTTTTTAACAAGTGGCGCAAATTATTCAGGATCCTATCCACGGCATATTGGGAGACCTTCCGATAGCTTGGTCACCATAAGGATGCTGCCGGTCATCGGGTCAGAAGGGCAGGTCCAGAAAATTCTCCAGGTCGGTAAAAAGATTCCGCACATTTTCAGGCCGTAGCCGGTGAAAACTTTTCCGCCCCTCCGGATAGGTTTCAATGAGGTCCGCATTTCTTAAAATCTTGCAGTGCTCGCTCACGGTCGGCCGGGACAAATTCATCAGGGTTGCCAGTTCAGTTGTGTACATCCCGTTGTGACGGATACTGCGAAGGATGGAGAGCCGTGTCGGGTCGGAAACCGCCCGTGCGGCCGTCGCAATTCGTGAGATATTACCCTTTATTTCGTCCTGGACAAATGCACTCCGGGCCAATGTGAGCAGGCAGTGGCCGGGGATGAAGTGGAAGAGGTCGATATATTTGAAGGGTGTGGCGACAAGGTACATCCGGGCACCGGCCCTTTGCAGTCCCTGGATAACGCTATCTCTTTCGGTGAGTGGTTGCCTGCCTTTGAGCCAGGACAGCGTTGGAAAGCCGGTGGATGATGATTTGCCGCCCAAATGGTTGATTGCCTCCTTTTGTTGTTCTCCGATGATGTGCAGTTGGGAGGCCCTCCAGGGGAGATAGAATTCGTAATGGAATCGATCCATCCAATGCCAGAATTCGTATTCCATCGCACCGCCTTTTATGATTTTCAGCGCCATCTGCACATCGAGCCGGATTGTTTTTTTTAGAAAGGATTCGTCCGGCCTCAATCCAAGCAGTTCAGATGTCAGCTTCTCTCCTCTGAAAAGAAGGTCAGCCAGACGATGCGCCATATCAAGGGAGGCATTGGGGGTAATACCGGTTTGCCCGAATAAGCCGGTATGTGAGGCCATGAGTTTTTCAGGCGTTGTTTTTCGGAACCGGAGACTGATTTCCTTATAATCGGTACCTACCATTAGGCCCAATGGGAGCGCCATACGGGAGAGAACAAAAATAAGACGATCGGAGCGGGGCATCAACTTGTTGAAATCCGTCAGGAGATCCTTGGGTATATTCGTCAGTTTCTGTTTGTCGATATCATCAAAAAAGACCGGACTGAAATAACCGCTGAGGATATTAATGAAAATATCCAGTTCCATGAGGATGGATTCACACACTTCCCAGCCCATCGCCTTTTTCCCGGTTGTTTTTGGTGTCATGAATTGTTCTCCTAATGCTCCGTTGCAGCAGGAGCCGGTCGGATTCGAAAAAGTTTTATTGCCAGCATTATACACGCCCACAGAAAGAGGATTAAAACAGCACACATCAAAAAAAAGATGTCCATGCCGATCCATTTCGGGACCAGGACAGGCACAATGAGAAATCCCGATAGAAAACCGGCGGTGGTGGCCGATTCCAGATAGCCCGCCATTGCGCCTATCACACGGGACGGACAGATCTTCTGTATCATTGTTATACGCTGAATAAAATAGATACTTATCCCGATGCCACCGATAAACGAGGCGACCGGTATAATCACGACACCGGTATTTTCGATTTGCAGGAGTGGAACAATACCCAGGGTCAATGGCAGCACTGAAGCCAATAGAAGCGAACGACGAAGGTCGATCCACTCCGGAACGCTTTTCCCCCTTTTGAGGATATATAAACCGCCGCACACGTTTCCGAGCCCGGTGGCGCCGATAAATACACCGAAAAACAGCTCCCCTTTGCCCAAAATATCCCTTACGTATATAGCGCCCAGGACATCTGCGGAAATGATGAGCCCGGCGGCGAGAATGGTCGTGCAGAACAGGAACATCAATGCTGGGTTGTTTACGATAAATGAAAACGCTCCGGAACCGCCTTCTTTCGCCTTTTTCGTCGATGCCGGCACCGGATCCGTCGGTGGATCGGATAAAAAAAATAGCAAAATGGCCGACAATGCAAATGAAACGATGTCAATTATCATGGCCTTATATGCCCCGATGAATCCCACCAGAGTTCCCGCCAGAATAGGGGCGCCGATCTTTGCTAAGCTGTTCAATTGATTCAGAAATGCATTGGCCTGTTCATACTGGGTTTCATCGGTGATGAAAACAGTGACCAGTGCGGTTCTGGCGGGGATCATTACCGTGCTCAAAATAGCGGCTACCGCAAAGAGCGGTATGATCAGTGACCGGGAAGCGCTTGAATAAATACATAACACCAATAGGCCCGCTCCCAGTTCACTGAAAATCATCACTCTTTTTTTATCCAGGTTGTCCACCAGTTTTCCGGCCATGGGGCTGAAAATCATCGTCGGCAAAAACATGGCCAGCATGATGCTGCTGGAATCCCACACCGAACCGTCGCCGTTGAACATGATCAGGGACTGGATGGCCATCAGCGTGATCCAAGCCCCTACCTGACTGGTGGTTTCCGCAATGCCGAGAATCATGATATTTCGATTTTTGTATATTGGTTTCATTGAATGATTGCCTTTCTTTTGCAGGAAATTTGATTTAAACGAAGGGTAGTACATTATATTAACGTAGTCAATAGGCTACGTTAATATAATTCATGTTCAGGGAAAATTGCCGGAAAAAAGAGAGCCGGCTTCGGGTGGCCGTTTACGGGTGGAGGTGTCAATCTTGGTTTTTCTTGACATGACTTATAGATACGAATTATGACTTCTGTATTGCATTTTGATCTCCCTTCCCATGCCGTATGACTTTTGCTCTCTTAACACCTTAAATATATTGAGGAGGTAGTCCATGGATAAAATCCTACGAATTAATGTGGGCTCAGACGGCGGTCCTGCTGCAAAGACGGAAACGCATGGCGATTATGACGGATTAGCCGGCAGAGCGCTTACATCGTCGATCATCGGCAAGGAAGTTCCGGCCTCCTGCCATCCATTGAGCGGCGAGAACAAACTGGTGATCGCCCCGGGTATGCTCAGCGGCACCACCGGCGCCATGTCGGGGCGTATATCCGTTGGTTGCAAAAGCCCGTTAACCGGTGGCATCAAGGAATCCAATTCAGGAGGGCAGGGGGCCCAGGTACTAGCCCGGCTGGGATACGCAGCCATTGTGCTCGAGGGTAAACCCAAGGCGGAGACGCTTTATAAAGTTTTTATTAACAAGGACGGCGTAAAAATCACCGAGGACAATAGTCTGGGCATGCTAGGGAATTATGATCTGGTGGAAAAAATGAAAGCCGAATACGGGGATAAGGTTGCCTGTATTTCCATTGGCCCTGCCGGCGAAATGAAATTGTCCGCGGCTTCCATTGCGTTTACGGATATGGAAATGCGGCCCACGAGACATGCGGGGCGTGGTGGGGTTGGTGCGGTAATGGGCACCAAAGGGGTCAAAGTCATCGTGCTCGATGACGCGGGCATGGGCATGCGTCAACCCAAGGACCCCGACAAATTCAAGGCGGCAAACAAGAAATTCGTCCAGGGGTTGCGGAAACATCCGGTTACCGGTGAAGGGTTGCCGGCGTATGGCACCAATGTGCTCACCAATGTGGTCAACGAGGCCGGCGGGTATCCCACCAAGAATTTCATGTGGGGCCGCTTTGATACCTGCAGCAAGATCAGCGGCGAAACCGTGGCCGCTCTGGAAAATGAGCGGGGTGGCGACGGTTCGGCCACCCATGGATGCCATCGGGGCTGTGTCATCCGGTGTTCCGGTACCTTTTATAACAAGGACGGTCAATTTCTCACCAAACAACCCGAGTATGAAACCGTCTGGGCGCATGGCGGCAATTGCGGTATTGACGATATCGATGCCATCGCCATGCTGGACCGGCTGGATGATGATTATGGCGTCGACACCATCGAGATGGGCGCCACCATCGGTGTGGCCATGGAAGCCGGTGTCGCCGAATTCGGGGATGCCGAAGCCGCCATCAACCTTGTCAAAGAGGTCGGTCAGGGTACGCCGCTGGGTCGCATTTTAGGTAATGGTGCCGATGTTACCGGTAAGGTGTTCGGTGTGGAGCGGATACCCACAGTGAAAGGACAGGCCATGCCCGCCTATGATCCGCGGGGTGTTCAGGGCATTGGGGTGACCTATGCCACAAGCACCATGGGCGCGGATCACACGGCCGGTTATGCCGTTGCCACGAATCTGCTGGGCGTGGGGGGAACGGTTGATCCATTGTCCGCGGAAGGGCAGGTGGAGTTGTCCCGGAACCTTCAAATTGCCACCGCCGCCATCGATTCCACGGGCATGTGCCTCTTCATCGCCTTCGCCATCATGGACCAGGAGGAGACATTCCAGGCGCTGATCGACATGATCAACGCGTTTTACGGGCTGAGCCTGACGGCGGACGACGTCGTCGAACTGGGTAAGAAAGTCCTCAGAGTGGAACGGGATTTCAATGCAAGAGCCGGCTTTACAAAAGAAGACGACCGTCTGCCGGACTATTTTAAAAACGAGGAACTGCCGCCCCATAACATTACGTTCAAGGTCACCGACGCGGACATGGACCAGGTTTTCAATTTTTAGATACCCGGTGTTTTTAAAAAAGGGAACCTCTTCGGGGGATTCCCTTTTTTTCTGATTCATCCGGCGGGCAGGGGTGGTCGGAAGAAATCGCCGTAGACCTCCGGGAAGTGGAATGAAACCATGAGAAGCGTATCTCTGCATATCCAAAAGGATTTCTATACCCTGTTCGCTCAGATTTTTTCAAAAGGTGTCGATCTCCCGATGGAAGATAATCGATCCATTCGCGACTTCCTGTGCCTTGATATCGGTATCCCGGATGCGTATCTCGACCACAGAATTCAAACGGTTTTCATGAACGGTCGACCGGTTGATGATGTTCGTGCAGCCATGATCGGCGATGGTGCAGTATTGGCGCTATCCGCCGCCATGCCGGGACTGGTGGGCGCAACATTGCGCCGGGGCGGACATCTGGCCGCCATGCGCAAGGAGATCACCTACGAAAATTCCACATCATCGCCTCCCGCCGATGCAATCCGGATCCGGATCAAATTGTTTAATTTAATCGCACATGAACTGGGTCCGGTTTTCCTGAACCACGGTGTACAGGTGAGTGCGTCGGATATGGTTGATGTGTTGACGATGTTTGCGAAGCGTTTCCGCCAGGACTGTCGCTCGATGGAGCTGGACGGTGGGGAAGTATCCATGGAAAATCTTGTGGCGACCTTGAAAACCATCGATCAGATACACCTACGCGTGGTGGAGAATTGACCGGCCGCAGGTAATCGTCTATCCGCCCCCCACCGGCGGGAATATCCCCACCCGGCAGCCTTCACTCAACACGGTATCACGGTTGGCGTGCACGCCGTTCAGGAACACCAGTTTTACCTGCCCGACGGGGATCTTCAACAATTGTAACAGGTCATCGACGGTGGCGCCCCGGTTTACATCGTACTCTTTTTCTTCACCTGACAGTCCGTCAGGGAGATAGCGGGACAATGTCGCATAGAGATTCAATTCTATTTTCACGCGGTCACCTCGCAAAAAGCAGAGAAGGTTTTCAGTTGATCCATGGGCCATCATAACTATCCCTTGAAGATATTTCAACCATCCTTCATTTGTCTTTTTTAACTTGGCATTTTCACCGTCTTCTTTCAAAAATGAAAACATTAAGAATCTTAGCCGTGTTCAAATGCGCTGGCTGTTGCGGGTTCAAGCCGGTTGCATTTTCCCGTTGAAACAGGTATTGATTTCAGTATAAAAAATCGTTGCTGTAGCGATACGGAAATGATCATCCAGTGCATGTCAATCCTTTCACTTGGGGGAACCGTAGATTGTGAACTCCGTCAACCCCGTTCAACTAACGAATTCGATTCGTGATATCGCAAAACCGATAACCGACCCCGCCGGCAGAAATGTTCGGATAATCGAGGATGGCGATGCGATGACATTGGCCGATAGATATCAGTGCCATACCGGAGAGATCTATACCGAGGCCTTGAAAATCGGCGTATGGCCGTATCGGTACATCCGCAATCGCGATGGCTACTCCCGGGATGACCAATTGAAACTGGCCGGCGCCCGCGCCGCCATCGTGGGATGCGGCGGCCTCGGGGGTACGGTCACCTTGTTATTGGCCCGCAGCGGTGTCGGTTTTCTGACACTGGTGGATTATGATGTGTTCGACGAAACCAACCTGAATCGTCAAGCCCTTTCCGGAATGCAAAACATGGGAACATCGAAATCCGAAACCGGCCGTAAAATGACATTGGATATCAATCCGGGTGTTCGGGTCCGGTCGGAACAGGTCAAGATTGATGAAGAGAGCGCCCCGGATGTGCTTTCCGATGCCGATGTCATCGTGGATGCCCTGGACAATATACCGGATCGTCTGGTCCTGCAACGCGTTGCCCGAAATTTGAATATCCCTTTGGTGCATGGCGCGCTGGCCGGCTTTAACGGCCAGGTGATGACCATTTTGCCAGGGGATCCGGGGCTGGAGTTGATCTATCCTTCGGACGCCGGGAAGAAAGATCCCGAAAGCCCTGAAGCCATAATGGGCGTACCGGCCATTACACCGTCGGTGGTCGCTTCCCTGCAAGCGATGGAGGTGGTCAAAATTTTACTCGACCGGGGCCAGCTTCTTCGAAACAAATTAATCTACATCGACCTGGAATCGAGCCGGTTCAATATCATGAGTTTCCCGGAAACAACCGGATAGCCATTCATCGGGTTTCAGAATAAGTTCATACGGGTCCGGCGATACTCCCGTTTTTTTGTATGCCGTTATATTCTCAGCTGATCTTCTTGTCCTGGAAACGAGGTGCTTATGAGATGCGATATATCTGTTATTGGAAGTGTCATGTGTTTGGTATCCATCCTCTCCGCTTCGATTTGCCCCGCTGCCTCTTTTACCGCCACACTGCTGGAGACGGATAATGATGGTATCCGCACCGGCCGGTTTTACCTGCGTGATGATCAATACCGCATCGATGTGGTCGAGGATGGACGGCAACTCAATATCCTGGTCGACCGTCAAAGCGGGCAAACACGTGTGCTTGTTCCTTCCGAAAAGGTATATATCCAATCCGATAACCAGGATGTGGTCAGCCTCATGAACAATCCCTTTGAAGCCCATGCGTTTGTGGCGGACAATTATAAGGCTGAGTCATTCGGAGAGGAAAGCATTGGTTCGCTGGTCTGTGAGAAAAGAGTTTATTCCACCCAGGGAAAAAAAGTGATGATCGCCTGGGTTTCAACGATTCTCGGGTTCCCGGTCAAACTTGAAAACCCATCGAACAACGGCATCGTTGAACTCACCGATATCGAAGGCATTTCGGTCGATTTGTCCCGATTCCGGGTGCCGGTAGATTATCAGAAAGTTGATCAGATGCCCATACCGTTACCGGTATGGGCGGGGGATATCAAAGATGCGCCTGTGTTAAAACCGCCCTTTGAAAAAAGACTGGCCGCCGGCCAGATGCTTCGCGTTGAACCTGTGGTGGATTATGATATTCATCTTGTTTTTCAAAATCCAACAAGCCGGATGAGTAACTACCTGTCTGTCGCGTTCAAAGATAGCCGTCCATTGAGAAGAACATCCGGGTACAACCTGTCAGCCAATTCCAGCGGAACCCTTTCCACCCACAAGGAATCGCCGTCCCAGGCTGATGTTATCATTGTACGGGCCAATTCCGGGGACATCATCGTCAGGGCAGACCTCGCCGAAGCCCCTGAAGGTATCGTGCTCAAAAAAAACCGACAGAAGGCAAACACCGGGCGTCAATTTCCCATCGATCATAAAAAGCCAACCCGTTTTTCCGTTACCGATGTCCCCGATGACGGGGTCGAGGCAAGCGGAGAACTCATCCTCTTCACCACTATTACCACGGATCTTGGCGGTGGGACGATCGTCTATGATAAAAAAGAATTTCACCGCGAACCGCTGAACCTTAAGGATGGTGCCGTGAAAATATGGCAATTCGAGGCGGAACATCAGATCGGCACCATCGATGTCAGGGTCTCAACCGGCGCCCTTGATCTTCGACTGGAACAACCGGAGATAGCCGGTGTACGGCCGCCATCCTGGCCAATTTCACCGGTTGAGACGTATCTGGCCACATCTGCCGGACAAGCCGCGCAAGGCGCAGTATCCGGAAAAACCTTAGCCGCTCAGAAAATGGGGCCCGGGCGCATGGTTTTGGTTCTGGATGCCTCCGGCTCCATGTGGGGGCGGATCCGGGGTCAACCTAAAATCAGCATTGCCAGGAGAGTATTGTCGGATCTGATCGACCGTCTGCCAGGAGATATGAAAGTGGGGCTCACCGTGTACGGTCATCGCCGGAAGGGGGATTGCCGGGATATCGAAACCGTGGTTCCCGTGGGGACTTTGGCGGCAACCACGTTGAAACATCAGATTGACGCCGTCATTCCTAAAGGAAAAACCCCTTTGAGTGCCGCAGTACAGCGAGCCGCACAGGAGTTGCGTTACACCGAAGAACGGGCAATCGTCGTGTTGATCAGCGACGGTCTGGAAACCTGTGATATGGATCCCTGTGAGCTTGCCGGAGAGTTGGCCACGGACGGCGTGGATATTACCGTGCATGTGATCGGTCTCCAAATAAAAAAGGAAGATCAGGGGTATCTCGAATGTCTGGCCGAAAAAACCGGCGGCTTGTTTCTCACGGCGGATAATTCCAAAACCCTTGGGGACGCGCTGTCCAGGATTGTTGCCAAGGTTCAAGGACCGTAGATGCAAGGGTGATCGCGCAAAGATTTGGCATGGCAGCAGATGCCTTAGAACATCGTCTATGGGTTGATACAAGACACGGAGATAATGTCAAATGGCGGAATACAGTCGTTTTTATCGTCACTTTGTTATCAAAGCGGTCTTTTACAATAGATAGAATACCTTCATTTGAAATTTGAGCTTTGTCATTTGACATTAACGTAACATGGTTTGTTTTCAGGGGGACACGATTCCAGCCATAACCTATAAATTGATCTTGATCCTTTAGGAATTGATACATGACCACAAAATACAGTTTCATCGCTGATGCCCATACATCCACTTCCCTGGTTCGTTTCCAACGTTATGTCCTGATGGCGCTGCCGTTGTTCGTGCTTGGCGCTCTATCCTTCGGGTGGTTTGTCGCGATGCGCGCCCAACAGGCGCTGGAAACCGCCGTGATCGCTTCATATCAGGAGACCCAGCTCGAAATCGTTCGCTCCGTGGCGCGCAGTATCACGGTCTATGTTCAGGATAAGCTTGGAGACGGGGTCGAGATTGAGGTCATCGAGCAGGAAATTCTAAAACGGTTCGTGGCGCCGATCCATCTGCTGGAAAATGGAGACGCGTGGATCTACGCTCCCGATTACGTGGTTTTCGACCTGAGCTCGGACTTTCCGGAGGCATACCGGAACAAGAGTATGGCCGAGATTTTCGCTTTGCAGGCGGCGAACGGTGCCTGGCACTACGAAGCCATGACATACGATGTCAGCCATGCCCGCGAGGGTGTCGGGTGGTATGTATGGTTGCCGGAAAAGGGCCGCGAGATCGCCGCCTGGAGCCCGGTTCGGATGGGCACCCATGTCTGGACCATCGGTCTGTCAACCCCGCTGCCGGAGATTTTACAGGCCACCGGAGCCGATCGCCAGACCCGGTTGATTTTTGCCACCATGGGCATGGGAACGGCTTTCGGTCTGTTGCTGTCGTTGATCGCCGCCTGGAGCATTGCCGGCCGGCGCCGTACCGAAACCGCCCTGAGGGAAGTCAACGCCCGGCTCGAGGCGCTGATAGAAGCCCTTCCCGACATCATTTACTTCAAAGACCTTAAGGGTCATAATTTGATCGTCAACAAGGCATTTGAGGCGATGACCGGGAAACCGCGGACGGAAATTCTCGGCAAGACAAACGCGGACCTTTTTTCTCCTCAATTGGCTGAGTCCTGTCAAAAAAGTGATGACAAAGTATTACAAACCCGCAATGTGCAACGCTTCGAAGAATGTTCTCACAGTCAAGACGGATCTGAAATTTTCTACGACTCATACAAAGCACCGCTGTTTGGCGGAGATGGGCAACTGATCGGTCTGGTCGGGGTCAGCCGGGATGTGACCCAACAGCGTCTGGCGGAGAAAGAGCGCAGGCTGTTGAATGAAAAACTGATGCGGGCTGAAAAGATGGAAGCCATTGGCGCGCTCGCCGGCGGTGTGGCGCATGATCTGAATAACCTGCTTACCGGGTTGGTCAGTTATCCGGAGTTGCTCCTGCAGGGACTTGCTGAAGACAGCCCATTGCGGAAACCCCTGCACACCATTCAAACGTCCGGCGAAAGGGCCGCCAGCATCGTGCAGGACTTGCTGACCCTTGCCCGTCGCGGTGTGGAAACCATTGAAGTTGTGGATCTGAACGAGCAGATACACGAATTCCTGCTGACCCCGCAATGGCATAAAACCGCCCGCGAATATCCGGGAGTGCATGTCGATCTTCGGCTCGAGTCGGTTTTGTTGAATATTGAAGGCTCTTCGACACACTTGTCCAAGCTTATCATGAACCTGATGCTCAATGCCTGCGAGGCTATGCAGGGAGGCGGTCGACTGATCATCCATACCGCAAACCGTTATGTGGACGGAGAAGCCGGTACGGCCATCAATGTTTCAGAGGGAGAATATGTCGAATTGCAGATCAGCGATACCGGAAAAGGCATCCCGTCCGAGGACCTGGGGCGGATATTCGAACCCTTCTATTCGAACAAGATCATGGGGCGCAGTGGATCGGGGCTGGGGCTCTCCGTTGTCTGGGGTGTAGCACAGGATCATAACGGCCATATTGATGTCCGCAGCACCCCTGATCAGGGCACGGTCTTCACACTGCTTTTTCCCGGTGTCAGGTCCGGGAAAACCCGGCCACAACAGGCGTTGCCGCGGGAGGCATTTCTGGGCAGCAATGAAACCATATTGGTGGTCGACGATGTCGGGCTGCAACGCGAAGTCGCCTCCAGCATTTTAAAAGACCTCGGTTACCAGCCGATCACCGTCGGCAGCGGTGAGGAAGCCGTGGCGTACCTGGAGACGCATACGGTAGATCTGATTGTTTTGGATATGATCATGCCCAACGGGATGGACGGGCTGGAGACATACGAGGCCGTTACGCGCCTGCATCCCGGCCAAAAGGCGGTCATCGCCAGCGGGTTTTCCGAAACAGATCGGGTAAAAACAGCTCAACGCCTGGGGGCGGGAACCTACGTCAAAAAGCCATACCTCATGGAGACACTCGGCACCGCCATTCGCAGTGTATTAAACCAGGACGCCGGGGAGCAACGGCCCGGGAAGTGAATACAAAATGCAGGCTAAGCGCATGTAAAAATGACACGGTTGGAAAAGTGTCCGATGAAAAAAGGTAAAGTCACAGGTAATGTCATTTGACAAAGCTCAAATTTCAAATGGCGGTATGCCTATCCATTTTAAAGGATCGCTTTGACAATAAAGTGAAGATTAAACGACAGCATTCCTTCATTTGGCATTTGGATTTTGTCATTTGACATTATAACCATGCCTTATATCAAAGTATGAACGGAATTTTAAGATATCTGATCCATGCTAAATCCACATGCGATCATCCTGATACGATGTTCGATTGCTCTGGACAAACCTTCCGGGACTAATTATTATTGAAGAAACCATTTTTCCCCGAGGAGGTAAAAATGAACCTTTATCCAAATCCGAAACGGATTGTTTCGCTCCTGACAATTCTCTTCACACTCTTATGCGGTATCCCAACATACGCTGAACCATTTCAAATCGTAACCGAAGCTTTCCCGCCATATATCTACGAGGAAAAAGGCGAGATCATCGGGATGGATGTGGAGGTGCTCGAGGAGGCCGCAAGACTGGCGAAAATAGAAATCCAAATTACGCTGATGCCTTGGAAAAGAGCTTACAGCATGGTGGAGACCGGTGACGCCGACGGAATTCTCACCATAGGTTATAAAAAAGAGAGGGAGAGCTTATTCTACTATCCGGCAATACCCTCCTCGATGGGAGTTGTGCGGGCGTTTGTGAATACCAGTATAAAAGATGATATTAAAAACCTGGAAGATCTAAAACCTTTGGTAGTCGGGGTTCTCAGCGGGCATATGTATGGAGAAGAATTTGATTCATGCGAGGATTGTTTGAGGGATCAATCCACCGGTTATGATATGTTGTTGAAAAAGATGGAAGCCGGCCGTTTCCCGGTCGCCCTGGGTAATGAGGCCGTTGTATTTTATACGATCAAAAAGAACGCCTTGGCCGGAATTCGGCCTGTATCATACGTTCTAATCGAGGCAAAATACTACATCGCATCCTCCAGAGCGTCAAAAAGAGGAAAAGAACTAAACGAAAAGATAAGCGAAGCGCTTCTGGAAATGCAAAACACCGGACAACTTGAAATTATTTGGAATAAATTCAGACTTTCACGGTGAATCGCCCATTTTTTTTACCCACTGAATCCGGGATAATCAGATAGAATTCCGCTTGCCATTTCACCCGTCCACTAGCTAACTCATCAACGAGTTCCATCTTACCTCTACAATGTTTCTTTTTCTGAAATGTTATGGAGAGCCATTATCGATATACCTGCCCTGGCTTCCTGCAACTTCATTTATTTTTATCTTGACTTGTGTTCGATAATCGTACTATTGGTTTTATATAGAGAATAATGTTCTGTATGCAGAACATTATTGTTAAATTATATCCTTCCCTAACGTGTATTCTTGAATATGAACGTACCACCCAAATACAATTCACTGGTACCGGCAGTTGACCAGGCTTCCAGGATTCTTGTCTGTCTTGGTAAGAACTCACAGCACAAGATGTCGCTCACAGACATCTGTAAAACCGTGGGTATCCACAAGAGCAAGGGATTTTCCATCCTCAATACACTGATGAAATACGGGTTTGTTGAAAAAGACCCGATGTCAAAGGCCTATTCGCTTGGGGTCGGTCTTTTGTTCTTATCGCGAAACGTTCTGGACAATCTGAATCTGCGGGACATCAGTGAACCATTTCTGAAACAACTGGCCCTGGCCACCCACAATACGGCACTTTTCTGTCTGATCAGTTCCGAGCAGGTGTTCACTGTGGCAAAACATGAAGGAGACCGTAAGATCGGGGTGACCATACGCCTGGGGCACCGGTTTCATATTACCTCGGGTGCCCACGGAAAAGTCCTTGTGGCCCATATGCCCGAGAACGAGCGTGAGGCGTTGCTGAAAAGAGACCGGTTGTTTTTTTATGGTGATTCCCAACCGGTTGAGGTGACTAAATTGTCTGACGAACTGGCCAGGTGCAGAGAACTCGGGTATGCGGTGGACCTCGGATTGCTCAGCCCGGGCATCAATGCCGTGAGCTCGGCGGTTTTCGGACCGGACCAACGGTTGATCGGGTGTATCATCTTACTCGGTACATTTGAAGAGAAACGGGTCCAGCAATTCGGTTCAATCGTAGCCGAAACAGCGGTTAAAATGTCCGATAAAATCGGTGCTGACACGCAGTTGCTCTACCCGTGCCTGAAGTCAGAAACCTAATCCTTATCTACAACCGGCTGAACTGACATGACCGAATTTATGCAGTCGAATATCGAACGTGAGATGGCCGTATACGGTTATGATAGCCTTGTTAAAAGCCATTGCCGAATGTGTCACGGCGGTTGCGGTGTCCTGATTTATCTGAAGGACAAAAAAATTGCCAAAATTGCAGGAGACCCGGATTGTCCGATAAATCACGGCAGCTTGTGCAGTAAAGGTCTCGCTTCCGCCCAAATGGCATACCACCCGGACCGGCTCACTTTCCCGGTCAAACGGATCGGCGCAAAGGGCAGCGGCAGGTGGGCACGGATTTCCTGGGATGAAGCGCTGGATACCATCGCCGAACGGATACTGGACTATAAATCCCGATTCGGTGCCGAATCTATCGTCATGGGTTACGGCACCGGGCGCGAAAACGAAGCGGCCATTTATCGCTTTGCCAATCTCCTCGGCTCTCCCAATGTATTAACGGCCGGGCATTTCTGTTACGGCCCCCGCATCGCCACGAGCATTATCACCTGCGGTACCAATCCCATCGTTGACTACGAACACCACCCGAAATGCATCATGGTCTGGGGAAATAATGTGGTCATCAGCAATCCGGATTGTTACAAGGGCGAACCCTTTTCAAACAGCGTTAAAAAGGGTGCAAAGTTGATTGCAGTAGACCCACGATTGACAAGAATTGCCGCCCGCTCGGAGATTTGGCTTCCGTTGAGACCCGGTACCGATGCGGCTCTGGCCCTGGGCATGCTGCATGTGATTATTACCGAAAAACTGTATGACCATGAGTTTGTCGAAAACCATGTGTTCGGCTGGGATGCTTTTAAGGAACGTGTCCGGCAGTATCCCCTGGATAAGGTTGAAGAGATAACCTGGGTGCCCAGCGAGAAGATTGCCGCCGCCGCCCGGTTATTTGCCACAACAAAACCGGCCGCCATTCAGTGGGGGGTGGCCATCGAACAGCAGATCACCTGCGCGGACAACGACCGTCTGCTCATGGCGTTGATGGGATTGACCGGGAATATCGACGTGCCCGGAGGGCAAGTTCTCTTCCAGCCGCCGAAAGTACGAAATGTAGGCCAGTTCGGCGCCCATCGTATGCTCACTGATGTACAGCGGGATAAGCGGTTGGGCGGCGACCGTTTTCGAATGGCGGATAATTTTGCCATTATCAACCCGAAATGTGTCTGGGATGCTATTCTGGAGGAAAAGCCATACCCGGTGAAGATGTTGTTTTTCATCAGCTCAAATCCGGTGATTACGCGGGCCAATGCACGGGAAGTATACCGGGCTCTTGAGAAGGTGGAATTCATGGCGGTGGCGGATTTTTTCATCACCCCGACGGCTGAATTGGCGGATATCGTACTACCGGCGGCAACATGGCTTGAGATGGATTATATCGGGGATTACTGGAAACGACATGGATACATTCTGCCGCGTCGTAAAGCCATACAGGTCGGTGAATGCCGCAGCGATCACGAAATGCTCAATGACCTGGGACGCCGGGTGGGGCAGGAGGCACATTGGTGGGAGAATTTTGAACAGGCCCTGGATTGGATTCTGGAGCCAATGAACATCACCTGGCAGGAGTTTAAAAAAATGGATTACCTGCGGGGCGATGTTGTCAGTCAGAAATATAAGGCACGTGGGTTTTCAACTCCGACCCGAAAATTTGAGCTTTACGCCACTGTCCTGGAAACCTGGGGGTATGATCCGCTGCCCCGGTTCCGTGAACCACCGGAAAGCCCATATAGTACACCGGAATTATGTGAAGAATTTCCATATATATTGATCACCGGCCGAAGACAACCCGGTTTCTTTCACACGGAAAACCGGCAGGTGCCGTGGTTGCGTGAGCTCCACCGCGATCCTGTTGTGGAAATCCACCCGGATGCCGCCGGGAAAGAAGGCATCGAAGAGGGGCAATGGGTGTATATCGAATCCCCTCGCGGCAGAATCCGGCAACGGGCCAAATATTTTTCCGGTATGGATCCCCGGATCGTCAGCGCGGAACACGGTTGGTGGTTTCCGGAAAAGAATATACCGGGCAGGGGATGGGATGAATCCAACATCAATATTCTCACGGACAACCGGTATGAAACCTGCGATCCTGCAATGGGGGCCACTTCGGTCCGTACCCTGCTGTGCCGGATATACCCGGTTTCGGAATCGGAAGTATCCCATGGATAAGAAAACACTGATCATAGATCATTTTGAATGCTGGGGGTGTAAAGCATGCGAGGTGGCCTGCAAGCAGGAGAACAATGCCCCGGATGGTATCAAATTGATTGAAATCGTCGAAGACGGCCCGAGAATGGCCGGTGAACAACCGTTTTTCGAATATCATGTCCGTGTCTGCCGTCATTGTGAAGATCCGCCATGTGTGGCGGAATGTCCGGTTGCTGCCATTACCCGAAGATCCGATCATATGGTGATTCTGGATACGGCGGAATGTACGGGTTGTGAGGCGTGTATCGATGCCTGTCCTTACGATGCCATCAGTTTCGACGAAGCGAACGGGGTTGCCCGTAAATGCAATATGTGCAGTTCACGTGTGAATCAGGGGTTGATACCGGCATGTGCGGATAATATCTGCCTGGCACGGTGTATCCAATTTACATCGACCTTCGATTCAACATGATACAAGGTCAAACACCAACACCGCGATGAGCGGTCGGGTCGATGGCATTTGGTGAAAATACGGATACGAAGGAGGCCGTCATGTATTGGAATGAGCGTATTGAAACACTATCTTCAGGGGAAATGATCGACCTTCAGAGCGCCGCCTTGAGAAAAACAATACGGTATACCTACGACCGCGTGCCATTCTACCGGCAACGAATTGACAGCCTCCATATCAACCCCGATGAAATCAATACCCTCGACGATATCGTTCGATTGCCGTTCACGGTAAAAGCGGATTTGAGAGACCAGTATCCTTATGGCCTTTGCGCGGTGCCCCTCAGCGACATCCAGCGTCTGCATGCATCCTCCGGGACCACCGGCCAACCCACACCTGTGTTCAATACACGGATCGATTTGGACAATTGGTCCGGTTGCATGGCCAGAAATTTATATATGGCCGGTGTCCGGAAGGAGGATATCTGCCAGATAGCCTTCAAGTATACCCTGTTCACCGGCGCCTTTGGTCATCACCTGGGGGCGGATACCATCGGGGCCATGGTCATTCCCGCAAGCTCGGGACAGACCGAGCGTCAGGTCCTGATGATGCGTGATTTCAAGACTACGGTGTTACATTGTACACCATCCTATGCCATTACGATTACGGAAAAAATGGATCAGATGGGCATCAGCCGGGAGGATCTCTGCCTGCGGGTGGGCGTCCATGGGGCTGAACCCATGTCTGACTCTCTGCGCAGTGAAATCGAGGAAAAGCTCGGTACACTGGCCCTGGGAGACTACGGCCTCACCGAACTCGGTGGACCCGGTGTTTCTATAGAATGTCCGGCCAAAGCCGGGTATCATATAAATGAAGATTACTTCTTCCCCGAGGTTGTCAACCCTGAAACACTGGAACCTGTGCCGGAAGGTGAAACAGGTGAACTGGTGCTGACCACCCTCAAGAAACACGCCATGCCCCTCATAAGATACCGCACACGGGATATCACGCGGCTGCACCGCGGGCCATGCGCCTGCGGTCGCACGCTCATACGTCACGCCCCCATTTTGGGGAGAACGGACGATATGCTCATATTCGGCGGAGTGAATGTCTTTCCATCGCAATTGGAGAGTTTGCTCCTTGAGTTCGAAGAAGCCAGCTCACACTATCTCATCCGATTGACCACAGAACACCGGCGTGATCGTATCACGGTTGAAATTGAACCGGTTCCGGGATTCTCAATCAGCGGCAATCCAGATCAAAACGCCGCCCTGATAGGAAAGATGACGGCACGCATCAAAGACCTGATCGGTATAACCATCGGAATAAAATTGGTTGAACCGAATACGATTCCACGCTCGGAGGGCAAGGCCAAGCGAGTTGTGGATGAGCGATAATCCGTTTCTCAGTTTATAGTCCTTACATATCTATAAGAGATCGATCGACGTCTAATCGGTGCCGTTGGTGTTTATGTGCGTGCGCGCGGTTTGCATAAGAATCGGCAGACACCGGTGATAAGTGTTGTGTGCCGCCGAAAAATACGTGCTGATGGAGGTAAAGTGCATGTATTATGGCAGGGAAGGTAACTCCTTTTGGCAGGGAAATCATCATCCATGGTAGCAGATGAAATAGGAGGAAAAAATGAAAGGGATACAACTTCTATTGTCCGGTGTAATCATTCTTGCGATTTTCATTATAGTTCCGGGTTTCGGACAGAGCGTGATTGCCGCCGACAAGGTCTATCGGTTAAAAATTCAATCCGCTTATCCCCATGGCGATGTGTCCATGGAATTGCTCAAACAATTCGCGGCGTCCGCGGCCAAAAGAAGCAATGACCGGATCAGGATATCGGTTTTTGCCGATCCGGAACTGGTTCCCGCGGAACAATTGTTTGAAGCCACCAAGAAGGGCACACTGGACATGATGCATGCCGTGGGCGTTATGTGGGGCGGTATTGTCCCGGTGGGTGAGATCGAATTCGGTCTGCCGATGATGTGGAATGATCCGGGGGGGGAAACCGTCAAGGCAAATTCCGAAATCGTTCGAAAATTCTTTTTCCAAAGCGGCTTTGCCGATCTTCTGCGCAGGGAATACGCCAAACAGGACCTTTACTGGCTGGATATGCATTCCTACGGACGGTTATTCACCCTGACCACCAAACAATTCAGAACCTGTGAGGATATTAAAGGCAAAAAGTTCCGCGTTGAGGGCGCATGGATGGATTTTTATAATAACCTGAACGCGCGGGGCACCTTTATCAGCGGTATGGAAGCCTATATGGGGTTGAAACTGGGCACCATCGATGCTTCGCAATGGGATGTCAGCGGTATCACCGGATTGAATTGGCATGAAGTCGCACCCTACAACATGATTCCGGGCGGCAACGACGTTATACCCGGCCAGATCGTTGTGTCCATGAAAACCTGGAAGTCTCTACCGGATGACCTTAAGGCTGCTTTGGCAGGTGCGGCGGAAGATTATTTTCATATTCTGAATGATGCCTACATGGATGAGATGAAAAAGGTTGAGGAACTTGTGAAGGCCGGCAAGCTCATCAACAGTCCACTGGATACGCGCTGCACCGAAATGTATACACAGGCGGCATATCAATTATTCGATGAGGTGTCCGAACGGGACCCCGCCATTGCCGAGGCAATTAAAATGGTACGGAAATGGCGGGAATCTCTAAAATAAAAACAGTCACCCACCGGGAAAACCGGTGGGTGAAGATACGGTGTCTCAGGCACAGGGGGACTTGAACCTTGGGCGAGGACAAAAAAACGATTCTCAGCATGGTGGATAACATCACCCTCTGGGTCAGCAAACCGGTCAGTTTCCTGGTTTGCGCGATGATGGGGGTGACCACCGTTGAAGTTGTCGGGCGTTACGTATTCAACCGGCCGACCATTTGGGCATGGCCGGTGAATCGACAGTTATTCGGTATTTTCATCCTTGTGGCCGGTTCATATTCCATGTCCCGCAGAGGGCATATACGCATTGAACTAATATACGATCGTTTGCCGAAGGCTCTGAAATGGTGCGGGTGGTTTCTTGGGATTTCAGCATTCATTGGGTTCATGGGCACTCTCGTCTGGCAATCCGGATGGATGGGCATTAATTCATTCATGAGCCGGGAATTGCTGGCCGGCGTATTTCGTATTCCTCTTTATCCGTTTAAATTGCTCATTCCGGTATTCGCTTTTCTATTCCTGGTCCAGGGAATCGCTGTGTTCTGGCGCGAGCGCGAACACCTTAAAAAAGAGGATGCCTCAAACCATGGTCCCGGCACACCCCTGGTATGATTTCCACTTCCGGAGATATTGTTCATGAGTACAGAACTGATTACCTTGCTGTTGTTCGGCGGACTCCTCTTCCTGCTTGCCCTGGGCGTTCCAGTGGCCTTTGCCCTTGGGGGTATCAGTGTATTGGTCATATTCATCATCGGCGGCGCAAACGATTTTTTTATCGTGGCGACGACCACCTACCGTCAAATCACGGATCCGGGTCTCATCACGATACCGCTCTTTTTGCTCATGGGAAATTTTCTTGTTCACTCAGGCATTTCCGACAGATTGTTCAAGGCGTTGAACTTGTGGCTCAGCGGCGTTCGGGGTGGATTGGCTATTGTGTCCATTTGTGTTTGCGTGGCGCTGGCCATGTGCGGTGGATTCGGTCCCGGAATTCTCACCATGGGGCTCATCGCGGTACCGGCGATGCTGGCCGGCAAGTATGATAAAAATCTTGCACTCGGCAGCGTAATGGCCGGGGGGGTTCTGGGCTGCATCATTCCACCAAGTATCTTGATGATCGTATTCGGTTATATTTCGCGTGTGTCCATCGGTAAATTATTTTTCGGCGGCGCAATCCCGGGATTTATCTGTGCGATGCTTTACATCGTGTACATTGTCGTCCGCACCCGCCTGAAACCGGAGTTGGCGCCCAAGGTTACCGCGGCCATGCTGCGGGAGTCCAACCGGTGGTTGTCGGCAGCGGATATCCTGTTGCCCGGTATGTTGATCATATTAGTACTGGGATCGATATTTTTGGGAATCGCCACACCTACCGAGGCCGCCGGCATCGGTGCGTTCGGATCGATGGCTATTTGTGTGCTTTATGGCCGCCTTACGATGAAAGTGATCACCGTGTCATGCATGGAAACCATGAAAATCAGTGGCATGGTGTTGTGGATATTGGTTGCGGCCACCCTGTTTGGTGTCGTCTACACAAGTGCCGGTGCTCAGGACATGGTAATGTCCATCGTGGAGAAGATGCCTGTAAACCGGTGGTTCGTACTATTCGCCATGCAGGGTATCCTTTTGTTATTCGGCATGTTTATGGATGATTATGCGGTGGTTACCATTTGCGCACCGATATTTATTCCCATTGCCGTGCTACTGGGATTCGATTCCATCTGGTTTTCGATCATCTTCATCCTGAACATGCAGGTGGCTTACCTGACACCACCGTTTGGGTGGGCGCTGATTCTCATGCGCGGTGTGGCGCCGGCTGAAGTCACCACTCGAGATATATGGCGATCCGTTCCGCCGTTCGTGGCCATTCAGCTCATCGTGCTGGTCCTGACGATGCTGATTCCGCAACTGGCGCTCTGGTTACCTGAAAAGATGTTTTAGAAAACAATCGTAATCCGGATTCATCCGGAAAAGAGAGGAGAATCCAATGGGGAAATTACTCAGAATAAATCTTAATACCCGAAAATTTCAATTCGAAAAACTTTCCGCAGACCAGGAAATGCTGGGCGGCAGAGGGCTCAGTTCCGCCATCATTGCCGAAGAAGTGCCTCCCACAACCGATCCACTGGGGGCGGATAGCAAGCTGATTTTCGCTGCCGGGTTGTTGGCCGGGACACCCATTGCCAATACCGGGCGGTTGTCCGTGGGTGCCAAAAGTCCCATGACGCGTGCCATCAAGGAGGCCAACGTCGGCGGCACCGTGGCTCATAAGCTGGCCGGACTGGGGGTCAGGGCGGTGGTATTTGAAGGTTGCGCTTCTGAATTGCTGATGGTGAAGATCTCCACAGAAGGAGTGGCATTTCAATCCGCCAAGGCATTCAAGCGAACCGGACTGTATGATTTTTTTATCGATATGAAAAATCAGTTCGGAGAACATGTCGGCGTTGCGGCCATTGGTCCGGCCGGTGAAGATAAGCTGATCGCCGCCGGCGTAGCGGTTACTTCACCGGATTTCCGGATACGAATGGCGGCCCGGGGAGGAATGGGGGCCGTCATGGGGGCCAAAAATCTTAAGGCCGTTGTCGTGGATGACACCAACGGTCCCGGAATTGACATCCTGGACCCGGTAAAACTGAAAACCGCTGCCCGCCATTTTTCCAAAGGTCTTGTGGCCCATCCGTTAGTGCAAGGGTTAAAGGCGCTGGGCACACCCCTGCTGGTTGGCTTGACCAACGATGCCCTGGGTTGTCTCGCCACTAAAAACTATCGCATGGGTTCATTTGGCGGTGCGGGTAAGATTTCCGGTGAATATATTGCCCGGTTGATGGATAGCCGGCCCAATGCCGAACCCATGCATTCCTGCATGAAAGGATGTGCGATACGCTGTTCCAACGTGTTTACCGATGCCGGGGGCAGTGAATTGGTGAGTGGATTGGAATTTGAGACCATCGCCCTGATGGGATCCAATTGCCTGATCGATGATATTGACTGCATAGCAGAGATGAACCGGATCTGTAATGACGTCGGAGTGGATACCATGGATGTCGGGGGCGCCATAGGGCTGCTGATGGAGGCCGGGGTACTCGCCTGGGGTGATGGTCCGGCGGCGTTGGAGATCATCCGGGGAATCGGTCAGCGAACCGACCGGGGGTCGATGATCGGAAATGGTACCGGATTTACCGGAAAAAAACTGGGTTCCAAACGAATTCCGGTGGTTAAAGGGCAATGCCTTGCCGGCTACGATCCGCGGATTCTCAAAGGAACGGGTGTCACTTATGCAACATCCACTATGGGCGCCGATCATACTTGCGGAAATGCATTACCGAGTCCGGATAATCCGGCCTATGATCCTTCATCCTCAACCGGCCAGGGGGCCATGTCCCAGTTTTTACAAACATTTTTCGCGGCAGTGGATACGCTGGGATTATGCCTGTTTGCGTCTTTACCCATGCTGGATGTCCCGGAACTCCAGCAATTCCTGATGTCTGGCATTGACGCCATCCAAAAAGAATCTCCGGGTGAAAATTACATGCTGGATCTGGGAGAAAAGGTTCTCGGGATTGAAAAACAATTTAATACTGCCGCCGGACTATCCGCGGCCGATGACCGACTCCCCGGGTTTTTCTTGGAAGAGAGCCTGCCACCCGGGGGAAATCGATTCGATGTACCGGATGAGGAACTGGACAGTGTATTGGGTGTCCTGTGAACATGATCGGAAAAGCGGTTTTTCCGTCGAAGCGGATACCGGAACGGAGAGATGATATTCTTTCCAAAACATCTACCGACAGCCATACATAACAAAAAGGAGTAAGGATATGATTACGGAATCGGAATTGGCAAAACTATCCTATCCTGATGCGCCCAATATCATAACGGGCGAGATTCCAGGACCAATGGCTCGAAAGGCATTGGATGATTCGTTTCAATATGAATGCCTGGCCAGGGGAGCCGGTCGTTTCCCCGTGGTATTTGACGATGGCTTAGGCGCCACTGTCAAGGACCCGGACGGCAACCTGTTTATCGACATTACTGCAGGTGTTGCGGTAAATGCCGTGGGCCGTCGTCATCCGCGGGTTGTGGCGGCCATTGAAGCTCAGCTCCATAAATTAATGCACGCCATTGACATCACCAATACCCGGCGGATTCAATTGGCGAAAAAAGTTTCCGCCATCATGCCGGAGGGACTTCGAAATAACAGCGTATCCTATTTTACCCAGGGTGGCAGCGGGGCGCTTGAAACCGCCATTAAATTTATTCGACGCATTACGGGTAGGACGCAAATAATGGCTTTTCACGGTGCCTACCATGGTGTCTGGTCAGGATGCGGTTCACTGACGACCGGGGATCAGTATCGAAAAGGGTATGGACCATTCATGCCCGGTGTTATCCATGTGCCGTATGCCTATTGTTATCGGTGCTGTTTCAATATGACGTATCCGGAGTGTGATCTTCAATGCGCAAAATATGTGGATTATGTGCTCAATACACCCTACACGGCCGCTGATGATGTCGGTGCCTTGATCGTGGAACCGCAGCAGGGTGAGGGGGGGTACATCGTACCGCCGCCGGGATACATGGAGGCCTTGAAGTCGGCCTGCGACAAGCACGGTGCCTTGTTTCTGGCGGATGAAGTTCAAGCCGGAACGGGCCGTACCGGTACGATGTGGTCCATCGAACACAGCCGTGTGGTACCGGATATGCTGACCTGGGGAAAAGGTATGGGTGGTGATATGCCCATGGCCGGTTTAACGATGCGAGCGGACTTGGCTGAGAAGATTGCCGATAGTTCCCAGCCGAACACCTTTGCCGGGAATGCCGTCTCCGCCGTCGCCTGTATGGCCAATATCGATATTTTGACCGAAAACAATAGCGAGATGATTGACAGGGTCGCAGAAGTCGGGGAAGAGACAAAAGCGACACTTATGGCCGAAGCTTCAAAAATCGCATATATCGGGGATATTCGAGGACGCGGATTGATGATCGGCATAGAATTGGTGAGAGACAAAGCATCCAAAGCGCCACTTGAACCCGATGCCGTCGGTCAGGTGGTCATGGGAATGCTCAACAAGGGTGTCATCATGGTACCCTGTGGCCGTTTCGGGAGTGTTCTCCGATTTATGCCGCCACTGACCATTACCCGCGACTATATCGATAGAGCGACCGACGTGTTGCTGGCCGTGTTAAGAACGATATAGTGAGTTCGGCTACGGAAGAAATGCCCTGAATGTCAAGCGTTCAGGGCATCTTCTGCAATATTTGCATCAAAAAAATGTGGTGGTCGCAATAGTGTGGCTGGCTTGAAATTTCCTCGATGAATTCTTTCCTCGATGAATTCTCCCCTCGATGAATTCTCCTCTCGATGAATTCTCCTCTCGATGAATTCTCCTCCCGATGAATTCTCCTCCCGGCGAAAGATCTCACGCGTAATACTTCGACTTCGATGATATCTTTGTCAGCAACAGATGGATGGGCGCAATCTCGTTGTCAAAGCAGGAAAATCGATATGATCGATTATTAAAAAAATTGTTGATAAGCTTAAGGAATTGTGGTTATTATGATGAAAACATCAAAAAAACACTAAGAAATAACGTAAAGCATAAATATTGTTGATTTTTATTGGATCCGACCCGGCAGCCGAAAAAAGGTTGACAGACGCTGACACGGTGTTGCACCACGGCATACCGGATGTGCCTCTTCCGGTAGCAACTCTTTTGATTTGCATCTCTCACCTCAAACAAAACGAATCTGTACTGAAATCATACCTCTGGATAGAGCGGAAAAGGTGCGGGCGGAAATATTTCAATATTCATTTTATCCATATCAGGTGGTTGTCTTCCGAGGTTAACATCGTTTTTCGGCAAGATAATTTCGGATCTCTTCCACGTGGCCAGGGCGGGATGTATATCCCAATTCTCATCTTTTTATTAACTTATTTTCTAATCATATAGTGGGGGGGGAAAGATCATGAAAGTTTTACAGCGATTTTTAGTAATTATGGGGATAACGCTCTTGTTTCTCCCAAGTGTCTTAACTGCGGATGTTGTCAGGCAGGAGAGACTGGAAGCCGTCAGGGACAACATCGTATTTCCGGAAATGTCTCTGGAAGAAAAACGTGTTTTAGCCGAGCAGGCGCAAATTTTCATAAAAGACCTGTATGTTCATCGCTATGTCAAAATGGATTACTATGGCAATGATGACCCGGTTCCCGCCATCGATCGGGTTGTCGCAAACCTGGAGAGTATGACCACTGCTGAACTGGAGAAGGCATTGTGGGAAATTTTTATTGTACAACGTGACCTGCATCTCAATTATTATTTTCCTTCTCCTCACGCTGACTATACAAGCTTTTTACCGCTTACGTTTGTCCGAGCAGTTGGAGAGGATAACTTTTTTCAAGTGAGGATTCAGGCTGTTAATGCGGATTTGATGCGTCAATTTGCGCCGGGTCAACGGATACCCGCCGTCGGTGACAAAGTGATTGCTTACGACGGTGTACCGATTGTGGAAGCGGTTCGGTCTCTTTTCCCTATTGCTCGCGGGGCCAATGATTTTGGTGGATTCATACGCGCCCTTGATCTCATGACGCAGATAACCCATGTTCGCCATTTGGTGCCGGAAAATAATGAAGTCACCATCCTTCTTAGATCTGCGAGGGAAGACGATGATGATGACTACGATGATGACGACGGTGATACCTATCATATCACCCTGCCATGGATCGCAGAATGGAGCGAACCGGAGCCTGGTGCCAGACGATTCCAAATGGAGGAGAAAAAACGATTTGATGTAAAAGAACCGAATGTTGGTATGGATGACTATCAACAACAATACACCGATTTTCTTCGTTCACATGGTCTTGAGCCCCCCAGTATTTATCCGGATAATCCTTCCAATGTCAGGGTAGTCAAGTGGGGAATCATCAAGAACCGGTACGGCCGATTCGGCTACATCAATTTAACCAGTTTTTATTTTAATGTTAACCGGACCGTCAACGAAATCAGGAGACTGCTCCTGGAAGAGTTAAGCGATACTGATGGATTGATTTTCGACGTTCGCAACAACGGCGGGGGATATATCAACCTCGCTGACCGCCTGCCTCAATTGTTTATGCCGGAAGAGGCCCAGGTACTCAAATCGAGATTTCTGAATACGGACCTGAACCGCAAGATCATGAACGAGTCTATCCTGAGTATTTGGGAACTACCGGAATTTCGGCAAGTCATTAACGATGTGGCAGGTACAAGCCGGATTTACAGCGACGGGGCCGCTTTTACCTATGATAGCGAAGCCAATTTTTTGGGTCAGATCTATTACAAACCGGTGGCTGTGCTGGCCAATGCAAGAAGCTATTCTGCCACGGATATGTTTACATGTTCCATACAGGACAATAATGCAGCCGTTATATATGGTGAAGATCCTCAGACCGGCGCCGGTGGCGCCAATGTCATCGAGCATGGTTATTTCCTCGAATATGGGACACCCGATTTTGTGCCGTTGCCCTTCAACCATGACATGCGGGTTTCCTGGCGTCAGAACATTCGCTTCGGTGCACATGAAGGGGAACTGATAGAAGATTACGGCTGTTTCGCGGACAAGGATGTGAGTATGACTCTGCGTGATGTGATTACCGGTGGAGAAGATCAGGTCCGCAAAATAAGCAAAGGCCTTGCCCGGATGTCCCGTCATTACAAGGGCTATGCCCGCGGCGAAGAGATGGATCATGAAGTAACGCTATCGCTGAGTGATCTTCAGTATGGCATCTTTGTCGCACATACGGATTATGTCAACGTATCCATCGATGGTGAGCTGGCGTTGCAGATACCGGTCTTTGCCCGCAGCCGGGAAGAATTTATCGATGTTAATTTTACTTCTCTCCTTTCAGCCGGAGATGTCGCGAACGTAAAATTCGAAGGATTTGGCCGCGGCAATCGCCTGTTGTGGAACCTCAAACGCGAAATTGTGGTGCTGGGTGAACTCGTGGTACTCGATGAGACCGGTCTGTCCATCGATTTTTCATCGGTCACCGATGTCGCGCCGCTTGCCGTGATAAACCGCAATCCGGTGGAAGACGGTTGGAACCTCGTGACACCCTATCTACAGGTCGGTTATACTCCGGATTATGCTAATTTTGTGGATTCGGATGCGGTTCTGTATCTTGATATGACCGGTCTGACCGATGCAACGCTTTCATTTGGGTTGGAATTTGACACCGAACCCGATTGGGATTTTGTCCGGGTGTTCGTAACCCAGGGTGAGACCAGAAGGAACCTGTTAGCAGGAAGCGGACCACAGGATTTTAGGGCGTATTCTTTTGATCTTTCCGAATTTGCCGGCCAAAATGAGGTGGTTTTGCACTTCCGGTTCACCAGTGATTCCAATACCACCTTTCCGGGTGCCAAGTTCCATTACATAAACATTCACTGATAAATTAATTTCAATTTTCCAATAGTATCCCAAGAGATGGGTCCGGCGTTGTCCGGGCCCATTTTTTTGAGATTGGCCGGGTCTTTTTTAAGTGAAATTGCCGAATCACTGGCCGAGCGGTATTGTAGACTAACGACCGAACCAATGTCCGGCGCATTTTTCAGCAACTCCGGTTCCGAAGCCACGGAGGCTGCTGTTAAACTCGCGCGGACTTACTGGTTGTCCACCGGACAATCACAGCGCTATAAGGTTATTTCCAGGTGGCAGAGTTATCATGGAATTACCATGGGGGCATTATCCTGGACCGGTGTGACCCTTCGGCGGAAGGATTTTCAGCCGTATCTGAAAGAATCTTTTCACATTCCGCCGGCATACTGTTATCGGTGCTGGTTTGGGAAGTCACCGGGCACTTGCGATCTTGACTGTGCGGGAGCACTTGAAGATGCCATCCTTGCAGAAGGGCCGGAGACAATTGCCGCTTTTATGGCTGAGCCGGTTGTGGGTACATCCATCTCCGGGGCTGTACCGCCGTACGAATATTTCACACGCATTCGGCAGATTTGTGATCGATATGAAGTGCTATATATCGCAGATGAGGTCATGACCGGAGCGGGTAGAACCGGGGATGTTTTTTTCGCCAGCGATCATTTCAATGCAAAACCGGATATCATCGCCTTCGGCAAAGGCGTCGGTGCTGGATATTATCCGCTGGCCGGCGTCCTGTGTAATCAGCTGATCATAGAAACCATTTCCCGGGGTGAGGGTATGTATGCCGCCAGTCAATCACATTCCGGTCATCCATTGGGTATGGCGGCAGGACACGCGGTTTTGGATTATGTCGAGAAAAATGAGGTGTTGCATCAAGCAGCGAAAACCGGCGCACATTTAGGGCGGAGATTAAATGAACTTTTCGAACATCCAAGCGTCGGTGACGTTCGCGGACTGGGGATGATGTGGGGAATTGAATTCGTGAGGGACAGGGATAAAAAGTTGCCTTATGAGCCTGCGCTTTCTTTTCATACACGGATATATGATGCTGCCAGGTCCCTTGGCCTGCTTGTGCTGCCGTCAAACGGATGTAACCGCGGCTGCGATGGCGATATGGTGCTTTTCGGACCGCCACTGATCAGTACAGATGAGCAGATCGATCAGATGGTGGATATCCTGGACCGTAGTATTTCGCAGGTGGAGAGCGAAACAGGTATGATGCCTTCAAATCACTGATGCGTTTAATGCGGACTTTAAATCATTTCCAGGAAGGCGTTTGCAATAATAAAAAAGGTGTGAAATGCACCGGCAGTCAGAACTGCCGAATTTGCGAACAGGTGTTCCCGAGAAAGGACCGGCAGCGAGTATTCCTGCCCATCGATGCTCCAGGCGCTGATCATCAGTGGTGATCCAGGCTTCCGTTACCTCTGATTTTTCCCGGAGGTAATCGATGTGCCAGTGAAGTGTCTTCTCACGGCGATAATGCCGGCTTATACGCGCCCTCAAGCCGCCGGGGCCGAACGCACTCCCCACATAGGCATACCAGCCGCCTGAGAATCCGATCTTCCCCAGTTTGCCGATGGTGATCACGGTCTTTCGCGGCAACCGCAGAATCAGTGCATAAGTGCCGGTTGCCGTTCGATGATTGACTATTTTACCTCTCCCCATTTTTTTTTACTCATTTCAATTTTACGTTGGACATTCTGCCACGTTTTCGTGGTCAAAAATGACGACTCATAGCGTTCCAGCATCTGTTTGAACATTTTATAGGGTATCGTAAAAGACAATTCGTCTGTTTTAAAGAACTTTCGCGCCGATGGGTCCCAACCCCCCAGGGTCGCCTTTTGTCGCCCCTTTTCCAGGTAATGCAGCGGCCACGCGACTACATTGCCGCAGGCCGCCCCCCATGGGGAAACCACCACTTCCGGATCATTGGTTACATAGGCCGCCAATTGATGGAGGCCGGCCAGAGACTCCGGTCTGGTGAAAAAGGCCACCAATTCTGGGTGCTCGCTTTTCGAGAATTGTTCCACCGGTTTAACCACGCAATAGGATTCGGGAGCAGGGCGGGGGTCCACGAATTCGAAAATCCGCTTTAATGATTCCGGGGAATCGCAGTACCGCTCACCATCCGTCTGGTTGGGGATACCCGTGGATACATAGTTGATGATGGTATCCACCTGGGGTTTGTTGAATCCCATCCAGAAGGCACCGCCCGGACACCCGAAGAGTTCGGATGAAAAATAGGCGGCTGTATTTTTTTTACGGGCTCGCCAGATGTTGCCCATGACACAGGAGAATTGGCTGAATACCTCCTGCCAGTCAATTTCGTTTTTGATCTCTTTCTCCCGGGTGGGCAGGTTGCCTGATTTGGGGCTGAATCCATTGGCTGGTTTTTCATCGGTGTAGAAAATCCCCATGGGGGCTTCCGTCAAACCCAGCGTCATCATAAAATTCGGCAGTCTTTCCAATAGAGTGTTATCCATGAGCGCCTCCTTTTAGATTTTGATTGCGCATGTCAAAGCGAATGAACCGGTTTGTTTGGTTTGTTGGGATGCTTTTTATTATGCGCCGGACGATATGCGCATGCAAGCGTGAATTTGACCGACGATCAAAAAAAGCAATCACCGCCTCAATGACCGAACATTTGGTCTACAGAATGATTATACTATTAAGCATGTATGCGGAAAATTTTTTATACAAACGCTTCTTCTTCGATTCGCAATATAGTGACGACTATGGATAAAAAAAACGATGGTGCGCTATGTGTGAACCGGCGTCACTTTCTTAAATCCACCGGTATGGTGGCGGTTGGGTTCCTTGCCGGTACGGGGACACCCTGGTCCGTGATCCGGGCGGACAATAGACCATTACCCGGAAATGGCGGTTTTGCATCGGATCTGGACATCGAGTTGCGGGCGGCTCCCGATGAACTTGGCCTGTTGCCGGGGAATCCAACCCGGGTCTGGCGATATGCAGGCCGGGTAATCTCCGGTGATCCCCGCCGGTTTTTTCTGGCAATGGCGCACATGCAGTGGACCATCAACAACAGGTCTTTCCAGATGGAGGCCGTCGCCGATGATGAGGTGGTGAAGCTGGATACTCAGGAAATCTGGGAGTTCGATAATTCGGGAGACGGAATGGGCATGATGCGGATGATGGATATGCCGCACCCCATCCACCTTCACGGAAAGCAGTTCCGGGTATTGAGCCGTCGTGGTGTTTCCCATGCGGGCTATGTGGATGATGGTTGGAAGGATACCGTCCTGCTGATGCCGGGAGAGCAGATCCGCATACGGGTTGATTTTCGAGACTATCCGGGTTTATTTCTGTATCACTGCCATAATCTTGAACATGAGGATATGGGCATGATGCGGAACTACTATATCAGCGCATGAAGTATCTTATCCGGCAATTGAGGCAATCTATTCCAGGTAACGGGGTTACAAATAGCTGTTGAAGATCTTATTCACTATGTCAATTATTTGATGCAGTTTTTGCAAATGCCATCGACGCGGACTTCAACTTTGTCGATACGTCCGGGAAATGTTTTTTTTAACAGGTTTGCATCAACGCTCAGGCTTTCCGGATTCAGGCAGTCCATCTGCCCGCAGTGTTTGCAGTAAAAATGAGAGTGGGGCTGGTGGTGGGAGTTCGGGGCCAGACCGTAATAGAACGCCCGGCCACCGGTGCTGATGCGGTCCACGATGCCATGGTCGACCAGCACGTCAAGAATCCGGTAAACCGTAACCCGGTTTATGGCGGAATGCCGCTCAACGGTTTTGAAAATATCGCCCGCTGACAAGGGGTAACTGTTATTACCGATTACCTCCAATACAGATAATCTGTTCTCCGAAGCGCCTAATCCGGATTGTTCCAGTAGGCTCTTGTAATCACAATGATGGCACATTTGACTACTCCTGTTTTCGTAAACCGCTGTTTATTTTTTTCTCTGGCGGGCGAACTGCCCTACGCCGTTGTATGTTCAACAATTGGTCGATTCCCAAAGACAGAAAAAAACCGGTTCCCGCCACCAGAATGATGGTTGCACCTGAAGTAAGGTCAAATTCATACGACAGCCATAGCCCGGCTATGGTGAAAACGGCGGCTAAAACACTGGCGCCGGCCATCATTTGAAACATGGATTTGGCATACTTCTCCATGATAAACGGCGGGATTGTCAACAGGGCGATGATCAGAATCAGTCCGACCACCTGGATGACGATAACAATGGTGACGGCCAGCATGCCGATTAGCGTGAAGTAGAGACTTCTCACGGGCACGCCCCGGATCCTGGCAAACTCTTCATCGTAGGACAGCGCCAGTATATCTTTATAGAACAGGCCCACAAGACCTGTAATCAGACCGGCCATGATCAGCATGATCCACAATTCCGACGATGGTACGGTGAGGATACTGCCGAACAGGTAACTCATGAGGTCGACATTGTATCCTGGCGTCAGGTCCAGCAGAATAATACCGGTGGCCATACCCAAAGCCCATATGACGCCGATGATGGTATCTGCCCTATGCCGGGCCCGAAGGGTAACGGCCGCCATTATCATGGCGGCAACCAGAGAGAATCCCAGTGTTCCCACAAGGTAGGGCCAGCCGAAAAAAAATGCCAGTCCGATGCCCCCGTATGCGGCGTGAGCAATCCCACCGGACAGAAATACGATCCGATTGACCACGATCAATGTGCCCATTATGCCGCAGATGACACTGGCCAACAAACCCGCCATCAATGCATTTTGCATAAATTCAAATTGCAGCGCTTCATTCATTTCCGTTACTCTTTATGCTGTTTCAGCACGCGGTGAGGTACACCATGGGCCACTAGCTCCACGGGGCATACATCCTCCACTGTGCACGGGTACATGGTCTCAAGCATATCACCGGTCAGTTCGGTATCGTTGTGATAGTGAAGCCTTCGGTTCACACAGGCCACGGATTTGACATGTGTCGAAATGACCAGAAGATCATGGCTTACCACCAGGATGGTCATGTGCTCGTTGAGCGATTTGAGCAGTTTGAAAAAATCGGTTTGCCCTTTGGAATCAATGCTGGCGGTGGGCTCATCGAGGAGCAACAATCGTGGGTTGGTGGCCAACGCCCTTGCGATAAACACCCGTTGACGCTGTCCACCGGAAAGTTCTCCGATTCGATGGTTTTCGTATCCGCTCATACCCATTCGGTCGAGGGCTTGCCTGGCTTCCTCGCGGTTTCCGGCCGAGTTTTTGGCCCATCTTTTATCCGGCCCCAGCTTCCCCATCAACACCACATCCAGGGTCGTTATGGGGAAACTGCTGTTGATATGGACGTCCTGGGGGACATAACCGATGAGATGGGACACTTTCCCGGCCGGTGATCCCAAGATCTCGATGGTCCCGTTTTGGGGTTTCAACAAGCCGAGCATCAATTTAAGCAAAGTCGTCTTGCCACCGCCGTTGGGACCGATAACGGCCACAAAATCGCCTTGGCGGATACTGAAGCTTACATTTTCCAATACCGGCTCGTTGCCATAGGAAAAGTCAAGCTCGTTTACCTTCACGATGGGGGTTTCGATGTCCATTTTAATAAACCTGTTTTTCACCTCAGGGCGGATTTGAAGTTTTCCGCCACTATTTGCAGATTTTCCATCCAGTTCAGCGCCAGGGGGTCAACAAACACCACTGTTCCGCCGATTTCCCGTGCAACCCGTTCCGCACTTTTTGATGAAAACTGGGGCTGGACGAACAGCACCTGTATCTGACGTGATCGGGCATGCTCGATCAAAGATTTCAATCGGGCGGGCTTGGGGTTTTTGCCTTCCGCTTCAATGGGCACCTGGTGCAGCCCATACGCCTGTGCAAAATATCCCCAGGCCGGATGAAAAACCATGAACTCAAGCCCTTTTTTTTCGGAAAAGACTGTGCGGAGCTGATCGTCGAGCATATCGATCCTGGACATGAAATTCCGGTGGTTGAACTCATACGCTTTTTGGTTTTCCGGGTCTGCCGCCGTCAATGCGTTGAGAATGTGGCCGGCCATCACCTTAACATTGGGTGGTGAAAGCCAAATATGCGGGTCCATGATGCCATGGTTGTGATCATCGTCCGAATGACTTTCTCCTTCATGACGATGAACGGCCATGGGGATTTTTTTTATGTTGTCGTCCGTGTGGACGACCCGCATGGAAGGGTTTGCGGAGACGATTTTTTTGAGCCAGGCTGATTCAAAGGGGACGCCAACGGCAAAATATAAACGTGCTTTTGAAATGGCCGCCATCTGCCGGGGCCTGGGTTCATACGTGGCCGGATTAGCGCCCGGGAGCACCATTGTCTGAACATCCACCAGGTCCTTGCCGATTTCCTCGACGAAATATTGTTGCGGTAAGACGCTCACGAACACCGCTACTTTTGCATCGGCGGACAATGTGACAATCAGCGATAATAATAAAAGTTTCAGTATGATAGATATCCTTAGGTGATGTATCATTCCATGGATTCCTTTCTATATTCACTTATGTCCGACGAATTGTTGCAACTTAATTTATATTGCACAATATTTAGTTATCCCACCCGAAAAATTGTTAACTAATTGTAATAAAATAATATTCTATAATAACCATAAATCATGGGAAGGCAACCTTTTAATGCAAAAAATTTGCATTAAAATTGGGGGGATTGATCGATACCGGTGGTAACCGGTTTTTGACCACGAGGGCTGACAATTATTCCGGCATATAATGCGGTGGGTGTTATATTCAAATGGTCATCCGAACGAAATTTATGATATAGGCTTTGCAGACGATTTTACCTGAATGTATTGGAGGGAATTATGAAAGAGGTGGTTATTGTTTCTGCCTGCCGCACGCCCATAGGGGCTTTCGGTGGGAGTCTGAAAGATGCAAATGGTCCCATGCTCGCGGCAACGACTATAAAAGAAGTGATCCGTCGTGCCGGTATTGACCCGGAAATTATTGATGATATTCGATTCGGATGTTGTGTGGAACACCACGATGCCCTGAATACCACCCGGGTGGGCGCTTTACTGGCGGGCATTCCGGATACCGTACCTGCGGTCACCATCAATCGGGTCTGTATATCCGGTATGGAGGCCGTGGTGTCGGGTATGGCCATGATCCAGGCCGGGATGGCCGATGTTATCCTGGCCGGTGGTGTTGAACATATGTCCGGAGTACCATATACGGTACCGTCGGCGCGATGGGGGGCGCGCTTGCAGGATCAGGCCTTTGCCGACGCAATGATCCACGCCCTTCATTGCGGTTCATATTATTCGCCACTAACCGCGGATGCGCCACTGGATACCAGTGAGGCGCCCGCATCCTATTTTGTCGGCAAACCATACATCATGGGGCACACGGCTGAATTTGTGGCACAAAAACTGGGTATCACCCGGGAGCAGATGGATGAGTTGGCGTTGCGCAGTCATCAGAACGCCGAACAAGCCACCATCGCGGGTCTGTTCAAGGATGAGATCATTCCCGTGGAGATGTCCCACAGAAAAAAAGGGATAGTTCGGTTTGAGTGTGATGAGCACTTTCGTCCCGGCATTACCCTGGAAGAATTGAAGGCGTTGCCCCCCGCATTCGTCCCGAAAACCGGGAAAGTCACGGCCGGCAATTCAAGTGGGATCAATGACGGATCTGCGGCCATGCTCATCATGTCGGCTGAAAAAGCCAAGGCGTTGGGCCTCAAGCCGCTGGCACGGATAAAAGCCATCGGTCACGGGGCTTGCCATCCGGCCATCATGGGATTATCTCCGACGCCGGCTGTTCATGATCTCATGAACGCAAGCGAGCTGAAGATAGAAGATTTTGAGCGTATTGAGCTTAATGAGGCGTTTGCCGCCCAGTACCTCGGGTGCGAAATGGAGCTGGGATTAAAGCGGGAGATTACCAATGTCAACGGCTCGGGGATCGGTCTCGGCCACCCTGTGGGCGCCACAGGGTGCCGGATTATGGTCACGCTGCTGTATGAAATGAAGCGCAGTGGTAAATCCATGGGGCTTGCCACCTTGTGCGGTGGTGGCGGCGTGGCCATGGCGTGCGCTCTGGAGATGATTTAGAACGTACTGGACGACTACCTGTGGAATTGAAAACCGGGCCTTTCCCGTAGATGATTTTCCATTCCTGCCGACGATTGAACACGCACAAATTTATAGTAAATCCAGTTGATTTTTTTAAAAATTATGGTATGAAATTAGAAAATCATGAAAGGTCCGCTCTCAACAATGGGCCAATTTCATGTTTCAGGGAAAATCTGATTACGGAAATGGGTCCCCCTGAGTTTGGAATTACGAGAATTTTTTGAAAGGAGTGTGCCGTAATGGCGAATGGCGTCGTAAAATGGTTTAATGACAGTAAGGGTTTTGGCTTTATTGAGCAGGAAGACGGTCCGGATGTATTCGTACATCATTCAGCGATCGCAATGACCGGCTTCAGGTCTCTTAATGAAGGCGACCGCGTTACATTTGACATCGAGCAGGGCCAGAAGGGTCCGGCAGCTGTAAATGTAGTCGTTGTATAGCAACTTTTAGATTTTAAAAAGGGTGGTCCGGAGCTGGATGACGGGCCACCCTTTTTTCAGGTACGGCAAGCCGCGTCCCGCTGTACCGGATTATTTCCTCAGTTCAATGGCAAGCTATGCATTTGGACCAATAAGGTGCAAAGCCTTCTGCCGCCCACCCAGAAACGTCAGCTCACCATTGCTCCATTTGGCATCTTCTTCAAGATAGATGGCCACCGGCTGATCACCCCATTCGGGAATATTTCGCTTCACATTCAATTCGATGGCGTATACCGTATCTTCATTTAAAGGATAGTCTCCATTTCCACTGATGCCTTCCTGATTGTCATACAGGCCGATAACGGGACCGGCACCATGTCCGTGATATCCCAGGGGATGGGTGTAGATGCTGGGATCCAAGCCGGCCGCCTTTGCATTTTGCCGGGCTTCTTTTAAAATCTGATTCCCCGTCATGCCTGTTTTCATCGTACCCGCCAGTATGTCCTGAAGCTGGTTCCCCGCTGTGAGCGCCTGTTTCAATCCCTCAGGCGCATCTGTTTCGCCGTCCTTCAATACATAGGCGAGTTGCTGATTGTCGGTATTCAACCCCAGGTATGAGAAACCAATATCACAATGGAGCATGTCGCCCGGCAAAATCGTTCGTCGTGGGTTTTCGTCCGAGAATGTCACGTCACGGGCCTGCAGATCGACGGTGGGTTGAAACCAGGCGCGAAGACCCAGATCCGTTATTTTCTGCCGCATCCACCACGCCACATCATCGACCGTGGTGACTCCCGGTGAAATCACTTTTCTGCTGAAGGCCTCCCTGATGATGGCATGGTTGATGTTGACCAGATCGGGGTAGACACTCAACTCCGGCTTGATCCGTGTTTCCAGCCAGGCCACACAGAGTTTTTCAGCGCTTTTGATCCGGCGGCTGAACGGGCCTAATTCTTCCATCAGGCGGAGATAAAGGCTATGGGACAGGCCATCACCGAAGGGAAAAATATGTGAGACGTTAATACCGACGGTTTTCGGATTTTTCTCGCGTATGATACGTTGAAGACAAGCGAATTGTTTTTCCGATGTCTCTTCCCAGACATTTTTATAATATCCCTTGAGCTTTTGTTTTCCGATGTGCAGGCACTCTACACCTGTTTCCGTAAGTGCGAAAACCAGCATTGTCCGGCGCCGGGCATTCATGTTCGGCTCCGGCAGCAAACTCATGATCACCGGATCTTCATTGTATTCGCGCGCAATGACAACCCACATATCTATTTTTGCCAGGTGCATCAGTTCCGGGAGGAGTGTGTCGAGCCGTTCCTTCAGCCAGTCGTTTCGTATCTTTGCACGTTGCCGTTGGGGCAAAATGCCTGGTGAGGAGATGTCAGTGTTTTTGATGGGTTCCGTTGTCATGTCATTTTTCATGGTATGTCCTTATGCATTATCAGCTTCAAAAACTGAAAGAATGATAGTGGTTTGGCACCGTTCAGGGCATTTATGGCCCCGATGTCAAAGGCGATCCGCCATTGCTTGAATAACATTTGATATGCCGCAAATATGCTGTTCTTGGGATCGTATATATGAGTGGCTTCCGCGGTTACACCATTGAGTTCCAGGATTTTAAAATTCCTGCCGGCCTTAAAATCTTCCACTACCGGTGTTCGAATGTCGTACCGGCCGAAATAGAATCCCTTGAAGGATTTGCTGATGCCATCAATTTTTGCTTCCAGTTTCGGGGTCAGAACATGGCTTCCATCCAAAAACAGGGCCCCAAGGCTGTGGGTGCCCAACTCCACCAGGGGAACGATCTCTCCGGCGTCAATTATCCGGTAGAGTTGATGCCGGTGTTTGGTAAAGTGTGTCGGCGCCATGCACAAGGCACGTTCATGCTTGAGGATCAATTGTTCCAGGGACAGATGGCCATCACCCTCAACGGTTAGGAGTTTTTTGTCGGTAATCGAAAGAATTTTTCCTTTTGTTGAGCCTGGATACCGGTAGTAAAAAACGCCGTACTCATGTCCATCCACATATTCCTGTACAATGGTGTCATGTTCAGATGTCGCGAAAAAGTCGTTGACATCCGTGATTGATCTGGCGATGGCAACTCCTTTGCCACGCTGTCCGATATCGGGCTTCAGCACAATGGGATAATGAGACCCATTGTTCGTGAGGAATGATTCCACTCTGGTGATTTTTTCGTGAAACGGTAATTGCCTTTTGACAATATCATAGTGTGGCAGATATTCTGATGAGTCATTCAGCCCGTCGAGGATCCGGCTTTTTGATTCCCCCAGAAAACCGCTGCCATTGGGTATGGACGGGTTGGCGGCAGTGAACAGTGTAGGATTCCCGTGTTTTAAAGTGAGATATAGTATATAGCCGACAACCGGCAGGTAAAAAATGTAGGGCGGCCAGAATTCATAGCTCACTTTCCGGCGCCAGGTGGACAACAACAGGCGTCTGCCGCGATGGGTGAACAGGGGAATCAGGATGCGAATGAAAATCATCAACACAATGAAAATGCCGGCAAATGTCCATATACCGTATTTTTGGACATATCCATAATGCGCATACAGCTGATCCCCCAAAAGCATTGCCAATCCGACAAGCAGTGGAGTCCAGACTATCCCGGCCATGCAAAAGTATAGAAAAAAAGTGCGAATCTTCATTCCCAGCATTCCGGCGGCAAAGTACGTGGGTAAACGGCTTCCGGGCAGAAACCGCGAGACAAGAATGATCCCGGGACCGTGTGCTGAAAACCAGTGGAATGCCCGTTCGACATCTTCTTTTTTGAAAAACCACTTCAGCGGGGCCCTGCCGAGGGCCGGTTTGCCAAAAAACCTCCCGGCTAAGAATAAAAGAACATCTCCGATCACAATACCGGCAAAGCAGCCGAACACGGCTGGTAAAAAACCGATAAACCCCCGCGCTGTCAGAAGTCCGGCCCCGATACAGGTGGCATCTTCGCTGATGAGTGTGGCCAGTGCGATGAGAACAATGATCGCCGCCAGGGTCGTCCCCCGGACTTCCGGCACCCGAATGCTTGAAAACGGTACGGACGATGCGATGGCCCGATCCGTATCGGCTTCCGCACGGGTTTTGGCCTCTCCTTGCCCCACACGGGTTATGAAATCATGGATGTCCTCAGCAAGAGATTCGCCTTCGGACAGGATCATGAGATGGCCGCCAGGGTAAATTTTCAGTTCACCCTGGGGGACGATACGAAAATGCTCATTTGCCGCTTCCATGGGAACAAAGTAGTCTTCATTGCTATGGATAATCAATGTGGCCGGTGAAAAACCACTGAGAATGGATCTGAGAGGCCGCTGGTCGGAGTGGTAGAAATTTTTGGCGTAGGCGAGGTTCAGCGGTATTTGGTCAAGGATACCAAAATGCGGAATCCAATCGGTGATAAATCGGAAAAACAGCAGCTGTGCGCCATGCAGGGCATGATTGAGATGGTAATCTCCAAGCAATTCGAATTCCTGAACACCGATGGCGGACAACATGGTAAGCGATTGCATTTTTTCCGGATGCAATTCATACAGATTCAGGGCGACACCGCTGCCCATGCTGTAGGCAACGGCATGATATCTGGCAACACCTATGCGCTCCAGGAAGCGTTTCATATACTCAGCATGGGCTTGAATGGAATAGTCGGGAATGGTTCGGGTGGATCTGCCGAATCCAGGCAAATCAGGTGCTATGACGCGGGCGTTGGTTGACAACCGCTGAATCAGTTCCGGGAATACGGTCACTGCCGCCATGGGGCTGCCGTGCAATAGCAAAATGATCGTCTCGTTTTCGGAAGCCCCGGGTTGAGTATCAATGTAGCGTATGTGAACAGGTGAGTCTCCTGTCTCTTGATCTCCATAAGATTGCAGGGCGATGGAGTGTTGTCCATCGGCGGGCCGGGGAGTGTCTGGTGCCGCCATTCTTACCGTATGGGAAAGTCCCAATAGCAGAACGTATATGGCGATCCAAAAGATCCACCGTCGTTTCCATGGAACAACGCTATTCACTGCAACCTGATAATTGGACATTTTCAAGCGCCTCTGATCCAAAGTCCGGTAAATTGACATTTTGGGGATCCCGGTAATCGTATTCCTGAATATAGTACCGGATCATGTTCCTTGCATGAATTTCAATGAGGATAAATACCATGGTCGGCCGAGTAACACAATTGGCTGTCAACGTGATTTTTTAATTGCCGGGTGCGGTATGATGGGGATGATTGTCGTTTAGAAAAGCAATTATTTCCGGAAGATGAAATCGGGCATGGACCGGATTTGCATTTTCATCCAGCAGGGCAATGATTATCCGGTCCGTGTCTGCCGGGTAGGACACGAGCATGTATTGCGAATCGGTTTCTATCCAGAGTTGTTCAGGATCGCCGGTTTCCAGGGTTCTGGACAGCGCAATGGCTTGTTGGACCAATTCGATACAAAACCCTGCGATTCGGTTGGCCGCTTTCGGCCGAATCCCGTAGAATGAAATTACACGGCCGTTTATCCCGGCGAGGATACCGGCATTGGCCCAGGATAGGGGGGGATTACCGTCGGCAGTAATCGAACCCTCTCCTGTGTTACGGGTATGATTACCATTGGCGCTTGTATGGATGCCGCTGACATTTAATGGTCTTTGGTGCGAGATTCTTTTTATACAGCCGTAGTCCGCATTGTGCAGCCTGACGATGTGACAAGCGGTTCCGGTGTGATTGAAAAATACCGCAAAATTATCCGATGCCATCATCGATCGCAGGCCGTTGCCGGCCACATGGTAATAAGCTTTCCCCTTCTCGCATGCATCCACCACCCGCTGAACATTGAATCCCTTGCCGGTATCGATGACCTCCAACACCAAGCCCTTTGTTCCCAGGTATACATTGAGGTGAATAGCCAGGGTGGGGTCTTTTCGATGACCATGACAGAAAGCGTTGGATAAGGCTTCACAGAGAATGCCGTTGACACCGATGAGTTCGTGACGGAACTCTCCGAGCCATGGATCGAGAAACCGTGCCAGTTTACGTTCGTACCGGAATAACCAGTCATAACCGGCTCGGTAGGGTGAGTTTTCCATCGGTGGGCATTCTGCAGGCACAATGGTGTCGCGCGATATGATGTCCGTGAAATCAATTGCTTTTTTCACGGTGTATATATCGGTAAATAATAACACGGATCACCCATGGTATCGTCTGTGGTCGTTATGTGGTATGCACAGGCCCGCTTTGATCATCGCGGCAAGTTCCAGTTCAGTGTCCGGCAGTTGTCGAAAACCCGTACAATATGAACCCACTTTTTCCAGCGTATGGGCATCGCTGCCGGCAACCTTTGCCCACCCGTGGATGCCGGCGATTTTTTCCGCTTCAAAACAGTTTTCGCCGGTTGTCGCTGTACTGGCGACCTCTATGGCGTCGATGTCTTTTGGTGCGCGCTTCATATCAATCGGTGCTGATGTCTGGGAATAATTCAGGTGGTGGTGCGCCAGGATCACTGCGGCATTTTTTTGTCGGGTTACATTCAGGAGTTCGAAGATCGATATACCGGGTTTGATTCCTTCCAGGTTTTCCAGACCGATAACGATAAAATGGCCATTGATGCTGGTGATTTCAACACCGCGATAGATACGCCTATTGACCAGATTTTTATTGAGTTTATGAATTTCCGAACGTGACCAGAGCCGGTCATGCTCAGTGATCACCACGCCCTGGATGCGGGTTGCCGTCATTTGACGGTGGATCATCGCCGGATCGAGTGATTCCGCACACGGTGAATACCGGTTGGTGTGCACATGCAGATCGATACAATATTCTGGATCATATGGTTTGGGTTGGATCAACTTGTGACTTGCGTCGGTCATTGTGGACATAGTGGACAAATCGCCGGCGGCAGTTCCAAAATCGCACTGCCGCCGGTAAAATCAATGGATCAGTGTTATCTGAAGTACTGGGCAAGTTCCTGAATGATGCTCGCCAATTTCATTTTTCCCATGGCCAGATTGCCTTCTTTGGATATGGCGAGCACCATGTGTATGTGGGCCCTGCCTTCACTATTGGCCGCAAAATCGGTGGCTTCGTTCAAGCAGCGCGCGATTAGGTGAGCTTTTGGCGCTTCCACATGAACCAGTTGTCCACGCCCGACACCCATGATCTCGGTCGCTTTTTGTGCCTTTAACAGCACATCATTCGCCAATGCACCCAATTCGGCGATTTCCAAACCGGATGCATTCACCTGGGATACCATTTCACCCTGGGGTGAAAATACACCCACAGCCTGAAAACCTTCGACGTCGCGAAACTTTTCCAATACTTCTTCAATTTGTGACATTTTTTCCTCTCCTTTAGTTGACAGGGGTACGACCGGTTCAGCTTCGCCCGGATCCTCATCACCCCCGGTGTTTACTTCATTATTTTTGGCGTCCTTTTGATCCGATATTGCCTCTTGGGTTTCGGTATCATTTTCTTCGTCGATGCGTCTGGCACTTTCCAGTAGGAGGGATATCAGATTGGCGTTTATCCTTCTCTTAATCTTTTTTTTTGGCAGATTTCTGAAACTGATCTGAACATCCTCTTTAGCAAGGAGGTTGAATACAGCGGCTTCACCATTGGTTTTACCACACACGGCGTCCCATATCTGCCCTTTGTTAAAGAACAAGAGGCCAATGGATTTAGTGTTCTTCAGGATTTCCAGCAGGCAGGTTTTTTCCTCTTTTTCAATCAGGTCCATGAAGTTGGGAAGCGAAATGCCGGTGATCGATCCCCCCCGGTTAATAATCTCGAGATTTTCGAGGATGGCCTGGGTGAGTTCATCAAAATCCACCGGTTTTTCAATGATGCGGATATTATTCAAATCCTGGATTTTTCGCTGTGATTCCGGTGTTGCGTATGCGGTCATAACCATGGCGGGTATGGATGGAAAATCCGAGGCAAGTTTGGCGAGAAGTTCAAAGCCATCCATCACCGGCATTCTCAAATCAGTGACCACCAGGTCAATACGCTTGCTCTCGAGGATTTCCAGCGCATCCTTACCATTTTCGGCGGTGAAAAGCGTAAACCGGTCATGATAGTCTGTCAGGCCGGCCTCGAGGCTGAGCAACAAAGATTTTTCATCATCAACAATCAGAACCCTGTCCATGTCGGTTATCTCCTTACCAATGGCTTTAGCAATGATCATGCCGTTTTATACATTATATAAAAATCTATAAAAACAAGTAATTACGGTTTTATATGTGAAAGTCGTCACGGGCCGTTCTAAAATAGGCGCCCTATTTTGGAACAGTGCTCTATTTTGACGCGGTATTTGTTTCCGATGGGTTGGGTGATTCAAACGATTTCATTTTGCGCAGCAGGGTTGATCGGGAAATACCGAGACTGCGGGCGGCCTGTGTGTGGTTTTGGTTCAGGCGATTTAAAGTGAATTTTATGTGCCTCTCTTCAAGTTCGCGCAATGCAATCAGATCATTGGATTCACCCAAAGGCGGGAGCGTATTGTATTCTGCGGCACTGTGGTTGGTATTCAGCAGCTTTGACGGGAATATTTCCGGGGATTTCCGGATAATAATGGATCGTTCGATAATATTTCTCAGTTCCCGCACATTGCCCGGCCAGTCGTATTGTTTGAGTTTTTCCATTTCATCATTTGCGAGAGAAATATCATGGTCGGGTGCGATTTTGTGAATGAAATGCCCGCATAGCTGGGGTATGTCAGCGATACGTGACTGCAGGGGGGGGATATGGATGAGAATGACACTGAGCCGGTAGTATAAATCATTTCGGAATTTGCCGGTTTTTATAGAATTGTCCAGATCCACGTTCGTGGCGGCGATCACCCGGGTATTCACATGTCGGGTCTGCCTGCCGCCAATTCTTCGCAGTTTCCTGTCATCCAGAACACCCAATAGTTTGGACTGGAGGTGTATGGGCAACTCGCCCAGCTCGTCTAAAAATAAGCTGCCGCCTTCAGCCAGTTCGAACAATCCTTTTTTTGCACCTTCCGCGCCGGTAAAGGCACCTTTTTCATACCCGAATAATTCGGATTCGATCAGATTGTCAGGCAGGGCGGCACAATTAACGCTGATAAACGAAGAAGATACATCACAACTTTTGGCATGGATGAGTTTGGCCACCACACCTTTGCCGACTCCGGTTTCCCCGGTGATGAGCACCGGGGCACGGTTTTCCGCAGCCAGATTTATCAATTGCCAGACATTGTTGAGAGAACCACCGGCACCCACCAGGACGTTTCCCTTTTTTTCCAGGTCGGTATTGTATTGTTGAAAATGCGCCACACGTTCCAGATCGATGGCACGGACCGCCTTTTGCACCGACAATTTTATTTCTTCAAGTTCAAACGGTTTTGAGACATAATCATGGGCACCCGCCTTTATTGCCTCCACCGCGTTTTCGAAACTTGGATAGGCGGTAATGAAAATGATCTTGCATTGATCGTTGTAAGATAAGATCTGAGAACAGAGGTCAACACCGTCCCCGTCCGGTAATTTCTGATCCAGTAACACTACATCCACCTGGCACTCCGCGCAGAGGTCGACCCCCTTGTTTCCTTTGTGGGCTTTCATGATGTTCAGTCCAGGAAGGTCCAGTCCCTGAATGATGGTGTCGCACATCAGTTGGTCATCATCGATAATGAGAAGTGTACGTTTCGTTATTGACTCATTCATCGGCCATCGCCTCCGGCAGTTTGATGGAAACGGTTGTGCCGGTATTTTTTTCTGAAATCATCTCAATTCCGGCATTCATTTTAATCAGCATTTTTTTCACAATCACCAATCCCAATCCGGTTCCGCGGGCTTTGGTGGTGTAAAAAGGGGTGAATATACGCGCTTTTTCCGATTTTGAAATACCGCATCCGTTGTCCGTTACATCGATGGTGATATATCCGCCGGCGTCCCTAATTTCGGTGACGATCCCGGGATTCTCTGATTTTTCCAATGCATCTGCTGCATTCGTGTAAAGATTCAGCAACACCTGATGAAGCATACGGGGATCGCCATAACAATACCGGTGATGGCGTGGCATTCTCGTGGTCAATTCGATGCCGGCGCGATTGAAATCATCCTGTACCAGCGCAATGAATTTGGTGATGAAATCCCGGATATTGACCGTTTGAATTTCCGGACTTTCATAAAGGCTGAAATTTTTGAATGCCTTCAGGAGATATTCCATCCGGGCCACTTCACCGAGGGTACGTTCCAGAAATTCAGTGGTGGTATGCAGGGGATAAATCTTTATATTTTTATATAACACGGTCAAGGCCATTTTGATGGAGTTCAAGGGATTGCCGATTTCGTGACGGATACCGGCAAAGATGTATCCCAGATTATCCATCAGGTTGGCCGCCTCGGCGATTGATTCCAGCTGCTGGCGTTCGGTGATATCCCTCTGGATGGCCACATAATTGATGATGTTGCCCTTGTCATCCTTTACCGGAGAAATGGTCGCTTCCTCTTTTAATAATGTACCATCCTTTTTTTTATTGTTGAGACACCCGTGCCACACGTGTCCTTGTTGCAGTTGATGCCATATTTCATCATGGTTCTCGTGGCTGCCCCCGCTCTTATCCAACAGTGGTGAAGAGCTGCCCAGTACAGCCTCTCGATGGTAGCCGGTGATCGACTCATATGCCGGATTTACATATTCGACCACTCCCTCCGGGTTCATGATGATGATGCTGTCAGCCGACTGCTTTATGGCGGTGGCGAGACGGCTGCGCTCCTTGTTCTGAACATCGTGATAAATGGCGGCACCAAGTGTTTGGGCAATTACCTTGAGTGCATTGATTTCCGCCGGTGACCATTGCCGTTCGGTCCGGCACTCATCGAAGCCGATACACCCCCAGTGTGTATGCTTGACAAAAATACCCACCATGACGGTGGACAGTGTTTTGTGGGATATCAGAATGGAACGTTCGGTGCCGTGAAAGTCATCCTGTGATCCTTGCACCAGCGCTCCCCTTTTTAAAGACGCACACCATTTTTTGAATCCCGCCGCATATGACACAGCATCCTTTTCACCCATTACAGTACTTTTGGGAATTATTCCCGTATTGGTCCACTCATGTCGCGGTGCGATGCTCTTGTCAGTCGTTGCGGCGGCATTTTCAATGATATAGACACGGCTGACATCAATGGTTTTGCCGATGCGTTTTAATACCTGATGGATTATTTCTTCCCAATTGCTCGTTTTCAGGCAGGTTTCTGCGGCATATCGGGCGCACTCCAGAATCTTGCCACGTCGAACCAGTTCATTTTCCGCCTTTTTACGATCCGTTACATCCAGTGCGTATTCGATCATCTGGACTACGTTTCCATACTTGTCCAGTATGGGGTAGCCGTGGATTTCCGCATGCTGCTTGCCACCTTGTGAATCGATATGCATGTGATCCACCACGGCCGGTTTGCCGGTCCTGACGACCGTATCCAGCGGGCACTGGTGACCGGTGTCGCTGCAAGGTGTGTGTCGCTTATGTGTAAGTAAATGGCACGTATTGTTCAGGTGTAATTCGCCAAATTCGGCAGCGGAGTTGGCCATCACCACCTGACGGCTTTTAACATCGATGACATAAAATGGATGGGTTAGCGACTCGACAACATTTTCAAGAAACTCATTTTGTTCCTTGAGCTTTTTGGTTCTGACGGTCACCAGTTTTTCCAGTTGATTGCGGTATTTTTCATTCTCCGATTCTACATGTTTTTTTTCCTTCCTGAGTTTATAAACTTCAACTGCCCGCCGTATGGATTGGACCAGTTCGTTTTTCACCACTGGTTTGGCCAGATAATCGTATGCACCAAGCTTAAGGGCTTCCACCGCCGTTTCTAGAGATGGAACGCCTGTGATCAAGAGGACGGGAACATCCGGTACGGCGGATACACAGTATTTAAGAAGATCGATGCCACTGTGATCGCCAATCATAATATCGCTGAGGATGGTTTCGAACTCATGTGTCTTCAGGCATTCTAATGCCGTCTGATAGCTCAATGCGGTGACAACGTCAAAACCTTGGCGCTCAAGTTGTTCCCGGTACAAATGACAGAGCGCTTTATCATCATCAACGACTAAGATTGAACCGCTGACAGCACCGGCACGATCAGGATTCCGGCTCATGGGCATGTCCTTTGGTCAAGTATGGAAACCCCTTGATCGATCCGGGATTATTGTCTCTTTTGTAGCACCCTGATGGCGTTGGCAGCAAAGCTGGAAAACATCAGTTGAATGGAGATGAATGTTACTTCAGGGTTAAGCTGCACCTTATATTCATATAAAAAGAAGGAGATACTGCAATTTTTATGCAAGAAGCGAATTATCTGCCGTTAAGTGAGATTATTTTCCGCCGGAGGTGAGCAATTTAAGAATGGTGGGCCGTGAAGGAATCGAACCTTCAACCTACTGATTAAGAGTTATAGGGCCCACTTCTTTCTATCTGAAATTACAATAATAAATTAGTATGCAAGGGGACCACGTGGTACCTACGATTCAATATTTTGACTGTAATGCATTAGGGAAGGGATGTCAAAAAAACTGTTCAAAATGATCATATATTAAAGGTCAAAATTTTACTATAAAATGATTTCAATCAAAAATCTGTAAAAAATCTGCTTTGACAAACCCCAGCACATTGAATTAATAATAGATATCTTCCCGCTACCCTCTACAGAGTTACATTGTTGATCGTTAATGTTCGGTAAACGCTAAGGAGACAGTTAAAATGGATTCTATTTCAATTATAGTCCGCAATATCGTTGAACAGATCGTTGACCATCCTGAACAGATCCAAATCAATGAAGTAAAAAGCAGCCAGGTGACGTTGATTGAATTGAATATTGCAAAAGAAGACAATGGCCTTTTGATCGGCAAAAAGGGAAAGGTCATCACGTCACTGCGCAATATCGTTGACGCTGCCATCGGAAAGCAAGGCATGGCCGGAAGGATTTATTTTCAGATTATTGGGCTATAAGAGCTCGTTTTATAGTGTAGGTTCCAGGAACCGACCTTGGAGATAGGTTTTTCCACAACGACCATCATCATATACGAACATTAAAAAAAATAGACGACCAAACAGTCGTCTAAATCGGAAATAGGGGGAACTAGACGACTTTTAAGCCGTCTAGTTCGTATTCGTCTGCTATTTAGACGTAAAATAAGACGGCTAATCGGTTGTCCAAACTAGGTTCAAGTAAGATAAATCAGGAAAAGACCAAGTCATTACATACGTTGTTAAGTTGTCATACGCTGATTGCGAGGTGATTCATGTTGAGCAATAGATCATGTCCAGTTAAA